>CALAJV010000016.1 GCA_937922805.1 uncultured Acidimicrobiales bacterium | reverse complement strand
CAACCTCGTCAGGCTCGGCCAGTTCGCTCGACTGCGACTCTGCAGACGCACTGGGTCCGACATCAGGATCACTTTGTACGACATCGGATTCAACAAGATTTTCGGACTCGATGCCAGCAGCCTCGACCGAATCGGCATCGGCGTCATCAAGCCTTTGTTCTTCTTCGTGGTTGCCAGCTGGATCGATCGGGTCAGAAGGATCAACGCTCTCAGCATCGTCTTCGGGCTTGGTTGCTCCAGCGTCGATACCAGAGCTCGAGTCTATGTTCCGTTCAGAACTGTCGGCTACAGCCTGATCCGGATCGATTCTGTCGACTAAGCCGAAGCTAGGTCCGGCACTGGTTGGGGCTGTAGAGCCCTCTGGCGACGTTAAGTCGATGTTTACATCGGGTTCAGCGGTAAGGGGCCTATCGTCATTCGATGTCGGATCGGTAGTCCACACTTGAGCGGTTCCGACCAAGCTTTCGGACTTTTCAAGATGAGGGCAGAAGTTGCCAACTGATTCCGAATCACGCAATCCGAGTGCGGCACCAACGGTGACCGCAAGTGTGCCAACTGTCAGCTGTTGTGACTCTAAGAGTTCAACTGGTACGTCGACGCCATGAATTGCTGGCAGCGCTTCTTCGTCTTGGCCAAAGAACTCGACGTAAACGCCAGAACGAGTTACGCCACCTGAGTAGGGAAGCGCCTCGAGCACGGAACCGTTGTGAATTCTGACTTGCCAAGCAACGCCAGATCCGATTCGTAAAACTCCGCTTGGCTGAAAAGCCAAGGTTCGGGCCGCTGAGATTGGTGCAAGTTCAATAGCGTCAAGCTCGCAGCCCACCCACTGAAATCCTTCTCGGACGATCTCAATGTGGGTCTTTGGCGCGTAGCTGATCCCGCCGTCGCCATGCGGTACAACCGCGATCGGTTCATCAAGCTGGGCTGTCATTGCATCAACCCATCCGGCCATGGAGTCACCACTACCGATGCCGGCGTGGCGGAAACCGAACGAAGCAGCGACTCGAAGCGACTTGTACTGGGCCAGCTGAAGCTTGTGCCATATCGACGAGATTGCTGGGCCAGGGTTTGGGAACGCGTCATCGTGCGTGCCCGGCTCCATCACCGAACTGTCGGCGTAGGCCAAGATGTCAGTGCCGTCGGAACTCAAAACGATCGCCCGAACTAAACGCCGATCGATCTCGAACCCGACGAGACGGGGGCTGTCAGTTTCCATATCTAGCTTCCTACCGATTTGGGCGCCGTTCTTAGCCAATTATCCGTAGTCGACGCCTGAAACAAGCATACCGCTGTTGTTGAACCAGCGAAATGGATCGACAAACCCTTTGGTGGGAATAAGCCAGCTGAGAGCGTCTAGATGAAGGGTCAGTTTGTCGGACTAATTTTCGCTGATTTCCGACCAATCCTCAGGATTCGCCTCGGTAAAGGTGCTCAGAACATCACCGTCAACACCATCAACTAAAACAAAACCTCGATTTAGCGGTGGTTCTTCGGCTGAATAGAGAAGTACCCGCCATGTAGGTTTGCCTAGCCAACCACGCCACAACATCTGTGCTGAAGCGTGCCCGACGGGAAAACCGGCTGCCCCGACGGCGGCGACAAGCGCATCGCGCTCATCGATGTTCAAATCCCAACCAGCGACGATGCTGTAAATACCGAACGCAGCCAGAATCACCGCAGCGCCGATAAGACCACCGTTAACAAACGGGGACGATCCGTACAAGAAGTACGTCGCTACAAGCAAGCCAGCAATGGCTAGGTAGAGATAGCCCGGAATCCGCCGTCGATTGTTGTTGGGAAATACGTAGTCTTCGGGGTCAACTAGGCCAGGCTGAAGATCTTCTGGCAGCTCATCAACAATCGGATTGTCAAGGTCGTCTTGTTCCATCAAGGGCATTTTAGGCCGGGTCTGAGTCTGGGTGATCGCTGAGGGGCCAAACGTCACGAATTCGCTCCCAGGCGTCCTGAAGAGTTAGCGGCAAGATCCGCGTATCGGCCACTGAAGTGATGAAATTCGTGTCCGCTGACCAACGCGGAACGACGTGAACGTGCAAGTGCTCAGGTTGTGAGGCGCCTCCAGCGACCCCTTGATTCAGACCAATGTTCAAACCGTGTGGTTGAAACGCCTGCTCGACTGCAGTCGCTGCCACCCGAACAAGACTCCACAACTGGCGATACTCCTCATCGGTCAGATCAGCCAAGCTGGCGACCGCTCGTCGGGGCAGCACCATCACATGACCTGAGGTGTACGGGTAAATATTCAGCATGGCGAAAACAACGCCACTCCGATCGATAACAAAGGTTTGGCTGTCCGGCAATCCAGATTGCTCAATAGTTTCGAATAGGGTTTTACCCGGTTCAGGCTGAATCAACGTGGTTGGTTCACCGTCTGCACCGTTCCCGGCTTGGTCGGCCATCCGCCAACCAGCGGTTATTCTCTCCATTGATTACCGCTTCGCCTCAGCTACCGCGGTCGCAACGAACGTACCCAAAGGAACGTCTCGATCGACCTCTCCCCCGCGCGGATTGACTCCAACGGTTTGAGCCGAGACGTCGTCATCACCGACGACTAGCACATAGGGCGTCTTCTGCTTTTTGGCATTCCGAATTCGTTTGCCTAACGGATCCGTGGCCTCGGAAAACTCGACTCGGATACCTTCCCGTTCAAGCGTTTCGACAACGGTCCGAGCGTAGGTTTCATGGTCGGCTGCCACCGGCAATACCTCGACCTGGACCGGAGCTAACCACATTGGGAAGTTGCCGGCAAAGTGCTCGACAAGAACGCCAAAGAAACGCTCGACCGAACCAAACAGCGCCCGATGAACCATGACCGGGCGTTTTCTTGCCCCATCATTGGCGACGTATTCCAGCTCGAACCGTTCAGGAAGCGTAAAGTCAGCTTGAATGGTTGACAGTTGCCACGACCGCCCAATTGCATCTTTGACGTCCACGTCAATCTTGGGACCGTAGAAAGCACCACCGCCTTCGTCGACGGTGTAGTCAAGCTCGGCTTGGTCGAGGGCTTGGCGTAAACTGTCGGTCGCATGATCCCATAGAGCATCCGAGCCGACCGATTTCTCGGCTGGCCTCGTCGAGAGCTTGGCCTGAAAATCGTCGAACCCAAACGCCCGCAACACGCTGAGAACGAAATTCAATAAGCCAGCTAGCTCATCGGCAAGACCTTCTTCGGTTACAAAGATGTGAGAATCATCTTGGGTGAAACCTCGTATACGCAACAAGCCATGCAGAGTCCCAGCCCGTTCATACCGGTAGACGGTTCCGAGTTCGTACAGCCGAATCGGCAGGTCTCGATACGACCGTTGTTGAGATCGATAGACGAGAACGTGCAGAGGACAATTCATTGGTTTGGGGTAGTAGGTTCCGTTGTCCATCTCCATCGGCGGGTACATCCCGTCGGCGTAGAAGTCCAAGTGTCCAGACGTCTCAAACAGCTTGGCGTTGGCCAAGTGGGGCGTGTAAGTGAAATCGTAGCCACCGTTTTCGTGCCGCTCGCGAGAGTAGTCTTCCATCAGTTTTCGAATGATGGCGCCCTTGGGGTGCCAGACCGCTAGCCCGCCTCCTAGCTCTGAGGGAAAGGAAAGGAGATCCAATTCGTTAGCCAGCTTGCGGTGATCTCGCTTAGCTGCTTCTTCCAACCGATGTAGGTGAGCTTTCAACTGCTTCTTCGATGCCCAGGCCGTGCCATAAATTCGTTGCAACATCTGGTTGCGTTCGTCGCCCCGCCAATAGGCACCAGCCACTGTCATCAACTTGAAGTGTCCGAGTCGTCCAGTCGACGGCACGTGAGGCCCGACGCACATGTCAACAAATTCATCGGTATTTCGGTAGAAGCTGATGACGTCGCCACTAGCTTCAAGTGCCAAATCGCTTTCCCGTTCGCCCGATGAGACTTGTTCGATAATGGCCTTTTTGTATTGATGGTTTTCCATCAAAGCTAACGCCGCTTCGGGATCAACTTCGGAACGGATGAACGGTTGATCAGCGGCTATGATCTCCCGCATTTTGGCATCGATCCGGTCGAGATCTTCGTCGTTGAACGTCGCTCCGTTCAGCAACTCGAAGTCATAGTAGAAGCCGTTCTCTATCGGCGGACCTATTGCGAACGTCGAGCCGGGCCATAGGTCCAAAACCGCCTGGGCCAGCACATGGGCGGTCGAGTGACGTAGCACGTGCAGACCTGCTTCAGAGTCGGCCGTGACAATTTCCACCGCTTGACCATCAACTAAAACATGATCGAGGTCGACCTCACGGCCATCGATGACCCCGACGATCGCATCTTTGGCGAGGCCAGGGCCGATATCGGCGGCCAAGTCGTAGATGGTCGACCCCTCGGCCAGAGTTCGACTTGAACCATCGGGCAGAGTAACCGAGACGTTGGACGCAGAAATGGTAGACACATCGTCGATTCTAGAAGGCTTGAACGATAACGATGGACCAATTTCGATATCGCAGCTTACTGAGTGAGCCACGACTGCTACCGAGGTGAGCCTGTTGGCTGAACGGTTCGCAAGAACCTGGTAACACAAAGGTTAGAAAGAGGAACCGACCAGTTCATCAAGTGACGTTAGAGCAGGCGAAACTAGTACCTCGGCAGAACTCTGTCGCTCCAAGGTTGGCCGACTTGGCTGGAGAACTTCGGCTCCAGGCTCCGTTGTCCCATGTGGTTCGGTACCGCGCTCAGCGGTCTCGGGTTGCTGCTTGGACGCTACGCCAGCGTAGGTATGCTCGTAGTCCAAACCAGTCAGGCGCTGGAGTTCAAACATCACCTCGTCGATTAGCTCTCGATAAAGCACTCGATCCCCGACCCGATGGGCATATCGATCAGCAAAGATCGGCTGCCCGAAGCGGACAGTCACCGTTTTCCTAAATCGAGGCCGTGTCTTACCTGGAGGCTGGACAGCAGCAGTTCCAAGTAGCCCAACAGGAATAATCGGCACACCGGTTTCAACTGCGAGCCGAGCCGCCCCGGTGTGGCCTTTGTGGAGCTTGCCCGATCTACTTCGAGTTCCTTCCGGATAAATCCCGAATAAGTCCCCCCGTAGCAGAACCTCTCGGGCCGCGTTAAGAGCGGCCTTTGCGTGATCTCCACCTCGACGGTCAAGCGGGATCATTCCCAGCGCTGGCAGCAGGCGCTTTGTCTTCCAGTCATCAAGGTACTCAGACTTACCAACAAAGATGACCCGACGGTCGAGAACCGCAGGAACAAAAGCTGAGTCGATTGCAGCTGCATGGTTTGGGCACAGAATTGCTGGGCCACTCGGAGGAACGTTATGAAGACCTGAAACCTCGAAGTTCCAAAGTCGATCGAAGAGTGGTTTAAGGATACTTTTAACCGTCGCTTGATGACGACCAATTCCTTCTGGAATACCGTGCGCAGCTCTCTCGCTGTGATCCTCAGCGTTGGTATGTGTTTCGTCGCTACTGCGTGCGGCTACCACACCGGTCATCCTACCTTAAACATTGTCGACCTTAAGCCTCAACAGCCTTGTTGGTCCCGATACTGATCGGCGTCTCGACATCTACCCCCAAGAGTAATGCGGCAACGCTAATCCCTTCACCGGCATCAACCGCGGCGTCGATCGCTGCAATGGCACCTGGTGTGTCAAGGTCGTTGTCGAGGCAAGCCCGAACGGCGTCCAGGGCACCATCTCCAACTCCGGCTGCGAGCCAACGTTCTAAACGCTTTGCCGCTGTTGGCATCAAATCGGTGCTCCACTCCCATTCGGTTCGATAGTGGTTGGCCAGAATCCCGAGACGGATGGCCCGGGTGTCGAACTCTTTGCGAAGGTCGCTTACGAACACCAAATTCCCGAGCGACTTTGACATCTTTTCACCATCCATGCGAACCATGGCCTGATGCATCCAGTGTCGGACGAAAGGTTCGCCGGTTGCGGCAGTCGATTGAGCCGCTTCACACTCATGGTGGGGAAAGATCAGATCGGTTCCGCCCCCATGGAGATCGATGGTGGTTCCGAGCTCACGGAGGGCTAAGGCAGAACACTCGATATGCCAACCCGGTCGACCTGGCCCCCATACCGAATCCCACGCCGGCTCGCCATCGGCCGATGGCTGCCAAAGAACAAAGTCGAGCGGATCACGCTTGTTCGGGTCATCCGGGTTTCCGCCTCGCTCAGCAGCCAACGCAAGCATGGTTGCTCGGTCGTAGGACGAGATAGAACCAAAGTCGGGCCACGAGTTGATGTCGAAGTAAACGGCACCCCCAGCCTGGTAAGCGTGGCCGTTATCGAGCACCATCCCGACAAATCCTCGAATGTCGGCGATGGCCGACGTTGCCCTCGGCTCGCTCCACGAAGGGAGCATTCCTAACGCCACCATGTCGTCGTCGAATCGAGCCGTCTCAGCGGCAGCCAAATCCAGGTAGTGCATGTCTAGTTCACGAGCTTTGCGGAGAATGTCGTCATCAACGTCAGTCACGTTTCGGACACACCGTGTCTCGTGGCCGAGATCTCGCAGACGCCGCTGTAAAACGTCGTAGCCGAGATATGCGGCGGCGTGCCCTAGATGCGTCGCATCATAAGGTGTGATGCCGCATGTGTACATGGTTACTAGATGCTCAGGTTCGAAAGGAACCACTTCGGCTCGGGCCGTATCGTAAAGCTTTATCACCGTGTCGAATCGTACCTTGTCTTTGACCCATGAGAACAACTAGGGTCGGGACAAATTTCGTCCCAGGGCCAACCAGCACTGATTCCTACCCACGTAAAGGCAAGTTCCTAGGCGTAGATGTAACGTTGGGAGTGCGGCCTATAGTCACATAGCTATGGCCATTCTCGAAGGTAAGAAACTACTCATAACTGGTGTCCTCACAGCTGACTCGTTGGCCTATGGCGTTGCTGAGCTAGCGCAACGTGAGGGTGCCGAGGTTGTTCTTACCAGCTTTGGTCGACCAATGCGGCTGACTGAACGAACAGCAAGGAAGCTTGACCCAGTACCCGATGTGCTGGAACTAGATGTAACCAACGCCGATCACTTGCAGGCAGTGCAAGCGGAACTCAAGGAGCGCTGGGGGCGAGTGGATGGAGCGCTACACGCCATTGGATTTGCCCCCGAGACCTGCCTTGGCGATGACTTCATGGCCCCCGATTGGGATGATGTGGCAACAGCGGTTCAAATTTCCGCCTACTCTCTCCGTTCGTTGGCTGACGTGGTTTCTCCCCTTATGACCGAGGGCGGTTCGTTAGTCGGGTTGACATTCGACGCCACTGTTTCATGGCCGGCATACAACTGGATGGGAGTGGCCAAGGCTGCGCTCGAATCACTGAACCGGTATCTGGCCCGTGAACTGGGAAGCCAGCAAATTCGTTCCAATCTGGTAGCTGCTGGTCCGATGAAAACGATCGCAGCAAAATCAATCCCCGGTTTCGCCGCCTTTGAGGATGAATGGCAGAAAAGGGCTCCACTTGGCTGGGACGTCACCAACTCTGAAGGCGTGTCCAAGGCTTGTGTTGCTCTACTTTCCGATTGGTTCCCTCAAACAACGGGCTCAATCGTGCACGTTGACGGCGGGTATCACACCATCGGAGCCTGAAACGACCCAGGGCGTGGCTACCTAAGCCACTTGGGGTTGTTGATCTGCAATCTCCGAACGACGCTGTTATAGCAGTAGCGCCAAACTTCAATGCCATCGTCGCCCTCGGTGTTGGCTTCCCCAGATCTGATAGCGTCCGCCAGTGACCGTTCGGAGGTAAAGCCCAACGCGTGAAGTTCGTCGCGGTTGTGGCGGCGCGAATTCTCTGCCAAAGATAGATCCCGACGAGAAATAGCTAACGCATTGGCTGCTACTCGGGCGTGAAACTTCAGTCGAGGGTCAGATCCCTCACCCAAATCTGAGCGTAAAAACTCCTCGACCGCCGCTAACAGATCGACCGATGTGGGGCGTCCACCCCCTTCGCTGGCTCCGGTCGACAGGTCGGTCTGTTCTGCTGATGAACCAATTCCGGTTGGGTCGACCGCCGAATCAGTGCCGGTGCTGGCCATCGAAGGTGATGTGAGAACTTCAGGTCTTATCAGTTCGATAAGGTCGTACTCTTGCTCGGCTAATCGGGGCCCGATAGCAACCAGCTCAACCGAACGGTGCTGCCCCTTCAGGTGACGTTCAGCTTGGATGGCGCACATGACCCCCCACTTCAGCGTTCCCATTACTTCCCACCAGTGAACCGCGTCTGGATCGACCGGACGGCCGACTACTCCGGCATACTCGGCGAACAGCTCCGCTCGCTCGCCGAGTCCGGCCACTGGTTTGTCACCACCGAACCGCCAGGCTCGGATGCAGAGCCACCCGAGGTCTTCCATTGGATCGCCAAGGTGCGCAAGTTCCCAATCGATGACGGCGGCCAGACCGTTTTCATCGACAATAAGGTTGCCGAGCCGGAAATCGCCATGGACAACAACTTGATCTAGGCACTCGGTCTGGGTCCGTTCGAGCCAAGCTAAGCCTAATTCTAGGCTCGGGCTTACGATTCCGATCTCATCGATCATGGATCGGTAGTGTTCGATCTGGTCAACCTCGGCCAGCCAGGGAATGGCCGATCCATCGACTTGAGAATGGAGTAGGCCTAGAGATCGACCAAGTTGGGAGGTAAGTTTTAGGCGGGCCTTTTCAAAACTAGGTTCACGTAAAATTCGACGGGCGATCGTTTCTCCGGGAACAGCTTCGGAGAGTATGAAACTCTGGGCCAGCGAGTCTCGTTGCGGAGTTCCAGCATTGGCCACCAGAACCGTTGCGGTTGGCACGCCAGCCATCGACGCGGCTTTGATAAGCATCGCTTCGTCGGCCAACCCATTGGCCAAACGAGGTTCACCAGGCTCTTGTTGGAGAATGTAAGCGTGTGTGGCACCCGAGTTGTCCGACACCGAAAGTCGATACGTTTCGCGACTAGCCCCTCCGGTCAACTGGTCAACCTGATCAACCGAAGCTCCGACGAGCTCATGCATCAGCTCGGCGAGCGCTCTTTGTTGATCTGGGCTGAGAGGCATGGCTCTCAAACTAGACTGCGGTGGCCATCAAGGCTAAGTGAAGCTAGTAAATAGCTCCGTCGCAAACAGCAGCTGAGTCAATGAACGGATTGATCTGGTTCCCCCGGCCGCCGGCGTGGATCTCAAAGTGCAAGTGAGGTAAGCCAGCTGCGTTCCCGTCATCGCCGACGTAGCCAATAACTTCACCAGCGTTTACCTCGCCGCTCTTGCCGTAGGCCGACAGGTGGGTGCCGTAGTAGTAGTTGCCGTCGGCACCCCAGAGGTGAAACGACCGACCGCCAACTCGGTTCGACCGGTGTTCGACTCGGCCCGAAACTGGAGCGACGATCTCGACACCGGTTTTGGCCATAATGTCGACCCCTTTGTGTTTGCGTCCACCAGAGCGTGGAAAGCCCCATGAGTCGATGAAGTCGTGTTTTCCGTTTACCGGGCAGGTGAATAGATAAAAGCCGACTTTACGCCCCCGAGATTGAGCCCACGTTGTTGCTGCCACCGACTCTTCAACCGCAACTTGCTGGAATCGAGCCTCTTCGAGATCGGCCAATCGAGCTGAGTCCGTTGCGTAGTTTGTTTGCACCTCAGCGATGTAGGACGACATGGTGTCGTTTTGTGCTTGACGAGCGGCCAACGTTGCTTGGGCGATTTCGAGGTCTTTCACCTTGTCCCGGTAGGCGTCGAAGGTTTCGGTATCGGCCAGGATCGCAGCGTCGCCCAGCTCATTGGCCCGCAGCGCTTCGTTGATGTCGTCCAAGTCGGCCGGGCCGGCATCAAACTCGGTCGACTGATAGTTCGTCAATGCACTTTGAACGGTCGAATCGGCGATCTCGGCCGCTTCGACGTTGAGTTCCTCGACCGCCAATTTCGATGCGGCCAACTTCCGATCATCGGTTTGCTTTTCTAACTTTGCGACCTGTAGCTCAATCTCAGTCTCTTTAACTTTGACCCGTAAATCGCTGAGGCCTAACGCTGGCGTGGCGGCAGCCAGATCATCTGACGATTCCGCAGTCTGCATCGCTATTGAGACTGCCCAGATCGGGGAGACAGAATTGTTAGTGGAAGCAGCGGAGCTGCTAGCTGGCGTGATCATCAAAAAGACGAGGGCCAAGGAGACAGCCACAAGAGGTGACGCGACGACTTTCGTAAGAGCACGACTCCGCACAGTCACTAGATTACCGGACCAACGACGAGATCTCGACCCACATTCTTCACTGGCGACCCTCGTTGAGACGAAAACAGGCCACTTTTTGCCTCTCTGAGCCATTTCTGGGTGAGATCTGGTTAATAGATTGTCGCTATGCCACAAATGTCGAAATTGGCCCAATCAGCGGATTCACCTTGCTCGCCCGCTTAGCCCGATCCCTCGGCTGAACGCTCAAACAGCCGACTCAGGCTCGCCCTGTGAGCCAGAGGATCCCAACTTTTCTGATTCGGCTTCAGCCGGGTCTCGAAGTAGCGCCCGCACAACTTCTTCAACTGAAACGATCGCTAGCTTCGGTTGGACGTCGCCGGTAGCGGCATCATCTGAGGGGTCGTTCGATAGGTGGACGACAGCCAGTTGTCGGCGAACCCTTCGTAGCAGCCTCAGTGTTTCGATCAGCGACCGATCTCCATCTACCACCGCCATTTTCCGGACAAAGGAACCGGGGATTGGAGCAGCTCGCTGCCCGTTCTCGATTCCCAATAAGACCCTGACGTGGAGGTACCCAATTGGTTCGACACTGCGAGTTGGGTCAAATACCAGAATGCGGTCTTTGCCGCTCTCGGCCACGACCTGTTCAAGTTGTATCGCCGAGCTTCCGAGGTGGATCGACGCGAGGTCGGCGATTGGTTCTGCAATCTCAGAAACAGTTCTTCGGGCAAAATCGATAGCGCCATGCAGCATTTCAGCATCGTCGGCTTCGATCGCTCCTCCCTCGCGGGAGTGAGCAACGATGGCGGCCAACTCGGATGGAGTGTGGACCGCCAGCAGTTCGTCTCGGGGCTCGATCCCGAAAACTCGGACTCCCAAGTTCGAAATCCAATTCAGCAATTGCACGATGGGGCGAAACACGAATAAGTACATCCGATACGGGATGACTAACCATCGAAGCGTCGCGTCTGGCGCCGCTAGTGCGACGTTTTTTGGAACCATCTCTCCGAAAACAAGATGCAAGAAGGTAAACACAACTAGTGATGTTGTGAAGGCAACGCCAACTGCCACATCGTGCGAAAGCTGCGAGCCAATTACCGGTTCTATCAGCGCCTCGAACGCAGGTTCACCAATTCGACCAAGAGCCAACGAGGCCAAGGTAATTCCCAGCTGAGCGCCAGCTAGCTGCATCGACAGATCCGACATGCTGGCCCGAGCTGATGCGTTTACGAAGGTACCTCGAGAATCTTGTTCGGCTTCGAAACTAGATCGTTTGGCCGCCAGTAATGCGAACTCGTACGCAACGTAGAACCCATTTAGTATTACGAGCCCGATACTGGCCACCAAGGCCCAGAAGATAAGCGTCCCGCTCATTCCTTCGGTGGTTTCAGCGCCGATCATTGGACAGCTCCATTTGAGGGCTGATCGGTGCGCTGCGTGGCTCGAACAGAAGCGATCCGAAGGCCGTCCATTTCAGTAACTTCGAGCTGCCATTCGCCAGTTTCGGTCTGGTCCCCCACCGAGGGAACGCGACCAAACTGCACCAACATGAATCCAGCCAATGTCTCGTACTCACCGTCGGGGAGCACCAAACCGCAGGCATCGTTTACTTCATCTAGGTGGAGCGTTCCTGCCAACAGAAACACGCCGTCGCCTACACCGACGGTCAAGACTGTGGCTTCGTCGTACTCATCATCGATCTCGCCAACGATCTCTTCTAAGAGATCTTCGAGGCTCAGCAGACCAGCCGTTCCTCCGTGCTCATCAATCACGATCGCCAGCTGTGAATTAGCGGTGCGGAAGTCGTCAATTATGTCGACGAGGTCTCGGGTCTCAGGAACGATCAACGGTTCAGACATTAACGCTGTCACCGACGTCGTGGATCGGTCCCTAGTAGCAATTGTGAACGCGTTTGAAATATCGACAACACCGACGATGTCGTCGAGATCGTTACGAAATACCGGTAAGCGAGTGTGTCGGAAATCTCGAGCTCGAACCAGCAACTCTTCTACATTGGCGGTACTAGCTACCGCATCGATGTGAACGCGAGGAGTTAGGGCCTCGGCTGCTGTCTTATCGCCGAATCGAATCGTTCGGGTCAAAAGTGTCAACTCGTCCGGCTCGATGGCGCCTTCAACTCCCGATGTCCGAATTAGAAACTCAAGATCTTCCAACGATTGAAGATCGGCTAACTCCTCGGTCGGTTCAAGACCAAACCAGCTACGAATGATCCAGTTGGCAGCGCCGTTGAACAGTCGGATCAGAGGGCTAAAGGCTCCATGAAGGACTAAAGCGATTGGTGCCAATGCCTGGGATGTCCGCTCGGGACGGCCAACCGCTATTCCCTTGGGAATAAGTTCGCCGAGCAGCATCTGCAGTACCGCAACGACAGCCAGAGCGATAATCACCGAAATTGTCGGTCCGGTCAGAACCGGGAACGGCTCAAGCAAAGGGGTAATCCGGGGTTCGACGAGCGAGTCGGCAAGGAAGCCGAGCACCAAGCTGGTTACGGTTATCCCGAGCTGAGCTCCCGAAAGGTGGAATGAGAGACGTTTGTGGGCGGCAACCGCAGCTCGGGCCGAGAAGCTCCCGCCTTCAGCTACCGCCTCTAGCTTTGCTCGATCGCAAGCGACAAGCGCAAATTCGAGCGCCACGAAAAATCCGTTGCCCAAAATCAACACGAAGAACAGGATGAAACCGACCGCTACCGGCATGAATTAGCACCCACGGATAAACCCATAGCTCACTAATGACGATCCTAGTGGGCGTAAACGAAGCTTTGGTGCTGAAACCTGTGTGCTGTCATGACCTATTTGTTGCTCCGATCCCGTTGTCTCGCCAGATTGGGATCCAGGACTCCGATAGTTGACGTCGGGAATGTCACCGCAACCATCGACGCGGAGATCATCCTCGACACGGTGGGCTGAACCAACAACACCGTGGGTCCGACCGGTATCGGGATGGACAGTTACGCCGAACCACGACATAGCGATCGGGTCGAGGTTTACAATCAGCGACTCGCGGTCACCGAAGTACAACCCAGCGCTCGGCTCGTCAACAATGATCAGTTCGGAGTCTCGCACCAAGGGAATCCATCGCTTACGGGTACTCATATATGATGTGCTAAACAACGTAGCGAACGCGTCACCTAGGGAACGATGCAGGACTCGTTGTTCTCGAAGCCCCAGCCGTCCCCGTCTGGGTCTGATTCGCTACTGGAACAGGTTGGCGCCGTCGGTGCTGACTCTGGTGGAGTCTCGGTTGAGGCTGGCTGCTCGGTGGTCGGCTCCCCTACGGCATCAGTGGTCGTTACTTGATTGTCCGTTGGCTCTGTTTGCGGAGGAGCAGAAGTCGTCGATGGGTCAACCGGCGGCGTAGTAGTCGAAGGCTCGACCACGGTCGTCGTCGACTCTAATTGGGTGGTCGTTGATTCTGAGGTTGTTGTATCTTCTCCGTCGGCGATGGTGGTTTCGGTGCCCGGATCTACTTCGGGCTCTAGTTCGCTACCGGGTTGGACGTATGGCTGGTAGGGAGAATCGGTGAAGGTGCCGTTCTCGATGCCAAGAATCTCAACGTCAGAGATCACCTTCAGAATCGGATATGGGTTTACTGGTCGCCCGCCGCCTGGATGCAGCTCCATATGCAGATGCGGTGGTGTCGTTCTGGCGTTACCGGTGTTACCGACGTAGCCAACAAGATCACCGGCTTCAACAACCATTCCGTTGGTGAGTCCTGGAGCAAAGCTATCTAGGTGGGCGTAGTACCATTCCGAACCGCTCTCCCCGACTAACCAGAACTTGAGACCACCAAGCCGACCGGACCCTAGCCGAGCTATTACGCCTCGTTCGGTAGCAAGAAGTGGAGTTCCTTTGGGGGCGAAAATGTCGATACCTTCATGCCAGTGCTCATCGGCTGTCCCTGGCATACGAGGAAATCCGAAACTGTCAATAAGCGGCAACGAGTACGGCCGGGCGATTGGGAAAACGGCTCCTTCGATGAAGACCTCGCTCCCGATACTGAACGCTTCATATTCAATTTTGGCTTGCTCGGCTGCCTGGTCATGAACAAACATTTCCTCCTCGGCGATAGCCAGAGACTCCGTTGTTACTCGAAGCCGCTCGAATACCTCGAATGACTCTGAATCAAGCGAACCCTTGAGGTCAGCCAGCTCACCAAGTTGTTCGCTCCCGACCGAGATGACGAGCTCGTTTAGCTTCAATTCGCGTTGGCCAGCAAGAATGGCGTCAAAGTCAACGCCGCCGTCATCTCCCGGGCTGGCAGAGAAAAGCGCTTCGTTGGTGCGTCCATTCTTGGAGTGCATCCGGTAGTCGTGCATGGCTCGGCCCTTTACCCGATCGGTGGCCTCAAGCAGTTCTTCTAGCGTCGCTGTGCTCTCTGCATCGAGCTGTTCTCGGCTGTAGCCAAGCTCCTTTAATCGGACCCGCAAGGTTCGTATTTGTCGGATGCTCTCTACTCGTTTCAACTCAACATCAGCTAGTTTCTGTTCGGCTGCGGCGACGCTACTCCACAGAACTTCGGCCGGCTTGTAGCCAGCTTGGTTGTAGGTTCGATCGGGGTCGGGCACGGTTATCGAACCGTCGGGAACTTCATCGTTAGGCGCTTCGCCGGTCAACGGGTCAATCGTGGTGGACGAGTCATCAATCACCGATCCGTCGGGTCCGGTGACTGACGGTTCGTCGACAGTAGGTTCGGTTGACGTCGGGTCGACTCCGGTCGTATCGGTCGAATTGTCGGGCACGGTAGTTTCTGGAAGGGTCGTCTCCGGCGGTGTCGTTTCTGGTGCTTGCTCAACAGGAACATCGGTCGTTGCCGCTTGTGACCCGTCCGTTGGAGCCGTTGATGAATTGTTGTCAGAAGGCGCCTCTGTCGGCGATGTTTCAGTTGACGCAGTTGATGCGCTGGTGGTCGGTTGATCGACCGTTGCGCTCTCGGTTGTTTGATTCTCAGCTAGGGTCGGGGTCGTCTCACCGGACTGATCCTGTTGCCGGACAACAGGTGCAGCTGAGACTGGTCCAGTGGCGAGCGGGGCAGCAACCGCGGCCACAGCAACGGTGACGCCACAAATACAGCTAAGAAGCGTGGTTATCGCTCGATTAGGCAACGATCGGCGGTCACGGGCGGCGAAGAAGTAGGCCATACGACTTAGAGATCGGCCACCAATCTCGCTCGTTGAGCACTTAAGCCAAATATTTGGGCCAGCGGTAGCTACACGTGGTGGGCGTCGCCGGAGAACAGTTCGACCATCTCACTGTTGTCATCCGCTCTAATTTGGAGAGCGCCGCTCTCAGCGACGCCTTCGGCTATCCCGGCCACTTCACCGGTCGAAGTGACAAACCGAACCCTACGACCCAGCGTTAAACAATAGTTGCGATAACCGTTGATAATGGTCGCCGCCCCGTCGGACTCAAGAACTTGCAGCCACGTTTCGAGATGGGTCAAGTACCGATACAGCACGTCGTTTCGTTCCGTCGGACGGCCCAGTATTTCCTCAAGCGTGACTGCGGTGTCCGCTACTTGTTCTGGTGGGATCCGGGACCACCGCAAGTTCAAACCCATTCCAGCTACAACCACCGTTTTGCGGCTATCGCCGCCGTGGGTTGTGGATTCGGCCAGAATACCCGCCAGTTTCCGTTCATCGAATAGAGGGGCTAGAACATCATTCGGCCACTTCAGACCCGCTGGCCCTGTTAACACCGACTCGCCGACGGGGGCTTTGATTTCATCGCTGGGCGTTGTCATCTGAGCCACAGTGTCGACCGCAGCCATTCCAACTAAGAACGGCACGACAGGGGCGATGGACCGGTCAAGATGAAGCAGCACCGAAACTAAAAGAGAACTGCCTGGGTCATCGTGCCAGGTCCGATTTTGACGGCCGCGGCCAGCTGTTTGATGATCGGCAAGCAATACCTGGCCATCACTGTTGTGCTGGTTTGCTTGGGCCAGAAGGTCTGCATTAGTTGAGCCGGTCTCACTCATGTGGCTAATTGAGCGAAATCTGGTTGATTTAAGCGGCTCTAGTTCTGTTCTTTGACCCATGTGCGCCTAGATTAGTCACGTGTTCAATAAAGTCCTGATCGCCAACCGAGGCGAAATTGCTGTCCGAATTATTCGAGCGTGCCAAGAGCTTGGCATCCAGACTGTAGCTGTCTACTCAGAACTAGATCGCGACTCTCTTCATGTTCGACTAGCTGACGAAGCTATCTCGATCGGCGGGCAAACCGCGGCAGAGAGCTATCTAAACACCGATGCCATTGTTGCCGCGATCGATTCTTGCGGTGCCGATGCGGTTCATCCTGGATACGGGTTTTTTAGCGAGAACGCTGACTTCGCCCGAGCGATCACGTCCAAAGGAATCACGTTCGTTGGACCACCCCCCGAGGCCATCGAGGTGATGGGCGACAAGATCAGCGCCCGAAAAGCAGCCACCGACGTAGGCGTATTCGGAGTTCCTGGCACCACCGAATTCCTTTCATCAGCATCCGACGTCATTGCCTTCGGGTCTGAGCACGGGTGGCCAGTGGCTATCAAAGCTGCCTATGGCGGCGGCGGTCGAGGCATGAAAGTTGTCGCTTCAGCCGATGAGGCCGAAGATGCTTTCGAAGCCGCTCAGCGAGAAGCTATCGCGTACTTTGGTCGGGGCGAGTGCTACATCGAGCGGTACCTGACGTCGCCTCGCCACATCGAAGTCCAGGTTCTGTGCGACCAACACGGAAACTCTGTTTACCTCAGCACACGAGATTGCTCGGCTCAACGCCGACACCAAAAGCTCATCGAAGAAGCGCCAGCTCCTGGTTTGCCACCGGAAACCGAGGCGGCCATGGGCGAAGCGGCGCTCAAGGTGGCTAACGGTTGTGGCTATACCAACGCTGGCACGGTCGAGTTTCTTTACGAAGACGGCGAATTCTTCTACCTGGAAATGAATACCCGACTTCAGGTTGAGCACCCGGTCACCGAATTGGTAACCGGCCTTGACCTCGTCGCTGAACAACTCCGAGTGGCGGCGGGACAAGAACTGAGCTTCGACCAAAGCCACATTGCCGTCAACGGCCACGCCATAGAGGTTCGAGTCAACGCCGAAGACCCGACCGACGGCAAGTACCTTCCGGCGCCGGGCACAATCACCAAACTGACGGTTCCATCCGGGTTCGGTGTTCGTTGGGACGGCGGTTACGAGGCTGGTGACACCATCAGCCAGTACTACGACAATTTGGCTGGCAAACTTATCTGCTGGGGAGCCGATCGGGCCACCTGTATCGCCCGAACGTTGAGAGCTCTAAACGAGTTTGAGATTGAAGGCGTAGCAACCACTATTCCGGCCGACATCGCCATCCTCGAAAGCGAAGCGTTCGCTGCGGTAAGCCACTCGACGAAATGGGTTGAGGAAGGGCTTGACTACTCCGCTATCAAGTTGTCACCTAGTTCAGCTAGTCAAACTGATGCTGACGATGAAGCCAAGGTTCGTCAAGACGTCGATGTTGAGGTCAACGGCAAGCTTTTCAAAGTGGCAATGTGGATGCCCGAAGCATTCGGCGCCACCCCGAAGAAGCCAAAGAAGCGAGCCGCTCGAGCTGATTCAGGCGGCGGGACTGGTTCAGGTGAAGTAGTTGTTCCGATGCAAGGAACCGTAGTCAAGGTGACGGTTGAAGTTGGACAGACAGTCGAAGTCGGCGACACCGTCATTGTTCTCGAAGCGATGAAGATGGAGAACAACGTAACGGCTGAAAAGGCTGGCACCATCAAAGAGGTTCTGGTTGAAGCGGGCCAATCAGTCGGTGGCGGCGACATCGTCGTCGTAATCGAATAGAACCGTGTTCACCCAGCCTTCGTCTGGCTGGGCCGCTGAACAGCTAGGCGCCGACTTCGACTAGCGATACGGGGACCGAAACCGCTGATGACACTGCGTCAATCAGATCGCCAATCGAGTTATGACCCGAAACAGGAACCGGCGCCCCTACGAGCACCTCGGTTACATCGGTATCAGCGACAACGTTGCGGACTTGCTCGACCACATCTCCGCTACGGACCAGTACCCGAACTGGTACGTCTTCAGCGTTGACTTGGTCACGAGTAAGTTCAAGTTGAGCGTCAATCAGCCAAGACAGTTCATCAATGGCCAAAGCCATCATCGAATCGTCGATGTCGGAGAACGTTGAGTCATCGAGGATGGCCAGGTAAAGCAGTGCTTGTTTGTTTTCGTTGGCCTTCAACAAGGCTTCTCGAAGCGTCTCAGCCCGACCGGTTCCGCCCCAAGAAACGTAGACAAGCTCATGTAGGTCAGCCATTTACTTCGCCACCTTTTGAGTCCGATCTGGTTCTTTACCTACCTGTTTAATCAACGGGATCGGATCCGACTCCCAGCGATCTTCGAGCAACTCAAGCACGGCTAGCCGATTATCTAGCTCAACCGACAGCTCAGTGGCGACTGAGGCCTCGATCAAGCCGCTCCGGACAATGTCAGACAACGACGTCTTTTCGGCTGTTAGGGCCTCTCGGCGAGCTTGCAGCAACATGGCAACTTCAAGCTCAGGGTGCTGACTGAAATGGGTTCTCAGCTCAATCGATTGTTCTCGGATATCTCGCTGGTAGGTCTTGCCTAACGAAGCAGCCATATCGGCAAACAAGATTCCGTTAGCGCCAAGCCGAGCTATTTCCGACTGACCAGCCCTCGTCATATGCATTCGAGCTTGGTGCCGTTGCTGCATCAACTCGTTGTCAGCGCGGCCCGATAGTCCAAGCCGCCGCATCAGCGCGGTAATGGTGGTGCCTTGAATCAGAAGGGTGAACAGCACAACACCGAACGTCATGGTTTGAAGTGTCGTAACGGTCTCCGGGTCGAAGTCGTCCGTGGTAATGGTTAGAACGAGCGCTAGCGAGATGGCCCCTCGGAGGCCAGCCCAAACCATTACGTGACGATACGGAACCGGGATACGTCGGTTCGGTTGAATGCGGCTAGAGATAAACGAAAGTACGTAAACCAATCCAGCGCGGAAAACCAGCACCGAGACCACGGCGATAAGTACCGCTCCGATCTCTTGAGTAAGAAGGCTGGGCGGGATCGTGAGACCAATCACCAAAAACACCATCGAGTTAACCAGGAAGGTAAGCAACTCCCAGAAATGCTCCAAGGTCTGACGAGTCGATGGAGAGGTGTTCTTCATGCCAACGTTGCCAACCATCAACCCGGCGGTGACAACGGCCAAGATGCCGGAGAAATGAAGGTCGTCTTGGCCGATAATCTTGCCAAACTCCTCCGCCAACAGGAACGAGCCGTAGGCCAACGCCAACGTAGTAGACGTTTCGATTAAGGGATCATCAACCCGGGCCAAGAATACCGCGCTGACCAAGTAACCCAAGATCAACCCAACGGCGAGACCTCCGGCTGAGATAATGAGAAAGTCAACTGCGGCACCGGAAACGGTAAACGAAGCGGCCGAAAGCGCCAGGCCGACCGCAACAACAGCTACCGCGTCGTTGAACAGCGATTCGCCTTCGACCAAAACCGAAAGCCGTTTTGGCGCCCCTAGCGCTTTGAAAAAGGCTATTACTGCGACCGGGTCGGTAGCCGATATCAAGGCGCCGAAGGCGAAGGCGGCCGCTAACGGCAAACCAAGCGACCAGTGGACCACGTAGCCCAACCCGAGCGTTCCTACCAAGGTGCCGAGAAGGGCCATTAGAAGAACCGGAACTAAATCTGCCTTGAGCTTACCCCAGGGCAGATGAAGGGTGGCCTCAAACAACAGTGGCGGCACAAGAAGAGCCAGGATGAGGTCAGGAGAGACCTCAACCGCAACCAACTCTCCGAGAGTTGAAGCGGCGAATCCGGCGATTACCAGGGCAACAGTGAACGGGAATTTGAGTCGGCTGGCAATGACGGCAACAACTGCCGCTATTGCTAACAGAACAATCGCTGCCGTCTCTTGCCGTAACAGCGCGCTTTCTTCAGCCGCCAAAATAGCCAGTACTGAACTGGTCAAGCTCACTCCGCCGCTTCTCCCACTACTTCAGCTAAGGCCGGGTGCACAAACAGTGACTCGACCAAATCTCGAACGGTCAACCCGGCGCTGGCTGCTAACGCTAGCACCGAAATCAGCTCGGCCGCATGGCGCCCTACGATGGACCCACCCAGAACAACCCCGGTTGCTGGATCGGAAACGATTTTGACGAACCCGCGCGAGTCATTATTGATTAACGCCTTGGCCGAGACTGAGAACGGCACCTTGGTCACGCGAATTTTCCGACCTTCAGCGAAAGCATCCGACTCGGCTACTCCAACATCAGCAATTTCCGGATCGGTGAAGATAGCCGATGCGGCTTTGTCATAGTCGATGTGTTGATGGGGCAACGAGTGCATTCCCATAACATGCTCAGCAATCTTGCGACCTTGGGTTGACGCAACCGAAGATAACGGGAGTTTGCCCGACAAATCACCGGCAGCATAAATATGAGGTTGGTTGGAACGGCAGTTGTGGTCGATGTCGACGTAGCCGTTGGTTGTTTTCACTCCGGCAGCTTCGAGTCCTAGATTGTCGGAGTTCGGGATTGATCCTATTGCAAGCAAAACGTGCGAGCCTTCGGCTACTCGACCGTCGCTACATTTGACCTTGACCGACTGGCCGTCAGATTCGATCGATTCAGCTCTAGCTCCCATGAGGAGATGGACACCACGGTCAAGGAAGCTCTGTTCCAACACTGCAGCTACTTCTGGATCTTTCTCCGGAAGCACCTGCTGGCGGGACACGATCAACGTGACTTCTGATCCGAACGAATTGAACATGTGAACAAATTCAACGCCGGTAACGCCTGAGCCGATCACGATTAGCCGAGTTGGCAGCTCCGGAGGCGGGTAGGCATCTCGGGTTGTCAGGACTCGAACCTTGTCGACTGGGGCCCAGTCGGGTATCCGAGGCCGACTACCGGTCGACAGAACGATCACATCAGCCGACAGATGCTCGACCTCGCCGGTTAGCCGAGTGACTTCAACGTCATGAGGCGATGTCATCCGACCAGTACCCTCAATTAGCCGAACCCCTTGGCTTTGCAAGAGACTGGTCACGCTATCTTCAAGCCGATCCTCGATATCGACGATCCGAGTCCTAAGGGCCTCGAAGTCTAGCTCGACGTCCACTTTGGCTAGGCCCATCTTGGTTGCGTCACGCATGGCCGACATTGCACCGCCGGTGGCAATCATTGCCTTTGATGGGATGCAATCAAGTAAATGAGCGGCACCGCCGACAATGTCTTTTTCAATCAACGTTACGTCTGCCCCAAGACGGGCAGCGTGGGTGGCGCAGGTAGTTCCTCCTGGTCCACCACCAATAATCACAATTCGTTTCGGGCCCTCGGCGCCCGGCCGTTCATGGTTCACAGTTATCGACTTTCAGTCACTGGTCCTCGCACAGACACTAACTTCTCGACCCTATCGCCGGATACGGTTCGGCCTTTACCTATCGAGGGAGAACGTTATTACTTTCGCCGTTATATTTCGCCGCCGCCTTCCCACCGGTCGGGATTCGACAGTTATCGCGCGCGATCTACTACTCGGTGGTAAACATCTACCATTTCCGTCGCCGTTGCTGACCACGGGTACTGATGGCAGCGCTCAAGACCAGCAGCAACAAGCCGAGCCCTTAACCTTCCGTCGTCGAGCACGTTCGAAAGTTCAAGGCCAAGTCCATCCGGATCGTTCACTGGCACTAGCGACGCTGCATCACCTACAACTTCTGGGATAGCACCAGCCTTAGTTGAAACTACGGGAACCGCAGCGGCCATTGCCTCCAGTAGTGGTATCCCGAAGCCTTCGTAAAGCGATGGATACGCGAGCACTGCGGCGTTGGCCAGCAGCTGATTCCGCTGTTGATCGGCCACATAACCTCGACGCTCGATGAGATGGGGCCGGCTTGAGCGTTCCACCGCCTGGTCAAGAGCTTCGCTTCCCCACCCTCTCGGCCCGACAATAGTTAGTCGAACGTCGCCGTTGTTGGCCCAGACAACCTCCATGGCCTCAACCAACGTCGGAAACCCTTTTCGGGGCTCTTCAGTACCAATAGCAAGAACATAAGGGCAATCGTTTGTTTCGCTATGAGTATCGGTGAACGAGAACGGTTCTGGGTCAAAACCATTCACTACTGTGTGTATTCGCTCTGGGCCGATTGCGAGATACTCGGCCGCCTCGGCGGCAACAAACTCAGAGACGCAATGAACATGCGCTCCCCGCTTTAGCGCTCGCTGAACCAAGGCCGGGTATGCCCGGCTGTGCTTGCTAACGATTTCAGGAAACCGCCAGGCGGTGAAATCGTGAATGGTGACCAACTCGGCGCCGCCGCCGGCCGGGGGGACGACAAAGTTGGTTCCATGAACCAAATCGAACGCTCCGAGCTTGGGGAAGTCGACGAGTTGCCATAGCTTATGACACCCCCGAGCAGGAAGAGAAAACGGCTTAGCGGCGACATTGCCGGGTAGCAGGTTGGCAAGATTAGCTCGACCTCGCAAGCTGACGACGATCCCAGTGATATCGAGAGAAGGATCGACGCTCATGTGGTTGAACATCTGATCGACGACCGCACCTATCCCTGTGCGGGGTCCAAGTAATGGGGTGGCGTCAATTGCTACCCGTAGCGGCGGTTGGGTCACGTTGACGACATTAGCCATCAACCAGGTTCATTTCGGCGACCACTTTGCGAACGTTCGACTGCACCTAGGTGGTGCATAAGTCGACAATCATCTAGACCTTTCTAGCTTCTTCGATCGCCACTTGCGTCGCTCGTTATCGCTATTGTTGGAACGCTATGGCGAATTCGCAGACCCCCCTAAATCCGGACGAGCCAACCGAGCGGCGGATTGCAATTGACGTTTCCGGTGTCGAAAAAACCTTCAAGCTCGGTTCGGAGCCAGCCAGCACGCTCAAGGAACGACTCCTAACCTCTCGGAGAAGTCGTTTGGACAGCTTCGAGGCGCTAAAAGGTGTCGACTTCCAGGTCATGGAAGGTGAGACTGTCGGCATCTTGGGTCGTAACGGTTCTGGCAAAAGCACTCTGTTAAAGATCATCGCCGGAACCATTCGCCCAACCTCCGGTACTACAAGAGTACGAGGCCGCCTCTCCGCTTTGCTCGAACTAGGCGCTGGTTTCCACCCCGATCTAACTGGGCGAGAGAACATCTATCTGAACGGATCAATCCTCGGACTGTCCAAAGTCGAAGTGGAAAAGATCTTTGATGAAATTCTTGACTTTGCTGAGCTCGGCGAATTCATCGATTTACAAGTGCGATATTACTCCTCGGGCATGGTCGCCCGGCTTGGGTTTGCCGTTGCCACCCACCTTGAACCTGACATTTTGCTAGTCGATGAAGTCCTATCGGTAGGCGACGAAGCCTTCCAAAAGAAGTGCATCGATCGGGTATATCGATTCAAAAAATTGGGTAAGACAATGCTTCTGGTGAGCCACGGCCCAGAACGCGTTCGCCAGCTTTGCGACCGTGCAGTCGTGCTCCACCGGGGCGAATGTCTCTACGTCGGCGACGTTAATGAAGCCATCGATCTGTATCGGGATGCACTCAAGACCGACCACAAAAATAACCTGCGGGCGGCGGGCCAGAAGTTGGATGAATCGACGGTGCGGGTTATGGGTGGCGAGATACTGGGGCTTGGACCCGACAATGCGATAAAGCCAGGAGATCCCCTATCTCTTCAGATTCGCTATGAGATGTCGGAGCCGGTCGAGTTTCGACTTCG
Organism: uncultured Acidimicrobiales bacterium; assembly: GCA_937922805.1. Taxonomy (GTDB): domain Bacteria; phylum Actinomycetota; class Acidimicrobiia; order Acidimicrobiales; family SZUA-35; genus JAHELU01. The sequence continues at coordinate 294,948 of CALAJV010000016.1, read as the reverse complement.
CCTTCAGATCAAGTCCGGAGCCAACGTGATTCTCATGAACCAGACAACGGACCACATTTTCGGCAAACCACTTTCTGGCGGGCCTGGGAAAGGGCAACTGCAATTCTTACTAGAGCGGATACCGCTAGCCCATGGGGATTACTACTTCACCATCATTGCTGAGTCGCCTGATGGCAAGAAAGTAATCGATCACATTCCTAAGCTTGATGAGTTCAAGGTCGAAGGTGGCGGACTAGGCCGCGGGTTCGTAGACATTCCCGTCTCGTGCCCTCCTAATCCAGTTACCGACCTGACCAACGTCATCGAACAAACGATGGTCGAAGCCCCTAAACCAGTTACAGCTCAATAGCGGGACATAGCCGGTCCTGTCGCCACCGGGCTGGAGCGCCCTAAAGCCGTTCTGCGAAGTCGGCCTCGATCTTGGTAAACACCCGCCAGCCACAGTAAAGAAGCGCCAGGGCAAAGGCTCCCGAGATGGCAAGGTTCTCAACGTACCACCACGTTGGTCGGAGCATTCGTTGGAAGTTCGCTTGATCCTCGATGCTGAAGTTCGTGGGGTTATACATCACCCGCTGAAATGCGACGATCAGCGGAGTCATCGGGTTCGCCATCGCTATTCGCTCATAGCCAAACAAATCCTCGATAGCGATTGCGACAAAATCGTAGGCGTAAATAATTGGGGTAAACCAAAATAGCGCTAGTAACGCTAAGTCCAAGAAGTGTTGGACGTCTCGGTACAACACGTTCAGAGCGGCAAAGAGTAAGCCTAATCCGCTAGCCATTATTAGCACGATCACCACGATCGGAATGAGCAGCCAGATCATCGACCACTCTGGTGGCTGACGAAACGCCGCAAGCCCAACACATAGAATCGTCAATCGGAACAGGAAGGTTGAAAAGCTCGACCCCACCGCGGCTAGTGGAAGAACCTCACGGGGAAATGAGATCTTCTTGATCAACGCCGCGTTTGAGACAATCGAAACGGTCGCGCCAGTAACCCCCATCGAGAACAACTGATAGATGACCATGCCGGATAGAAGCTTCAGCGGATACCGGGGCGTACCGCTAGAGAGAAAGAACGTGAACACAACGCTGTAAATGGCAAGCTGTAGGAGCGGGTTCAGCAAATTCCATGCTGCCCCCAACAAACTGTTCTTGTGCCGTGTTTTCACGTCCCTTCGGGTCATGTTCGCCAACAGTTCTCGATGATCCCAAATATCAATTAGACGACCACGAATCGTGTCCGGCCGACCAGAGTCAACAAGATCAACGTCAGCTGAAGGGGGAAAAGGGGCACCACTAGAGGGTGATTGTGCGGCGGCAACCATTTGCTCAACGTTAGCAACCAACGGGGGCTCGATGGTGGTATCGACCGCAATTGCCCTCTCGGCGTTTGCTCGGTCTGGTTGGCTCATCAGAGCATAAATCTTGCCCCGACAGGCGTTAGCTCGTTCACAGCACTTGTAGATTCGGCATAGCCAGCGCCAATCAGAGCGTCATCGATAGCGACTTAGATTGTTCCGGGCAGTACTATCGGTACTTATGACTCCGGACGATCTGTCGACGTGGCGTGAAGTGGCTCAAAAAGAGCTAAAGGAGCGACCGTTAGATGAGCTGACAGTGGAAACGCTCGAAGGTATACGCGTCAAGCCGCTCTACAGCTCGGCCGATGTAGACGAGTTGGCCCACCTGGGAACTGTGCCTGGTCAGGCTCCCTATGTACGGGGACCGCGAGCGACGATGTACACGAATCGACCATGGACGATTCGACAGTACGCCGGTTTCTCGACCGCCGAAGAGTCGAACGAGTTCTACCGCCGTAACCTCGAAGCCGGACAAATGGGACTGTCAGTAGCGTTCGATCTTGCTACTCACCGAGGCTACGACTCTGACCATGAGCGAGTCGTCGGCGACGTAGGAAAAGCTGGTGTCGCCATCGACTCAGTCGAGGACATGAAAATCCTGTTCGACGGGATTCCGTTGGACAAAATGAGCGTTTCGATGACTATGAACGGGGCTGTGCTTCCGATCATGGCCTCCTACATCGTTGCCGGTGAGGAACAAGGGGTTCAGCTACACGAACTGGGCGGAACTATTCAGAACGACATTCTGAAAGAGTTCATGGTTCGAAACACCTACATCTATCCACCTGAGCCGAGTATGAGGATCGTCGCTGACATCATCTCTTATACCGCCACTCACATGCCGAAATTCAACTCAGTTTCAATTTCTGGCTATCACATGCTGGAAGCGGGAGCGTCAGCAGATCTCGAACTGGCCTACACGTTGGCTGACGGGCTCGAATACGTCCGGGCCGCAATCAACAACGGACTCGACGTTGATGACTTTGCCGGTCGGTTAAGCTTTTTCTTTGGCATCGGCATGGACTTCTTCGTCGAAATCGCAAAGCTTCGGGCCGCCCGACTCTTGTGGGCCGAGCTTATGAGCGAATTCAACCCTAAGAATCCTCGTTCATCCATGCTGCGGACCCATTGCCAAACCTCGGGGGTGTCGCTAACTGAACAAGACCCTCACAACAATATCGTTCGGACCACGATCGAAGCTATGTCGGCGGTGCTGGGCGGCACCCAAAGCCTTCATACCAACGCGTTCGACGAGGCGCTGGGATTACCGACCGAGGCCAGCGCCCGAATAGCTCGCAACACCCAACTAATTTTGGCTGAAGAAACGGGAGTGACCCGCACTGTCGATCCGCTAGCGGGCAGTTACTACGTCGAAACCCTGACCGCAGAGTTAGCCAAACGAGCTCGACAGATTTTGGCCGAGATCGACGAGCTCGGCGGAATGACAGCGGCCATCAATCAGGGGATTCCTAAACTCCGAATCGAACAAGCAGCTGCCATCCGCCAAGCTCGGATAGACCAGGGTCTTGACACGGTCGTTGGTGTGAACAAATACCAGTCGGACGAGGCGAACACCGTTGATGTGCTCGATATCGACAATGAAGCGGTAAGGCAAAGCCAAGTGGCCCGCCTTAACCGAGTCCGAGCAGAACGCGATGATTCAACGTGTGAGGCCGCTTTGGCAGCAATTTCCGATGCTGCCAAAAACGGCGATAACTTGCTCGCTGCTTGCGTCGAAGCGGCCCGGGCGAGAGCCACCGTGGGCGAGATCTCAGACGCGTTGGAGACAGTGTTCGGACGCCATCAGGCCCAACCACAAACAGTTTCGGGAGTCTACGCGTCCGTGTCATCAGAAACAGCGCCATTCGAAGCAGTCCAAGCCAAACTAGCCGACTTCGAACGGTCCGCCGGCCGTAGACCTCGTATCTTGGTAGCGAAAATGGGCCAAGATGGCCACGACCGTGGTGCCAAGGTTATTGCCACATCGTTTGCGGACCTAGGGTTCGACGTGGACGTCGGCCCCTTGTTCCAAACTCCTGCAGAAGTAGCTCGAGATGCAATTGACAACGATGTTCACGTGGTCGGCGTGTCGTCGCAAGCTGCTGGGCACAAGACGTTAGTACCTGCCCTAATTGAAGAGCTGGCCAACAACGACGCCTCAAACATTGTGGTGGTCTGTGGCGGCGTAATTCCACCGCAAGACTATGAGTACCTAGAATCGATAGGCGTAGCCGCCATCTTTGGCCCCGGTACTCCAATTACCGACGCAGCCGAAAAGGTACTCTCGATTCTCGCCGCTGCGCCCTAAACTATTGGACGATGACGCCCGCCAGTCCTACCTCATTGTCACGCGACGTACTAGAAGGCAGTCGTAAAGCTCTAGCACAGGCGATAACCCTGGTTGAGTCTGGAACAACCGCCGACCGTCTCAAGGCGGAGTCGCTGATCGAACACATATTGCCTGCCACTGGCAAATCGATTCGGATCGGAATTACTGGAACTCCAGGCGTTGGTAAAAGCACGTTTATCAATGCGTTTGGCTCTATGCTGCTGGCAGCTGGCCGCAAGGTTGCCGTCCTGGCTGTCGACCCCTCCAGCACTTCCAACGGTGGCTCGATTCTGGGCGACAAGACCCGAATGACAGATTTGGCAAACAATCCAAACGCTTTCGTTCGCCCGTCACCATCGCGCGGTGTAACCGGCGGTATAGCACCCCGAACCCGAGAAGCAGTCCTCGTTTGTGAAGCGGGCGGATTCGACACCATCATCATCGAGACCGTCGGCGTGGGTCAATCGGAGACGGCGGTGGCAGCTATCTCCGATCTCTTTCTACTTCTGGTATCTCCGGGCGGTGGCGACGACCTGCAAGGTATCAAGCGCGGCATTATGGAGTTGGCCGACATCGTAGTGGTAAACAAGGCTGATGGGCCGACTACCGACCTCGCTGAACAAACCGCCGGCGACTATCGGACAGCGCTACACATGGTCCGGCCGAAACACCCAGGGGTGACTACCGAGGTTCATACCTGTTCTAGCACGACGACTCAAGGGGTGCTCGAGGTCTGGGAGGCGCTGAACACCCTGCACAGCCGACTTCGCGACTCGGGCTATCTTGGCCAGCTTCGGGCCACCCAGCTCAAGCAGGGCTTGACCACTGAGCTACAGTTGCTGCTTTTCGATCAAGTTTTGAGCCAGCCAGCTTTTGTGTCTGAACGCGAGAGGCTCGAACAAGCAGTAGCTAACGGCCGTATGTCTGTCTCGGCGGCAGCCCGAGCGTTGCTTCAAACAGCTAACTTGGTCCGTTAGCAGACCGGGCAGTCAACAACCGTTGAAGATACCGGCCATAGCCACTCTTGACTAATGGCGCGGCCAACTCTGCTAGCTGAGCGTCTGAGATCCAGCCCATTCGCCAAGCCACTTCCTCTATGCAACCGATTTTGGTGTCCTGTCGTTGCTCAATGACTCGAACGAACTCCGACGCTGAAACCATTGAATCAAACGTGCCAGTATCGAGCCAAGTGAAACCCCGCCCGAACTGACCGACACGAAGGTCTCCAGCTTGCAAGTAGGCGTCAACGACCGATGCGATCTCCAGCTCTCCGCGAGCCGACGGTGATATGGTCTTCGCAATTTCAACAACCTGTTGGTCGAAGAAGTACAGCCCGGTGACAGCCCAATTCGATTCGGGACTAACGGGCTTCTCCTCAACCTTGATTGCCTGACCCGACCCATCGAAGCTCACAACTCCATACCGTTCCGGGTCGGAAACTTCCTGAGCGAACACAGTTGCTCCCGAGGTGTTCGTCACCGCTTTCTGAAGCATCTCGGGCAGCCCACCGCCGTGGAACAAATTGTCACCCAAAATCAGAGCAGTTTGGTCGGTGCCGATGAATTGCTCACCGATCAAGAAAGCTTCAGCGATCCCGTTCGGTTCGGCTTGTACCGCGTACTGGATCGACAGCCCCCACTGCTCGCCACTACCTAATAGTCGTCGAAACCCAGGTTCGTCAGCAGCGGTGGTTATTACTAAGAACTCCCGAACCCCGGCCAACATCAGCGTCGACAATGGGTAGTAGATCATCGGTTTGTCGTAGACCGGCAACAGCTGCTTCGAAACGGCGATAGTTAACGGATGGAGCCGAGAGCCGGTTCCACCTGCCAATACGATCCCTTTCATTCATGCACCTTCAATCATTGATTTTCAATCATCAGTCACAACTTGTCATTCATTTTGCTTCGCTAGTAGATGCGCCTGACAGTGCTACCTTCGAACCCGGTGCGATACTGCCGTCGAGCTCGAGCGAGTCCAGTTCGGCGGTGACCGCGGCTAACGCTTTTCGCCACGGGAGCAAGGCGATCCCGTACGATTCGTTGAACCGGGCTGATGAAAGCCTTGAATTGACCGGGCGAACCGCGGCAGTCGGATACTCATCGGCGCCTATTGGCGTTAGGTCAACCTGATCCACTCCTCCCATCTGACCAATCGCTTCTTCAGCCAGAGAGAACCACGTCGCTTCATCGGGGGCGGCCAGGTGAAACAAGCCAGGCCATGTCAGTCCTTGGGAAACCGCAGCAACCAATCCTCGGGCTAGGTCTTGGGCCGATGTTGGGCAGCCCCATTGATCAGCCACTACCTTGATCGGCATTCCGGCCTTGGCCAGCCTGCGCATAGTCAACACAAAGTTCGAGCGATGAACGCTATAGACCCATGACGTTCGAACTACGACGTTCCTCGGATAGGCCAGGGCTGCCAACTCCCCCTTTCGTTTGCTCGATCCGTATACTCCGAGCGGCGAAGGGTCGTCTTGCTCGCAATACCAAGAGTCGGCCTTGCCATCGAACACATAGTCGGTCGATAAGTGAAGAACCGACGCGCCGACTTCAGATGCCGCGTGGCAAAGGAACCCGACACCTTCGTGGTTCACCGAATCAGCTCGACCCGGCTCGTCCTCGGCTTGATCTACTGCGGTGTAGGCGGCGGCATTGATAACCAGGTCGGGTTGCCAGTCATGAACAACCTGCTCAACTTCCTTTTGGTTCGTGATATCGAGTTCGGATCTCGTCAGACCCCGGACAACCGTACCTTCCGGCCATTGTGCTCGAAGTAATTCGGTCCCAACCTGACCGTGAGCTCCGGTTACTAATACTCGGTGTAGCGGCATCGTCTTCCTAGTCTGATAAAGCGGATCATTTGGTGTCAGTTACAGGCGTAGTTGCTAAGCCACGGTTACTCAGTTTGACCGAAGAGAGGACCGCTTGCTTCAAGCTCGGCCAATGTGAGCGCCTCTTTGTCTTTTTCTGACAGCGAGTCAGGATTGGCGCAGCCAGGCCACTGAACGCCAATGTCTCCATCCCGCCAGTGCAGGCTTTGGTCAGCTGATCCGTTGTAGAAGTTCGTCACCTTGTACGCGATGACGGTGTCCGGCTCAAGGGTGCAGAATCCGTGGGCGAGGCCGGCGGGGATCCAAAGTTGTCTTCCGTTTTCGGCCGAAAGTTCGACCGTCAGATGTTGCCGATAGGTCGGTGATGACACCCGCAGATCAACTGCGACATCGAACACAGAACCGTTCACGACCCGAACAAGTTTGCCTTGGTCATAGGGGCGGCGTTGGAAGTGAAGGGCGCGGACCGTGCCAGTTTCAACCGATTTCGATTCGTTGTCTTGCACAAAGTTAGTCTTGCGCCCAACTACCTCTTCAAACCTCGAAGCGTTAAAGCTCTCAACAAAGTACCCTCGATGATCTTCGAACCGCTTTGGCGTAACCACCAAGACATCTTCAAGATCTGTCTGCTCTACGTCCACCTGTTGGGATCGTCCTTTCTCGACGTACTAAACCTCGCTGCTGCCATCGCCTCTATTCCCGTTTCAGTGATGATAAGTGAACTTAGCATTGGAGCACATTCGAAAGCGGTGGCCAGTGGCGGCCCAGATAGTTGTTGGCATCCCGATCATCGAATTGAATAAGTGAATCGGATGGAAGCGGTAGTTCTTCAACACCATCGGTTCGATGATTCGGGTTGTCGTAAGGATCAGCCCGCAACACGATCTCCCATCGCCGGTGCATTGCTTGTAACTCCGCCTGAGAACTGGACGGGTCTCGACTCATGGCCTCAAAGTGATACATCGTTGTAGCCCCGTCAACGACAGTGCGGAATCCATGTCTACTTAGCTTCAAACAAAGATCGACGTCATTGAACGACAAAGGGAAAATGGGGGTGAAGCCGCCGACCGCTTCGAACTTTTCCTTCTCGACGGCCAGACAAGCACCAGTAACTGCTAAGCAGTTCTGGGCAGTGAGCAAGCTCCCCCGGTTCCCCGGGTGATCGTTGCCAAAGCCCACATAGCGATGGAGCGGATGACCGTGACGGGACCAAATGCCGACCTGTTGAATGCGGTCATCGCCATAGAGGAGCTTGGCCCCGACGGCCCCGATGTCGTATCGGGTGGCGTACATTGTGAGCCGCTCGATCCAATCCGGGCTTCGCACCTCAGTGTCATCGTTCAAGAAAATGCAAACTTCGCCACTCGACCGAGTGGCCCCGAGATTACACGCTTTAGAGAAGTTAAAGGTACGGGAATCGCGAACGATCGAAATTGGTCGGTCTTCAGCAGCAGCTCGAATCTCATTAGCAACTGAGTCCGTCGACGATTGATCGAGAACTACAACAAACTCGTAGTGTTCATACGTCGACTTAGCGACTACAGAAGCGATGGCGTTGGTCACCAAGCGCGTCTCTGTTCCTCGAACCGGACCAGTAGCTCCCCCGGTCGGGATGATAATGCTGACCGAACTGGTTTGGCTTTGATCCGGTTCAAGATCGATTACTGATGGATCGACGCGATTTCTACTTGGTTTAGCCGCAAAGCCGGTTCTGTTGAGGTGTTCTTGAACTGCTTGGACTACACCATCGGACATGGTTGTTTGGCGGTAGTCATTGTTAACTGGCTCGGCCGACGAATTGTTAGCCGCTCCAGATGACGTCGCCCGGTGGTACAGGACCTGAGGGACGTGGGCGATTCGGCTCGCTTCTTCTGATGCTCGCAAGGCAAAGTCGTAGTCTTCGGCCCCGGCGATACAGGATGCAAAACCTCCGACTTCTATCGCAAGAGTACGACGGCAGACGAGTAGCGCTCCAAGATACATTTGTTGACGGAACCGCTCGGGTGAGAACCCAGGTTTGTAGAACGGCCTAGTTCGCCGGCCGGAATCCACCTCATCTTCATCGGTAAAGAGCAGATCAACGTCGTGTACGTAGGTGAGTTCATGATGAAGAACCGCAGACGCGTTCGGGGCTAGTTCGTCGCCTGGGGCCAGCAAGGCGATGTACTGACCTGACGCTACACGAAGACCATCGTCAAGGCTGGCGGCTCGACCCATTGGGGTTTGGCGGGCGTGGACTCTAATTCGATCGGTAGCTTTGGGTATTACCCGAGCTAATGAGTTCGACGGCGTGCCATCGATCGTGAGGCATAGCTCGAACTTGGGGTAGGTCTGGGCAGTTACCGAATCGAGACTCCGTCTAAGGGCTCTTGGATCGACCCGACTTCCGTCGACAGGCACCAGGAAAGATACAAGCGGCAGCTCGCTTTGCAAAGCATCAACCGACACGGTTGGCCTTCTCTGAACCTGACCAAGGCCGCGTCAAGCAGCGCCTACGAGTCATCGATCGGAAACCCGTCTCTTGGCCGCTCTCTTGATCTGACGGGCCACCGGACGCAACGCGGCCTCAGCTTTTTGAATCGAAGATCCCGTCCCTGCTGGCTGAGTTCCCAGTGCCAACAGCTTGGCCGAAAGCTCACCGATTTCACGATCCCGAGCTTGTAGTTGCGCATCTAGTTCGGTCAGCTTGGCCCGCAGAACCCCAGCCTCACTCTCGGCACCAATCAGTGCATCGCGAGCTTGGAGCAGCTCTTGTGAGACGTCATCCAGCTTTAACCGAAGCGCAGACTGGTCGACAGCCGGAGGGACCCAGCGTCGGCCATCCCTCTCGACCGCTTCGACCTTGCCTTCCGGCGGCCGATCCTGGTTCGTCGGCTCAAGGTGTAGGGCAATTGAGGATTCCACTCCCACTTCCGGCCCAGACATCGGGCTCTTACTATCGTTCCTACCGCTCATGCGACCCCACTCGCACTAGTCTTGGTCAGCGATGAGCTAAGACCTACCCGGTTGCCGGCACCAGCCTCGATTAGCGGCATCCACCACCAATCGTTGGCTAAGTACCATTCAACGGTTCGCCTGAGTCCATCACCAAATTGATACCTCGGACTCCACCCGAGTTCGGTCTGGATCCGACTGCTATCGACGGCATATCGGAGGTCATGTCCAGGCCGATCGGAAACATACTCAATCAACTCGTGGCAGTTGGCGCCACCTGGAACTAACTCGTTGACCAGATCACAGATCTCTTTGACCACTGCCAAGTTGGAACGTTCGCTGCTTCCGCCGATCGCGTAGCTTCTCCCGGCTTCGCCGAACTCTAGAACCTTGGCCAAGGCCTGAACATGGTCTTCCACATGAAGCCAGTCTCGGATGTTGCGTCCATCGCCGTACACCGGCAGTTGTTGGCCTCGCATAGCTCGCAGGACCATAGTCGGAATCATTTTTTCTGGGAACTGGAAGGGACCATAGTTGTTGGAACAGTTCGTGATACAGAACGGTAGGCCATAGGTTTCGCCCCAAGACCGAACCAAGTGATCTGACGCCGCCTTCGAAGCCGAGTACGGCGACCGAGGGTCATATCTTGTCCGCTCATTAAACGGATCGTCATCTTCGGCCAGCGATCCGAAAACCTCGTCGGTCGAAACGTGAATGAGTTTTTCGAATCGATTCAGTCTCAATACCGACTGGAGCAAATTGAAGGTTCCGACAATGTTGGAATCAATAAACTCTTTCGGACCATCAATCGATCGGTCAACGTGGGACTCGGCCGCAAGATGAACTATCGCTTCCGGTTCCAGAGTTGAGACGAGCCGACTTAGTTCGGCGTCATCAACCAAGTCGCACTGGTAAAAGCTATAGCGCGGGTGATCGGCAACTACCTCAACCGCTCCGAACGTAGAGGCGTACGAATCCTTATCGACGTTGACGACCTCATGTTCGGTATCTTCTATCAGGTGCCGCACTAGTGCGGAACCAATGAATCCTAGGCCGCCAGTTACCATGACTCTCATATCAGCGCCCTCCCGATTGGCGTGACGGTTTGCCGGGCAAGTGCTCAGGTTCGTCGCTACCTGCCAACTCGCCGTGGTCGCGTCTAGCCCTGGGGTCGGTTGACCGTCGACGGTTTTTACCTTCGACCAGTTCGCGACTCAGAAACGGGTCGAGACGATCGATACCAGAATCGGATTTGAATTGGTCGTCCAAGCCCACCGTCGGATAGACACCATCGACGCCGTGTTCCAAACGAGCGTCTGTTCCTCCGACAGATCCGAGATCTGAATCGGTCACATCTATTGGTCGCTCATCCATTTGATTCTGGCGATGTTCGAGTCGAACAATGGCCTCGGTGGTAGCGCGTTGCAGGTCTTCAACATGTTGGATGATCGGAGCCAGTTGCCAATTAACGAGACTCAAGACTGTTCTTTTCGCCCGACCCACGCCAAGTCGATGTGAAACTGGTTCCGGTTTCTCGTAATCACCCAGCGCCATAAGCGACTCGGAAGCCAGCGGCTGCGGCGTGTCGTTTTTGCGTCCTTGCTCACTCGATGGGCCAAGCAACCCAGCACGAGCGCGCAATTCGACTTGAGCCTGAACTCTTCCGAGGTCAAGCGGAGATGAAGCGCTGTCTCGGGAGTCGCTAGGTAGTTTCGGTTCTCCGGCGATATTCCAGCTTCGGTGATCGTTCCCGGTCTGGCCCTCGCCCGTTCCTGATATGAGATCGTGATCTGGGTAGTCGGCCGCCGCTACCAACTTCTCCATGGCTACCCGCAGATCATCCAGGTCGCTGATTAGCAGCGAATCTCCTCTTACCTGTTGTTTCAGCTGGGGAAGATCAGATGCGATTACTCTCGTTCCGAGTACTTGCGCTCGTTCCAAAACACTCGAAGACCAGATTTCTCTATACGGAAGAACTACCGCGTCAGCAGCTCGAACCCATTGATCGAACTCGTCATCACTAACGAATCGTTCGTGTAAGAACATTCGATCGCTGGCGGCGCAAAGCCGTTTCAGACCATCTACGTAACGGTTTATATCAGGGTGAGACACCCGCTTCGAACCAACGATATGCAGTTCGGCGTTGCCAAGGTTGGCGCTAAGCATCGCTTCGGCGGCAAGGTCGAATCCCTTGTGATACTGGAGGAATCCAATCGAAACAAAGGCGAAGCGGTTGGGGTCAATACCGATTGCCGCCTTGGCTTCAGCCCGGGTCATCATAGTTCTAGGAACAAAATGAGCTCCATGATCGATCACTTCGACTTTGCCTCGGCCGATACCGACCACGGTGGCTAGTTGATTCGCCTCAGTCTCGGTGTGAACGGTCACCCGGTCGGTGCCGTGGATAGCTCGCCTCGCCGCTGATCGCTCGATTGGACTCTTCGTCAAAATCTCGTATTCCAGCTCGTGAATCCGTAAATCCAAGGGACAGGCTCGGCCGAGTGCGGCCAACGCAGCCCACACTGCTGCTCGAGCGGCCGCCGACTTTGCTCGCCCAAAGAGCATTTCTGGGCCGAACTGAAGGATCGTGCGATCGTAACCGGTCGCCAGTTGCACTAGCTTCAGAGCACCAGCTGGGTTTCCGAGCGGGACATGGTAGTGAGCGGCCGAAGGAAGCGGCGAAACAACGTCAACTTTATGCCCGTCTGCTCGCAGTTGTTGAAGCTCTTGGGCGGCGTAGGTGGCGATTCCGTCTCGTTGAGGGGCGAACGGTGTTACCAAAAGAATCGAACTCATACAAACGCTCCAACCGGAAGCCACTGGTCGAGCGTGTACTCCATGCGACGTAGGACATCCTCTAGTTGAAAATGGTCGAGCACATACTGTCTTCCGCCTACGGCCGCTCTTTTGAACTCCTCCGGGTGGTCGGTCACAAAGTTCAAGCACTCAATCAACTCGGCTTCGTTGTTGTAAACCAAACCAGCGTTTGACCGTTGAACATGCCATTGGACAACATCGCTGGCGCCGTTGGCGATGACCGGCGTTCCAGCCAGCATCGACTCAAGAACTGTTCGAGAGAACGACTCCATTGCACTCGGTTGGAGGTAGGCAGCGGCTGCTGCCATTGCGCTATTTCTGTCGTCATCGCTGAGAAGGCCGACATCGATTATGTCGTTGCTACGTTCCAGTGGGTGGTCGATCGATCCGACGCCCGAAGTTACCAGAGCTAGCTGTCTCCCCCGTTGCGACACAAAGCGGCTATAGCCATCGAGCAGAGCGTTCCAGCCCTTACCCCATTCTCGACGCCCTGCGTAGTAGATGAACGGGCGATCAATGTTGAACTTTGAGGTGAACGACGTCGGCTCATACTGGTTTGGTACCGCCACGCTGGCACCGACAATTGCTTGCCTATCCCCTAGGTTGTACATGCGTTGTCCAAGATCTCGCTCGGGCTCAGTGAGGAACCACAAGCCGCCGGCTCCTTCCAATAGCTCGCGGAAAATATCTAAACGGGCCGGTTCCTCATCGTGTAGGCACGGCATAATTATGGACTTGGCCGGATGGACCTGAGCCACCGCGTAGGTTGTCCAGAACATGTATGGGGCAAAGATCAGCGCTCGGTATCGATCGCCGTTGTCGAAGACGTGATGCCACATTTCAGGACATCTAAGGCTGTCGTTGATCCACAGCTGTTGATCTTGGATCGACACCTGCTTGCCTGCGAGAATCTCGTCTCCGACCCGCTGACGGGCGGAACCTTCACCCAGAACAGTCGGGAAACGAGTCACGCTAACGCCGTCTACGACCGTTCGCCCTGGGGGAAATTCGTTGGCCCAGGTGAAGTGGTCCTTGGCACACGTTGTCAGGATCTCGACGTTATGACCCCGCCGGGCTAAACCAAAAGCAGCATCGGCCATCACTGCTTCTGCTCCTCCCACTACCCCATCACCGAACCGAGGAGACACAAAGGCGATAATGTTGCCTTCAGGTGGGCCGCCGTTCGAGGCCGAGAGGGGCGGCATGGGAGGCATGAGCTTCTCCGAAGCTGACCGTTCGAAATTGTTGTCGAGCTGAATCATCGGCTCACCGAACGTTCCGAAAGCGATGCCTGAAGTGCTGTGTCTTTCTCAGTGTCTTTCTCAGTGGCAACTCCGGAGTCGACATCGATATCAAGATAAGCCTTTTGATACCACTCATAGGTCGAGGCAATCCCCGACGCCAGCTCAATTGTTGGTTGCCAACCCAGGGCATTCAGAATTGAGACATCTAGAACCCGCTTCGGCATTCCATCCGGTTTTGACGGATCGAACACAAGATCGCATCCGGGATGAATTGTGTCGCGGATATGAGCGGCTAAGTCTCCGATCGAGATATCGATTCCGGTCCCTACGTTGATATGGCCTGGTCCGTCGTAAGCCCCCATGAGAAACAGACAGGCATCCGCCAAGTCGTCAACGTGGAGAAACTCACGGCGCGCCTTCCCAGTACCCCAGATTTCGACTGTCGATTCATTGTTTAGCTTGGCCTCATGTACTTTGCGCATTAGCGCTGGTAGCACATGGCTCGATTGGAGATCGAAGTTGTCATTCGGACCATAAAGATTGGTTGGCATCGCCGATATGAAGTTGCACCCATACTGATCTCTATAAAAATCACATAGCCGCATTCCAGCTATCTTGGCTAGGGCATAACCTTCGTTTGTCGGCTCGAGAGGGCCTGCCATTAAGGCCGTTTCCTGAATCGGCTGATCGCTCAATCGCGGATACACACAAGCGCTTCCTAGATACAACAGCTTAGAGACGGCGAAGCGACGGCTTGCTTCGATAACAAGCGTGTGGATCATCATGTTGTCGTAGAGAAACTCTGCTTGGCGAGTCGAGTTGGCCATAATGCCGCCAACCGTTCCAGCAACCAAATAGACATACTTCGGTCGATTGGCGGCAAACCAGTTGTTGACCGCCAGCTGGTCTCGGAGGTCGAGTTGGTCACGGGTGGCAGTAAGAATGTTGGTGTGGCCATCGGCGGCCAGTTTCCGACATATCGCCGAGCCAACCATGCCTCGATGACCGGCAACGAAAATGGGAGCATCAAGTTCGACTGACATTGCATTCACATCCTGTAGATATCGTTCGTTCTATATTCGCTTCGCCGCCAGATCTGATGCTGGCCAGCATCTGTCCACAGCGGCACAAAAACCAGCCGCTTTGGTCAGAGTTGGTCGTCATCCGTTGATCCCTTCACTGGCGGCGATTTCCGCCGCCAACATAAGGTCGTCGACTTCCAGTAGGCGGCTAGCTAGCCCTTCGACCTGTTCCGCAGTCGGGCTTCGATCGAGGACTCGCCAATAGAGTCGACGAGATCGATCTCGTCGGGACTCAACGGAGCGATAGAACGATTCGGCAACCACCACGTTGTCAGCCGAACCTTCTAAAGCGTCGTTCCAATACCGACGGCCCTCGGCATCTGGTTCTCGGCCGAGGATATTCTGGTAGAGCGAAACGACAAAGCGATCGTTGGAACGACCTACTCGACCGAAGTACTCCTCTGAGCCGTAGAAATAGACGCCCACCTGTTCGTACGCGAATCCGGCTTTCATCGTGTCGACCCAGTAAGTCCGGCCAAGGTCGTCGGACGTTCGACCCAACGATGACTGGTACAAATCATCGATGAGCACTCCGGCGAAGTAGTCAGTATTGACCAGTTCGATGGCTAACGACCGTTTACCATCTCGGGTCTTGGCCTTTTCGCTCCATTGGCTGAGCTCACCGGCTGTCGGTTCGCGACCTTGTAAGCGGTCATAGGTTCGAATAACAAACTCTTCGCCCACGGTCGGTAGTGGTTCTGACGGTTCGCCATCTTCTTCGCCCGAATCAGTTTCACCAAATTGGTCATCCGGATCAGAACTTTGATCGCCCCGCTGAATCGGTCCGGGTGTGAACCAGTCAGACTTTAAGCCCAGTTCCCGGCGGACGTCGTTGCCGCTTACCGCGGCTGAACCGTTTTCGAATCGATACTCAGCTCGTAGAACACGTCCGCCATCTTGGCCCAGGCCATTGCGCTCCAAGATCGCAATTTCTCTAATCGGACCAAGCCCATACTTTCCCTCAACTGAGCTCAGCCCGACGGTTACGGTCCAGGTTGAATTTGGATTTTGATCGACGCCATCTCCGTCGTCGGGGACGGCCGGAAAGTCACCACCTGCGGTATATCCTCCGGTGCTGGAAGAGAATTCGGTTCTGGCCACTTTTCCATCGGAGAACTTCCGAACCATTCCGCTGGTGGCAGCCACGGCATCGTCGGTCGACGGATGGGTCGAGCGACGCCACCCTCCTTTAGTTGTATATCTGCCGTCGTAAACTTGACATCGGGTAGTGTCACAAGTGTCGGCGACAGGTGAGAATCTGTGATCGCCCGCTAGCACGTAAGACCGGGCCGCTATGGCCTGCACCTCGAGCACGGTTGACGGCCACGACGCGGGAACCTCGTTGGGCACCACACCTCGCAGATACTGGTCGACGGTGACAACGTTGGTTGTTCGTTGGCGTCCATCGCTAATGGTCGAGACGATGTCCCCGTCGTACCAAACGCTGTATGAGGGCCCACAGACCTGAAGAAGATTCGATTGAGCGTCACCTTCTGACTGAGCCCTAACTCGAATTGAAGACGAGCCTAGAGGGGATGGATTTTCCCACGGACCGTTACAACCAGACCCGAACTGCGCCGACAGCTCGCTTCCATTCGGAACGAGTCGAACGGTGTTCGCGTTGACACCACTGGTTTCGACAACGGTTCCATCGCTTGCTACCAACTCGATCGTGCCCTGGCTCAAGCTGACCGTCGTTTGACGGCCCGACATGAACAGCAGCTCTACGCGGAGCCCGCCTGGATTGGGGGTGTGGGAGGAGCCAACTGTTCCGCTTGAGGTGTTGCTGTAGTAGTGGTCAAGGATCTGATCACGACTCCACCCCTCGTCGGTTGCGTAGCCTAAGGCCCCATACTGACTTAGTCCCCGGCCGTGCCCCCAACCGTGACCGACAATCTCAACCGTAGGGCTGGTTGAGTCGACGGCCCGAGTTTGGATCGCCGCTCCACGTTCGAACGGATCGAGAACAGAAACCAGAGTTACGGCGACAGCGAATGCCGCCACCATCAGTCCGGCTCGACTCCAAAGATGTACACGGGCGTTGGGAGACACAAGAGTCACGGCGTTTCCCCTAGCACGACAAGGTCGTAGTAGTCGCCTGACCCAGCGATCTCGGCCGCCAACGCCAAGTCATCGATCTCCAGAAGCTTGTCGGCCCAAACTTGGCGATCTTGTTCCTCTAACTCGACGCCGAGAATGGTCTGATACAGCCGTCGAGCTCTAGCAGTCCTCGATTCGACCGAGGCATAGAAGCTCTCAGTCACGACCGGAGGCTCAGTTGAATTCGAGTTGAGGAGGTCGACCCAGTAACTAAACCCTTCAGATTCCGGTTCCCGATTTAGCAGATCTATATACAGGCGTCGGACGAAACCCTCGTTTGACCCAGCCCCCTGGACGTACTCTTGTGATCCGTAGAAGTAGAGACCTAGCTCCTGGTATTGGAGATCGCTGCGAACCTGATCGACCCAATACTTCTTACCCGCAGCATCAGGGGGCCGACCCAGAACATCTAGATACATATGCTCGATTTCTCGGCCGGCCCAATAATCGGATCGGGCCAGCTGTTCGGCTAGTACCGATCGATCCGACCCCTCTTCGAGCGCAGACACGCCGAGATCGATCTCCTCGCCCGTGGCTGGCCGACCATGGAAGAGCTGATACAGCGCAGCAACGTATATTGCTTTATCGCTTTGTAGAAAATCAGCCGTTGTAAGTGAACCAACGGCGGCGAAATCAACAGCGTCTTGAACGGTTGAGTCACCGTAAATCGGCGTTATATGTCGGGCGCCGCTAAAGGGCCAGAGCTGACCATCGACGTCAAGAATCCAACCACCTGCTTCGGCACCGGTGGCAGCCGCAATGGCTCGGATCTCCTTGGGTTGTGCTCCGTTTTCGCTCTGAACCTTGAACACCTGTGGTTGTACCGAACTATCGGTCCCGAAACTAGTAATAGTTCCATCTTTCGCCACCGCCCAACCAAGCACCTTGTCGGCCCTGGTCGACTCACTGACGACAAGGTCGATTGCTTCGCCACCAGCCGCTTTGGCTACCACTATCGGCGCATCACCAACGGGAGAAATTGTCCCGTCAGCGCCTAGTACGTAGCCGTTGCCACCGTCGTCGATATCAGCTGCGACTGAACTCGACGCGACGTCACCCTTTGGCTGTAGGTCTGCTTGACCACCAAACCCGTAGAGGTTGCCCCCTTGATCGAGGACCCATCCACTCGTACCATCAGACCGCAAAACCAAATCGACAGGCGGCTGATCTCCATAGCGGGGAACAATCAAACGTGGAGCGCTGCCGTAGGAGACAAGGTCCCATTGCGATGTCAGAACGTAGCCACTTTCGCCCACTCCGGCTACGGCGATAACGTTCGACTCTACCGTCGGATCTTCACCCGCTCCAGCGATGACCTCGCTAATCCCACGGGCGGTACCAGCAGCGCGGAGACCACCCCGTTTATCGAGCACTACGAAACCGGGGCCGTTTCCTTTTGAATTCCACGACGCTGTTTGGTACGGAGGTTGGCGGTCTCGGCGGTCGTTTATCGACTCGGGCAAACCCCGCAGCCAGTCGAGTGAAAGATCTCCGGGACAGCTCGTTACCCCCAAGTCTCGGTGGCCGAGAATCGTCGGGACGTAGTGCCACGATTCGCCGGTCAGCTTCTGGACTCCGGTCGAAGAACGATTCCTGAGCCATGTGTGCCCGTTTGGGTCTATTCCGTGCTCGGTCAGTTTTGCCTCAGCTAGTTGACTGACCGCATTGGTTAGCGCTGCCGGTGGCGTTTCTGGGTTTGGTCGGATTCCGCTCTGGAACTGGCCGAGCATAGCGACGCCGATAGTGCCGGTATTGAACCCTTTGGCGTGACCGCCAACCACAAGATCCTCGGCGCTGCCAGTACGGGCCTCCCATACTCGACCGAATCGATCAACGACATAGTTGTAACCGATATCGCACCATCCATTGACCCGAACGTGCATGTGATAAATAGCCCGGAGCAGGTCTGGAACGTCATCGCGGTTGTAGACGTTGTCGATCACAGTGTGGTGGACAACCACTGCCGACACCGTGTCAGAAATCGACGGGCCGTTGTCGCAATCTTCGTTCTCATAGTCCCAGCCAGCCGACGCCCATTGGCTTCGAGGAATAACAGCGGGAGCGCCATCCATAGCAGTCGAAGGTCCTGCCGGTACCGGTTCCGAGCCGGTAGCTCCGCTGCTAGGCAATATCGTCGCCGTCAACTCACCTGGTGATTGGCCACCGACAATAACGATTTCGAGAGCTTTCACGTCTGCACTTAGCCAAACCGGGCCAACGCTGTCCACGACCGCGCTAGAACCATCGCTAGCGGTTGCGCCCTCTGCACCTTCGTCCCCATCAGGACCTTCAAAGGGGGAGCTAGCCATCACATCCCACGATGTCCAGGCCCCTTGGGTGAACATCCGAAAGGCCAGGTGGGCTCCGCCCAGACCGCCGACGATGACGCTCTTCGACTCTCCGGGGTCGATAGTGATGCGGGCGCCGACGGTTTCAGTCCCCGGAGCAAGCAACTCTTCGGCCAAATGGTGATGTCCTGGCTCGGTAAAGACTAGGTCCGGCTCGAGGCTATCGCTACCCAAATCCCCTGAGTGATCCCCGGCGTCCTGGCCCTCGAATCCCGTCGTGATTGGCGTGTGATACAGCGACAAGACATCGGGAGCCGTCCAACCGGACTCCAAAACAACAGTCTCGGTTTCAACGTTCGTTTCAGCGTTCAGACTGGACTGTTCCGGCGCGGTCTGGTCAGATGTCTGGTCTGGCTCGTTGCGGTCCCAAGGTTGGAACACGACGAGAAGCGCTCCAACACCGAGTAGAAGGAACGGGATAAATGACGACAGCGATCGTCGACGGGAGGGGGCGGCGGAGCCCGACGAGTTGGTAATAAACGAAACGTAGCCGCTGCGAGGCTGTTGGTGGCGGCAATCATAGGTGACTCAACACGAGTCGCCATGGGTGTATTTTACGCCATAACCATGGTGGTGGTTGATGGTTGTTTGCTAGGTCAAGCTGGGTTGGCAGAGACCGTCGAGTTCAACAATTTCGATCTTGTCCCGGTTCTCATACGTGACCGGATTTTCCGGATCTGGTTCTAGTTTGAATTCGCTGAAACGCATCTCAAGGGCGTCGAAAATTACGAGTCGGCCGATCAGCGAGTCTCCCAGGCCTAATAGCATTTTGATCGCTTCGAGGGCTTGGATCGATCCGATGATGCCGGGCAGCACTCCGAGCACTCCAGCTTCAGCACAATTTGGTGCCAACTCAGGGGGCGGAGGCTTTGGAACGAGATCTCGGTACGTCGGTCCATTACGAGGATCAAACACAGTTACCTGGCCCTCGAATCGGAAGATTGATCCGTGAATAACTGGAATACCAAGCTTTACCGAGGCGTCGTTCAAGAGGTAGCGGCTGGGGAAGTTGTCAGCGCCATCAACCACAAGATCGAAGTCACTCAAGATGTCCATCACATTGTCGGCACCCAATCGGGCATCAAACGTGACAATCGAAATGTCGGGATTGATTGTCGCCAATGTCTTGCGGGCCGAATCGACCTTGCGCTCCCCGACCCGATCGGTGTTGTGCAAGATTTGGCGCTGCAAATTCGATTCGTCGACCGAGTCCATATCGACTATGCCGATTGTTCCGACGCCAGCGGCGGCCAAATACAACGCCGCCGGTGAGCCCAACCCACCAGCACCGAGCAGCAGAACGTTCGAGTTAAGTAAGGTCTTCTGTCCCTGCTCGCCTACTTCGGGAAGTAGAAGGTGGCGGTTGTAGCGTTTTCTCTGCTCCCCGGTTAGAACTTGGGGGGTTACCCATTTGCGACCCTCGTCTTTCCACCGGCCGAAGCCCCCGGCCATCGACGACACGCGGCTATAGCCCAGTTGCCGTAGTGTCTTGGCCGCGAACGCAGATCGGACACCACCAGCACACATGACGACAATCTCGGTTTCTTTGTCTGGAATTCGAGCCTCGATTGTCGCTTCAAGATTGCCACGAACAATCTCGATCGATCCGGGAACGATACCTTGTGCTGTCTCGTCTGGCTCACGAACGTCGAGTATCAGCGCCCCGGCTCCGCTGACCCGCTCAGCCTCAGCTGGTTCGACTTCGGAGATCTCGGCCTTAGTCGCAGCCAACAGTTCTCGAAAAGTCGTCATTAATCGATCTTAGCCAAGCATTCGAGGCAAGACATCGCTGATCGAACCGGTGACCACCACGTCAGCCATCTGATCCATCTCGGTTTCGCTTCCATTGACGATAATTATTTTGGCCTCAGCGGCTTTGGCGATCGGCACTACCCGGGCAATCGGAAATACCGCCAGCGTCGACCCAACCGCTAATAGCAAGTCGCATTCGGCTGCTCCGAGAAAGGCTCGTTCTAAGTCTTCTTCGACCAGGTTCTGGCCAAAACTAATGGTCGCCGACTTGAGGATTCCTTGACATTGAGGACAGCTCGGATCGTCCTCACCAAGGCGAACCCGATCCAACGCCACTCGCATCGGGGCACGGTAGTCGCAACTCATACATATTACGTCCCGAACGGACCCGTGGATTTCGACGACTCGTTCCGGATCGGAGCCGGCATCGTGATGCAGTCCGTCTACGTTTTGAGTAACGATCAGATCTAGCTTGCGGCGTTGTTCGAGACGAAGTAGGGCTAGGTGGCCGCGGTTTGGCTCGGCTCCCCAAACTGGACTGTCCAAACGGGTACGCCATGCCTTAATCCGCACCTCTGGGTCGGCCAGATAGTTGCTAATCGTCGCTTGTTTTTCCGCCTTCGGGTTCTTAGTCCAAACTCCTTGCGGACCTCGGTAGTCCGGAATTCGCGAATCGGTTGAAATTCCGGCGCCGGTCAGAACTGCTACTCGTTCGGCCCCATCGATAAGCGCAGCTGCCTCTGCGATGGCGGCGTCAAGTTCGTCGGACTGTTTTGGGTAGAAGTCGTGGCTCACGCTTTGACGCTATCGTTCTCCACCAGCTGAGTCCAAGGGCTGCGAGTACAACTGGACTAAATCTCGCGGTGGTTTCCAAGCCCCCTTGATCAATCTTCGATCTTGGGATACGTTTAGCACGTCTACTTCCCCCTAGTTGATAAGCGCCCTATCTGGGCTGATTGACAGGCGGAAAGAAAATGACCAACACTGAAGACCCAACTAGCTCGGCGAGCCCGGCTGGTTCTGGCAACGCATCTGACGGCCCACCGACAAGCCGACAAGCGAGAAAGGTGCCACCTCCTCCTGGGTGGGCCGGCCCGGCACCTAGTTCCTTAGGCCCCGGTTCGAGCTCGAACCAGTTAGAACAGCGGATACCGACTTTTCCCGAGGAGCAGTTGTCGGTCACTGCGTGGCCCGATCCGGTTCTTGATCAACTTGGCCACGATCCCCGATCGATGTACGTCGAGAAGTTCTGGCTATCGATCCTCGGACCATCGTGTCTTTTACTGCTCCGCAGGCTAGCTATTGAGCTTGAACGGAATCCTGAGGGCTTCGTTCTAGAACCACTGCCGTGGGCACAAGAGCTTGGTCTAGGAATGAAAGGAGGCAAACACGGGCCGTTTTGGCGATCAATCGAACGAGCCTGTCGATTCGGAACTGCACAAAGGGTGGGTCAATCACTCACGGTAAGAAGACGACTTCCTCCCCTAACGGCTCGACAAGCTGAACGGCTTCCGGCTCATTTGAAGGCAGCCCACGAAGCGTGGCTGGCCGAGCGTTTGAACATGGGAAAGCGCCAGACGATTGCCAAATGGTCCGGACCAGTTAGGTATTCGCCACCTCCAGCGCAGGCCCCAGGTGATAGCCCCAATCAAAGCGCGGCCTAGAACTTTCTGGCCCGAGCGAAAATGTTATTGAGTTCGCGTAGTCGGCGAACTGGGCCGAATCACGCGGTGCGGGGTTGTACTTGTCGCGGTTGTAGAAGACCCGACTGCGGCTAGTACGCCCCTTCGCTGCGTAGCACCGCTGGAAGGGTCTTGGCCAAGATCGTTAGGTCTACCGCAAGCGACCAGTTGTGGACGTAGTAGAGATCTAACCGGCTGTACTCCGAGAACGTTGTTTCGCTCCGACCCGAGACTTGCCACATGCCAGTGATTCCGGGTTTGACCTGCAGACGGGAGTACAGCTCTGGGTCCCATGCCGCCATTTCTGATTGCAAGGCTGGTCGAGGACCCACCAAGCTCATGTCGTTGCGGAGCACGTTAATTAGTTGGGGAAGCTCGTCGAGTGATGTCTTGCGGATAAACCGGCCGATCTTGGTGACCCGAGGGTCCGAAGCCATCTTGAACAGAGCGCCGTCGTTTTCGTTCTCATCTTGCAGGTCATCGAGCAACGCTTCAGCATTCTCGACCATTGAGCGAAACTTCAACATTTTGAACGGTTCACCGTGTCGCCCAACTCGCTCTTGACGAAAGAAGACCGGACCAGCTGAGGTAAATCGAACGAGAGCAGCCAGCACAACAAACACCGGCGAGACGAGCACCAGTACGGTGGCGGCGACCGCAATGTCGAATGCTCGCTTGGCGTTTGAACGCCACCCGTCTCTAGGCCGTGGTGCAATCCAAGTAGCCAACCCGGCCCCAAGTGGCTGGGATTGCAGCCGGTCGGGTGAGATGTCTGAGAGCCCTGAAGCTAAGTCGACATAGAAGCCGGCATCGAGCAAACCGCGAACAATAGTATTGGCGGTGGAGGCATCTACTGATGATTCGACCAGCACCACACCGTGAGCTTCCGCCCCACGGGCCGCTGCTACGGTTCGAGTTAAAAGCGCTTCGGGGTCTTCGATGTCAGTTGGGTCGACTGTCTCGACGACTGAGTGATAGTTGGCGCTGCCTAAGCCCATGCTAGCCATTAGTCGATCAGCGTCATCGTTGTTTGCGACAAGGACAGAAGCCCACAAACCTCGCCCGGATTTGCGTCGTCGGCTGAAGATGGCCCGCACTACTTCTCTTACCAGCGAAACGAACAGCGTGGTTAGCAAAACGAATACAACCAAGGTCCGTAGTTCTCGACTTTGGCTGAAGACGAGATCGAGAACCCCGATGACCGCGGCAGATCGGATTGCGCTCCGACCGATGCCTCCAAGTTCGCTGCTCCTAGCGGTAACGACTCGAGAGTCGTACAAGTTCAGAGCAAAGAACCAGGCCCAGAATACCGTTGGATAAACAGCGAGGAAGTAGATATCAATGGGCGCGCCAGTAACAATCTGGGCCGTTGCCATCCCGGCGGCTAACCCTACCCAGTCACCAAAGACAACAAGCAGTCGACGCCATTTGGCGCCACCACCGCTTGATGTCTTCTGTGGTTGCTCCTCGAGAACTTTGGTCGACAGTGCTGTTGACACAACCCAAGTAGTATCGGCTTTGCCAGGCGACGCCTAGTCGTACGGAAAAGTCGGGCTCTTCGGCCCAGATTGACGGAGCCCGGACCGTCTGCCCAGCCCACTGCTACTAGTCCGATTGGACCATCTTGACGATCGACAGCTCGACGATTGATCTACTTCCAATTACGAAGCAGGTCGACCAGCACCCTAACCCCGTATCCGGTAGCACCCTTGCGGTTGATTGAACGATCAACGTCTGACATCATCGCCAACCCAATGTCTATATGAGCCCACGGCTTTGGTCCGGCGAACTCTTTGAGGAACAATCCGGCGACAAGGGCTCCGCCGTAAGGTCCGGCCCCGATGTTTTTGAGGTCGGCTATCTGCGAATCTAGCTGTCGGCGGTATTCAGTTGGCAGCGGCAAGCGCCATAGTTTCTCACCGGTCCGAGCGGACGCTTGCTCGATTCGAGCCGCTAGTTTGTCATCGGTTGCCATTAACGCGGCATAGCTTGTGCCTAATGCAGCAGAAGCCGAACCGGTCAAGGTCGCCATGTCGATGATGGCATCTGGCTCAGATTCCGCCGCCAGCGAAAGCGCGTCGGCTAGCACCAGCCGACCTTCGGCATCGGTGTTTAACACCTCGACTGTCTTTCCGTTACGAGCGGTAAACACATCACCGGGTCGCTGAGCATCCCCTCCGGTCATGTTGTCGGTCAGCGGAATGTAACAAGTTACAGCGACTGGCACTTCCGACTTGGCAAGGGCGGTCATGGCGGCCAATACTGCCGCTGCTCCAGCCATGTCACCTTTCATCGTCATCATCCCCGTTGCCGTCTTTAGCGATAGGCCACCAGAATCGAACGTGATACCTTTACCAACCAAAGCGATCCGCTTCACCCGCTTCTTTTTTGATCCAGCTTTGACTGGGCCGCTCTTAGGTTTGTAGTCCAGAATCAGGAATTTTGGAGGATGAACCGAGCCCTGGTTGACCGCTAAGAGGCCTCCAAGCTTTTCTCGTTTGATCCGAGCTGTATCCCACACAGTCAGCTTCAGACCTGTCCCGGCACCAGCATGACGCTTCGCCACCGCAACGAATGCTGCCGGGGTTAGCGAACCACCAGGTTCGTTGACTAAGTCTCGCGCTAACTCCACGGCGTCGACCACCGCGTTCACTCTGGTCAAATCAGCTTTCCGACCTGAGCCGCTCGTGACGACCACGACCTTGCTAAGCCGATCTTTTACTTTCGATTTGTGGGCAGTAAACCGGTATGTCGACAGTCGCACTCCCTCGACAACCGCAGCCAGAACAGTCGACGGATCAATGCCTTCAACCATCGTGTCAGCCATAGTGGTGGCGACCACATTGTGGCGAACGACCGATCGGGCGAATGCGGCCGCGGCCTGACGGACTCGGTCGGCAGTAATCTCTTTCTTCGGGCCAAGACCAACGAGAACTTCAACCGGCCCAGAACCGCTTCCAGATAGCACGAGTGTTTGACCCGGCTTCCCCTCGAAGCCTTGCAATTTGGCTGCCTTCTTTTTATCGGCTGGCAACTTGGCGACGTCGCTAGTTGTGATCGGGATATCGACAGCGGACGCTGTTTTAGGAACGGAAGATGAGAGCGTAACGGTTGGCATAAGCCACTAGCTTACGCCGATACACCCAACCTCATCGAACGTCTCGGCAACAAATTCCGGTTTCTGTTTGGGAACGACCCTGGCACCAACCCGCTAGCGGCGATCGGACTACGGACCCGCAATTAGACCCCAGGTAGTTGTTGTTGCATCGTCGCTGTCTCTGCAAACAAATCGCCGAGCTCTTGCACGCGCACTAGCACGGCGTCGGGGCCGAACGACAGCGCTTCTCCCTCCGCCCCGGCTGCTACTTCTTCCCAGCTCACCGGGGTGGAGACGGTCGGAGTTGGTTTCGCCCTCAACGAGTACGGAGAGATCGTTGTTTTGTGGCGCGAGTTCTGTGACCAGTCAACGAATATCTTGCCTGTTCGCAACTTCTTGGTCATTTCGACCAACACTTGCTCCGGCTTTTCTCGGGCCAGCATTTGCCCGGCCGCTAAAGCGAAACGGGAGGCGTGGGAGTGGGTGTGGGGTGAGTTAAGAGGAACATAGACCTGCAACCCTTTGGATCCCGACGTTTTGGCCCAGCTTTCTAAGCCAACCAAGCTCAACAAGTCCCGAAGAGCGAGCCCTACCCGACAACATTCGATCATTCCCGCCGGCTCGCCTGGGTCGAGATCGAAAACAAGAATTGTTGGCGCTTCGATATCAACCGAGCGAGCCATTGGGCCATGCAACTCCAAGGCGGCAAGGTTCGCAGTCCAAACCAACGCAGCTGCTTCATCAATTCGACAATACGGGATGCCCTGATCTCCGTCTCCTGGGCCAACCGACACCTCAACCCAATCCGGTCGATGGTTAGGGCATCGCTTGTTAAAAAATGACTCAGCGTCGACTCCATCAGGCCAACGTCGAAGCGTCATGCATCGCCCGGCGATATGAGGCAACATGACCGGGGCAATCCGAGCGTAGTAATCGATGACCTGCGATTTAGTGAATCCGACTTCTGGGTACAAGACCTTATTCAGGTTTGACAAGCTTACGGTTCGGTCTCCGATTCGAACCTCTACTCTTTCACCGGATGCCATCGGTCAGACCGCCTAGGCCGACTTCGCTTCTTCGACGGGCTCATCCCCTCCACCTTGACGAGCTTGTTTCGCTGCGGCGACGCTAGCCTCAAGCGCTGCAAGCAAATCAACCACCGCAGCCTCGTCGGCCGCGGCCGGCGCCTCGATAGACCGAATCTCTCCCGCTGCCTTGCTCTCAACAAGGTCGAGTACCTGATTTCGATAACTATCCTCATACTTTGTCGGCTCGAAATCACCGGTCAGAGAATCTATCAGTTGACCAGCCATGGCCATCTCAGCATCGGTGATCTCAATACTGTCAATATCTTCGAGACCAGGGATTTGGTCACTCTCAACTACCTCATCGGAGTAGACCATGGTCGACATCATTAACCGGTGGTCAACCGGCCGGATCGCTACCAGATACTGTTTGGTCCGCATGATGAAACTAGCAATCGCTACCCGTCCGCTATCTTCCATTGCCTTGGCCAACAGGGCGTAAGACTTCCGAGCTAGCTCATCTGGCACCAGGTAATAGGCCGAGTCGTAGAAGATCGGATCAATATCTGCTTCATTGACGAAATCAGTAATTTCAATCATTCGTGACGCCTTGGGAGAAAGCGACGCTAACTCTTCCTCGGTGACAATCACATAGGAGTCCTTGGCCACCTCATAGCCTTTAACGATTTGTTCGTAAGGAACTTCCTCGCCTTCGGCATTGACCCGTTTCTGTTTTACCCGACTGTTTGTTTTTGAATCGAGCTGATTGAATCGAACAGTTTTTCGGCTAACGGCTGAGAACAGTTTGACCGGTACTGAAACCAAACCAAAACTGATCGCTCCGCTCCATATCGCGCGTGGCATAGATACTCTTTTCGGCTTCGTGGTCTTGTTTTGGAGTCGGCTTAGGGATCTATCCCCTCAGAGTAACGCTTGTGACCAGCGAGCAGAACACGAACCCAAAGCCCGTATCTCCACAGCAACGCCTAATCTAAGGTCAGGCCAATAGAGCCCGCGCCACTAGGTCAATACCAAAAGAAGTCAAAATAGCTAAGTACAGCAACCCGGTGGCGGCCATCACCGCCGAGTATTCGCGACCTCGAAGGGCCGCAACCGTGACATAGATCAAGCCAATTGTTGTGACAACGCACGCGGCCCAGAACCAACCGAGCATCCCAGCCCAGCCATCATCGATTTCTCCCGACAGCACCGACACCATCCCCGTCGGCACGAGCAACAACGCCACCTCTGGCAACCACATAATGCCCGACCACCGAACTAGCTCTGATAACGGTGCCCGATCGAGACCGGGCTGCACCAAATACCAGTGGCCTAACATCATGGCATCACTAATAGCCCCGAGGAAAAGCGCTCCAATCACCATCCGAGAAACAGCCAACCAAGTCGGACCGCCAGCCTCGACAGCCGCGGCCACGACACCAACGAGGCCAACCGCTGGAGCAATCAAGTCCAGTCGAGGGTCGAACTCCGGCCCAGACGCGTCTTTTTTCTTGGCGTCGCGATCTATTCCGGTCATCGCAGCCACTCGCGCTGTGCGAGCCTCGACCAACTCTCGTTGGTGAACAACGCCAGCTGAGCGGTACCGATAGGACTGGACCAAAGCTACCGAGCCAGCCAGTGCAACAGCCAAAGCCGACAGGTCTCGAACTATAGAATCAGGACCGAACCGACGACCGAACCCGAGCGCAGCAATTGCGAACAACACATAGGTTGCTCGCATGAGCCAGCCGTAGCCAAGACTAACTTGGCGGCGCCGAGTAGTTACCCACAGAAATAGAAGGCCGCCAGCGGCCCACTGGAGCATCACTGATGCTGCATCAAGCTTAATCACGTGTACTCAACTTGCTAACTCGTCTCAAATCGGCCGCCGTCTACGATCAGTCAACGATTGCTAAATCGTGGCTCGCCTGGTTTAAAGGCCGCGGTCCGTGTTCAGTACTAACCACAATGTCTTCGATTCGAGCACCCCACTTGTCGGCGATGTAGAACCCCGGCTCGATCGAGAACGCGTTGCCAGCGACCAGCGGATTACTGTTCCCTTCAACCAAATAGGGTTCTTCGTGAGCCTCAACTCCAATACCGTGACCAAGCCGATGCAGGAACCACTGATCGAGGTTGCTAGCGGCCAAGCGGTCCCGAGCCACTTTGTCGATTGATTCCGCTGATGCTCCAACCACCGCGGCGGCTACTGCGAGGCTCTGCGCTTGCTGTAAGGCAGCATACGACTCGACGAACTCGCCTGGCGGCTCGCCGGTATAGACGCATCGCGTGATATCGGAACAATACCCGGGTTGCCCCTCCGGTTCGGCTGTTGTGCCGCCAAAGTCGCATAAGACAACTTCGTTCGGTTTGATTACCCGATCGCCTGGGTGATGATGAGGACTGGCAGCATTCTCGCCAGCGGCGACAATAGCGAAGTTAACTGCTGCATGGCCCTCGGCCAATATCCTCCGACCTAGCTCAGCCGACACATCAGCCTCCGTGCGACCGACGAGTGGGATTTCGCCACCTTGCAGCGCGGCTGCAACTCGATCGACGCCTGAGGCGGCTGCTTGCAGACGATCGATCTCTCCCGGTTCCTTTTGAGCCCGAAGAGCTCCCGTTACTAGCTGCGCGCTGTGCCAGCTGACAGTTGACGCCATCCGTTGCTGCAAGTCAATCAAGAACCGGCTCCACGTGTGATCGCCGATAGCGGCGCTGCCAGCGCCTTTAACTAGATTCGTTACAATGGCAACCGGATCTTCGGTTTCGGTCCAACCCCGGACCCCGAACACATCATCATGTTCTGTAACTCGTGGAACCTCGAACGACGGGATTACCAATGTGGCCGGTTTGTCGCGTGGAACGACCAACATGGTGAGGCGCTCGAGAGGCATCGCCTCGTAGCCAATCAGCCATGGCATATCGGGACCGACGGATAGCAACACAACATCAAGATTCGACGTATCCATTGCCGCCCGAACGCGGTCCATTCTTTCAGCGAACATAGTTCGATCGTACCGGAGGAAGCGCCCTTCCAGCCGAGTCGTAGACCAGGCATTCGGGTCGGAACTAAATGGCTATCCAAATTCCTCCTCATACCGCTATTTAGGCCACCGTTCTGCGGCTTTATGAGGTGGTGTCGTTGTCGTGCCGTTGTCCGGTGATGGTCAGATCAACCAAATTTTGTTCGACAGGAACGTCTCAGATCAAGCCAATCCGGGTCGATGGAGTGTGGTACCTCACACAGAGTCGTGCTCCCGCCCAGGGTTGGGAACTACGACCCATTCAACTGGCTTGGTCACTACTCAGCCGGGGGCTCCAACCGGGAGTTCAAACCAGACGACTTAGCAATGGGAATCAAGAATGTCAGAATCGGACCAACTCACCAGGAGCGAATATTCTGCGAGTCAGATGCCAATGGCAGTTCTTGGACCCGACGATTTCCAACCGGGGCAGAGCCTGTACCTCGATCGCTTGTATACCAGAACCGATCGAATTGTTGCTACCGCCCGGTTTGATCTTGAGAACATTTTCGCCACCTATGGGCTTAGCAAAGATCAGCTTCTGGCGGCCCAACGAACGATAAGCGATCAGGCCAAGAAGAACACAGAGCCTAACCTCACTCAGTTTTGGGAGTCGACGGCAAAGCCGACCAGTGAGCGACTCCAGAACGTTGCGTCAACCAGAATCAATCAATGCCGCGCCGATTTGGCATCGGCGCTCGAACAACTAGCGCTGACGCTAGAGCATTGGCCTCTCGTTGACCAAAGTCATACAACTCCCTACGCCGCTGAGCTTTACCATAGAGACCTTTTTAGAAAGTCGCTTCACGGAGCTCTTCAGCAAGTTCTCAATCGCTTTCGATCTGTCGTTCCTGACAGCAAGATTGATGACTTGGGGTTGTGGTGGCAAACAAGGCTCCATCGGTCAGCGTTGGCAACAACATTTGGCAAGTCGATGCTGGTCGCCACATCTCAGTTCATGGCCAACGCCCGAGACTACGAAATGCAGCTGCTCAATACTCCACCCTGGAGCCATGGAGATCGACTGTTGTTCGCCTTCGAGGTCGCCGATCGAGAAATTGGCAAGGCTCTCATCTCAGCCGAACAAGACTTGGCGCTCACCGTCTTGACGTTAGCGGTCGCTGATTAAAGGCACCGATAGGCGCGAGCTATTACTGGATCGCCCAGCGATACTGGGTCCATGCATCCAGCTTCAACGGCACTATTCGTTCTCGGGTATGCCCTGGCCTTGCCAATCGGCTTTCGACTGGGCCGAGTCGTAGGTGGCCGTCAACGGCTAGCATTCACTGGCCACCAACTCGGGATGGCAATGGCTGCCGGCGGCTGGTTCTTGCGGGGCAGCACCGCCATCGCTGTCGGTCATGTTCTTTGGTTAATCGGGACCAGAATTTGGTACGGCCTAGCCGGGCAGAACGGTTCTTAAAGCGTTTCTGCTATCGAGCCAGCATGGTGGCTCGATCGAGTAAGCGGGCTGGCTGCAACGTGTTGGATCCCGAGCTCGGTTTCGCCAATTCGCTTGAGTTCTTCAAATTCCGATGGTTCCCACCATCGCTGAATTGGCAAATGGTTCGAGGTCGGACGCAGATACTGACCGACGGTGACAATGCCAACCCCGACCGATGCAAGATCAGTCATCGTGGCAACTACTTCTTCGAAGGTCTCACCCATTCCGACAATCAGGCCCGACTTCGTCGTCCGACCGAACTGTCGAGCCCTTGCCAGCACGCCGAGGCTGCGGGCATAGCTTGCCGATGGTCTAACGGCACGCTGTAAACGGAGGACCGTTTCGATGTTGTGATTGATAATTTCAGGTTCAGCGTCGCAAACCGTTTGCAGCGCCGATTCAGATCCCTGCAGATCCGAGATAAGAACCTCAACCCCGACCTGATCACACGACGAATGGATGGCGCGAACAGTTTCGGCCACAATCGAGGCGCCGCCATCTGCCAAATCGTCGCGGGCGACCATTGTCAATACGGCGAAGCGGAGATCAAGTTCTGCGATGGCTTCGGCAATTCGTTTCGGCTCGTCGTGATCGACAGGGCCCGGTTTTCGAGTATCTACCAAACAGAATCCGCAGGCTCTGGTGCACCGTTCGCCCAGCAGCATGAAGGTAGCTGTTCCCTCATTCCAGCACTCAAAAATATTTGGGCAGCCAGCTTCCTCACAAACCGTGGTCAGGTCCATGGACCGAGCAGTGGATTTAAGACTCCGGAATGTGTCGCTAGTTTGGAGCTTTACCTTCATCCATGAAGGCTTCCGAGCACCGAACTCTATCCCTTCGCCGACACCAGCCTGGTCAAGTCGACCCCGCAAGCGAACCGGGACCGGCCGCGACGTTGGAGTAACAGAGTTAGTTACGTCCGCCTCTTCCGGCTGGGGTGGTTTTGGCCGAGCTTGTTCGCTCGGCAGGCCGGGACCCAAGCCGCGACTAAAAGCGGAAAGATCTTCGGGTCTAACGTTCCAAACGTTATCTTGGCGGACGACCCGAGCCGTCGGCTTGAGGTTCGTGCTGGCGGCATGAGCGATCAGGTCAACGATCTGTTCCATCGAAGCTTCGATGCCTTCGGCTCGAAGCGAGGTCACACCCTTGTCCTGGATGCCACAGGGCACAATTTGTTTGAACCAGTTCAGGTCGGTCTCCACGTTGAGAGCAAAACCGTGCATTGACCGACCACGCGAAAGCCGAACGCCGACAGCGGCAATCTTGTTGGGCTGTTGACCCGCATTATGAATCCACACGCCGGGGTTTCCGTCGATCCGACTACCGGTTAACCCAAATTCAGCGAGTACATCAATCACGACTTGTTCGACACTTCGAACGTAGGCAACAGTGTCGGCCATACCGCCTCCACGTTTTCCTTTAACCGACATGATGGGATAGCCAACAATTTGGCCTGGCCCATGGAAGGTCACATCGCCGCCTCGATCGACGCGAATAATATCGGCTCCAAGGGCATCGACATCACCAATCACATTGGCCATCTGGCCGCTACGGCCAAGCGTGTATACCGGCGGATGCTCCAGCAGTAGAAGATGATCATTGGTCGATTCGAACAACGATTTTTGCAGCGACCAAGCTTCGGCGTACCCGACTCTTCCGAGCCAGCGAATGTGTAGTCGAGAAGATTCGCTGTCTGTAGTGTCGATTGCCAGCCGGTCGGTCACAGTCATAAGTATGTCACCAGTCAAGTTCCGACATCTGATCCAAGCGGGAGCGAACCTGTTTCACTCCCCCTTGATCGTTCGGCTACGCCAGTTCAGACTCCCAGTCGCGGGTCTCAATGATTTCTTTAACTCGAGCTAGAAACGCAGCAGCGTACGCACCATCGATGGCTCGATGATCCCAAGCCATCGCTAACACACCGACCGAGTGAATTGCTATTGATTCGTTGCCGTAGTCGTCCTCGATGACAACTGGTTTCCGCTTGATCCCATCAGTCGACAGGATCGCCACCTGGGGCTGATTGATAATTGGAAACTGCATCATTGTTCCGTAGCTACCGGCGTTGGTAAGAGTAAACGTTCCACCGCTCAACTCATCCGGGGAGAGCTGTTTCGATCTAGCTCGACGAGCTACGTCGGCCGTATCACGAGCAATCGACCTGAGTCGTTTACCGTCGGCATCTCGAACCACCGGAGCCAACAATCCCTGGAAGTCGAGGTCGACCGCGATGCCTAGGTTGACGTAGTTGTGAACGACCAGTTCCCTGTCGCCCACCGACGCGTTTAGGTGAGGATATTCTCGCAGAGCGTCAATGGTCGCCCGAGAGATAAAGGGAAGATAGGTAAGACTGAATCCTTCTTGTTGTTTAAAGTCGGCCCCGTGCCGAGTTCGAATTTGCTCCACTGCTTCATAGTCGACCTCGATAGCGGTCAACGTGTGCGGAGCGACCGCTTTAGACATAACCATGTGTTCGCCAGTTCGTTGACGAATATTTGAAAGCGGCACGACCGCATCTCGAATACCGGGTTGCACCTGGCTGGCAGGAACCGGCACCGAGGCGCTAGCTGCCGGGCTTGGCACCGGAGGTGCCGAAGGCTGGGGCGCCGGAGGTGGAGGCGGAGGCGTTCCCCCATCAGAACCTGGATCTTGAGAAACCAGTTTGTTGGCCTCGATATGGCGTTGGACATCATCTCGGCTGATTCGCCCGCCTAGGCCGGTGCCAGTTATCTGACTAGCGTCAATGGCGTACTCGGTGATGAGGCGGCGGACCACTGGTGACAAAACTCGTCGGCCTGCAACCTCGCCATTCGCCGCCGGTTCTGCTGCAACCGGTTCGGCCGGAGCTGGTTGGGGCGGCGCCTGAGCTACGACAGGCTCGGGGGCCGGAGCTGGTTCGGGCGGCGCCTGAGCTACCACGGGCTCGGGGGTCGGAGCTTGTTCTGGAGCGGGAGCTTGTTCTGTCGCTGCCGGTGGAGTTGCTGGCGCCGCTCCGTCTGAAACGACCGCTAGGACTGTACCCACCTCAACTGTTTCGCCCTCGGGGACTTTAATTTCCGCGATGGTTCCAGTAGCAGGCGACGGCACCTCGGTGTCGACCTTGTCGGTCGACACCTCAAACAAAACTTCGTCTTGGGCGATCGTGTCGCCAACATTCTTGAACCATCGAGTGATGGTTCCCTCAGTAACAGTTTCGCCCAATTGGGGCATCTCGATTTCAGCCACAGCGTAAAATCTCCTAGTGGTAGTTAAAGAACTGACGAGCGACGCTCAACCATGAAGCGAACGCCCAGTAAGAGCCATCACGCTCTCACCGAATAGTTCGCTCATCGTTGGGTGGGGTTGAATAAATTGAGCGACTTCTTCCACCGTAGCCTCCCAATTGATGGCAAGGTAGCCCTGGCCAAGTTGTTCTGTCACCCAGGGCCCAACCATGTGAACACCGACGATACGGCCAGCGGTTCCGTCGGGACGACGTTCAGCGATTACCTTGACCAAGCCATCGGTCTCACCGACAATCATGGCTCGTCCATTTCCAGCAAATCGATGCTTAGAAACAACGACGTCCAGACCAGCTTCTTTCGCCGACTCTTCAGAATGACCGGCAAAGGCCACCTCCGGATGACAATAGATACACCATGGCACCTTGTCGTAGTCGATTGGCGTTACCTGCTCGCCCAGAATGTCGGTGATCGCCATCATTCCTTCTGCGAACCCAATGTGCGCCAATTGAGCTGTGTTGATGACATCACCAACAGCCCAGACCTGTCGAGCGGTTGTTCGACAAGTCGAATCAACGACGATAAAGCCACGCTCGTCGACCTCAACGCCGGTGTCTTCAAGCCCGAGAGTTTCAGACATTGGCTTACGACCGATTGACATCACAACAGTTTCTGCTGTGAGCGACTCGCCCTCACCAAACGTGACGGTTACACCTTCGTCTGAGGTGGTCTGTCCGGTTACGGCAACGCCAGTCCGGGTTTCGATGCCCCGCTTCTTGAATGAGCGTTCCACCACTTTGGTTACGTCCGAGTCAGTTCCCGGAAGAATCTTTGGTGCATATTCGAGAATTGTTACCTTGGTCCCAAGGTCCGCCATCATCGAAGCAAACTCACAGCCGATCGCTCCTCCGCCAATAACAATGGCTGATTCTGGGAGTTCGGGGATAGAGAGCAGCTCGTCAGAAGTGACAATGCGGCGATCATCAACCGGGAAGTCGGGCAAACTTCGCGGTTCAGAACCGGCGGCGAGGATGACAGCGTTGCCCTCAATCGATATCTCGCCCGACGAGCCGCCCGAAATAGATACCGTCTTATGATCAGAGCCGAGCGTGCCGACGCCGTCGAACACCGTGACTTTCCGCCCCTTGAGCAGGCCAGTCAGTCCGCTAACAAGCTGGTCGACAATTCCTTGCTTCCGGACCAGCGTCTTAGACCAGTCAAGGTTTACCGACCCTACTTCGACTCCGAAGTTCTCGGCGTGCTGAACGGTTCGAGCAACAGTTGCCGTTTCCAACAACTCCTTTGCCGGGATGCAGCCGACGTTCAAACAGGTGCCGCCCATCTTCGCCTTTTCAATCAAAGCGATGTTCAGGCCGGCCGAGGCGCCGTACAACGCTGATGCGTAGCCCGCTGGACCTCCCCCAACCACAACGACATCAAAGTGCTGACTAGTCAGAGTGACCACCTCCGTAGGAACATTGCTCGGATTCTATCGGTTGCCTGAGGCGCCCACACGAAGCGACACCGGTCACTCATAGAACCGTCGACGGTCTCGGGCCATTAGTACGGGCTCATGGCCAACGTCCCAGTCAGCAGTCACTGAACCACAACGATGAGGCACAACGACGAGCCACACCGATGCGCAACAATGAGGTGCAACAACTACGCCCAACAAAGTCTGGGCAAGTTACTGCACGACAATTTCCAACGCCGTCGATATCGTTGCAGTTATGAGTACCAAAATGCTGCTAGCTCTTTCGCTGGCGTGCGGAATTGCGATCCTCGGTGCCTTCGCCTTACAACTGGCGCTGATCTACTGACTTCAGGCCATCCTGCGAACCCATCCGACGACTAGCAAGACATGATCTGCGGGCCGGAACCGACATAACCTGCCCCAATGTCCTAGGGTTTCTGTCGCCGTCGGTTTTCCGTCGGCAAGTGGTGACTCAAAAGAGGAAGAGGATGACTATGGATGTGGCCATTTCGGGCGCCAGCGGACTTATCGGAACAGCGCTGGTTGACGCCTTGTCTAAAAACGGACATCGAGCTATTCGGTTAGTCCGACGCGATCCGGTTGCCGGACAAGACGAGATCCGCTGGGATCCGTCGAAGGGCGAGATCGACGCTGATTCCCTTGATGGCATCGACGCCGTGGTTAACTTTTCCGGCGCCGGGATCGGCGATAAACGGTGGACCCCGGAATACCGAGACCTGTTGGTCTCTAGCCGAGTTCGAAGCACCGCTCTGCTGGCCGAAACATGCGCAGCCCTTCCCTCACCTCCCAGCACCTTTATTTCGTCGTCAGCAATTGGCTACTACGGAGATAGAGGGGCAGTCGAGTTAACCGAACAAAGCGATCACGGCTCCGGATTTCTGGTCGACCTCGTCTTGGACTGGGAACGCGCCGCTCAATCGGCCATCGACGCCGGGATTCGAACCTGTTTGATTCGAACCGGCATTGTGATGAGTACAGAAGGCGGAGCACTTCCGAAGCTTCTCCCGTTGTTCAAACTCGGCGTTGGGGGCAAGTTCGGCCAGGGTGATCAATACATGTCTTGGATCAGCATCACTGACATGATCGGCGGAATAATCCACTTACTCTCATCGCCTACCTCAGGCCCGGTAAATATGACCGCCCCCAACCCGGTAACCAATAGTCAGTTTGCTGCCATCCTCGGCCGGATTCTCAATCGTCCCTCGTTCCTGCCGGTGCCTGCGTTTGGACCGCGACTACTCCTCGGTGCCGACCGCGCCGACGCGCTCCTCTTCGATGGCGCACGAATCTTGCCCGCCGTTCTTCAAGAGTCGGGGTACGACTTCGAGCACCCAACCCTTGAAGTAGCGTTGCGAGCCATTCTCGAGAAGTCAGATTCGTGACCCCTTCAGACCACGCAGCTACCGATCATGACGGCAGCTCGAACAAATCAGTTTCTGTTTCAAGGCTTATCGCCGCAGAACCCGCCGCTATTTTCGACTTGCTCGCCGACCCAGCCCGCCACAGCGAGTTCGACGGATCCGGGACTGTCGTTGCCGGGTCTAGCACCAACCCGGAGCGCCTACGTTTAGGCGCCCGGTTCGGTATGAGCATGCGCATGGGCGTTCCGTACAAGATGAGCAACGAAGTCGTGGAGTTCGTCGAATCCGAGCGGATCGCCTGGCGACATTTCGGCCACCACATTTGGCGTTATGAACTCGAGGCTCAACACGACGCAACGCTAGTGACCGAGACGTTTGATTGGGGATCGGCTCGAATTCCGGCCGCGTTCTATGAGCTGGCTCGATATCCGAAGACCAACAAAGCCAATATCGCCAAGACGCTTGAACGCTTAGCTGCAGTGACCGAATCAGCTAGGTGATTTTGAGCAGGCGTCGCTAGCCCACGGTTACCTGGGAGTAAAAAGCCACGTAGTCTTTGATTTCTGACGCCGCTTCTTTTGGCTCCGGGTAGGTCCACGCCACATTTTCGAGATCTTGACTGTTCGCTGAAACAGAGTAGTACTGCGCCGTTCCCTTCCATCCGCACACCGTCGAGTGCTCGGTCTTCGAAAAGTGATCCCAGTTAACTGATCCGGGCGGGAAGTAGTGATTTCCTTCGACTACTACGGTCTCGTCAGACTGGGCCAAAACTACGTCGTCTAGTGAAGCTGTGGTCATGCCCGCTTGTAACCATCACATGAGTCAGAACATTCCCGCCGGCTTCGTCGCGAGCTCTAAAACGAGATCTCTATGACCCGTCCGGTGAAAAATTGTCGCGGATTAACGTGGTATCAGACAAGGTCGACCCCAAAACGAAATCGTTCGACATTATTCCGACACATTGGGCTAGTCAAAACCACCTGCCGCAGTGTTTCTGAGCCGGTTTTCGACTTGGATAGAAGGCGTTAGAGAGCCCGTAAGACAACGGCCGCCTAACGTTCGATTGGTTCGCAAAACAGCAAGTGTGGGTGCAGGGCAAGTGGTATTCATCGCAGACAATCCAAGAACACGAGTCAGGCAGTCGTTCGACGACCTGTCTTCGAGGGCCGACAAGTTCAAGATCGAACCTGTTCAATCAACCCAGACGTCCAAGTCTTCGATATCTTCTGCTCCGAAGGCTGAAGATTCAACAGTTTGGCTCAGTGCCCTCGGACTTAAAGATGGAGCTAGCTGGGAACACATCCACGCAGCTCATCAGAGCCTAGTTGCCGATTTGACCCCCGGTTCGGGAGCCAGCCACAGCAAGGTTGAGCTAGCCGAACGTCTACTGGCCGAAGTTAACGAAGCCTACGACGCGCTCCGGCTTCGCCACGTAGCGTAGCTCTCCTTTTCCTGCCTACGGCCTACAGCTCACATGACTTCGTCGCTCTAGGCTTGAGCGGCAAAGGTACCGTTATTTAGAGGATCTCGATAACGCCGAGCCCAGATTCTTCCAGTTCGGCCGTTCGAGAAGAATCACCAACGACGATCGCCCCCACCACGTTGTTCCAAAGCCAACGGTCGCGGGCGGCAACTGAGGTGGCTGGCTTCGTTTCGTCACCCTCTAGCGTTATCAGCCATTGGCTACTGTCGATACATGATTCGAATCGAGCTTTGTCAGATGCCGGCCAACGACGAGCGGGGTCGGGGAACGGGAGCACAACAGCTAGTGGGATGCTGTTCTGTATCGCATACTCGGCGGCCAGTAGCTCCGAACCGCGACGAAGGCCTGACACCAATACATCTTGATCACGGTCCAGTCCACTAACGGTAAGGGCCAACTCATCGATCTGATCAGCAGTGAGTTCGGCCTCCCCGGTAATGGCAATCGCTCCATCAGTATTCCAAGGTGCATCAGGGGTCGCCGCTGCTTCCCTAGCTTCAGTTGCTCTGCTCTCCTGCTCCTTGTCTTGTTCAAGGTGACCTATTTGTTCATCACGTGCGCTAACGGCCATCGCATCGACCAGGTCGTTCATCTTGTTGCCCGAATGACCTTTCACCCAAATGAACGTCAGTTCATCAGACCGCTTGAGATAGAGCCTCACTAGGGGCTCCCATAGATCGCG
Source organism: uncultured Acidimicrobiales bacterium (assembly GCA_937922805.1). Lineage (GTDB taxonomy): Bacteria > Actinomycetota > Acidimicrobiia > Acidimicrobiales > SZUA-35 > JAHELU01. Next base: position 255,629 of record CALAJV010000016.1, on the reverse strand, counting down.
ATTCGCTACCGGTTTTTTCTGAGAGTTCTTCCAGTCTCGCTTGAGCCATCCCTCATACCATTGGTCGTTGAAACAGTTGACGACATAGGTGGAGTCAGAGTAGATGGTTAGCGGACCCGGATTTGATTGAACTGCTTCTAGAACCGCTTGAAGCTCCATCCGCTGATTCGTCGTATCGCGTGCACCTCCGGCATCACGACCGCCCTCGGTATCAGCCCACGCCCAACCCCCTGGTCCGGGGTTACCTGAGCATGCGCCGTCGGTATAAATTTCTTTAGCACGAGGGGCCATGAGACTAGCTTGCCGCGAACACAAGCCGACTAGCACCGATGACGTACTATCAATTTTCAGAAATGCGGATACGAAGGAATTACCGGTGACGCTAGAGCGCTAGCAAAAACTTGCGGTTCCTTTCAAATTCTTGCACGGTCAAGTGCCACAGAAGTCGCGAGCCCCGCACCACAAAAGGATATCGCATGGCAGAATGGACGCTATGAGCGACGGTTTCTTAAGTCAACTGCCAGATATCGACCCGGAAGAAACAGCGGAATGGCTCGAATCTCTAGAGTCGGTTAGTAGCGCGCAAGGAAAGACCCGAGCCCGGTACATTCTTGGTCGGCTCAATCAGTACGCCAGCGAGCTTCAACTTGGCAATTCAGTCTCGGTATCGACTGACTATTTGAACACGATTCCTACTGAGCAACAACCGTTCTTTCCCGGTGATGAGCACATCGAACGCAGAATTCGGGCGTTTATACGGTGGAATGCGGCGGCAATGGTCATCCGCGCCAACAAACGGTCTGACGGAATAGGCGGCCACCTTTCTACCTTTGCTTCCTCGGCTTCGCTTTATGAGGTCGGCTTTAACTGGTTCTTCCGAGGTAAAGAAGATGGCACTCCCGGTGATGCGGTCTACTTCCAAGGTCACGCTGCTCCTGGAATCTACGCCCGAGCCTTTCTCGAGGGCCGCCTCGATCAAGACCAGCTCGACAACTTCCGGTTTGAGGTAAATGGCGGGGGCCTTTCGAGCTATCCACATCCTCGGCTAATGCCAGACTTCTGGGAGTATCCGACCGTCTCGATGGGACTTGGTCCGATTAACTCGCTGTACCACGCTCGATTCTTGAAATATCTGGCCAACCGTAAACTCGACAACACCGACAGCAGCAGAGTTTGGGCGTTTCTCGGCGATGGTGAGTGTGATGAGCCCGAGACCCTTGGTTCGATTTCCCTTGCAGGTCGGAACGGCCTCGACAATTTGACCTGGGTCATAAATTGCAACCTGCAACGGTTAGACGGCCCGGTCCGCGGCAACGACAAAATCATCCAGGAGCTTGAGGCTGTTTTCCGTGGAGCTGGTTGGAACGTAATCAAGGTTGTGTGGGGATCACGATGGGATGAGCTATTGCAGCGAGACGTCGATGGTGTTCTGCTTCAAAAAATGAACACCACGGTTGACGGGGAATTTCAACGATACGCCGTTGATAGTGGCGCTTACATTCGTGAGAAGTTCTTTGGTCCGGACCCTCGGCTCCGAAAGCTCGTCGAGCACCTCTCCGACGATGAGCTTCGCACCTTGCCTCGCGGTGGCCATGATTATCAAAAAGTGTTCGCCGCTTACAAAGCAGCTACAGAACACGTTGGTCAGCCAACGGTGATCCTGGCCAAGACAGTCAAGGGCTGGACCCTGGGTGAAGGCTTCGAAGCCCGCAATTCCACCCACCAGATAAAGAAAATGACGAAGACCCAAATCGAAGATCTACGTGACCGTCTGCACCTTCATGACGAGATACCGGCCGCTGAGATCGAAGATGGACTTCCGCCGTACTTCCGTCCCGACGAAGACTCACCCGAGTACGAATATATGATGGGTCGCCGCAAAGCCCTCGACGGGCCGCTCCCTCACCGACATATTTCAATGCGTCGTTCTCTGCCAATGCCGAGTGATTCGCCGTTCAAAGCCCCGTTGGAAGGGTCCGGCGAACGCGAGGTCTCGACCACGATGGCCTTCACCGGGTTACTACGAGATCTGATGCGTGAGGACGGCTTCGGCGAACGAGTCGTACCGATCGTTCCTGATGAGGCGCGTACCTTTGGCATGGACTCGATGTTTCGTGAGTTCGAGATCTACGCTCCGTTCGGCCAAAAGTACGAACCAGTTGATCACGAGCTCCTTCTTTCGTACTCCGAAGATACCGACGGCCAAATCCTGGAAGAGGGCATTACCGAAGCCGGCTCTATGGCCAGTTGGATCGCTGCAGCCACGAGCTACGCCCATCGAGGGGTTCCGATGGTGCCGTTCTATACGTTCTATTCGATGTTCGGATTTCAGCGAGTTGGAGACCTCATCTGGTCGGCTGCCGATTCACGAGCTAGAGGCTTCCTTCTCGGTGCCACCGCTGGGCGAACGACACTGGCTGGTGAAGGCCTCCAACACCAAGATGGCCACAGCCTGCTCATGGCATCAACGGTTCCGGCTTGCCAAGCCTACGACCCTGCCTTCGCCTACGAGATGTCGATAATTGTTCAGCAGGGTCTTCGGCGAATGTATGTCGATAACGAAGACATCTTCTATTACTTGACGCTCTATAACGAGAACTATCCGCAACCGCCGATGCCGACCGGGGTCGAGCCAGGGGTGCTACAAGGTCTCTATCGTTGGAGTTCACCCGCCGACGGCGAACAAGTGGATGCCTCAATTCTATTCTCGGGCCCCACAAACGTTGCCGCTCGAGCCGCTCAAGCTGATCTAGCCGACAAATGGAACATCAACGCCGATCTTTGGAGCGCAACAAGCTACAAGCGTCTTCGTGAACAAGGCATGGAGATCGAGCGGTGGAACCGACTTCACCCAGCATCAGAGGCCCGCGAACCATTAGTCTCCACCCTTCTTGGTGAGCACAGCACTGGACCGGTAGTAGCAGTCAGCGACTTCATGCGGTCTGTTCCCGAACAGATTGCTCCGTTCTGCCCACGCCGCTTTGTCGCCCTAGGCACCGACGGTTATGGGCGATCCGATGACCGAGATTCCCTCCGATCATTCTTCGAGATCGACCCGCCAAACATTGTCGTGACAGTGCTTTCCGAGCTCACTCGACAGGGCCAAGTTAAGCCTGGAGTGGTGGCCGAGGCCATTGAGCACTACGGCATCGACGCCGAAGTTGGCCCACCGTGGACTAGATAGTAACGAGTCACTGGCCCCTAACCACCATCTTTCATAGCGCATTGGCCAGTAGGTTTGGGAGCCAGAGTGCGTTCGGTCTAGTACTAGTTTGGTCCTTCGGTACCAGAGCCTTGAGTCGATTGGCGGCCAAGCCAACCGATTAGCACTGCTATCGCCCGAGGGTCATGACGAAGCTGGTGACCACCACCTTGTACGAACCGAAGGTCGGCCGCTCCATGGGCGTCGGCCAGCATCCGAGCGTCAAAGTGGGGCACGGCATCATCTTCAGAACCGTGCAAAACAAGCAAGGGCCGATCAGTAAAGCGTTCGGCCGCCTGAACTGCTCGAACTTCACGTAGTTCAGACTCCCATCGGTTTCGATCGGCGGGGAAAGACGACGATTTCACTGCACCAACTTCGCGGGCGTGGGCCATCAGCCGGTCAGGCCGTTCAGCCCAATCATCGAAGTCGGCTGGGGAGGCAGCCATCGCTACCCCGCTGATCGATGGATTGTCTGCTGCTGCCACCAAGCCGACCGAACCTCCGGTTCCAAATCCAGCGACCCATAGATTCGTTGCGTTGGTCTCCGATTGGAGAAAACGCATAGCCGCTGACGCATCATCAACCCATCCAGCCAAACTGAACTCGCCAGTAGAGCTTCCACAACCTCGGAATCGTACAGTCAGCGCATGCCAGCCGAGCTCGCCCGCGACCCGGTGACACAGTTCAACCATGTCACCGCCGATTCGATCGGCGATTACATCGCGAGATGGAAAGCCGTGCAGCAGGAGAACCGCGCTCGACTTTGTTTGTTCGGCAGAAGAGCTGACCACAAGATTGCCGACCAGTTGGACACCATCGGATGACTGGACCGTTACTTCTTCTAGCTCATTGTCATCGCTGGTCATCGGCTAGTTCACCACTAGCGGGCTTGGTTGTAGGCTCTGAAACCACGGTTGCGGGCTTCAGCGAGCGTGTCTGGGCCGAACGACAGGTATGTTCCGGCTTCCATTAGCTCGTTAATCAACGCGACATTCGTGTCGTTTTCGGTCATGTTGTCGATGTCGTAGACGACAAGCGTTCGCTTGTCCCCTATCCATCGGGCATCTTCAAACTTCGACGGGCGTTCCACCAACCCCACGGTAGCCGATGGCTGCAATTTCGCAGTCAGGTTTGAGCGGCTAATCTCCCCAGATGGATCTTTCTAACCAAGTTGTGGTGGTCACCGGTGGCGGTTCGGGCATAGGAGAGGCGCTAGCCCGTCGGGCCGTGTCGGCAGGAGCTCGCCACGTTGTTGTCGCCGATCTGAACGGAGATCAGGCCCAAAGGGTCGCAGTCGAAATCGGCGGTGTCGCCCACCAGCTCGATGTGTCTGACGAGGCCGCCGTGACCGCACTTGTCGCCGATACTGAGTCAGCGGCCGGACCAATTAGCCTGCTTTGCTCCAACGCCGGATTCGTTACCTCTGGTGGATTGGAAGAGTCGAACGAAATTCTCGACTCGATGTGGGGCGTTCACGTTCTCGCCCACATTTATGCCGCCCGAGCGGTCGTGCCTTCGATGATTGCGAACGGTGGTGGCTACTTGTTGAACACCGCCTCAGCCGCGGGCCTGCTTAGTCAAATCGGTTCGATGGCATATACCGTCACCAAACACGCTGCCGTAGCCTTAGCTGAGTGGCTAGCTATCACGCACCACCACCAGGGGATCAAGGTTTCGGTATTGTGCCCCCAGGCTGTGGCCACGAATATCCTGGCCAACAGTCCCGACTATCAACTAGGCGATGATATTTCTACCGGTGTAGCGTCAAACGATGGGGTCCTAGACGCTGATGCGGTCGCACAAGAGTGCTTTGTTGCGATGGCCAACGAACAATTCTGGGTACTACCGCATCAAGAGGTTGGTGAATACGTCAAACGCAAAGGCACCGACGTTGACCGGTGGCTTTCGGGCATGCGCCGATTCCAGGATGCGCTGCATCCGGGCGGGCCACTCCCCGGAGACGCGATGGCCCCAAAGCTCTAACCAATCTTGGACGCTGGGCTAGTGAGGGTCAGCGACATCAAACCCCATGTCGATTGCGGCTGGAAGCTGTTGTTGATCGAAGCTTAAGAACAAGAACGGCTCCGGGAGTCGGCTAGCGGCAGCAAGATGTAGGGACGCGTTTAGGGCTAGCCCATATCGAATACCGATCTCCGAAGCTCGACTCAAGCATGTTCTATCAACTGGAATTTCCCAAATTCGACTGAGATCTCGGTTCATGGCGTCAAACGCTGAATTATCGAGCCTCCCCTCGAGTGCTTGGTTAAGGCTCAGCATCAGTTCAGGTCGAGTCAGTGATGAGGTGACCCAACGAGAAGCAGAATCCAGCGCCTCGAATACAAATCGGCGACGACGGTCAGCAAAGTACCGACACATCAGGGCGGAGGAATCGACAAAGACTGTGTTTGGCCTTGATTGCCCGATCGAACCAGTCATTTGGGAACTACCAACAACATAGACTCAGTTCCTATCTTGACCGTACTTGCTGACCGCGGACATAAGCCAGGACTCGGTCAACCTGAACGTCGGCCGGCACCACGCTTGTACCGGTGGCCCCCAATTGGCTGATAGGTGGGACCACATCGGCTCCGTTAGCGGGCCGATCAACGAGTCCAGCGAGGGCTAGGTCTTCAAGCTCAGGCAAACGATCAACTAACGATGTCGATTGGCTCAAATCGGTCATCTGGGCGACAGCTGAGCCGTTCACAGTAATGACAATTCGTTCACCGCTCTCAGCTCGGCGTATCCACGTCGAGGCGGCTCGTCTGAACTCTCGGACTCCGACTCTGGTTGTGCCAACGGTCGAGCCAGAGATGCGATCTGTTTCGTAAGGCAATTCGTTAGATGTTCCAGAGACCACCTGCGACAGGTTATCAACTTTTCCGAAATTGTGTACACACGAATACACATTACGGTTTGCTCTGCTATCGATGCGTCTCTAGAGTTCTAAACTATGAACTTCGCATTTACAGAAGAGCAAGAGCAACTTCGTCAATTCGTTCGATCATTCCTCGAAGACAAATCGAGCGAAGCTGCCGTTCGAGAACAGATGGACACTGAAACGGGCTACGACGAAGCGGTCTGGAAGCAGATGGCTGAACAACTTGGTCTACAGAGTCTCATTATTCCTGAGGCTCATGGCGGCCAAGGGTTTTCATACGTCGAGCTTGGCGTCGTACTAGAGGAAATGGGCCGATCGTTACTCTGCGCCCCCTTCTTCTCCGGAGTTCTTGCTTCATCTGCGTTAATGCATTCTGGCGACGAAGCGGCAATGGCCGCTCACCTTCCCGGAATTGCGGCTGGCGAAACAATTGCCACCTTGGCTTTCACTGAAGAAAGCGGCAAATGGGACGAGGCCGGTATCACGATGGAAGCAGCGGGATCTGGCGATAGCTACACGCTTAGTGGAACGAAGTCGTTCGTCATCGATGGCCACACTGCGAATCTCCTGATCGTCGCTGCTCGAACGTCGGCTGGAGTCAGCTTGTTCGCAGTCGACGGCGATGCAGCTGGGGTTACTCGGGAGGCTTTGGCCACCATGGACCAAACCCGCAAGCAAGCGAAGGTCTCCTTTGACGGCACTCCAGCAACCCTCGTGGGTGAAGACGGAGGCGGCTGGACCACTATGAATACCGTGCTTGATCTCGCGGCTGTGGCCTTGGCGGCTGAACAAGTAGGCGGTGCTCAGTTTGTCCTCGATATGGCTGTTCAGTACGCCAAAGATCGGGTCCAGTTCGGACGTCCTATCGGTTCGTTCCAGGCCATCAAGCACAAGTGCGCAGACATGCTGCTTGAAGTAGAGTCTGCGAAATCTGCCGCCTACTATGGCATGTGGTGTGCAGCCGAAATGAACGATGAGTTGCCTTCGGTTGCTTCGTTGGCCAAGGCCTACTGTTCAGAAGCCTACTTCCACGCTGCAGCCGAGAACATTCAGATTCATGGCGGTATTGGCTTCACTTGGGAGCATCCAGCACACCTGTATTTCAAGCGAGCGAAAAGCTCAGAGCTGATGTTCGGTGATCCCGCGTACCATCGAGAGTTGCTAGCGCAACGAATCGGCTTGTAGCCGATCCCGATGATCCAGTTCGGTGCTGGCTGAATCTCAATGCTCAAACCCAGTCCTGGTTAGAGTTCAGCGCTAGTTGAAGGCTGGCGCTCGTTGGAAATGAGCGCTGCACCTGGTTCGTTTTGTCGCCACCCTTCGTAGGTAACTGAGTCAAGCTCACTAGCCTATGAAGGGTGGCATTTCTAATTTTGGCTGGAGCGGCACTGGTAGTTGTCGTTGTCGGCCTATGGGCGACGGGCCATGCGGTACATACAACCGCTGCGATGCCCGATCAGATCGTTGTTGACGTCCACGAAGCAATCGAGTTCTGCGCTCAAGCTTTGATCGATGAACATACCGGGCAACTCAGCTACGACGACCTCCGGCGACTTCTGCGACTTCACCTGGAGTGGATTCAGGCGTACCATTGGTCCCCTGCTAGCTCCGATTCAACGCCAATTGTGTTCGAGCAATTTGACGCTGTCAGCTACGTCATGGAGCGCATTACGGTTACCGGGGTGGAAGCCACGGAGGCTCAAGTCGCTGCGGTGATTCAAGCCCATTCCGATTATCTCCAGGTAATGGGGGCGATTCATATCGAAGATCCGGTCGACGTTGAAGCTGATCTGAAAGAAATGCCTCTCTTAAGCAGCGGGGCCGACATTGCCGCCCAGATTGAAGAATCGGGCCCAAACTTGTCAACCGATTCGACCGAGGACAACCAAGACAGCGATGGCTAGCTCCGGTCGTAGTAAGGGCATGACTGAGCACCCGTCTCCGATTCGCAAGAAGCGCTGACGGCTAGCCCCCCTCAGCGACGGCGCCTAGTTCGTCGGGCGCTAGTTCCAAGAGCTTGCTTTGGACCCGGCCGTCAACGCTGGACACCGCCGCCTTCACCGCCGCTTGCTCAGCGTCGGCCGTGACGATGGCAACTGAAGGCCCTGAGCCGCTGAGCCAGGCGGCGGCTGCTCCAGCGTCGAGAGCGGCCTCAATTACAAGTCTTGAATCAGCGCATTCGGTCAGCCGTTGAGGTTGATGAAGCTGATCCTCGGTTGCCTGCCTCAGAAGATCGAGGCGGCCTTCGTAGATCGCCGCTGTCAACAACGCGATTCGACCGAGATTAAAAACCGCGTCAGCTCTGGCCACCTCGGCGGGCAAGCACCTACGTGAATCATCGGTCGCTGTTTCCAGCTCCGGGATCCAAAAAAGTAGCTGCCCGGGCATTGGAGCCGCTATTCGATGGGTGCTTTCGCCGGCAATTATGTGGAGCCCGCCAAACACTGCCGGAGCTGCGTTGTCTCCGTGCCCTTCCAGGCTGGCCACGATCGGATACGCCGCCTTTTGTGCCGCTTCGGTGTCGTAGCCTTTTTCGTAAAACGCTAACGACGCACCGGCCGCACGAGCAGCAGCCGAGAAACCAAGGCCACGGCTGGGTTCGAGCTCGAATCCAAACCAAATCGGTGAGCTTCCGCCTGCCGCTTCGTAAGCGATCCGCCCGATGTGTTCGTGCGAACACGGAGAGCCGTCACCACTCAATGAAGCCCAAACATGACGGGAAAGGGCCATTCCTAGTACGTCAAAGCCGGGCCCTAAATTTGCGGTAGACCCAGGAGCACAAACACGCATAACCCTGATCGTAGGGCATCGATAGAAGTCCACTTGCGCTGATCGTGAACCTGTCGGAGTATTGACAACTAGAGTTCGAGACTTCGCCCCACAAGGCGGCCTGTTGCGCGCAAGTTAGACACAAACAACAGCGATAGAAGAGGCCAACCATGGATTTGCAAGATGCTCATGTTCTAATAACTGGCGGATCACGCGGAATTGGGGAAGCGATGGCCCGTGAATTCTCCGCTGCGGGCGCAAAGGTATCGGTCGCCGCCCGCTCGACCAACGACCTACAGAGCGTCGCTGCAGCCGTTGGAGGCATTGCTTTCACCGTTGATTTGTCCGACCCAGCCCAGACCGAGGATCTAATTGCACGGGTCGAAGCAGAGGCCGGCCCGGTAGACGTTTTGATGAACAACGCCGGTATCGAGACCTCCGACTTTTTGGCTGATATTTCGCCAACGACGATCCGACAAGTCACACAAGTAAATCTCGAAGCACCCATGGTCCTTACCCGCCAAGTCTTGCCTGGAATGATTGAGCGAGGGAAAGGACACCTCGGTTTCACCAGCTCATTGGCTGGAACAGGCGGATTCCCAGGGCTCTCGGTCTACGGAGCAACCAAGGCCGGATTGAGCAACTTCGTCGCCGCCCTCCGAATTGAGCTACGAGACACACCAGTCAACACAACAGTGGTAGCACCGGGACCAGTTGATACCAGCATGTGGGACACCTTGACCGACTCTGATTCCCTCAACGAAATTCTCAAACGTCTGCGGACCTTGCAGTTGCTTCCCAAAAAGTCGCCGGGACTTCTGGCCAAGAGAACCGTTAGCGCCGTGCAGGCTGATCGTCGCCATGTCCGAACACCAAGGCGGCTTGCATCCAATCATTGGCTTCGAGAAGCACCAACTCGGCTGACCGAACTAGCCTTGACCGGGGTAAAGGTTGGCCCGTCAGGCCCTACGCATGACCGGAAATCGGAGTAACGCCTGATTTTGTACAGGTAGATCATCCTAATGACAAAGCAATCCGAGCTCTAGATGAAACTCAAAAGCAACATGCGACGCCATTTTAAGCCAACCAGCCAATGAGCTTGTTGATACATGGACCCACGCTCTGATTTCCCGCTAAAATAGTGGAACTGGCTGGGCATCTGTTCCAGCAGAGTTCATTTTGCGGAGAAGGCGGGAATGACAGAATTTCGACGACCAGAAGATTCGTCTGGATGGGAAAACGGTAGGCCAGGAAATCAAGGTCCTGGACGTCAGCCTGTCCAACCTCGACAGGGCTCTCTCGGTCGGCAACCCATGCCTCAACGATACGACCCTCGCCAACAGCAAGATCCCCGACAGGCAGGACAACCGCAACAGCAACAAAGCGAGTTCCCAACCATGTCGCCTATGGCAGCTCGCAGAGCCGCCGACAGTGGACCAGAAGTCCGGCGGGAAGGCTCGAAGCGGTGGCCGCTAATTGTCGTGCCACTCGTTCTGCTTGTAATCGGATTGGGAGCCGTTACTGCCTTTCTCGGATTCCGGTCTCTGAACTCAGACGATACGACAGAAGCAGCCACGTCGATCCCTGACGGCCCAGTGATGATTGATGGCAGCGACACCGTTGCCGATACCGATACCACGGCTCCACAAGCAGTTGCCGATACTGAACCAGCTGCTTCGGCCCCGGCAGCAGGACTCGTCGTTCCCGACCCTGATCCAAATACCTTTGTTCTCGAGCTTGATGACTTCAAGTTTTTCGTGTCGGGCGTGGTCGCTGATCAAGAAACAGCGGATCTCCTCACCGAGACAACTACCAACACCTACGGTGAATTCGGAACTGCGGTTTTCGAGGTCGATCCGACAATCACTCCCCAACCTTGGATTGACTCTGCACCCGAAATGATCATTGGTCTTTGGACCCTTCTAGATGGCCGGATTGAGATTACCGAAGAAGAAACCTATGTAACCGGCCGGTCGCCTAACGAGTTCTTTATCGAAGACTTCTTACCGAACATTGCGGCAGAAAAAGGGTTTCCAGCAACGAGAAACGAAATTCAGCTAGTTGAAGGAATGCAAGCTCCGTTGCTGCGAGCGGACCGAGTTGACGGCATCGTCACCTTGTCTGGCGAGCTACCGAGCCAAACCCTGATCGACGAGATCGCTAATGGCGTTATCGAGACCTTTGGCGCCGAAAATGTCGTCAATGAAATTGCGATCACCGACGGAACGTTCGCCCGGTTCGGGCTGATCTTGTTCTATGAAGACATCGCAGCGTTCGAACCGTTCGGCGACTTTAGCACCGGTGTCGACCGCGGACAGTCGTACGGCACGTTCCAGAGAGGTCTAGAGTTCGATAGCGCTTCGCAAGAACTATCAGCCGAGTCAGAACAACGAATGGCCGGGTTTCCTCCAATCTTTGCTCGCTCAACCTTCCCGATAACAATCACTGGTCACACTGATAGCCAGGGCTCACCGGAAGCAAATTTGCGATTGAGCGAAGCGCGAGCAAACTCAGTAGCTGACTACTTCGTTGAACAAGGGATCTCACGAGACCGGATCATCATCGTCGGTAAGGGCGAGACTGAACCGATCGCTTCTAACGACACCGAAGAAGGTCGAGCTCAAAATCGACGGGTTGTATTCAACGAATCTCAGCCTGAAGACCGCTAGCTCAACTACCGCCGCTGGTCGGAGCTTTCCTCACGGAATTCGATCGAGTTGAAGTGACGATTTGGCTCGCTGGGTGGACCAGCGAGCCATCCTTACCTAAGATTCAACTCTGATTCTTGAGATCAAGGTCGGATGTGTGAATTGAGGAAACGGCGGAATGGTAGAATTTCAGCGACCACCGGGGGTTCCCCCGTCCGCTAACACGCGCTTCGGCGACGCTGTGGCACAGAGCGGGCAGAGACCGAGCCCGTCGACGACTACTAACCATCAACCACGGCTCGGCTATCCCGATAGCCGACAAACTGACAGAGCCACGACAAAGCACAACCAAGGCGAGTTCCCTTCGCGGTCACCGATGGCCGAGCGACGAGCTGGAAATCAAACGCTGTCTAAGAGGTCCGTTCGTCAGCCGGTGCTACTGATTTTGCTTCTTGCCGCCGTAGTTGGGCTAGCAGTTTTGGCATCCATCGTTTTGCTTCAATCGTTACGATCAAACGACGGACAAAATGCCGCCGCATTGGCGCCAGACAACCCAGTGATGATCGATGGTGACGATGAGGCAAGTCCTGCTCCTGACTCTCAAGCTGCCCCAATCGGTGGCACCGACCCAGTACCCGCTGCACCGACGACCACTACTCCGACGCCAGACCCAAACAAGTTAGTCATCGGGCTCGACGACTCACAATTCTACATTTCAGGCGTAGTAGCTAACCAGGAAACGGCCGATTTACTCGTCAAAAGGACAAGTGAGTCCTACGGCCAATGGGGTTCATCCAACATCGAGGTCGATCCAACGTTGACCCCCCAGGGATGGATTGATTCTGTTGAATCGCTCATTCCCACGTTCTGGACTTCACTCCTCGATGGCCAGCTTGAAATAACCGAAACCGAAACCTCGATCGTCGGGCGGGTGCCGACCGAAGCGTCGAAGACTACCTACCTCGATCTGCTGGCCGAACTTGGTTTTCCCGATGTGGTAGCAACGATAGAAGTGGTCGAGCTACAGGCGCCGAGCGTAGATGCTAGTCGCGGTCCAGATGGAGTTGTGCGGCTAACTGGTGCGGTTCCAAACGAGCAAGTTAGGGCTGAAATCTCCTCAGGAGTCTCAGAATTTTACGGACCGGAGAACGTAACCGATGACATCACGATCGACCCAACGACGTTCGCCCGCTTCTCGTTGAAACACTTTGCCGACGACATCATCGCCTTCGACCCGTTTGATGAGTTCAGCGTAGGCATCGAGCAGGATCAGTTCTACGGAACGTTCGAAATTGGAGGTAGCTTCGATACTGCATCTTCGGATCTAACCCCAGAATTTGGGTCCAAGCTCGCGGGCTTGCCCCCATTGTTCGCTCGGTCCAGATGGCCGATTACCATTACTGGCTTCACTGACAGCGAGGGCTCCGCAACCGACAACGAAAGACTCGCTGGATCACGAGCCCAGGCAGTGGGCGACTATTTCGTGAGCCAAGGGCTTAGTTCTGAACGGTTAAACATCGTGGCCAAAGGAGAGCAAGATCCGATCGCGTCGAACGACACGCCCGAAGGACGGGCCAAGAATCGGCGGGTACTCCTCACCATCGGTGCCACGAGCAACTAAATCATGACAGTGAGTCCAGTCGAATGTGTAGGCTGGTTTCTCGATGGCGCCAAAACCCCCAATAAAGCCAACGGAGATGATCGACGTTGTCGATCCGACCGGCGTTTGGATCGGTATCGAATCCAGAACCAAGGTCCATAGAGAAGGTCTTTGGCATAACGTCTTTCATTGTCTAATCGTTCGATCCGAGGAACCACCGCGAGTCGTCTTACAGCGGCGGCATCCAAACTCGAAGGGCTTCCCAAACAAGATTGATCTGTCAGCTACCGGACACCTGATGGCAGGCGAGGTGCCGTCTGATGGCACCCGCGAGATAGCTGAAGAGCTCGGCATTGAGGTTGCGGCCGATCAATTAGTACCAGTGGGCGTTCGGCTAATGGCGGACAACAGTGGAGAAGGCCTCAACCGAGAGCGAATCCACCTTCACTTCCTGAAAGACGATCGTGTTCTTGAGAATTTCAATCCGTCAGCTTCTGAAGTTAGTGGACTAATCGAGATCGAGATCAACGAAGCGTTGCGACTCGTGGATCACTACCCAACTGACTCAACGTTTACCGTCGACGCCATCGAATGGAACATGAAAGGTCGTCCGCGGCCGACCAAGATTGCTGCGTCTGAACTTGTTCCGCCAACAAGTGGCTATTGGGCCGCTGCGCTACTAGCGGCTAAACGATTCGTTCGAGGTCAACAACCATTAGCGGTCTAAGTCGCTCGAATTAAACCCAGCGCCTCGGCCCGAGTGGAAGAGTTTTGCTTCAGCAGACCCCGTACAGCCGACGTTGTCGTTACTGCTCCCGGTTTCGATACACCCCTCATCGACATACACAAGTGCTCCGCTTCAATTACAACCAGAGCACCGGCTGCGGTCAGTCTGTCGATCAAGGCGTCAGCTACCTGACCAGTTAGACGCTCTTGGACCTGTAGCCGCCGGGCGTACCCATCAACGACGCGAGCCAACTTCGACAAGCCACAAACCTTCCCACCAGGGCCTGGCAGATAAGCAACATGGGCTCGCCCGATGAACGGGAGCATGTGGTGCTCACACAACGAACTAAACGAAATATCTCTGACAATGACCATCTCGTCGTGGTCGACTTCGAACTGCTTATCAAGGTGGGCCGCCGGATCTTCGCGATATCCGCTCAGAAGTTCCGAGTAAGCTCTGGCCACCCGACCTGGTGTATCGATGAGACCATCTCGATCTGGGTTCTCGCCAACCGACTCGAGAATTTCTCGCACGGCAGCCTCTATACGATCTTGGTCCATGATTCGTCCTAACGCTAGTGCCTTCACATTTACTGCAACCTGCACCAGTAACAATGCCGGAAGAGGGCGCTCCAAAACTTAGACCCTTTCGCCTGTCGGATGCTCAACCGGGCGGTTCGAATCTCCTACTACGACCCCAGACAGCGGCCCTCAGAATCCAGTGGAATGAGGCCGATCCGTTCCGATCTCACTGCTGCAGACTGCCATCTCCTGGCAATTAGCTCTCTGACTACCAATCTGGGCGCTGGACGACAATACTAGGATTGGATGGCTGCACCCAAGACAGAAAAACCGGTGGGAGCAGGCCCGTGGACGATCTCGCCTTCGGTCGGGATAGTCGGCATAGGCGTTGCAGCTGCCCTTCTTGGCCTCCTAGGAATTGCCTCTTCTGTAGGACGATCCAGTTTTGATTCGGGTGCCAGCAACGTCAACAACGTCTCGGCCAGGAAATCACAGGACCTGGTGCTGCCACAGGGCCAAAAGTTAGTTATCAATAGTCTTGAATCGTGCCCCGGGGTAAGACTAAACGAACAGATCAGCGTTGTTCTAAATTCACAAGGCTGTGATGCGGCCGCTATCGACCGCCAAGTGCGGCTAACCGAAACTGGCCCCCTAACCCTCGACGTAGGCGACGACCCGATCGTCTTGATTCCAGATCTCGACGGCAATATTGGTGCTCTACAAGACAACGACGGAACTATCTCGCTACTGCCACCAACCTTCGGTTCCGACGACGGCGTCGTCAGAATGTGGAGCCCTGCCGGAAAAACTGTTCGTTTTGATCGCTCCGATGATTCACAAGCTCCAGTTTCGCTTCGGCCCGGTGACGGTCTACTCCACTCGTCCGACAGTAGTGATCTTTTCGACTTCTCTTCCGCCTCGCCGCAGCCCAATCAACGTCAAGAAAACGAATCGAGCGAATCAGATTTAGGTTTCGACCCTCCCAACCTTTCTCGATTTGTGCCTCAACTCTCCTTGATCGCATTTCTCGCTATCGCAGGACTAGTCGGCTACTTTTACCGCACTCGCCTTCGGCGTCAGTGGTTTCCATCACCGAAATCCAGAACAGCCGAGCCAAGCTCTGAACCGGCTCCGGACGCTCCAGGCCCCGAACACCAGGTTGACATCATCGACCAGCTTCTGTGGGAAATCGAGCAAGAGCAAGACCCCCGCAAGGCAATCCAACGGGTCTACGCTGCGGTCGAAAGCGGACTCGGCAATACTGCCTTGACTCGCCAACCAGCCGAATCTCCGGCCATTTACCTAGCTCGGGTGTTCGGCCGTTCCGAACAAGCTCGAGCCCCACTGGCCGAGCTAACGCAATTGTTCGAAATAGCGCGATTCTCGGTTACCTCAGTTTCCGAAACAATGCGCCAGGAGTCAATCGATTCGTTGCAAGCTCTGAGATCTGAGTTTGCTCGAATGGCTCCGAACAACGCTACCAACGATGCGTCTTTCCGACCTAGCCATCCGATTGCCAGCCAAGGTCGGCAACGATGACGATGGCCTTAGCCTCCATTCTCGCTCTGGTCGCGATCGGCGCGGCAACCATCGCGTTACTCAGCCAGCTGTGGATTGCCGGTCGGGATGAGCAGTCAGGCGTCGGCCCGTGGGCGAACCCAAAACCCAAGAAACCCTCGGTCAAACTGCCTCCAGAGTACGCATCTCTGCGGCTTGGCGAAAAGCACGGCTTTGCTCGATTGGCTACCGAATGGCCGCTATTGGCCGAACGACTTGACGAAATTGAAGCTGGCTTAGGTGGCACTCCCAAAGATCGACCTACGCCGTCCTCATTCTCCAAGGACTGGTTAGAAGTCCGGCTTCAAGAACTTGAAAACGTAGCGGGCCCGATGCCCGGCAAGCCAGAAACAACCAAACCTTTATCACTAGTCGATCGAGACGAGAACGGTCCCGCATGAATACTCCTAAACCTTCGGCCATCTCAGAATGGGCTGACCCGTTAGTCGATGAGCTAGAACGAGCGGTTGTTGGAAAGCGGAGCGCACTGAAGCTGCTACTAACTGGGATCTTGGCTGATGGCCATATTCTTTTGGAGGATGTCCCAGGGTTAGCTAAAACGCTGGTGGCCCGGTCCTTTGCCCAAGTGGCAAATCTTGACTTCGCCCGAGTCCAATTCACCCCTGATCTCATCCCCGCTGACATTACTGGCTCCAGTGTTCTAGACCTACAAACTCGACAACCCATCTTCAAACCGGGCCCACTTTTCGCCAATCTGGTTCTCGGCGACGAGATCAATCGGGCTCCACCTAAGACCCAAGCTGCATTGCTGGAAGCAATGGAAGAACGGCAAATAACTATAGATGGCATAACCCATCAGCTACCCAGACCATTCCTTGTTATCGCCACCCAGAATCCCATCGAGTCGGGCGGGACCTACCCTCTGCCGGAGGCTCAACTCGACCGTTTCTTGCTGAAGTTCGGGCTCGGGTATCCAAGTATTGACGACGAAACTGAGATCGTTCTTCGCCGGGCTAACCGTCAGACCGAGAACATCGACCTCAACGAAATTGTTACCGGTGAACAACTTCTACAACTGCAAGCGGCGGTTGAATCAATTCATGTGGACCCTTCGATCGCTCGATATATGACGTCCCTCGTTCATGCCACTCGTTCGTCGGCAAGAACTCAAGCCGGCGCCAGTCCAAGAGGCTCCCTCGCTCTTTTGAAGTCGTCTCGGGCCTGGGCGGGACTCGCTGGCCGCGATTTCGTCACTCCTGATGATGTTCGAACGGTTGCTCTACCTGCGCTGGCCCATCGGCTAATTGTCAGTCCTGAAGAGTGGCTACGCGGAGTTACCGCAGATGATGTAGTTAACGAGTGTTTGGAGCAGGTTCCGACTCCGCAAACTATCGCCCCGACATGATGAGCCCAACCCGGACGCCAAACAGGCACCTTGGGGACCAACAGGGAGCAACCGCATCTGATTCAGGCGCTTTCCAGCGGGAACTCGGCCTCCAACTTAGCTACGCCCATTCCGCCCTGACCTACCAGGTCGCGGCCCACGCTGGGATTGTTGTATTGGCTGTCGTCACAGCCATTGCCCTTCCTCGGACCTCCGCATTGATTCTGGCCGGACCATCGCTGCTAATTCTTTTGGCCACCGCGTTTGAATGGAGCCTGCCAAAACCTGACGTATCGGCCACCGTCGACCGTCCTAGAGCGCTGGAAGGCGACCTCGTCTATGTTTCGGTGACTGTGGGAGTTGATAAGCCAGCAGCGATCGTTGACGTCGAGCTCTTCCCACCTCGCGATATCGACCGGCCTGAATCACTTCGAAAAGTTGTTTCGATTGGCGCCGGCGAAACCGGCACAGTTTCGTTTCCAATACTGGTGACGACCTGGGGCGTCAACCAGCTAGGTCACATTACGGTCACTATTAAGGACCGGTTCGGAACCCAAAGCCAGATCAGTCGATTCAGAATTACAAGTGCACTTAGAGTGCATGTTCGAGAAGAAAAGGTCGGTTCGCTAACCAACCCACCCCGCTACCGAAGGCTGGTAGGTAGTCATTTGAGCCCTGACCGAAGCGACGGGTGCGAAATTGCCGATATCCGCCCCTACCAGCCTGGCGACCGGCTCCGAAGCCTGAACTGGCGTATCTCTGCTCGAAACGCTGAGCCGTGGATCACGCTGCGACACCCAGACCGCTCAACGACAGTTGTTGTTGTCATCGACGCTTTTTCGCTTATCGGCCGTAGTCGTCAAGATGCGCTGCGACGAAGTGTCCGGGGAGCGTTAGGGCTGGCTCGCCTCCATTTGGGAGCTCAGGACCCGGTTGGGCTTTTGATTCTGGGACATGGAATTCGTTGGTTTCCGCCCAACCTCGGCCATCGCCATTTGGCTTTGATGACCGACGGACTGTTAGATCTGTCGACGTCAACCTGGGCTGATGGCACAATCGGTCGCCAGCACATAGAACGGTTGATGCCGCCCGAAGCCGTCGTCGTCGCCGTTTCTCCGTTGCTCAGTGACACGTTCCTGGCCTCGCTCCGTCAACTACGAGAGTTGGGCCACCCAGTGAATGTGATTGAGCCCCACACCAACTGGCCTGACCATCATCCCAGTCCCAAACGTTCCGAACCCAACATGGCTTGGCGGATCTTTCAGCTCCAGCGGCAAGTTGTCCGCAATCGCCTCTCCGAGATCGGCTGCAATGTCGTGGCCTGGGAGCAGAACGACCCGTTCGGGGTACCGTTAATGGCGCTCGATTTTCGCGGCCAGAACCGGGGAAGGTCGTGAGTCGAAGAATCGACGGGTTGATTTTCTAATGAGTCCCGATATCGAACAAGAAGACTCGACCGCTGTAGCTAGCTTTGTCCTAGACGGCGCCAACGGCCAAGGTCGACTGGCCGAAGCTGGGTTGGCGATAACCCTCCTTGCTGGTCTGGCTAGCCTCGGCCTCTCGGCTGTTCTTACCGACCGATTGCTCAGCTCAGCGTTTCTCGCCGCCGGAGGCCTTGCCGTGTATGGAGTGCTGAAGGGCGCCGGTTGGGCGTCGGCCAGCGCCGCGATTGGTCAGGCTGGTCTGGGACTTGTTGTAGCAGACGGCAAGAGCGTTGGTGCTGCTATTGCCGTTACCGTCAGCTACACCATAATCGCATCCCTTATACTCTGTGCCACTCACATCTCGTTTCTTGGCCGCCGATCCGCTCGGTTCGCTCCTCAGGTTCTCGGTGGTTACCTGAACGTGACAACGTTGGTGGTTACTATCGGTTTGGTCGTGAGTTCGGCCATCGTCTTAGTAGTCGAGACGTCGGTTTGGCCCCCATGGCTGTTTCCAGCCGGGCTAACGTTTGTTGCTCTCGCTCTAGGGCTCTGGGCCATCCAGATCAATCGCCACCACCATGAGCTCGGGGCGAATCGACGTCGTTTCTAACTCAGCTGAAACCGTTGCCTCGGCCGTGGCCTTTGGCCAATTGCTCTGCTACTAGGCTCCTAGTCGACGACGACTAGGTGAAGTAGCAACGCTGATTCGGGATGCATGATTGGGAGTTGTAGTCCGGCGTTCGCCAATAGGCGGCCGCTGAACCTCTGTCCTCGATTATCTTGTTCAAGCCACGATGGCCTGGTCTCTCCGAACTCGAGCGGGCGACCGGGTAGAGGCATCAATGCAGCTTCGTAACCGGACTCAGACAGTAGACCCGGCACGACTAGCGGATGGGGAACGGCTTCTCGTGGTGTTGCCACCGTTGTATAGAGAACTATTGCTTCACTCTTATCATCAGCCACAACTGCCATGGCGGCCCGGGCTGGATCGGCAGAGTCAAGCCTCCGGAACTGTCCGCTGTGCAGCAATTGCCGATGCTGTTTATGAAGGGACACGAACTGAGCCAAGGAAGCTCTGTCTTGTTCGTCTGCTTCCAGTAGATTCCATTCGATTCCGAGGTGACCGAAAAAGGCACTGGCGGCCCGAAAGCTCAGATCGTGAGTCCGACCCGTGGTATGTGACGTCGGAGGTCCGATATGAGAGCCCATCAGTTCGGGAGGAAACAGTAGAGAGAAACCTCGCTGAATAGATTGCCGATCCAAAGCATCGTTGCAGTCAGACGTCCAAATTCGTTCCGTCCGAGCCAAAATCTCGAAGTCGGCGCGGGCTCCTCCCGATGAGCACGACTCGATCTCAACCGCTGGATGACGTTGGTGTAGTTCATCGAGCATCCGATAGACCGCAAGCGTTTGCTGGTGGGTTCGGGCACCCGCACCCACCGTTGGTTGAAGCAAGTCTCGATTCATATCCCACTTGACATACCCGATCGGATGATCGCTCAGCATGACGTCAAGTCGTTCCAGGACGAACTGCCAGGCCTCCGGATTGGTGAGATCAAGCAGTAATTGATTTCGCCCCAAGCGCTGCTCGTAGCGATGATCCATCATCGCCCACTCTGGGTGTTGGCGAAAGAGATCTGAATCTGGATTGACCATTTCCGGCTCGAACCAAAGACCAAACTCCATACCCAGAGAGATCACATGATCGATGAGCGGGTTCAGGCCATCAGGGTATTTTTGGTCATCGACAAACCAGTCTCCTAGTGCCGACGTATCATCATTGCGGCCCCTGAACCAACCGTCGTCAAGCACGAACCGCTCGACTCCAACCGACGCGGCCGCAGTGGCCAACTCTTTAAGCGTTGCGACGTCGTGATCGAAGTACACGGCTTCCCACGTGTTGAGCATTACTGGTCGAGGACGGTCCGGTTTTGGGTGCCGAGATCGGGTTCGCAGGAACCGGTGAAAACCTATCGATGCATTTCCAATACCCTGCGAGCTGTAGACGCCGTGGACTTGCGGCGTCTCGTAGGATTGATCTGGTTCGAGCACCACTTCGCCATCGAAAAGGCTTTCGGCGAGATGAAGGTACCGACGACCATCGGAAAGCCGATCGGCCGATGTCTCGGCGTTGCCGCTCCACCCGAGGTGAACACCCCAGACATCACCGTCTGTTTCGGTAAACCCACTGGTGCCGGCGAACAACGCTGGGACTTTATCGTGGGACGTTCGACCTCGCCAGTTGTGATGGCTGTGAGTGCCAAGCGACCATGGTTGCCTGCTAGTTCTGAACTCGTCGGTCCAACGACCTCCAAGGCGTAGCAATTCGGTCGCTCGTGCTTGGATCGGGACGCTGATCGCCAGTTTGTCCAGCCGGTATGGCGTCGATCCTTTGTTGATGAGTTCGGCTTGAATCAAGACCAACTCGGATTCTTCGACCAGGAACACCCGCAAGTCGAGCTGCAACTCTGCGATTTGGTCCGCTAGTTCCCATCGAACTCCAGCTCCGGGCAGAACGGTTCGACTCGATCCCGATCCGGAACCAAGTTCAGAAAGTAGGCGGTGGCTGGTCACCATGAATCGAGGAGCGAAGTCGCTCCCGTCAAACCGGGAGCCCACGATTCCAGGTAGCCCTGCGAACCCCGAGCCTTGTTCTGTTACGATCCCGATTGGTGTTTCTCGGTTGAGCGAAGCCTTGGCTCGGGGGCGATCGGTAGCCGCTGGGAGGCTTGCAATTTCAGTGTCGCTGAGAGCCGAACCCCAGTAGCAAATCGTGGGTATCTGCGAGGATTCAGATGAAAGCACAACACTGGTTGTGGCTCCACCTAAGTGAATGAGGGTCACGTCTCCGAGGGTGGTCTCAGATGACCGAACGGTTTTTGCAGGCAAATTTTCTCCCCAAGAACTCAAATAACAGACTCACAAATAGCGGCTCACAAACCTCTGAGCAACGTTGAACCTAGCGACGATCGTAGGCGATTTCACCATCAACGATGGTCATAACTACTTCGAGATCATCAGACAAAACAATTAGGTCAGCTCGGCCGCCTTGAGTCATGTGCCCGCGATCCGAAAGGCCGATGACTTGGGCCGGAGCAGAGGTAGCGGCAGCTATCGCTTCTGATTTAGTGGCAGAGGTGAACGATACTAGGTTGCGAACACATTGGTCGAGACCGATCAATGACCCGGCGATTGTTCCGTCAGTGGTGCGGGCCACTTCTATGGTCGAGCCAAATGACGGTTGTCCCATGGCCGCTACCGCATCACTGACAAGTACCAGCCTCTCAGCAGCCATCCGCCAGGCCAGGTTTACCATTTCAGGAGCAACATGAATCCCGTCGACAATCAACCCAACCGACGGTGCTTCAAGGGCTAGCGCAGCAGCCAGGCTCAAGGACCTATGATGCAAGCCAGGCATGGCGTTAAACAAGTGGGTTCCCATAGTTGCGCCCGCTTCAAAAGCCATTCGAGCGACTGATATTGATGCCTCCGAATGGCCAAGAGAAACAACCACATCGGCCTTGACCAAGGTTGAAATTGCGTCCATTGCGCCAGCTAGCTCGGGAGCGAGCGTAACGATCGAGACTCCTCGTTCTTTGGTTATGTCGCCAGCCATATACTTGCGGTTCGCTATTCCTTTGTTGATTGAATGGATCGCGTTATCGCTATGCGCTCCGCTACGGGCCGGGTTAAGCCATGGTCCTTCTAAGTGCCATCCACAAATGTGGGCGCCGTTGTAGCCGCTCGGTCGGTCGTGTAGGGCCTCCAATGCGGCCGTGAGGTGGGTTGTGCCGTCGGAGGTCAGCGTTGGGCAAAACGATGTAACGCCAACCTCAACTAATCGTTGGCCTAGTTCCCAGACTCGCTCTGGGGTTTGTTGGAGATCTATCCCCCAGCCACCATTTATCTGAAGGTCGATATAGCCAGGCGCAACATAAAGCCCCGCCAGATCAACCGTGGGCAACGAAGCAACGTCGCCGCTTGCTCTCAGTTTGCCGTTGGCAATAATTACCTCGTCGGCACGCTCCGATTCGACCCTGCGAACACCGGCAAGTCGAAGGCCGGCACCGGTCACTTCTGATGCCTCATGGCCGGTTACAGACCATCGAATAGTTCAGGGCCGGAGGTTGTCGCAATTTTGTTCAAGATGTCGACGAAGGTGTCCACTGACTGGGCACCAGGAATAGCCATTCGTCGGTTTACGACATAGGTCGGAACACCGCTGAATCCGTTCTCTATAGCAACGTCGAGGCTCTGATTCACGTCGTCAAGGCCGTCATTACCTTCAAGCCATGACCGAACGGTTTCAATGTCGATCCCCGCCTCAACTCCGTACTCAATGAGCTTTTCAATGTTCCCAACGTCTACACCTTCGGTGAAGTAAGCCCTCATGAGTCGTTCCTTTAGAACCACTTGACAATTGTGGTGCTCCGCTAGCACCAACAAGCGGTGGGCCGAAAGTGTATTGGCTCGCACCGCTATGTCCATGTTGAACTCAATACCTTCGATGGCAGCTTCGTTCGTTACCCGGCTTAGAATCGCTTCGGCGGCGTCGGGTCCGCCAAACTTCTTTTCGTATACTTCTCGTACTGGCCTACCTTCAGTCGGAGCACCGGGATCGAGCATGTACGACCGGTAGCGGATTTCGACTGTTTCGCCGGTCGCCGACTCGAACTGAGCGACGGCAGATTCGAAGCGCCGTTTCCCGATGTAACACCAAGGGCAGACTACGTCAGACCAAATTTCAACGAGCAACAAATTCTCCTGATCCTCTGACTCAATGACTCGACTGAACGATCCGACTCAACCATCATTGGGCCAAGACTGGTTACTAGAGTCCAACGTTGTTTAGGCGGTCTCCACCGATGCTGCTTGGTGTAGGTCGAAGGTCTCGATTGCGTCCTCTCGAAGCTTAAACTTCTGAATTTTTCCAGTGACCGTCATCGGAAACTCAGCAGTTGTAGCCACGTATCGTGGCACTTTGTAGTGGGCGATCTTTCCCTCACAGAACTCCCTTACCTCGTCAATTGTGAGCTGATCAATTCCGTCTTCCAGTTGGACCCACGCCATAATCTCTTCGCCGTACTTTGCATCTGGAACGCCGACTACTTGAACGTCCTTGATTTTGTGGTGGGTATATAGGAATTCTTCGACTTCTCGAGGGTAAATGTTCTCGCCACCTCGAATGACCATGTCCTTTATTCGGCCGACGATATTGACATAACCCTCATCGTCCATTTCAGCCAAATCACCGGTATGCATCCAGCCTTCACTATCGATCGCTTCTGAGGTGCGCTTCTCATCGTTCCAGTAACCGACCATGACCGAGTATCCGCGGGTACAAAATTCTCCTGATGCACCTCGTGGTACGGTTTCACCGGTTTCAGGATCGACAACTTTGATCTCAACGTGCGGGTGGACTCGACCGACGGTGCCGACCCTTTTATCAATTGGGTCGTTCGTTGCGGTTTGAGTCGACACAGGAGAAGTTTCCGTCATGCCGTAACAGATCGTGACTTCATCCATGTTCATTCGTTCGATGCACTGCTTCATTATTTCAACCGGGCACGGCGATCCGGCCATGATTCCGGTTCGAAGCGAGTCTAGGTTGTAGGTCTCAAAATCAGGATCGCTAAGCATAGCGATGAACATTGTTGGCACGCCGTACAAGCTGGTACACCGTTCGTCAGCGACCGTCTTCAACGTTGCCGCTGGATCGAAGGCATCGTTTGGAACGACAATGGTGGCGCCATGAGTTGAACAACCGAGGACGCCCATCACCATTCCGAAGCAGTGATAGAACGGCACCGGAACACACACACGATCTTCGAACGTATAGTCGCATCCTTCGGCAACGAAGAACGCGTTGTTAAGAATGTTTCGGTGGCTAAGCGTCGCTCCTTTTGGGTATCCGGTTGTACCCGAGGTGTATTGGATATTGATTGGCTCGTTATGGTCGAGTGTGGCGCTGACGGCGGCAACCTCGCTCGAGGTGGCACCGGACGCTGAAGCCAGCAGGTCATCCCAGCTGCGGGTCCCAATGAAATAGACCTGTTCCAGATCGGGCAAGGACTCGCGAACCTCGGTCACCATCGCCACGTAATCACTGGTTTTAAACGACTCAGCAGCGATCAATCCACGGCAACCGGATTGTTGGAGACTGTATTGGACTTCGTGTGTTCGATAGGCCGGGTTGATGTTGACCAGGATGATGCCAAGCTGGGCAGTAGCAAACTGCACGAGCACCCATTCGGCGCAGTTCGGAGCCCAAATGCCGATTCGGTCGCCTTTGACAAATCCACTAGCTAACAGAGCTCGAGCTAGCTCATCAACGCGTTCAGCCAATTCTTGATACGTCAATCGGACATCTTGATGGTCGACAACGAGAGCTTCTCGATCAGGGTAGGCGGCGACGGTTGCCGCTAGATTCGCCCCAATCGTTTCTTCCAACAGAACTTGGCTGGTAGATCCCTTGACTTCGCTTACTGACTGGTTGGCCATGTCACTCCCCCTGTGAATTCAGCAATAGCTGCGTCTCAACTACGTAACTACTAAACACTACCCAAGTACGGTAGTTCAACCAGAATGAGGTTGTCCCATCTGCCACTACTTGTTGCCCTTCGACACGGACAACATGCCCCTGGAACTGGCCTGATCGAAGTCCACTAGTTGGCTGCCAACAGGAGTTGGCTGGCGCGATCTTGAACCGTTTGTAGAGCCGCTGCCAACTCGACCGTAAAGGCAGAAAGCTGGTCACGGTGAACTTTTCGGCCGTCGACGCCGGCTGGCGGGTCGAGTGGGTCGCCAACAACGATGGCCACACCACCCCGTTTTAAAAACTTAGCTCCTTGAGGTAACGCTTGTTCTGTTCCGGCCACGCCAACCGGCACAACACGAGCTCCCGCCTTCGCTGCTAGCCACGACGCCCCATCAAAGAGCTCCCCCACCTTCGACCCGGATTGGCGAGCGCCTTCGGGAAAGACGATCATCGATTCTCCATCTTTGAGCAAAGCCATCGCCGCCTTTAGCGAATCCCGATCGGCCTCGCCCCGCCGGACTGGTATTGCCCCCAACGCAGCGCAAACATAATTGACGCCTGGCGTTTCAAACAATGATTGTTTCCCGAGAGCCCGAATCCTGCGATCGCTCAGTGCAGCGACCAGAACACTGTCCAGATTTGACCGATGTACCGGAGCCAGAATGGTTGGCCCACTCAGATTTAGCGCATCGGTGTTCTCGCTAACAACGCTCAACCACGGGTTTACCGCTTTGCGAACAACTTGACGGACCGCTCGATAGAGCAGCAGAGACGATCGTCGCTGTCCTCGTTCAAGCGCGATTTCTCGCAATTCGGCACTCACTCGGACCTCACTAGTTTGGTTGACTTGTCAACCAAACTACCGGTGAACCTACAGAGAGTCTCGGCCTAGCAGATCTTTATGGAGCCGTTTGAAAAAACCGACGGCCAGTAGCCAAACGAAACAACGTCAGATAGTAGAGACCACCAGCGATCGACGCGACGAACCGGACTAACATCGCGGCCGTCGCCCCCTCAGAAACAGCCATTCCCGTCCATACTGCCCCAGCGATAGCTACAACAACTAGCCCAACAAAGGCGGCTACCGACGACAGGTTGATCTTGCCTACCAGCGCTGCGTTATCCAGCGCCGCGTTATCCAGTGCTGTGTTGGCTACTTCACTATGTCTGCTCTTCACCACAACCTCCGCCGTGCTGGCAGGGCATCAATCGCTTCCCGGCCAACGCTTTCCTCAACAGAACGTCGCAGCTGGCCCCACACTGGCCAAACGCAGCATCCAATCTGCGAAACCACGACATCGGGACCGAACTGGCCCTTGTCAATACGTTACGTTGGTTCGGCATGTGCTCCGAGAGCAGCCTTACAACCCTCGATAGGTCGAACGATCCACCGCATAGCCCGCTGTTCCAAACAGTCAGGTTGTTGGCCTGGCTCAGTTCACGATTAGTGTAGTGTCATGGTAGATCTATCAAAAACGCTGCACTGGAACGACACCGACGTCGAAGTTCATAAAGTGGTGGTTGGACCATACGAAAACAACGTCTTCTTTATCCGATGTCGCCATACCGGAGAAGCGGTCATGCTCGACGCAGCGAACGAGCATGGTTTATTGCTCGACCTTTGTAAAGCCACTGGGGTTCGCACGGTGCTCGAAACTCACGGCCATTGGGATCACATCCAAGCTGTACCAGAGATTCGCGACGCTGGCTATCAAGTTGGGGTGACGCAAGCCGACGCTGACATGTTGCCTAGCTATGACTACATTCTCGAAGACGACACCAGAATCGAAGTAGGCCAAGCCAAGCTCCATACGATCATCACTCCGGGGCACACCCCTGGCTCGATATGTTTCAAACTGGTGGATAAGCCGCTTCTGTTTAGCGGCGACACGCTCTTTCCAGGCGGGCCCGGGGCCACTAACAACGAAGGCGGCGACTTCGAAACGATCATCGAGTCGATTGATCAGCGCCTATTTACTTTGCCGCCGGAAACCATCGTGCTCCCAGGTCACGGCGACGACACCACGATCGGCACCGAGCAGCCGTCGCTACAAGAGTGGGTTGACCGGGGCTGGTAGCCGCCAAGAGTCACTCGCTCTACCCGTGGCGCGGCTAGCCTTTAGAACTTGCCAGAGTTCACTAGGTCGGCTTCAGCTGGCAAGGTCTCGACGTTGTCCCAGTGTTCAACGACCAATCCATCTTCCAATCGAAAAATGTCAAACGCTGCGTAGTCGATGTCGTTCCACACTTGATGAGCGAACGACACGACGAAATTGCCTTGGCCGATTATGCGGTGGATCTTGCGGTAGAACAATGCCTCGCCTCGCTCTCGGGCTGCTTTGTCTAGAGCCAACAACGAATCTAACCCGTCGGCCGCATCTGGGTTGTGGTTGACATAGGTGTGGGCCGAGATGAAGTCTGAGAATTCGGCGGTCGGATGTTCACAGAAGGCTTCGGTAAGCAACCGTCGAACAACTTCTTTGTTCTGTTCTGTCCGGTGTAGGTCGGTAATTTCAACTGCACCATCTACCTGGGAGTGACCGCTTGGGTTCGTTCCACCAAGTTCGTGAATTACATCCCAGTGCTCAACGATCTTGCCGTTGCCGTCAGTGTCGAATAGGTCGGTTGTGACCCACCGAGCTTGTCCGTTATTGAGGTTCTGTGCCGCTTGTACAAATACGTACCGACCATCGACGAAGCTACGCACGATCTCGATTTCGCGAACGGGGTTCTTCTCAACGAACGGCTCGAAGAACTCGACGAATCCTTCGACTCCATCTCTGACCCCAGTCGAATGTTGGGTGTATCGGTCACCGGTGTAGCTCTCAACAGCTTCGCGAACGTTGCCGTCTCGGATTCCTTCCAGATAAAGACGCCGAGCGTTTTCGCGTCCTGGGTTTACTGCGGAGGCAACCTCTACGTCGCGACCTATTTCCATCGTCGATGCGTCGACCAGTTCAAGAAAGGCCTGGTTCGCATCAGCGTCGCTGAAAGCGGCCATTGAGTTATCAGCGTCGAAGGTACTGTCCCAACGCAGCGAGATGGTCCACAGACCGTCTTCGCTCACCGTCGTGATTCTCGTGCCAGGGTTGTATCCAGGCTGAAGAGCCAGATATTGACTTTCGACTTGTGAATTCACCTCAGCAAATGCGTCAGCGGAGGCATCGTTGTTAAGTCGAAGCGTAATTGTTTCAATAGTTGCCATGCGAGTTCGAACCTTTCAGTTTGTTGAGTGTCCGTTGGATAAGTGTCCGTTGGATCAGCAGGTGGTTGGGAGTAGGCGCTTACGAAGACGCAGCTGTTCGACCCAGAAGCACTGAGAGTCGACGTCGATTCCGCCATAAGTGAGATAGCGCCAAAACGATCGCAAGCAATCCGGTCAGATTGTGGGCGACACTCAGAGCACTGCTGTCGGTCCATTCGAGCCACAACGGGAAACCAGACACGATACAAATCGCCGTCGTCACTGAGAACACTGTGTTAAACCGGGCGAGCGGCCATTCGGGATGGCTCCCTCGTCTTCGAAAAGTGCTGATCACCCAGCGCCAGTTGGCGGCAAGATGAACCGAGATCATGGGAATCAGAACTATGCCTATCCAAGAATGAAGGTCGTAGTCGGGCCCTTCTCTAGTCACGAACTCGGCAACGAACCCGACCAACAGTGCGACGTCGAGGATAATTCGGGGTGCCCGTCTGCGCAGAAAGCTCATCTTGTTCTTCTCCCTCACTTAGTTGTCACCGGCTCACAGCGAGAACTGATCATTCAGTCGAACGATGCGTCGGAGGTTAGTCCCCCGGCCTTGAAAACTCCACCGATCGCAGCGACACCGACAACGAGGAACACGATTGGAACGATCGGTGACGCTCCATCGTCGATCGCTCCCACCAAGTCGCCGATATCTCGAAACAGTCCGGCGGCGAAGCCAGCCACGTAGGCTTTGGCGTTACGTAGCGCCACAGCTACTAAGAGAACCACACCTAGCCCCATATTGCGACCTCCCCATTGGCGGCCGACGACCGAGTCGTCGATGTTCATTATCGCCGGGTCGACCATAATCGCTAGCCCAGCAACAACGCTGAAAAGCCCAATAAAGATGGCCAAACCTGTAACCCAGGTCGGCGCTCCGTTCGCTCTTATTCCCATGTCATCTCCTCTGTTCGCCCACTATTCGGATACAACCAGTTAAGAAGCGCCAGCGGTAGATACAAAGGTTTACAGTCGACATCCACTTATCAGAATCGGACACTTCGCCGCTAGGCTCCTCCGACATGGACGAGATCGTTGAGATGACTCTGAGTCGCGTGGTCAACGTGACCAATACCAACTTCGTTCGCTCCAAGATCCAAGAACGAGTGGACGCTGACGGTCTTGACGGCCCACCAATCGAGCTCGTTCGGTTTCATGTTTTCATTCACTGCACGCGGGGAAGCGGCCGACATATGGTCGACTTCTGCGACATAGAGATGAACCCAGGTTCCGCTATTTGGATTCGACCTGGACAGGTTCAACGATGGAGTAATTCTGACGATGACTTCGACGCCGATGTGGTTGTCTTTGATTCATCGGTGATACCGGAACTTCCGTTATTCGATCACTTCATCGGAACGACAAGCATCACTCAACTTGGAGCGGACACTAATCGACTTCAGCAACAAATCGAATGGATGACGGCCGACCTAGAATCGAACCAAGATCACGCAGTGGCCGCCGCCGTTGTCGGTGTAGTTCTTCGCCTTTTCGCTCGTCAAGCAAAGACGGACGATTCAAGCAATGCCCCGGGCCAGCAACTGGCCAAAGCATTTGTCGATAGCATCGATCTCAACATCGGCGAACGTTCAGTTGCTTGGCATGCTCAACGTATTGGGGCTTCCACCCGATCTGTGGCTCGAGCAACCGCGGCGAGCCTAAACCAACGCCCGAAAGAAGTGATCGACGCTCGAGTGATCCTCGAAGCGCGACGGCGGCTCGCATGGTCCGATTCCGACATAGCGATTGTCGCCCGCGAGCTTCGCTTCTCTGAAGCCTCGAACTTCACCAAGTTTTTTCGTTCTCGGACCGGAGTGTCACCATCACATTTCCGAGCGATAGTTGCTTCGATGAATAGCTCGGGTGGGGCCTGATCCGCTAACTCCGAAGCCACGCTACGGCGTAAGCGCAGCAAGAAACTTTGATTGATCAGTGTGTATTCGGTTCTCTGCTTTGTCGATCCCCCGAGTCCAAAGTAGCCAACCCCAGACGGCCACAACGGGCGACGCCGCGATTGTGGCCCACGGGCTAAGCCAAGCTGCCCCTGCCATCAACCCGGCGGCCGGCGCAACATATAGCGAACCCAAGAAAATGGCGATCAGAACTCGAATGCCAGCGCTTACACTCCCACCGGCTTGGCCACCGAATAAGTTTGTTTCCTCCAATAAAGGAATCGGGTGAATGACTGACGTAGGAATCATTACGTGGGCAACCGCACCGAAGCCGGCCACCGTTAACGCGATGCCGCCCACCATATAAACCGCTCCCCCTTTCCACAGGACTAACACTAAAGCCATCACAATTCCTAACGGGCCGACCAACAATGCATAAGCCAGGGATTTGCCCCACAGAATCGGCCTCATTGACGGCGCCGCCGATAGATCAATCCAAGCCGATCGGCTATCGACGCCGAACAAGTTAGCGGTCAGCATGCCCCCGTAGAACCCGATCATTCCAGAGAACAGAACAAGCCGCTCGTTATCCCACTGAGAAATAGGAAACCCCAAAATAATTATCAACGGCAGTTGGCCGACCACCGTGGTCCAGATTCTCGGATCACGACGAATCTCTTTCAGGGACCGGGCCAGCGACGTTCGGATATCGAGCGGAAGCAGCTCTCCTACCGGCGGCATGAACCGATCTGACTTAGCGCCATTCCCGCCCCGCTCCTCGGTACTCGTCAGAAGTGTCTGAAGCTGGCGCCACCAAACCATGGAGACAACGGCTACGTAGCCGACACCAGCGACAAGAGCACCACCGGCCTTTATCCAGTCCCCGTCACGAGACCATGCCACCCCCTGGCCAATCCACCCACCGGGAAGCCACCGGAACCAACGGGCTCCCAATCCAAGCTGAGCTTCGGTCAGATCGAACAGCGGGTCGACAACGAATTGGAATCCGAAGCCGAACGAGACGGCAAACATGGCTAGCAATGCACCAGCGATATCTCTGGTTTTTCGACCTCGGACGAGCCCCGACATGAAGGCAGTGCCCGCTTGGGCGCTGACCACGCAAATCGCAAGCAACACCATTGACGAGGCAAGCAGGTACAAGCCTTGACCTATTGTTTGAGCTGTCACTACCCAAAGGATCAAGAACAACAACGTGGCTATTGGAGCGACACCAACCATGGCTGCGGTCAGTAGCCCAGTGATCCAGTTCCAATCGGTCAATGGTAGGTGGGCTAGCTTGGCCGGATCAACGGTGCCATCGGTGGAACCGGCCAGCATTGGGAA
Organism: uncultured Acidimicrobiales bacterium; assembly: GCA_937922805.1. Lineage (GTDB taxonomy): Bacteria > Actinomycetota > Acidimicrobiia > Acidimicrobiales > SZUA-35 > JAHELU01. The sequence continues at coordinate 223,931 of CALAJV010000016.1, read as the reverse complement.
GATTAGCCACACCACAGAAAGTAGAGCGAACAAGTTGATAACCCAAAGACCTACTAGTTCCGGTGCTTGAGTTCGAAGGTACACAACGGCCGCTACTGTCCCGAAAACAAGACCGACCCCCATGAACATTGCTAGTAGCAATGACACGACATCTTGTGGTTTCCCTCGAACGCTGTTTCGAAGCAGCTTCAGCTTTAGTCGGGCGAACGTTGCAACCATGAAAGCGATCCTGCATCAGTTTCTTCGGCCCCGATCAACTCTATGAATGCGTCCTCGAGTCGCTGTCCCTGCGTTACGTCCGCCAATGTGCCACTGGAAACAAGCTTTCCTGCGTTCATAACCGCTACCCGATCACATAGGTCTTCGACGATGGCCATGACATGCGATGAGAAAACAATGGTGGCCCCAGACTCGGTAAACCGCTCCAAGACGGTGCGGATAGTACGAACCGATACCGGGTCCACCGACTCAAACGGCTCATCCAGAAAGAGCACTTGCGGGGCATGAAGAAGCGCAGCCGCTAGACCGATTTTCTTTCGCATTCCGGTGCTGTAATCAGTAATGAGCTTGCCTCCCGCATCTTGAAGGCCAAGCGTTTCCAGCAAATCGTCGCGACGGCTGAGGACTACTTCGGTCTTAAGGCCACGGATTTGCCCTATGTACTGAAGCATTTCTGCGCCAGTAAGCCGTTCGAACAGCCGGAGATTCTCGGGAAGCACACCAATCTGTTGCTTGGCCGCAACTGGGTCAGACCAGGTCTCGTTGGCCCCAATCCAAACTTCTCCCGCATCGGGGCGGAGTAAGCCGGTGATCATCGAGATCGTCGTGCTTTTTCCGGCGCCGTTTGGGCCGACCAACCCGAAAAATGAACCATGAGGTACATGCAGCGTTAGCTTGTCGACCGCGATAGTGCGGCCGAACAGCTTGGTCAGACCGAGCGCTGAAATGGCGCTCGAAGGCGGTTGGACAGCGGCATCAGTTTGTTTGGGTCGCGACGGCTGGGGCCCGTCGGGCGGCCGGCCACCCCCACCCGGTCGATGTGCGCTACTGGCTGAAGTTGACGCCGCCGTATCCGGTGTTCGAGGCGGTGTTGGGGTGGACTCCACCAACTGAGTATCTCAGGTTATTAGGTCATCACCACCGCTACGGTAATCTCAGCCCCGGCAAGTCTGTGTAGTCCAGCGACTTCACCACAGCGAACCACGATCTACAGCCCATCCAATTAGTCGATGACCCTCGTCGCACGGTGCCCTGGATGACGGCAAACAGCCATAGACTGACCGAATGGCTGATGAACCTCTTTTTCAGATCCAGAACCTCCACGTTTCGACGCCGACAACTGAGAGTGAACCCGGAATCGAGATTCTAAAAGGAGTGTCGCTCACAGTGCGCGAAGGAGAGGTTCATGCACTCGTCGGCCCCGACGGTTCAGGCAAATCGACGTTGGCATCAGCTCTACTTGGATCGCCAGAGTATGGCGTCACATCTGGCCGCATCGAGTTCCAGGGCGACGATATAACTGACTGGGCCACAGACGTTCGAGGCAAAGCTGGCCTATTTCTTGCTTTTCAGTACCCCCAAGAGATCGCTGGAATCTCGGTCTTGAGCTTCCTTCGACAGGCCTTGTCCGCCCGAAAAGGAATCGAAATCAGCGTTTCCGAACTCCGATCAATGTTGACGGACTGGATCGAGCGGCTCGAAATGGACTCTTCGTTCGTGGACCGATACCTCAACGAGGGATTCTCCGATACTGAAAAGAGATGCAACGAGATTTTGCAAATGGCGATTTTGGAACCAGCGATGGCAATCCTCGATAACACCGACTCTGAATTGGAGATCGACGCTTTGAAAATGATGGCTAGTGGAGTCCACGCAGTGCGAAGTAACCGACCAAAGCTCGGCACCCTGGCTATCACCTGCTCTGAACAACTTCTTGATCATCTAAAGCCCGATCATGTGCACGTGCTAATCGATGGCTGTATCGCGGCCTCCGGCGGCCCAGAGCTAACCAACCAACTACAAGCTGACGGCTTTGAGAGCTTCGCATGAGCTCTCTCGACGTTGCCCTCATTCGGCAAGACTTCCCAATTCTGGATCAACGCCAAGATGGAAAGAAGTTGGTCTTTTTGGACTCCGCTGCGTCATCGCAGCGTCCCCGTCAAGTCCTGTCAGCCATGGACGAGCTTTACGAACATAGCTATGCAAATGTCCACCGCGGCGTCTACCAACTCGCGGAGCGGGCCACCAACGGCTACGAAGGTGCTCGGAAAAAAGTTGCCGACTTTATCGGCGCCGGTTCCACGAACGAGGTGGTGTTCACCAAAAACGCTACTGAAGCTATCAACCTCGTAGCCCACAGCTGGGGTCGACCAAACCTTGGGCCTGGCGACGCCATAGTTCTGTCGATGCTCGAGCATCACGCCAACATTGTCCCCTGGCAGATGCTCGCGGTCGAGCTTGGTTTCGAAATTCGATGGATTCCAGTCACTGACGACGGTCAGCTCGATTTGGCTGATCTGAACACACTTCTCGACGGTGCAAAATTGCTAGCCGTAACCTCAATGTCGAACGTGACCGGATCTATCACGCCAGTTGATCTACTTGTCGCCGCTGCTAACAACGCAGGGGCCAAAGTTCTAATCGATGCCTGTCAGTCTGTTCCCCACATGGCCACCGATGTAACAGCAATGGGAGCAGACTTTGTTGCGTTCAGCGGCCATAAGATGCTCGGCCCTTCGGGAATTGGTGTTCTTTGGGGCCGCGAAGAACTGCTCGATTCGATGCCTCCGTTCTTAGGTGGCGGCGGAATGATCATAAACGTCACTACCGAAGGGTTCACCGCTGATGGACTCCCGGGCAAGTTCGAGGCGGGCACACCCCCAATCGCCGAAGCGGTCGGCCTCGGCGCGGCAATCGACTATCTACAAACAATCGGAATGGACGAAATCCGACGCCACGAAGTTGAGCTAACCGCTTACGCCCTCCGGACCTTAGATGAAGAGCTTGGATCAGCGGTCCGGGTTTTCGGACCATCCGAGCCTGCGGCCCGAGGGGGCGTCTTGTCGTTTGAACTTGCCGACGTCCATGCTCACGATGTCAGCCAGATCCTCGACAGCGAGGCTGTTTGCATTCGACCAGGCCATCACTGTGCCAAGCCACTAATGAAACACTTTGGTGTTGCCGCTACGGCAAGAGCCAGCGTCTATATTTACAACGACACCGACGATATTGATGCTCTGGTCGCAGCGCTGAAGAAAGCAAGAGATTTCTTTGCCATATAGATGGCAAGAGAGGATTTAGACGTTGTCCGGACTGGAAGATCTTTATCGAGAGATCATTATCGATCACTACCGTAGTCCTCGTAATCGAGGTCAGCTTGAGACTCCCCCGGCTCACAGGGCCGAAGGCTTCAACCCGTTGTGTGGTGACGAAGTTGTGATCTTCATCGACGTTGATGACGACGGCCTTGTGACCGACATCAAGATCGACGGCCAAGGATGCTCTATTTCGCAATCGTCGGCCTCGATGATGTCGGCTGCGGTAAAGGGAAAAAGCGTCGATGATGCTAAGGCTCTAACCTCCACGTTCAAGTCGATGATGTCAGTTCACAGCGCTGAGATAGGTGGCGACGGGTCCGAAGCCGACGCCGATGCTCAAGCCATCGATACTGAACTACCATTGGGCGATCTGGAAGCGCTTCGGGGAGTAGTGAAGTTCCCGGTGCGAATCAAATGCGCCACACTGAGCTGGAATACGTTGAGCCAGGCATTCGATGAACTAGCGTCATCACCCGACACGGAATAGCTAGTCGCCCGTGACCACAGCTAAAGCGCCAGAGCCAACACCAATCGATCGTGTCTTCCTCAGCAAAGATCAAGACGCAGGCCGCCTAATCCTCGTGCGGCATGGGCAACAACAGTGGCCCGACCCCGAAACGTCAACTATCGGCGACTGGGTTGACCCTCCGCTCTCCGATCTCGGACGCAACCAAGCAGAATGTGTTGGCCGCTATTTGGCCGACGAGCCTGTCGCAGCCGTGTATAGCTCACAGTTACTGCGGGCCAACGACACCGGCAAAGCAATTGCCGGCCACCATGGGTTAGACGTACAAGTCTTCGAGGAACTCCAAGAGTTCCACTTCTACGGCAAGCTACCCATGGACAGTCGCCCCGTTGATGTTCTCGGCGAACCAGTTGTTCGCGGCGCTCGCGAACGTTTCGCTCAAACCCGTCGCTGGGATGCCTACCCCCAAAGCGAATCGTCACTACAGTTTCGGCAACGAGTGGGATACGCAGTTGAAGCGGCCGTTACCGCTCACCCGGGCGAAACTGTGGTTATCGCTTGCCACGGCGGCGTTATTAACGCTTATCTGGTCGAGGTGCTTGGCCTGGCCGTAGACATGTTCTTCCGGCCTGTTCATGCTTCGGTTCATCGACTTGTGTTCAAAGATTCGAACCGAGTAGTCGAATCGCTGAATGAGAAGAAGTTCCTCGAGGTTGAAGGACTCCTTAGTCTCTAGTCTTCAGCTTTTTCTTCAGGCCCGTGGGTGCCAGGGCGTACGTTAGCCTTCGATGAGTAACGGTTCGACCGGAGCGCCGTGCTCGAGTACTTCAGCCACTAGTTCTGGTAGTTGACGCGGCTGGAGCTCGTCGGATGTAGCCCGCATTTCAGCAACCGTCCACCAACCGAAACCGACCATGCCCTCCAATAAAAGTTCGTCCTCGCTCATTCCGGGCTGAACGTCGAATTTGTGGCACGGAACCAAGTAGACAGTCTCTTCTTGGCCTTTATAACTGCCTGAGGTCATAGGCGCTACCACTCTCCTAATCCACAGCGGGGGTCCGATGAAAGCCTCTGGAACTCCAGTCTCCTCGGCTAGCTCGCGCCGAAGGGCCATGTGATGATCCTCACCTGGCTCAGTGCCACCGCCGGGCAGAATCCACCCGCTCCAATCCGAACCTCTCAGCTGAACAAGGAGAACTCGATCCCCAGGGTCGATCATTAGGGCTCGAACCACCGGACGCATGCTAGGAGTTGAAGTCACTGCAGTCTACTTTGACCGTTTCCACCATTTGGCTTTGCCTGAGCGTTGTCGTCTACGACCCCACCGAGAGCGGGGACGATCGACCTCAGTACGAATTTCGGGACCGGCATTGTTGATTATGTCTTCAGCTTCATCGAGAAGAGCCGAGACCGAATCATCAATCCCAACACTCTCCGGGGCATCAGGCGTCGGCGGTGTAACCAGACTTCCGTGGCGCCAATTGACATCTGCCATTCGCCGTTCATACCGTGAACAATCTTCGGGACACTTCCATGGAGCTTCCGGTGCAAGGTCGAGCGAGCACTTTCTCATGGTGTCGCCAGTCGGATACGTGCGGCTTTGGAAGTGCTTACAATCTTGACGCATCGCCATGGCCCTAGTGTGCCACCGAATAGACTCATTCGTGATGCGCCCCTACGACCGGCCGTCCGAAAATTCTCAAAAATGTCGCCATTCGAAAGGTAAGTTAAAACCGGAGATGTCTACGCCTCACATTGAAGCCAAACCTGGTGACTATGCGTCAACCGTTCTTATGCCGGGCGACCCGTTGCGAGCCAAACACATAGCTGAACATTTCCTAGATGATGTCCGCCAAGTGAACGGTGTCCGAAACATGCTCGGCTATACCGGCACATTCAACGGCACCCCAATCTCGGTTCAGGGTTCTGGAATGGGCATCCCGTCGATGCAGATTTATGCCACCGAGCTCATAAACGAGTTTGCTGTTAAACGGATTATTCGAATTGGGTCCTGCGGAGCTCTAGGTGATGAGCTAAACCTCGGAGACCTAGTTATTGCCATGGCGGCCGGCACGGACTCTAATGTGAACCGAACCAGGCTTGGCGGACGAGATTTTCCAGCAGTGGCTGACTGGGGACTCCTCAAAGCAGTAGCCGACCAGGCGGTTATAACCGGGGTCGAAGCCCGAATCGGTTCGGTCTTCACCTCTGACTATTTCTACGAGCCAGAAGGGCAGCCGCCAGGGCAGACTACCTTTGAGGTTCTTGAACGCTATGGTTTCCTCGCTGTAGAAATGGAAGCAGCGGGCCTCTACGGCGTGGCCGCAGAGCACGGAGCCGCAGCGCTAACGGTGGCAACGGTGAGCGATCAGATCAAGCGAGGCGAAAAGATGAGCGCTGAAGATCGTCAAACCTCGTTTTCTACCATGATTGACCTAGTTCTGGGCGCTCTGCATCCCGACTAGCAGGCGCCGCCGAAAACGAACAAGCGCCGGGGAGGATCGAATCACATGAGGGCGGCGTGAACGATCAATATCCCCGACGCTAGGTAGCATCCGCACAGTTAGTTGGCCGAAAGCCTCTCCCAACTTCGACCAACTAACGGGGCCTGCTACGACCGGCTGCCTACTTCGTTGATGAAGTCCGACAAGTCTTCAATAGGGCCGCTACCTGGAGACAACGCTTCTGCTTCAGACGCTACCTGTGAAAGCGAAATCTCTCCGGTGTATGGGCTCTCGCGGAGCAGCTCGGCGAAAGCGGCAACAGTAACGGCAAGTCGATAGTCGTCGCTGGTGTCAACCCATCGATCTTCAAGCACCGCACCTGTTACTTCAAGTCGGTTCTCAGTAACGTTGCCGCTGTCTGGATCTTCCCAACGTAGCTGTGCGGTGCCGATCCGATCATTACTATCAACACCCGGGACCAAACGCAGTTCATACAAAGCGGTTACTTGGTGCCCGGCGCCAAGTTCACCAGCATCAACGGCATCGTTTCTGAAATCACTGTCGAGTACAGCTCGGTTCTCAAAGCCAATTAGTCGATACTCCTCGACCACACGGGGGTCAAACTCAACCTGGATCTTCCCATCGATAGCAACCGTGAGAAGGTTCGAGACTAGATCGTCGCTGAACAACTTCTGGGCTTCTTGTTCAGTGTTGACATATCGGTAGAAGCCGTCGCCTTGGTCGGCTAATTGCTCCATCAGCACGTCGTTGAAGCCTCCCATGCCGACGCCTACGGTAACAAGGTGGATTCCACGGTCGGCATCGTCTCGGATTTGAGCCGCCAAACCGTCTGGGTCGGTTAGACCAACGTTTGCGATTCCATCTGATGCGAGAATAACCCGATTAATCCCACCTCGTTGGAATGCATCATCGGCAAGCGCATAACCTCGCTGCAAGCCTGCCTCCAAGTTGGTCGATCCGGTTGGCTGCAACTCGGCAATTGCATTCAGGATCTCTTGACGGTTGTCAACCGATGTCGGTGGCAGCAAAACAGTGGCATTGTCAGAGTAGGTGACAATAGAAACGGTATCTCGTGAGTCAAGTTCTAACGTCAGTCGTTCAAGCGACGTCTTTACCAGGCCAAGTCGATTAGATCTATCCATCGAGCCCGAGGTGTCCACCACAAAGGTAAGTGATGCTGATGGCCGTTCACTGTTCGAGACCTGTTCGGCCTGAACGCCTAGCCGGAGAATTGTATTGCCATCGGTATAGGGCGAGGGACCAGCCTCGGCAACTACTGCCAACCCATCGCTCGGCGCTGAGTAGTCGTAGACAAAGCTGTTTAGGTACTCTTCAACCCGAACCGATTCTGCCGGCGGAATTTGTCCCTGCCTCATCATCTCCTGACCGATTGAGTAGCTAGCAGTATCAACATCTAGAGCGAACGTGGAGAGAGGGTCTCGTTCAGCACTAATGAATGGGCGGACGCCATAGTCTTGAAAATTGTTTTCTTCTTCGGCGTCCTCAACTACTTCTTCTTCGCCTTCGAAGAAGCCGTCCTCGGCTTGCCGTTTCTGCTGATCAGCGTCGGCCGGCACTGTTGTCGTCGTCGGAGCGGGAGAATCATCAGACATCGCGTCCGAATCGTCCATAGCCTCTTCTTCCATGGCGTCGTCGCTCATAGCGTCGTCCTCCATGGCCTCGTCCTCCATGGCGCCGTCAGCAGTTTCTATCTCAGAGGAGTCAGCATCTTCCGAGCTGGTCGCAGCCTGGTCAGAACCAGCGTCTTGTTCCGACTCGACTGTGTCGGTCGCACTATCCTCAGCAGACCCGCAGGCACTAACAAAAAGCGCCATCGCAATGACGACGGCCAGAATTCGGTATCGATTCGTTTCGTTGCTCATGGTTACTTGGGCGGTCCCACTAAGCACCCAGTTCCCCTCGTAACAAGTTCGTTATAAAAATCTGGCCGAACTAGCCAACGTTGACGTTGCAGCTCTCTACGAATAGCAACTGATTGTTCGGATATTAAATATGATTGTTCCCGGCAAAGCGCGACTTCTCGACCTACTGTGGCGTCTTAGTAACTGGCCCTCCTAGCCACCTTTGCTCAAGGAATTGACCAATTGGCCGATGGACACCAGGGGCTACCCTCCAAAAGAAGAACAACGAAGGAGTCTTTCATGGGAATTATGGATAACGCTAAAGACATGGCTGGTAAAGCTAAGGATGCTGCAGATCAGGCTCAAGATCTTGCCGCCGAGCACGGTGACAAGATTCCTGGTGGAATGGGTGACAAGGTCGGCGAAATGGCTGACAAAGCCGGAGAAATCACCGACAAGATCCCAGGCGGCTCTGAAGAAGAAGAGTAAACCTCTTTACCCAGCCTAAGTACCGATTTGGTTTAACCGAATCGGTGCCGGAATAAGATTTGGCAAGCAGGCTCGACCATACCGGTCGGGCCTGTTTCTGTTTTGCGAGGCCAGGTGTTCACGTTCCGGGCTCGAGTAGTTTCTGACCAAAGTGAGTCAGAACAAGCTCAAACGCTTCATTAGTTGGATCGTTAGCATCGGGGCTGAACTCGGTAGTTAAAACCGAATGGGACCGTCTCCCATAACCATGTGAATTGCCTTTACTAGAGTCGATCTCCACCCCGATGAAAGCCTCCCCGAATTCGTGCCGGAGGCGGGTGAAGCGATCGACAGGGACCATAGAGTCCTTTGTGAACCGAAGCCCGATAACGCACAAGTTGTCATCGATGGTTCGCTGTTTTACGGTGGCCAGATCGTCGGGTGAGATATGAAGATCCCGTCGTGACTGGCGAAACGGTCCAATCGGCAGAGAAGGCTGGCTCATAACAGGAACAAGAACAGCTGGATCTACCGCCAGAGCCAATGCAAACCCGCCGGTAAAACACATCCCGATCACCCCGACCCCTGGACCACCGCTTTGCTCATGAGCGTGGGCGACCAGGCTACGCATCCAGTCAGTTATTGGGGCCCGCTGTCCCCTAGCGAAAGCCAGGAACTCTTTCCGGACACACAGTTTTGCCAATGTTGTTGCAGCGTACCTCTCGGTGAGTGGCTTGCCTGGCGTTCCAAAAAGCGATGGAATCCACGCCGTATACCCGGCAGCCGCAAGCCTGCGTCCGCAGTCGGCAACGTCTGGGGTTACTCCAGGGACCTCAGGCAACACCACTATGGCCGGACCAGTACCAGCAACGAACACGTCGTAACTGACGCCATCGAAACTGGTTGGTCGCTTCTCGAAATCGATGAGCCGATCGTTCACCCTATAAAAGATACGTGTGTCGGCGAAAAATCGGAGGGAGCCGCTGAGTTTATTGCCGGCGCTGCGAAATGGTCGAGTCATAACTTAGCGAGCGCAATAGGATTCCCCCATGGCTAACCAACAAAGGGCCGGCTTGACCGTACTAATCACCGGCGCCAACAGAGGCATCGGGCTAGAGCTAGCGAAGGCATTCATCACCCAAGGTCACCAAGTGTGGGGAACGGCTCGGGAAGCATCGCCGCCGGAACTGCTATCAGCTGGACCTGCAGGTGTAGTCTCGTTCGACCTAGCTGACGAGTCGAGCATCGCCGCTGGAGTCGCAGACTTATCCAACCAAATTGAGCGTTTGGACGTGCTCATTAACTCAGCCGGAATTGACGCCCGTGCGTTCAACGCTCCGATTGAGGCCAGAGGCCCGTTTGACCTTGATGCTGACACCTTTGCTGCCGTTACTCGAGTTAACGCCGTCGGACCGATGGTTGTTACTCGCGAAGCGCTACCTCTACTTCGTCGTAGCGACCAACCCACAATCGTCAACATCAGCTCACAGTTAGGATCCATGGAGGTAGCAGCCAACCGTGGAATCGATACGTCGTACTGCGTCTCTAAAGCAGCTTTAAACATGCTGACAGTAAAGTCCGCCGCGGCCTTAGGTCCCGAAGGCATGACTGTGATAGCAGTTCACCCGGGCTGGGTTAGCACCGAGATGGGCGGCGAAGCGGCCCCTTTATCGCCTGCGACCTCCGCTTCCGCCCTGTATGAGTTGATAGCTAACCTTAGTCCCGCCGATAACGGGCGATTTCTCCAGTGGGACGGGCAGCCTCACCCTTGGTAGCCGACAGCTACCAGAGCGACCGTTCTCACTATTCGCTCCCGGTTTCGGGCGTTTGGTTGGTGCCCCTACTCCTCCGCAGTCGGGGTGTTACCCGACGCTGCCCTCCATCTGTAACTCAATTAAACGGCTCAACTCAACCGAGTATTCGATCGGCAAGGTCCGTGCCACTGGCTCGATAAAGCCGTTCATAACCAAACCAATAGCCTGCTGTTGAGTTAGACCGCGACTCATTAGATAGAAAAGCTGTTCGTCAGCGATCTTAGAAATAGTTGAGTCGTATTCTATTTGAGCGTCTGCGGCGCCGATTTCCTGGAAAGGGTGAGTTTCGATAATCGACTCTTCGTCGAGGAGTAAGCAATCACGCTGAACGTGGCTCTTGCAACCGTAGGCATCGTTTTCGACTCGTACCAATCCTCGAAAGCTAGACCGACCGCCGCCCTTCGAGATCGATTTTGAAATCACACTGGACGTTGTCTCCGGTGCGGCGTGGACCATCTTGGCCCCCGTGTCTTGGTGCTGGCCGTTACCGGCATACGCTACTGACAAAACCTCCCCGGCTGCTTGCGGGCCCAACAGCCAAACCGACGGATACTGCATCGTTAGCCTGCTGCCGATATTGCCATCGATCCACTCCATGCGACCTTCGGCTTCCACCACAGCACGTTTGGTCACCAAGTTGAACACGTTACTCGACCAGTTTTGGATGGTTGTATAGGTGACTTGAGCGTGCTTTTTGACAACAACCTCTACCACCGCAGCGTGCAGAGCATCAGCGGTGTAGACCGGCGAAGAGCAACCTTCAATGTAACGAACTTTGGAGCCTTCATCGGCAACAATCAGAGTGCGTTCGAACTGGCCCATCTTCTCTCCGTCGATTCGAAAGTAGGCCTGCAACGGCATATCGACTTCGACACCAGGAGGGACATAAATGAATGAACCACCGGACCAGACCGAGCTGTTCAACGCCGAGAATTTGTTGTCGTCCATCGAGACTATTTGCCCGAAGTAGGGCTGCACCAGCTCGGGGAACTCACGAAGTGCGGTTTCCATTTCGCAGAATACGACGCCTTGGCGTGTTAGGTCGTTGCTATTGCGCCGAAAGACTGCTGCGGCTTCATCTTGCTCGGTGCCGTTGGCTCGCTCCGTCGGCTCAGTCTCGGGCAATCCCCGAGGTTCAATGGAGTTGTTGTAATAGCAAATGTTGTCGAAATGGATCTCCGACAAATCTCCGCCCCAAGTCGGCATCGCCCGATTTTCGAAATGATTGAACGACTTGAGACGCATGGCCAGCATCCAATCGGGCTCGCCCTTCGACTGCGACAATTCTCGGATGACCTTGCCGTTCAATCCCTTAGGAGGTGTAGACCCAGAGTCTTTGCGGTCGCTCCGTCCGAGCTGATGGCGTTCAAGGTTCAGATCGTCAGGGCGGAAAGTCATGTGCTCGCGATCGATAGTTGCCTAATAGGTGCACTCAGCCCAATGACGCCACTCAATTGGTTCCAATATTCTAGCAAAACGGCAGGTCGCTGTGCTGGCTACCGCCGCTCAGCCGTAAGAGCAGTTCTTCGATAACCCTAACTTTAGGTGTCGAGGCGTCTTAGTTGAGCTCTAAACAGTTTGGCTCGGTCGACGTAGGACTGCATCCCCTCAGCGATTACCGCTGGATCGACTGAGTCCGGTCGGATCTTGGCCGGGACGCCAAGAGCCATCGCTCCAGATGGGACTTCCATTCGATTGGGAACAACTGCATTCGAACCAACCAATGCGCCGGACCTAATTACTGCTTCGTGGAGCACAACCGCTCCGTTGCCAACCAACGCCCCAGATTCGACGGTGCACCCTTCAAGGTGGACTATGTGGCCAATTACGCACTCATCGCCAACTGTGGTCGGGAATTCAGGTGTGGTGTGGAGCACGCTGCCATCTTGAATGGACGTCCGGGCTCCGATAGCGATATGGCCGTCGTCGCCTCGCAAGACTGCGCAAGGCCAAACCGAAGACTCTTCCCCGATAGAAACATTCCCAATTATCACCGCTTCGGGATGAACGAATGCAGTGGGATGGATTTTGGGTTCGGCCCCGCCAAGAGCATAAATAGGCATCAGCTAAATGTAGCCGTTCGTACCCCAGATCTGATCGGACCTGATGCCGAGATTCCTAAACGGCAACCACTATCACCTAGAAGCTAGAGATCCCGGATATCGAGAACCAGGGCTGATAGTGACAGAACAACGAGAACCGCAACCGTGATGTATGCCAATGGCAGCATCCGAGCCACGTTGAAGGCAATTTTTTTGTTTGGGAACAAACGCTGTGCCACTCCTTCGCCAAACGCGATTAGGGCATGCGACCCATCGAGCGGTGGCATCGGCACCAGGTTGATAACACCAACAGCACAAGAAAGAATGCCGAGCCACATTAGGCTTGCGTTCCAACCTAGTTCAACAACGTTTCCGCTTACCTGAGCTTGGCCGACTGGAGAGAGGAACCGAACAGGAACATCCTCAGTTCCGGCCCTCCCGGCTATCACATTGACGTAGCTGCCCAAGTTGGCGAACAAGACCCCAAGCGCAGCGAACGTTGACTCAATTACGTACCACGTGTTGACGAATCCGATTCGAACCGCTGCTCCCATGGAATCACCTTTCCGCAAAGCAACGAAGGTAAAGGTAACGACGGCGGTAGCTATATTCACAGCCGGCCCAGCGAGAATTGTTGCCAGTCGACCTCGGTGCGAAGCTGCTCGGTACGTTCCCGCTTCGGCAAAGCCATCGGGCAGCTCCGAAGTCGGTGTCATCCCTTCCAGTTTCACGTATCCGCCGAGGAACAACGCCTTGATTCCGTACCGGCACCCGTTATGGGTGAAGGCGACGACCTCGGGCCCGAATCCCCAAAAAAACTCGGTTGGTTTCATGCCACTGGCTCGAGCGGCCAGCAGGTGGCCCCCCTCATGAGACAGAATTATTAGACCAAGAAACATCAAAAGCAACAAACCCGATGGAGCAAACAGGCCGAGCAATAACAGCGAAACTACGGCACCGCCCGCCCACAGCGGAGACGCCGCAAATCGTTGTTGGTCACCGGTCGTTACAGGTTCAGCCCTCGCTACCACATCCACCTAACTCAGAGAATCACACGGTGGCGTAGTGGCGAAATATGTAGTTGTCTACGGTTGGAATGATCCGTATTGCCCCTTGTAGAAAACCATTGGCGAACCAGCGCCGCTGGCATCCATTGTTAACACTCGGCCAACGATCAAATTGTGATCACCAAGCTCGTGAACACGCTCAATTCGGCAATCGATAGCAGCGTGAGCGCCGGCCAGAATCGGGGCGCCACTATGAGGAGCCGGTGTTGTTTCGACCCCGTCAAACTTCGTGTCTGACTTCGACGCCATCACACCGCACAACTCAATCTGATCACTCTGCAAAATGTTTACGCAGAAGTGACCCGAGGCCTCCATAGGCGCCCAGCTGCCGCTCTGAGTTCCGAGGAAAAATCCAACCAACGGTGGATCGAGAGAAATCGAAACGAATGAACCGATCGCCACGCCGATTGGCCGATCGGCTCCATTGGCGGTCACCACCGTGACACCAGTGGGCAAGTGCCCCATTACCTGGCGGAATAGACCGGGGTCGATCTCAGGATCCATGTTCTCTTCGTTTCCCATCGTGGCCAACATCTCCTTTTGTGCTTGCTTCGGCGAATGGTAGCCGACTAGCTCGAGCCCGACTCTAGTACCAGTCCTTCGCTCGCCGCCACGACAGTAAAGGAAGAGCCTGCCAAAGACTGGGCTCGCTCAAGCGCTCGATCTATCCATCGATCGTCGTGGTTCGGATCATGATGGAACAAGACTAGTTCCCCAACTTCGGCCCGCCTCGCTACCTCGACGGCGTAGTCAACCGTGCAATGTCCCCAGTTTGATTTAGCGGCAAACTCTGCTGCGTCAAACTGAGCATCGTGAATTAGGAAGTCCGCTCCCCGGCACGCTCGGACCACATCGAGATCAACATTTTTCGGATCGTCGGTTAGTTGCTGATGATCACTCACGTAAGCCACGGACCGACCACCACCATCGACCCGGTATCCGTTGGTAGCTCCAATATGGGTAACGGGGAACGCCGTGACCAACGCCGACCCCACGGCGAAGGTCCCAGAGGAAGCTTCGGAGAAACTTACCGATCCGGGGAGTCCCGATAGATCAACAGGAAACAGCGGAGGGGCAACGAAGTCCCGAACAACTTGTTCTAGCGTTCGTTCCCGTTGGGGAGGGCCAACGATCGTTAGGCGGTTGTTGGGGTTAAGAATGGGTTCGAAAAATGGCAAGCCCTGGATGTGATCCCAATGAAGATGAGTGACCAATGCGGTGATCTCGAGCATTGCCTCCGACTCGCCGTCGGGATATGCAGACGGTGAGTCACAAAGCGCTCGGCCCAGATAGCGGGCGCCGGTGCCGATATCAAAAATGATCGGACCAACATCGGGTATTTGCACGAGAACACACGAGGTGTTGCCGCCGTAGCGCTCAACGCTTGGTCCGCTGCATGGGGTTGAACCGCGGACACCAAAGAAGGTTAATCTCACACGCCCGATCCTCCGTCCTGTCAGGCGAGACTAGACCGATAACACCTCCCGAAACCACCTGATAGGCCATGTGCCACACCAGGTCGACCAAATTCAATTGTTTCTTCCATCACGGTTTTCGATCCCGAACCTCTGAGCAAACGGTTTCAGGCATCTCGGTTGGACCGATCTGGGAGTGGTGAAATTGGCCGGAATCAGCTCAGACACTGACCCGTTTCCCCGCATTAGAACAGCTACGATAGGTCGGGTTCAGGGCACCGACGACTTGGCGACGGGTGTAAGCGGGCATTGGCAGTGGGGCACATGGTTTCGTTGGAACAACTAGAAAACGGCCAGATTATCGGTCGCTACCGGCTGGTCGATTTGAGAGGCCAAGGGACAAACGCTGAAGTTTGGCGAGCCGACACCTTCGACAGCATTCCGACAGTTTCGCATGCCGCCAAAATCTTTTTCGGTGACGACGACACCATTGCTTCGGCAACCAGCGAAGCCACACGGCTAAATGAGATATCTAGTAAACACGTGGTTCAGTTGGTCGACTTTAGGGAATTCTTCGTCATCGACGATGAGAGCTGGAACGCTTTGGGTCGGCCGGTCACCCCAGATCAACTGCGAACAGCGTTGAAACCTTGGGCCGGTTCGAACAAAACCGAAGAGCCAACAGAGTCAGGATCGAGTGAGACCAAAGCCAAGATCCTGGCCGCCTATGCCGACCTGGCCTTTGCCGGCCGAGCCGACATCCCGGACCCGATCGTTGTCCGACGCTTCGACGACATTCGGATCCGGTCGGCCCAGCCTTCGCTTGAACTCCCTCTTCGAGGAGCGGCGTTGATTCAGACCCTGTGTCGACCCGAGAGCCTTCAAACCTATTGGGAGGAGCAGGGCAAGTCGCTCTCAGAGCAAGAGGCCGTAGAGATCGGAACCCAAATAGCTGAGGCGCTAAATGCCATTCATTCAGCGCCAGGTAAACGACCTCACCTCGATGTCAAATTGGACAACGTCTTCCAACTTGACGAGGAACGATCTTGGCTTGTTGGCGACCTGGGTTTGGGTACCGAGCGATCGCGTATGGCGTCGGGGGAACGAGCCCCATGGTTTCTAGCGCTTCCAGACCTTCGAGCTCATCGAGCCAGCGACATTTGGTTACTTGGACTGATGCTCCATCAACTCGCCACTGGTCTGCTGCCGATGATGTTCTCAGGTATCCCGCTACAGGTAATTCCGCCGAGCTTCCACCTAGCAGCCCGTGAACTGGCTCGACTGAGAGTCACTAACGACTTGCGATCGCAGTCGGGCATATGGATTCACCCTTTGTTGTCAGCGGAATTTGGAACACTAATTGAATCGTGTCTTCACGACGACCCGAGAGCCCGGCCTCAGGCAGCCGAAGTTCGCGACCTACTGAGAGCGCTTTCGTCAACAAACCCGGAGCCTATTTCGGTCGGCCCTCATCTTCATAGCGACAAAAACGCCACTATCGCCGCTTCCGATGCGGCCTGGATTCTGGGTTATGCCGATAATGAAGAGCTAAAGGCCGCTGGTCTAACCGTCGTCAACGATCGAGTTCCGGTCGCCAACTTTTTGGCTGCACGCCCAGCCGAGGAACAACAGCTTTCGCCCGCGGAGCTGGCCGCCCAGGAATTCGCCGAAGAAGCCGAGATTCGTTCCTATCAGCCGTTCAAGCAGCCGATCCGGCGCCCTGACCAACAGCACTCGGCGAACCATGTTGCCTTGAACGAGTCAGCGTTACAGGTATCTGATCAGCCTGAGCCAAAGGTTGTTGGATCAACGTTGTTTACCGGTGGCATCGACTCGTCGTCGCCGGTCGACAAATCGGCGCTTCTCGATCAGCCACCAAATGGACGCAACGGCACCAGGCCGCAACCTCATGCTGAACGTAGCCAACCGATCGGTGATCGAAAAACGATCGGTGCTGCGCTTTTCGCGGTGCTAGCCCTTCTCGGCGTTGCGGCCGTGGCTTGGACACAGCTACCTCGGTCCGACACCACGAGTGATGGGGCGCAAGCCGATCCGACCTCGACCACAGTCTCGGCCCCGTCGGCTGATGCTACATCTTCGGATGTCGCCTCTTCAACCACCGAACGATCAGCGGTTGACGCGACGGGCGACCTCGGGGCGCAACTGCTCCAACCCTCCCCTAGCGAGTTCTCAACTGGGGCGGCGGACACACTGTTAACCTCCTCGGACGCTCTCAATGTGGCCGCTGCTGAGGGTCAGGCAACCTTTGAATGCGAACCACTAGCGGTCCGCCTTGGAGATCCGATCCAGGCTGGGTTGTCGCCGCAGATTGACAGCGGCTCTGACCGCCACATGATCGTGTTTTTCGGCAACTCTCAAGCTGCCCAGGCCGACTCGAATGAGGCACTAATTTCGGCTGGCAGTTCGACTTGTGCCGGCGGCACGGCAAACCGGTCGTTGTATTGGGTTCCTGCGTTGTTCGACCCTGAGAGCCAGACAGCGCTCGAACCATCGAATGTAGACGTGCTTTATCAGACCGGAAGAATGGATCCGGAGTCGATCCAACCCCTCCCGTCTGGTTTCTCGATGATCGTGGGCCGGCTCAACGCGGTTGACCAGCCAAGCTCTAGTGAAACGGTGAAGTGGAAATGCTTCTCTGATGAATTTGATGTTTCGGGTGAAGAGTTCAGAGGTATTCCTATGTGCCCGACCGGCGGCAGACTGCGCCAGATCGTCCGATTCCCGCAGTGCTGGAACGGACAGGACCTAACAAGTTCGACTGGTCAAAGCCACATTGTTAGTCGCCTTGATGAGAACTTGTGCCCCGATGGATTCGACACCAGGCTGCCCGCCTTGCGCCTTTTCGTTGACTACGAGCTTGGTAGCTACAACACCACACAGCTCCGACTTGCCTCAGACCTCTATGTCCCGGCCGACGGGCGACCTGCTGGATTCTCCGCCTATGGCGGATACATCCACGGCTGGACCAATGACACCAGTGACCGATTTGTCGCTGGGTGCTTGACGACCCCTAGGAGCTGCCAGTTGAACGAGCTTGGCGATGGCGAAGCCTTGATCACTCCTGGCAGGTAGCGAATCTGTCTGCGATCAGATTGTTCCTCTACACTGTGCAACCGTGAGCGGGACCCAATTACGAGTTGAGGATGGCGGCGGCCACACGACGGCGCGAATCACTATCGGTGACGATGCTCCGATTGCCTTCATTTTCGGTTCCGGCCGGCACCCGGATGAGCAGGTTCATATTCGAATCGCCGAGTCTGCGTCGAAGATCCGATCACGGGTCGGGATATTGTCGATTGGCCCCGACGGACTCGGCATTGGTCGTACTCCAGAGGCCATGGATCATCAGATCACCGTTCGACGCCCTGGAAATCACATCGCCGAAGTGTTAGCCGCGTCGCCAACGCGGGCCTCGGTTGGGTCCACAATGGTTGAACGAAAATTTGTCGATGATCACCTGATCTTGGAGATTGGTTTTCCACCACACAATTTCGAACTCGAAGTACAAGTGACAAATGCTCCATGGGCCTACCAACATCACCGGGTTGAACCGCGGCCCTACAAGATGGTGGCCGACGATCAAATCGGTCTACTAATTCTGGCCATCGCAGAGCCGGCTTTGTCCGGCGGCGACCCTCGACTCCGAAACGAAGATCTGGCTGAGGTGCTTGGCTGGAGCGCGCGTACCGTAAGCACCGTTGGCGGCCGGGCCCACCACTACTTTCTTGGTGACCCGGCTAACGGCGATCAGCGCCGAATTGCCCGGCTCGGCGCTTTTGTAATTGACCGAGGCTTAGTCACTATGGAAGATGTTGAACGTGATCTGCATTCGTATCAACAATCCAAGGGACTCCTCTAGCCTTCTCGCCAGTTCGACCACCGGCAGAACATGGAATAGATTTAGTTGGTGACCACTCATAGTGAAACACCACCACTTCCTGATGGCGTCGTCGCTGTTGTAAAACAAGACTGCCCTACCTGTGTGCTAGTCGTTCCGGTGCTTGAACAACTCATCGGTGCCAGCTCTCGCCTGACTATCTTTACCCAGGACGACCCGAACTTTCCGATGTTGCCAAATGTTGTGCGCGATGACACCGATTTGACCATGTCGTGGCACCATGACATCGAAACGGTGCCAACGCTACTTCGAGTGGAAAACGGGATAGAGGTCGATCGCCGGGTCGGCTGGTCGAAGTCCGACTGGCAAGATCTGACCGGAGTACCGGATCTTGGCGCTGATCTTCCCGATCAGAGGCCGGGCTGTGGTTCACTCTCAGTTGATCCCAATCTCGCCGATGAGCTGACGGTTCGGTTTGAAGGTTCGTCGCTCAACAGTCGACGAATTCAGATCGCCGCCTTAGAAGACGAATTTGAAGCAGCGTTTGATAGAGGGTGGTCAGACGGCTTGCCCGTGGTTCCCCCCACTGAAGCTCGGGTACTAGCCATGCTGGCCGGAACCCAGCGGGAAGTCTCTGATGAGGTAACGGTGGTCCCACCAGATCTACGGCCAGCAACCGTTGAACAAGTCGCGATCAACGCAGTGATGGCCGGGTGTAAGCCCGAATATATGCCAGTTGTGCTCGCAGCGGTAGAAGCGGCCTGCACCGATGAGTTCAACATGCATGGTTTGCTAGCGACCACATACTTCTCCGGGCCAGTAGTCATTGTCAACGGACCGATAGCAGACCAAATCGGGATGAACGGCGAAGGCAACGCGTTCGGACAGGGAAACCGAGCCAACTTGACCATTGGGCGAGCGTTGCAACTCGTCATCCGTAACCTCGGCGGTGGCCGGCCGGGCGAGATAGATATGGGAGCACTAGGTTCGCCGGGCAAACTGAGCTTCTGCTTCGCCGAACGTGAACACGATTCGCCATTTGAGCCGCTGGCGACCGAACGAGGAATGGAGCCGGGGGCAAGTGCGGTGACCCTTTACGCTGGGCACGGGCCGACCGCAGTGATCGACCAAATCTCGCGGACGCCTGAATCGTTGGCTCGTTCGTTGGCAGCATCACTGCAATCCGATGGCCACTACAAATTGGCGATGGCCTTCGACGCCATGTTGGTGATTTCTCCCGAACATGGGCGTGTTTTTGCCGACGCCGGTTGGGACAAGGCTCGACTCCGTCAAGAACTGGACCAATTGTTGACAACAGATGGGTCAACGATGGTCCGAGGGGTCGACGGCATCGACGAAGGGCTTCCAGCGGCCTTTGCTGATTCTCAGATTCCCAAATTTCGACCGACCGGGCTCCACATAGTTCACGCTGGTGGAGATGCCGGAATGTTCTCAGCCATTCTTGGTGGTTGGGTGGCCGGAGCTAAAGGAAGTGAACCAGTTACTGTTCCCATCTCGCTCTAGTCAACAAAAGATGGAAGACTGGTAATCAGAAAGAACCTGGCGACCAAGATTGCCATGTAATCCACTCAGAATTGGAGGCAGTTGTGGCCAAAGCTACTGACGGGACCTTGACGGTTCTCGACCCGACCGCAGGACGAGCAGCGGAGTCGCTACAACCAGCGCTTCGGCCATCGTCGATCGATGGTCTTACCGTCGGGTTGCTAGACATATCAAAGCCTCGAGGCGACGTTTTCTTGAATCGGTTAGAGGAACGGCTATCAGCACATGGGGCCAAGGTCAGCCGCTACACCAAGCCGACGTTTTCCAAACCGGCTCCAGTCGATTTGCGCCACGAAATAGCTTCGAATTGCGACGCCGTAATCGAAGCGCTCGCTGATTGAGGCAGTTGCACGTCGTGTAGTGTGCACGACATCACCGATTTCGAACGACGAGGGGTTCCTGGTGTATTTGTTGCTAGCGAAGTATTCGTCGACGCCGCCCAAACTCAGGGAGAGGCCCTCGGGTTCCAGCCCGACCGTCTGTTCGTCGAGCATCCAATCCAAGATCGAACCGACGAGGAGATGGTTGCCATCGCTGATGCCGCCGTCGAGGCGTTAATCGACAAGCTTCAAGCCGGTTCATAGCCGCCTAGCAGGCCTATTACGCTAAAGGGGTTCTGTCTGAGAGTTCGTCGTGGGTAGTAGATAGACGTTGTTGGCCGTAATCGCCAAACCGTCGGTCACGACCTGATTAGCAACATTTTTGGCTCGCTCATGATCATCGGGCCATCCCATCACAGCTGCCAGTTCTGAGGCTTGCACCGGCCGCTGCCGCAACGCCTCAACCAGTTTGCCGCGTCCTTGTCGATCGGATCCGGCGAATCGAGATTGCTTAGACGAAACGCTAGCCGAGCCCAGTGCCGGATCGGGTTCGATCAATCCATTCTGATACCAAGCACAACTTTGCTGAATCGGACAACCCTGCTCACATCGAGGTGACTTGGCCACACAAAGAGTGGCTCCGACGTCGAGCATCGCTTGATTCCATGCCCAGCTCTGTCCCGCTGCCGGCAGCGCGGCGTCGGCGGCGCCCTGAGCTTCTGTCTGCGACAGTTTGCGGCCTAATTGCCGAGCCAATATCCGAGCCACGTTGGTGTCAACCACGGCGTCTTCTAATTCGAACGCAAATACTCGAACGGCCCGAGCCGTGTACTGGCCAACTCCAGGTAAGGCCAGCAGTTCGGCTAGACCAGATGGCACAACCCCTTGATGGAAATCAACGACCACGGTCGCGGCAGCGTGGAGGTTTACAGCCCGGCGATTAAACCCGAGGCCCGACCATTGTTCGATGATGGCACTACGTGGTGCAGCCGCACAGGTCTGCGGAGTCGGAAACAATGCCAGAAACTCAACCCATTTTTCGATAACTCGGCTGACTTGGGTCTGTTGCAGCATTACCTCCGCAACTAGAATCGCCCATGGGTCTCGACTTTGACGCCAAGGAAGATCGCGGCCACTGGCTAGGAACCACTCGTGGACGGCCTCGGCCCGATTGTCGAATTCCTCGATCATGCCGCCATCGCCATTGGTCTACCTCGTGCTCCGATCATCAGCTGATCCACCTTTACCACCGTATTGACCACGAAGTACAAAATGCGCGTGCGAACTACGACGGGTAACTCTTGAACGAGCCATTGGACAGAGTCGAACATTTGAGCGGGAGAATACCCCGACGACTGGCGCACTCGCACTCGCACCAGCCGCCGGAGCGACTAATTGAATGAGGTTTGAGCCAGCAAAAAGAGGATGCTAGCGCCAACCGTCAGACTGGGCGAGAGAACCGACAGACAAACCTTAGCTCATCATCGATGACGAGAGCGACATACGCCTTAAGTAACCGCCAAGTCAAGAAACTAGTTCACTGCTTCACTACCGGCGACAGTCTTCGGCCCAGGCTGGAAAGTGAACTAACGGCGCCTTTAGCCGTCAGAAATAGCAGTGCCCTCGTATGGGGTGGGATCCCCTGGTTGAGGAATCATCGGCCGAGACCAAGCAAGAATCTTCGACAACATAGTCGAGACTTCTCGCCATCCAGTCGGATCCCAACCATCGACTACATCAAGGTGACCATCCGAACGAACATGAATCAGTCCTGGAAGCCGGGTAAGGCCTAGCGCCTGAACAGCGGTGCGTTCAGGGTCGGGAAAAGTCAAATATTGATCGGCCCAGGGCCCGAGAAATTGCTCGCATCCCTCTTCATCGGCAGTTGCTAGCCAACCGACACGAATGTCTGAAGGCTTGTAGTGATCGAGCAAGCGACGACCCGTCTCAAGAATCCACGCGCTCTCGTGGGTGTACGGATCTATGGCAACCAGAAGCAGAGGGTACGACGTCAACCAATCGCGTAACGGATATCCGTCGCCACGAAGGGAATCGAGAACTAGGTCAGATGGTGCAACACCCACGTGCGGCGAGACTAGCGCACGAATCGCCAGACTCCGAACGTTCGCGGTGTGTTTCCTGTCATTTGTCATATTTCTGTTCCACAAGTCGCCTGTTTTTGGGAGCGCTTGTGAACATGTGTGTTTCGACATCGCTGTTTCGACGATTCAGCGAGCACTCTCCAAAACTCCACAGCCTTCGACCATCTCGGTTAGCCTGGAACACCAATGCACCCGATTGAACAGCTCAGGTATGTCGCTCGGGCCAATGGCGCCGATGCGGGTCTATTGGTTCAAGAGGCCGCTTCTGGACTGGCGGTATTTCGAAACGACAGACCGGCCCTCCTAACCGGAGTACGTCGGCTTCTAACTCGTCAGCCGACAATTGGTCCATTGTGGTCGATGGGAGCTCGACTGGTGGCTGCGAACGACGTGGTTAGTGAAAGCCGCCAGATCATTGAGGAAATAAGGAACGATCCAACCGCGAAAGAACTGGCATATGCACTCCCCGACCAGACGGCGACGAGTATCGCGATAGCGGGTTGGCCAGACACCGTGCTGCGAGCGCTCCAACGCCGAGGCGACATCCAGGTGCTGGTTCTTGATATCGAAGGTCAAGGCCCAGCGGTTGTCCGACGACTGGAAAACCAAGATGTCGAAGCCGAAGACCTCGATCCGGCCCGCGTCGCCGGCGCAGTTGAAGACGCCGACCTCGTCTTGATCGAGGCTGCCGTAGCGGGTCCGTCGGCAGCCGTGGTCGAGATTGGCAACGTTGGGCTAGCAGCCACCGCCAAAGCGCTCAGCAAGCCAGTTTGGCTAGTTTGTAGCAGAGGCCGGGCGTTGCCCGAATTGTTCTGGCAAGAAATCGTGGTTCGAATAGGCAACACCGGGTTGCCGCCGTGGCTTTCGCCTCATGAAATTCTGAGCTACGGACTCGTTGACCGATTTGTGACTGATGATGGGCTGCTGCTGCCGGCTGAATTCGGGGCTCCCGAAATACCTTTGACTTCCGAGATTCTCAAATCCTTGACCTAGCGCCAGCTGCGGGCTGCGTCCCAATGCTTTGACTCATAGCTATGGGTTTTGGCACTGGGTTATAGCATTGACTCATGGAAGCATCTACCCCTCGGCCGCAAGTATCGAGCCCATTCTTCACCGAAGACCACGACTCCTACCGTCAGGTCGTCCGACAATTTACCGAGAACGAGATAACCCCATTCGTGCACGAGTGGGATGTGGCGGGAGAGGTACCGCGAGAGCTCTACAACAAGGCCGGAGCCATCCAGCTCTTCGGTGACGGGTTTGATGCCGAATACGGCGGCCACGGCCAAAGAGATGCCTTGATGCGTTTGGTACTGATGGAAGAGCTCTCCAAATCTGGTTCTGGTGGCGTCGTCGCTGCCCTTTTCTCCAACTACATCGGACTCCCACCAATCCAAAAATTTGGCTCCGACGAGCTCAAGGCCAAGGTAATCACCCCTTGTCAAACCGGTGAAGCGATCGCGGCTCTAGCGATAACCGAGCCGAGCGGCGGCTCCGATGTCGCTCGGATAAAAACAACAGCTAAACGAGACCGCGATGATTTCGTGGTCAACGGGTCAAAGACATTCATTACTTCGGGAATGCGGGCCGATTTCTTTACCGTTGCGGTCCGAACCGGAGCCGAGGGGCCGGCCGGTATCTCGCTCCTAATGATCGAGGGTGACCGGCAAGGTTTGGAACGAACCAAGCTTGACAAAATGGGTTGGTTGGCTTCGGACACCGCAACGCTCTATTTCGATAACCTTCGGGTTCCAGTCAGCAACTTGATCGGCGAGGAGAACTCCGGCTTTTCCATAATCGTCAACAACTTCAACGCTGAACGGCTCGATCTTGCCGTGCAATCAACAGCATTTGCTCGCGTATGTTTCGAACAAGCACTGACCTGGGCTCGGGAACGGGAGACGTTCGGCAAAAAGCTGGCTCATCACCAAGTTATTCGCCACAAGCTGGTCGAGATGGACCGGTTGGTGAACGCGAGCGAAGCGTGGAATGAGCTTCTTTCTTGGAGATTGAACCAAGGGGACGACCCGGTAGCCGAGATTGCCGAAGCAAAGGTGGCGGCCACCACAACTTTCGAGATGTGTGCCCGAGAAGCCGCGCAAATCTTGGGCGGGGCGAGCTACCTTCGGGGCGACACGGTCGAGCGTCTCTATCGAGAAGTACGGGTGCAGGCAATTGGCGGTGGGTCAGAGGAAATTATGCGCGACCTGGCCTCTCGCCAACTCGGCATCTGACCTGGCACCCGATTCAGGACAGATAGCGAACCATGCCTGAACTAGACCAACAAACCGGCGACAATCTGGTCGTAAATATTACGGTTGCAATACGGGATTTGAAGATAGCTGGCCGAATCATGCTGAATTCGTTTGGGTTGACGGTTTTCGCAACGGCAACCAGATTGTGACATCCGCATTGTGTCACACCGGTCGAGGTAGTGTCGCCGACATGGGTAACGTATCAGCCGCCAAGTCGCCGACAGGTCGGCAAACGCTCAACCGCAAGGCTAAGGCTCCGATGTCAGACAAGATGCAAATTTCGAGAGCCGACGATCGTCATGAAGCTCATATGGCAGGCGCAGGACCAGGCTGGTACTACGACCCTGAGGACGAAGCGGTGTATCGGTTCTGGGACGGCTCGCGCTGGACGACTCACCGGTCAGACCTCCCGGTCAAACCCCCAGCAGTCGTCTAAATCCTCCTCGGCTTTAGTCGTAGGCAGCAAAGATTTCCTCAAAGGCTTTCATTTGGCCGCCACCCGTCGATGACGGAACGAGTATCGGTGTTTTGACGCCAGCGTCGAGCCACGCATCGACACCGTCTCGAACCTCACCGGCTGATCCCGACAGCGTGCAATCAGATAGCCACTCGTCTGTCATCGCTTTGTGCAATGCTTCTTTGTCTTTGGCTTCTAGTGCTTGTTCGACTGCCGCCATCTCCTCGGCGTACCCAGCGTCTTTCCAATAATTGCGGTAATTAGGCAGCGCAACATACCCGGTCAATGTGGATCGGTTCTTTGCCGCCGCCGCGGCACGGTCTGAGTCGATGACAGTCGGAATCATATTGCCGATGAAAAAGTCTGAGTCGTTGGCCGGGTCGGCTACCGCAAGAGAATGGCGCATTCGAGATCGCGACGCATTAGCCCAAACTGCGCCGTTTGAGATCTCGGATGATAGTGCTGCCATCTTGTCTCGCAAGGTGGCCAGGACGATGGGAGGCAGTCCTCCCATTTGCTCCGCTGCCTGTCTCATCTCAGCGACGTAGGCCCGAGTATCGGCAAGCGGCTTGCCAACATCAATGCCAAGCCGACTATGGACTGGGCCGTGAGTAACGCCTATTCCAAGGTAGAACCGACCAGCTGAAATCTCGTGAAGATAGCTGGCACTTGTGGCCAGACCCTGCGGGTGTTGAACATAGATTGGCTGAATAGCGGTGCCAAACTTGATCCGAGTTGTTGCGTGAGCAATGGACAAACAAAGTCCAATGGCATCACCAAAACTTGGACAGTAAATGCCAGCGAAACCTCGCCGTTCGATTTCGGCGGCCAGCTCGACTGTTCGACGACGACGGCCCGGCACCGATATGAGAGACAGTGCTGGCATCGATGAAGCATTATCGCTTTCCTCAGCCCGAGGCGCTGAGATTTCGGACTGAGGTTGGTTGGGGACAGAATTGGACATACCTACTAGGCTGGCCGATATGGGACAAATGGTCGAATTTTCGAGTAACGGTGGCACCGCTCCGGGGTACCTAGCTGAGCCAGAGTCAGGTTCAGGACCAGGTTTAGTCCTGATCCAAGAATGGTGGGGACTAAACAGTCACATCAAGGCTGTGGCCGATCGATTTGCTGGTGAAGGCTTTGTCACACTGGCTCCGGATCTGTACCACGGCACGGTGGTTGAAGAGCCTGACGAAGCGGGCAAAGAAATGATGGCTTTGAACCTTGCCCAGGCGGCCAAAGATCTTTCTGGTGCGGTCGAACTGCTTCGAGAAAAGTCGGGCCAGGACAAGGTCGGAGTTGCCGGGTTTTGCATGGGCGGAGGTTTAACTCTCACCCTCGCGGCCCAGCGACCCGACGCGGTGTCGGTAGCTGTCCCCTTCTATGGAGTAATTCCATGGGAGAATGCGCAGCCAGACTGGTCAGCGGTCGAGGGAACGATCGTGGCCCACATCGCCGAAAAAGATGGTTTCTTTGGTCCCGAGGCCGCAGCTGAGCTGGCCAATACGCTCGATGGTCTCGGCAAAAATGCCACGTTCCACATCTACGACGATGCGGAGCACGCGTTCTTCAACGACGAACGGCCCGAGGTTTATCACGCTGAGCACGCGGCAACCGCCTGGGACCGAACGTTGGCCGCCCTCCAAGCCATTTGATTTGTACCACCGGCAAGATTGGGTCTTGACGGATCAGCCATAGTTCCCGAGCTTGCGCAAACAATGCACGATCATCGCGCCAGAAAAACCTGATTTCAGCCATACTGAGAGCACACAATGAGTAGCAGATTCACACGACTGATCCGAAGTGCCAGACGATGGCGATCGGGATCAAGCATCGAGCCCCTTGGCGTTGGGAAACATCTTCCTGAGGCTGACCTCCGACAAATTCGATCGCTGATCGACGACATCATAAGCGCTAAGGGCGGCCAACTGGCCGCTCGTCGAAGAGCTCGAATCCTCGGTCTCACGTACACGACCCTCAATTCTGACGGGCGCTTGAGGTTCTTCCAGGAGCTGGCCGACCGTTACAATCACAACAACGAAATCGTTGATTTGGCCATCGATCGGGTTCGGAATGCCGACTCCCCCGACAGCCGACGGGCGGCGGAATCGGAGCTTCGTGAAGCCCTCCGTCCTCCGAGTGAGAGACTACTTCGGTCGTTCGCCGGTATCGACGCTGGACTACCGTTTCTTATCCATCTCCGCGAGGACCTCTTACCGCTTCGGAAGACTTCGACTGCGTTAACTAATCTTGACGCCAACACGCGTCGCATTCTTGAGCGGTGGTTCGACGTGGCGCTGTTAAAGCTCGAACGTCTGGATTGGCACACGTCCGCCCAAATCCTGGAAAAGCTAATTCAGTATGAGGCTGTTCACGCTATTGAATCCTGGGATGACTTAAAGAGTCGACTCGGACCTGGCCGTCGCTGCTACGGATTTCTTCACCCCGGCATGCCAGACGATCCACTAATTTTTGTTGAAGTGGCGCTGACAAAGGGCATCGCTGAGTCTTTGGTTCCGATCCTTGAACACAATATTGCTGAAGACGGAGGGGCTCAGGAAGCAACGAAAGCAATCGATGAACAAGACTTCGATACAGCAATCTTTTATTCAATAAGCAACTGCCACCGAGGGCTAGCCGGGATCTCCCTTGGAGATTTTCTCATAAAGTCGGTTGTGGTTGAACTTCAAAAAGAGCTTCCACAACTGTCGACGTTCTCAACCTTGTCTCCGCTGCCCGGATTCAAGGAATGGGTTGAGACACAACTTGAGGATGGGCAAGTCGAGCTGACAGAGGACGAACGGTTAACTATTAACCCGGGAAGTCCAGTCGATGCCGACGCTGTCCTCACCAAGATTGTCAACGGCCCTTGCCCGCCAGCAACCGACTCTAACCTTGAAGCATGCCGCCCGGTTCTGCTGCGGTTGGCCGCTCAGTACTTGCTGAACGAGCGTCGCAACTCAACTAGATCTCTAGACTCCGTTGCCCATTTTCATCTCACCAACGGCGCCAAGCTTCAGCGAATTAACTGGATGGCTAACCCAACTCAGGTCGGTTGGGAGCGAGGTCTTGGATTCATGGTCAACTACCTCTACGAGTTGAAACACATCGAAAGCAATCACGACCAGTACGTACAACACGTCAAGGTCAACGCCCACGACTCAGTTAGTCGGCTGCTCCGGTAAACCGAACCCGAGCAGCGGCCAACGTTTTAGGCCGCCGGTGGAGTTGGATCGGGAATGTCAGGCGAGTTGGAGATGGCCAGTGGTGATCGAGCTGTTGGTGGCACCGAAAGCGCTTCGGCGGCGCGATCGTTGTCCATGATTTTGCTAACAACCGCTTCCTTCGCCCGCTCAAACGAAGCCCGGTTCTCGATCACATGTTTTTGAGAGCGTCGGAAAGGTTCGCACAAACCGTTGACCGCTGGCACTACGTAGCGAGCGAGCAGGTCCCAACTCTGTTTCGTGTTTTCGACGTTGGCCCAATCGTGGACGAAACCTATGACCGCGCCGAATCCGCCGGTCAGGTCGTACATCTTTTCAATTAGCTCGATCAGATCGTGTGGAGTTCCAATGACCGCTGCTGATCCCTCGGAGAACGCCAGCGCGTCCACAGCTTCGTCGGGAGAATCATAGGCCACAGTTCCAGTTCGTTGCAGCGTGCCGTGGATGTATTCGTTGTGCCATCGATGAAGCCCGTGTTTAGCTTGTTGACGCGCTTCGTCGCGGGTCTCAGCTAGGTGGAATTGCAGCAACAACCGCCAATTGGATCTGTCTACGACTTGGCCGTGCTTTGCCGCTGCTTCCTCAGCAAAGCTCCACTGCAACGGCAAAGCCTGAATTCCCTGGGTCGACATCGAGCCGATCGACAGCACGCCGATTCCATATTTTCCGGCCAAGGTCATTCCCGAAGGTGAGACCATCGAGGCAGTCGTGATTGGAAGATCTTGTTGCACCGGCAGTAGCTGTAGAGCAGCATCATTAAGCTCAAACCAGTCAGCCGAATAGCTGAACCGTTCTTCGCCAGCCAGCAGTCGCATAATTACGCCGAGGGCTTCGTCCTGACGATCGCGTTGCACCATTGGATCGATACCGAGCGTGTGAGCATCAGACGCTAAAGCCCCCGGACCGGTGCCAAACATGGCCCGCCCACCGGTCATGTGGTCGAGTTGGACAATCCGCTGGGCGACGAGGAACGGGTGATGATACGGCAGTGAGACGACGCCGGTTCCTAGTTTGATTTGCGATGACCGTTGACCTGCGGCGGCCAAGAACATCTCCGGCGACGCTATTGTTTCCCAGCCGCTGGAATGGTGCTCTCCGCACCAAAACTCGTCTAGGCCGAGGCCATCGAGCTGTTCGACCAGATCGAGATCACGCTTAAATTGAAGCGTCGGGTGCTCGCCGATCGGATGATGGGGAGCTAGGAACGCTCCGAACCGAAGTTTTGACATATGGACCTCCATGGACTGACTCAGCACTTCATTGATCCTGATGGCTGATTTGAGTCGCTCAGTTCGACACGACCTTGACGTTTATAAACCTCTTGGCGTTTTGGCGTGGGCAGAGTGGCTGCCACCATTGGTGGTATTCCTGGGCCGCAGTCGATTTGGTCCGGCTACCCGACGGCTCGCACGTTCTTCGCCTCATCGCCCTTACGGCCAGGCGCTATCTCGAATTCAACCGTCTGTCCCTCGTCGAGAGATTTGTAACCATCCCCAACGATGTTCGAAAAATGTACGAACACATCGTCGGCGCCTTCTCGACTAATAAAGCCGAATCCTTTTTCAGCGTTGAAAAACTTCACAGTTCCTGTAGGCATCAAACAACTTCCATTGACTCCTACCGACTCCCTGCGAGCCGGTGAGACAACTTTAGAACACCATCAGCACCGAGGAAAAACCCGAAATCCTCCCTGACTCCGCGGATTTGTGGGCCGGTCGAGTAGTCGATCTCTGTTCGCTATCCAAGCGCACCGTGAATAGCGTTTACCCCATCGACGAGAGCGGCCGAAGCTTCAGCATCGAGAGCTGAATACGGTTTCAGTAACAACCGGTTGGTCAAAGAGTCAGCTTCGGCCAACGCATCTCGGTCGCGGCTCGAAACGGCCGGAGGCTCGACATAGCCGAACGTAGCCGTGTCATTTGGGCGACGAATGGCATGGGCCACTCCTGGGTCAAGGTTAGACGCCATCACCGCAAGCAAATGAACGCTGCCCCTTAGCTCCCTTAGGACAGCGACGTTGTGAATGGCGCGAGCTGGTAAATCTTGCGGGACCGGTTGGCTTATCATTCCTGCGAACAGCGGAAGTGAATCAGGGATTGCCTTGGCGATTACCTTCTCGGCCGCATGGCAAAAGGCCTCAAGACCATCGACTTCTTGAAGTTTGGTACGCCCCAGCGCTGCATTGCACTCAAGGTAAGCGGTTGCTGCCACGGCTGGTTCGACTTTCGTCCGAGCCGAGTCCCATAGCTTGGAAACGATGTCGATGTGGAAGAAGCCAAAGGCAGACTGCACCACTTGGGCCGAGGCAGACCCAAGGACTCCGCCCCGGCCAAGAGCGTAAAACCGAAATCCGTCTAGTCCAAGCTCTTTTCCTTTGGCCAACGTTGCTGGGTCAAAATAGAACGCCGCTCCGGCCGAACCAATGGGGTCTGCGACCGCAGCCACTGTTGCCCGAATCTGTTCGTCATCTCGTTCGTTCGTGCCTGGCATCTGGGCTCCCTTAGGTAGTCGTTTCCGAGCCCGCCCGACGTCCGCCTAGCCGATTTACCACAAGCCCGTTCAATCTTGCTTGAGCAATTTAGGCGTCATTCAGCACCATTGCCAATTGGCGAGACTGAGCTACCACACTCCCGGTTTCATCCCAAAGAACCCCGTCTTCAATCAAAAGGCCGTGGCCGTGATCTGAGGTTTCGAACCTGGCTTGTATCCACCCCGGCGCCGGTCGGGCCCGGACATGGACTGTGAGTTCCACTGTTGGGACCCACCCGATCTGGCCCAGCAAACTGAACATCGAAGGAGGAAAACAGTCAGCAAATAATGGTAGACAGCCAACCGATGTTGCGGCACCGTCGGCCAACCTAATCCAACCTTGCATTACTGCATCACCCGATTCACCTGGCGTGGCGCTTTCAGGATCAAGCCTCACGTCGACTCGAGACATCAAAGGCAAACTAACGCCCTGCGATGCCCCGTCTCGATTGTGACATTGCTCCGGAGAAGCGATCTTAGGAGGTGGAATCTCTACCAACGGATACGCACTTTCCTCACTGTCTGCGGAGCGGTCAAAGTTTGCCAGCGTTACGAGGGAGACGATTCGTAGTTTCCCCTCTTGACGCAATTCGCCTCTCACCGTGGAGGTTCGTCGACCGCGTCGAACAACGTCGACGGTCATTTGGGCGGGCTCTCCGCCAAGACACGGGCGCAAAAAGTGGCTGTTGACTGCCACCGGATCTGGATGATCGGCGATCTCGGCCTTTACGGCCGCGAGTAGCAGTGACAGCGCGTAACCACCATTTGGATTGGCGTTGATGTTCCAATTGGAGGAGAGGTGGCCGGTCCAGGTGTTCGGTCCCTCGTTAGTGATTGCGGTGTCGGCCTCGAACTGTGATTTCGATTGTGATGACATCACGCCCTACCTTAGGTCGCGACCAGCGACAGAAAAAGTTGGCGGCGATCTCGAACCGAGCAGGACCGATCTTGGTTCGACCGATTAAGGTAGACCAATGACTACGTTCTCCGGAGATTCGTTAGCTGCTCTTCCCGAATCCGTGGTCGAATTTCTCACTGAACGCCATTTGGCTACCTTGACCACCACTCGGGCCGATGGCACTCCTCAGGTCACGCCCGTTGGTGTTACCTATGACCCCAAGGCCCAGTTGGCACGGGTGATAACGTGGTCAGCTTCATTCAAGGCTCGATCCGTTGCCCGCCAGCCAAACCAAGTGGTCGCCGTGTGCCAAGTTGATGGTGGGCGCTGGCTAACGATGTACGGTCCGGCAACCGTGACCGCCGATCCTGATCGAGTTGCCCAAGCCGTCTCCATGTATACGGCGAGGTATCGTCCACCAAAGGAGCGAGACGACCGTGTGGTCATCGAAATCTTGGTCGATCGGATTGTTGGACGGGCGTAACGGGCCAGTGAATTCAGCCACCTGGTTACTGGTCACCGCGTTAGTGATCACCGCTGACCAATTCGACGAGGAATACAGCGCTGAAGCCAGTCTGAGGCTCACGTTACTGATCCGGTCTGTCAGCGATTTCTAAAAGATATTGGGGGTTGGTGAGTGAAATTACCCCAATGAATAGCTTTCGGGTGAGGCTGTGCTCTATCTTCGGGAAGTAAGCCGCTCAACGGTGCGCGGCATTTGGAGATAGAACTCATGTATAACAATACTGATCCAACAACGATGTTGGGCCGTCAGTCTCGGCTACACACCACTTCTGGTGTCGTCAACGGCACAATACTTGCCGTCGGCGCCAAGGGTGTATCGGTGGCCGTCGAGCGTCAAGTTTTGATGATTCGCCCCTGTGATATCCAGCAGATTGCGGCACGAAGCTAGCTCGTAGTTTCTGGGCGTCCTGTAGGCATGGCGCTCTAGCCTCTAGCGGCGTCTAGCCCTCATTTAGCGCCCTCGGCTGACGTCGAGGATTGTTTGAGCCGCAAGGCTCATTTTGGGTTGTCCTGAAGATGCTGAGTGCAGAGTCGTTGTCTATACTGTCAAGGCGGGTAGAACAAGAAGCGCAGACTTGTGCGCAAGTCAACTCCGGCCAACTTCAGGGGCGGCACAACATGCATGATCTCGAAATCGTTTGGCCTAGCGGCAGATCCACCTTCACCCCCGACGATTCTCCGATCCTGATTGGTCGATCGTCGAAAGCAACCATTGTGCTCTCACAGGGTTCGGTTAGTCGTCGACATCTTGAAATCGTGTGGGATAGCGGGAGTTGGCTGGTAACAGATCCCTCTACTCATGGAACCTTCGACCCCATCGGCGTAAAGCTGTCGAAGAACTGGACCATAGCGACGGACGGAGTAATCCGAGTCGGGGGAACTGAAGGGGTTGAAATCTCTCTCAACTTGCTCGAGAGCCACGGGACAGCTTTCGAAAATGCCGGCGGGAAACGAGGCCCAATTCCTGTCAATGGCGTAGCCGGGTCGACTGAGCTATCCAGCCGGACCCCCAGCGATGGGTCGTTTGCCGGCGAGGGCCTGGGGCGCTCGGGTCCAGCCGATCCGAGTTCGGCCGGCGGTAGCGATGTCAGCTTTGTTCCGAACGCAGTACCGGGCCAACACTTTACCGATGTCGCTCCGGTTGAAACTCGGTCTGAGTCGATTGGCTCCGGAGTCGGAAGCGGAGGCACTGGGGGGACAATTCCACCGTCGCAGCGGCCGCTAAGCTCGACCGACTTTCAAAACGATCCAGGCCGTAGCGCCGACCCCACGAGTGATCTGCTGAACGGGAGCCATCTTACCAACGGCCGATCTGGCGGAGATTTACTCGATCCGATCAACGATGAGCGACCTAATTCGGATCAGTTTGAATCGCCCGGCGGAAATTCGCTGTTCGATGAACCGGCGCTCCATGCTGCTGGTGCTCCCCCGCTGTTCGAGCAACAACTGCCGGCGATCTCGACGCCGTCGACGGATAGCTGGCCATCTGAGGTGCCAGACAACAGTCGCATCCCGGTTCCGGCGCTTGAACCAGAGCTAAGCCCGATAGCGAGATCTGGCCAAACCAATGTAAGCGAAGCCATCTTGCGACTTAGCGTGGACGGGCAGGACTACTCATTCTCCCCTGGCACCGAGATTACTGTCGGACGAGATCCGACGTGTGTGGTTCATCTTGACGAACGACATTCGTTAGTTTCACGACGCCATCTCCGAATGACGTACCATGAGGGCAGCTGGTGGCTCGAAGACTATTCGAGTAAAGGAACATTCGTAGACGACAAGCAACTCAAGGGGCGATACCGCGCTGAGGGCGCCTTCATCGCTCATCTTGGAGACCGTGACACTGGAACCCAGGTCCGGATTACGAGTGCTGGGACCCATGTTGTGCCGAAGAGTCGGAGTGTTCGACTCCCTGCGATTCTTGCCGTGGTTGCGTTATCCGGTCTACTAGCTGCCGCCGCTCTGTTCTTTCTCCGGAGCGAAGGTGAGACAGAGGTGGCTCCAGCTGACGCAGCGACGGCCCAAGCCTCAACCGTGATGATTGTGACTATCGAGAATGGTCGGGTGGCAAACCACAGTTCAGGATTCTTGGTATCCGACGATCTCATCGTGACAACTCGAACTGTCGCCAGCGAATCGAACCCTTCACTAGTTGGAGTCATTAGCCAACCGGGGGAACCAACTGCTGTCGCATATGCCACCTCTTGGGTGGCAAGCCATCCTTACCTGGACCTCGCGGTATTGCGAGTTGCAACTAGCACTCGAGAGACTGACGGCGGTTACGTAATGGCTACCGGGATTGAAGACGACATCAGCATTCCAATACTCGACCTTGGTGACTCGTCGATTACTACCCCTGGTACAGAGGTCGACGTTATTGGGTTTCCGTCGGCGCCGAACATAACCAGCACCGATAAAGGTGTTCTTGAGCTCCCGGACTCAGCATCGACCAGCGGGTCAATAAGTAGTTTCCGAATGTGGCCCGGATGCGAGTCGGCGAACTGGCAGGATTTGATCCCGACTGAGCGCTCACGAGGCGCCAACTGCTCCGACGATGGCAACATTGAAGAAGCACTCATAACAATGGACATGCCTGATGGTTCTGCCGGTCCAGGGAGCCCGGTTATCCAAGACGGGAAGGTAACGGCCATTGTTCTTGGTCAAGATGTCGAAAACCCGAACACCGTCCACGCCATCTCATCTGAGTCATTTGCTAACTGGCTGGATGATATCGTCGAGGCCAACAGCTGACCGACCGGTTCAGCCCAAGTATCAATCAGCTCTGAATCCGGATCTTTCGAGAAAACAATTGGTAGATTCTGGAAGCAAAATTGCCTAAATCTGGCAGCCCAAATCAATCATTTGCAAAATCAAAACCACCCGCAAAATGGCTGTAAATACAAGCGAAACAGCTGTGGATGACCGATGTCATCCACGACCCGCCGACACACTGCAGTCTCGGGGGCTACGATGAGAAGGTCAGAACCGGAGGAACCTGTGTCGGTGAGTGTGACCAACCTCGGTATCGAGGGAATCGAAGACATAGAACAAATTGGATCCGGTGGATCCTCTCGTGTTTACCGCGCTCGGCAATCGGACCTCGACCGAGTTGTGGCGATCAAAGTAATCAACGCTGATCACACTACCGATGTCGCTCGCCGGTTCGATCGGGAGCGTAAAGCGATGGGCCGCTTGTCTCTACATGAGGGCATCGTGCCGGTATACACAAGCGGCGTAACCGCCCACGGTGAGCCTTATTTGATAATGCCGTTCTTCTCCAATGGCTCATTGCAAGACCAGATCGATATGGGAGCGCTCGAGTGGGAAACTGCCGTCGGCTATGTCGACGCAGCAGCAGAAACAATTGCAGCCGCCCACGACGAGGATGTCGTTCACCTCGATCTGAAACCGGCCAATATTCTTCTTACCAAAACAGGTGCTCCAAGGATCGCCGACTTTGGAATCGCCAAGCTCGGCGGTAACGCCGCTCAAACGAACGGGTCGAGCTCTGCTACCGCGTTCACCCCGGCCTACAGTGCACCAGAGACATTTCTCGATGGTGAGACTGGCCCGCCGTCCGATGTCTACGGGCTCGGCGCAACGCTTTGGGCTCTTTTAGTTGGACACCCCCCGTTCCTCACCCCTGGTGAAGACACAAACCTAATGGCCGTTATCGGTCGAGTGGTGAACAATCCGGTCTCGGATCTCCGCCACTTCACCCCAGCCCCAATTTGCGATGTGATAGAGCGGGCGATGGCCAAGCACCCGCAGAATAGATTCCAGACTGCACGTGAATTCAGCCAAGCGCTGAAAGTGGCTGCGAACCAAGCTCGAAGCGACGCTGGCCAAGACGATCTTGTCACTACTGGCACCTCGCTGTTTCCCGAACAGCCGGAAGGTCAAACCCAGTTCTTCCAAGACTCATCGATACCTGAGCCGCGGCCAGTAGCCGGTTCGGTTCAATATGTTCCGCCTTTGAACCCGACGCCAGCACCGACGGCACCGGTTGCGCATGAATCGGCATCTTCATCTCGTCGACTTCTCGAGACATCGACCGATGTGTACGCTGGCCCTCCAGGACCCACCCCGACCGTCCACAAAGAACCTCTCGTCGACTGGGATGAGTTTAGAATCCTACCCCTCCTGATTGGCCTGGTTGCGCTGACGCTAGTTGGCGGCATCGCTATTTGGGCCCTCACCCGAGGTGGCGGCAACGAGACCGAGACGGCCAATGTCGGCTCCACCGTTACAACTGCGCCGGAGTCACCCCAGAGTGACCTACTCGATTCGACTCAACCAAGCTCAAGTGTCTCCCTAGGGTCCGATATCACGATCGACGAAGACGACGAATTCACAACTAGCGAGTCCACCGACACGACAACCACAACCACAGAACAAACGACTACGTCGACCGATTCGTCTTCAACTTCGTCTAGTTCGACTTCATCGACTGTCGAAACGCCCGATGCCCCAGGGGCGCCGGTGAACGTTCGAGCACTGTTGCAGTCCAACGGTAGCGTCGCCATATCTTGGAGTGCCCCATCGGGGACGACCCCCACTAGCTATGAGGTTTTCCGAAACGGGACGAAGATAGCCACAGTCGACGACGCAACCAGCCACACCGATAGCTCAGTCCAACCAGGCGAGCAGTATCTCTATCGACTTCGATCCGTCGGCTCCAACCCCGAGACCGTGTCTGACCAGACGCCCGCCATCTCAATTTCGGTTCCCGACAATGAACCAGAAACCCCCGGTGTTCCCGGCAACCCTCGCTTCGTTATTCAAACCAACGGAAGTGTCGCCATCACATGGAGCGCCCCATCAGGCACATCTCCAACTGGCTACGAGATCTTCCGTGACGGATCTTCACTGACGGTTGTCAGAACGGGCACCAGCTACACCGACACCACTACTCAACCGAGCCAAACGTACTCATACCGTCTTCGCTCTCTAGGTGAGGGACAGAACAACTCGTCTGCTCAAACCCAAGCCTTCCAGATCACGATTCCAGATCCGGAACCAGTCGCGCCGCAGCCGCCGACCGATCTACAAGGGTCGGTTCGAGCGAACGGCAACGTCGACCTTCGATGGGTGCCTCCAACGGCTGGAACAACTCCAACCGGCTATGAAGTGTTCCGAAACGGGACGAAGTTGGCAACCACAACGACACCTCGCCGATATACCGATGCAACAACTGTTGACGGTGAAACCTACACCTACAGCGTTCGATCGTTGGGCCCTGACAACACGACCTCGGTCAGGACTCCAACTATTTCGATTGACATTCCTGGTCAGGAACCAACGCTTACGCTCAGTCTCACCCCCGGAACCGTTACCTCTAATTCGATAACGGTCGACCTGACCGCCAATCTTTGTAGTCAGTTCCGGGTGTCGTGGACCAATGCCGCCAACGAGACATCTGCGGTTACCACTCCCACAACCGGTTGCTCCGAAACGGCCGAAGTTACCATTCCTGGGCTTGAAGCCGATTCCCTGTATCGCATCTTGGCGACTGCTGAGACCGCTAGCGACCAGACTGCCTCCGCTACACCGCAAGAGATAACGACCGAGCCATAAGTCACTGTTGCTTCTTGTTGTGTCAACAAGGGCTATAGCGCACCCGACGCGAATTTTCACGTGACGATTTCGTAGTCTTTCACCCTCGGTTTTGTTTAGCGAACGACTTCTCGCCATCCAAGAACTACAATTGGAGATGGCACTGGAGTCGAGATGAATAGGTTGAGTCGTTCTGTATGGGCACAAACACGGTAACTATTTCGTACTGCGAGCATGGTGAAGTAGAGGCTGCTTGCCTCGAATGCTTGGCAATGCCGAAGAAAATAACCCCGCCTCCTCCCGCCAAACCCCGAGCCACGAAAACACCTAGCTCAGAGAACGACAAGATTTCTCCGCTCGCTGGTGAGCTAGATATGTCGCTTCCCGTTGCAGCTGTCGAGCCCGCATTCGGCTCCAGCTTTCTAGCCGCTAGAGCGTTCCCTCATTATTTGCGCCGATCGGGCTGGATTTACCTTCGTTGCGAAGACAAGCTTCAAGCCCGAGTGAAGGCAACGAAGGTTGTTTGGCAAACTGAGCGCAACGATCTTGCCGACCCTGACCGCAATCTGGGCGCTGGCATTGTTATCGAGGTTGATCCACGTTCGTGGGATAGCGACATCGATATTGATCTCGGCGCTTTGGCGTCTCGCCAACGCGACGGCTTCCGATATCTGAAGACCAACGAAGACGATTCGGTCACCCACTACATGGGCGGCCGGCCGGTAACTGAACAGACCGACGAAATCGATCTCACTGACTAATTGTCAGGGTACGCTCGCGGCCTGGAAGCCTAGAAAGCATCAGGCCAGCCAGCGCTGCCAGGCTCAGGCCAATCCCCCCAAGCTGAACCATCGATACTGACTCTCCGAGCCAAAGCCAGGCCATAGTTGTGGCGGCTGCAGGGATGACCAGAGTCATCGTCGACCCAAGCCAGACGGGAATCCTGGTCAACGCCCAATTCATCATCAAGTGAGCGAACATCCCGGAACCGAAAGCCATCGCTCCTAAAAGAAGCCAGTCACGATTGTCTGGCCAAGACATGTCTTGCCCAAACACGAACGCCAGGACTGTAGCCAGCAATGCTGAGGCCAGCCCGGTAATGGCGGTGTATTCGAGGGGCGAGACTCGGCTTTGGCTCGACTTGGAAAAGAACATATAGGCCGTCCATGCCAGTAGGGCTCCGACCGCCAGCAAATCTCCGCTCAAACTCCATTCGGGCGACCCGGTTGATCCGTACACCAAAATTGCGACGCCAGCCAGGGCAACCAGTGCCAATCCGACTTGTGAGCGACGAACGGTTTCGCCCAGCAATCGAATTCCGAGCGCCATCATCAGCAACGGCTGCAGCGAAGCCACAACGGTGGCATTGGCAACTGTTGTTAGTTTCACGGCGCTGAAGAAAAGAACCACGTCGACAGCAAGCGCGACTGCACCAGGGAGCGCGGCCCGATACGCCTGTCGATTCGGTAGCCGATTGGTCAAAGCCATGAACGCGAAGAACACGATCGTGCTCATCCAAAACCGATAAGCGACGACAGTCAGTCCTCCAAGCGAAATCGCCTTAGCGAAAACTCCCGAGGCGCCCCAGGCGAATGCTGACAGCGACGCTCCAACGATTCCGAACCCTTGGCCGGACGTTTGTCCGCTTTCGCTATTGGACCCGGTCACGGCTGAGACTGTAGGGCAGATCGTAGTTTGCCCGCCAGATGGGCACCTCAGCCCAAGTTTCTACTAGTAGTGGTGAAAAAGCTGGTAAATTTGCCCCCTAGTGATGTGGATACCACCAAACCTTCGGCCACAATAGAACTAATGTTTCAAAACGGATTCGTTAAGGTTCAGGCGGCTAGCACTTCTCGGGCCGCTAAGCGATGTGTTGGAGCGGGTGTAGCTGTTGCTTTTGTATTGGTGCTCACTGCGTGCGGTGGCTCGCGCCCCGAACTAGTTGAGACCGACACCACGCTCGAGGTTCTCGATGGCAGCGTCACCACGGCTCAGGCATTGGGAGAGTCGACCACCAGCCTCGCTGGAAGCGTGACTAGCCAGCCTGAGGTAACCACAGCTTCGGAACCCGTGACCATTACGGACTGCCTCACAGTTGTCGGCCCCGGCCCTTGGCCAATCGAGATAGTGGAGCCTGCGGTAGCTAGGCCTCCATGCGGCCGCACGGCCGCTCACCATCGGGTGGAGTTTATTAACAAGACCGCTAACCCGATTAGCTTCCAACTGGCTGGCCAAGCCATCTCTATCGAGCCAGGATCTTCAACGACTACTGAACCGGTTGGAACGTTGGCTCAGCCAGGCCTTGTCCCGATCGAAGCTGATCCTCTTGAGATTATGGCGCCGTGGCTTGTTGCCCCCGATGAGGATCCAATGCAAGACTTCCAAGTTCTACTCGGAAAGTTCGGTCCAGTCGAGATTGGGATGACTCGAGCCGATGCCGAAGGTGTCCTTGGTGGCAATGGTCTTAAAAAACTCGACGGCGAATCGTGTTACCTAAGCTACTTGCTGGGTGACCCCTACTCCCCGCTTCTCACGATTCGCGATGACGTCGTCACGGCGGTCCAGATTTACTCTCCTGGCCAACAAACCCGATCTGGGATCGGCGTTGGCTCGACTGAAGCTGACATTCAAGCAGCGTATGGAGACAACATCAGCACCGAAGCAGCGTCAAATTCCAATCCGAATCAGAAGCTGATGGTGTTCGTTCCGACCGACGATGCAGATAAAGCCAACCGAATCGTCTTCGCTGTCGACAACGGAGTCGTAACTAGTCTTCGGACTGGGCTTACAGAATCCATCATTGCAGCTCCGGGCTGCTAGCAAACAGGTACCCACAACAGGCAATAGTCTCGCCGCAATAGTTCGACGATACGCTGGCAAAGCGCTTCCCCCGCCACAGGACTCCACCAGTGAGCACCCATGACAACCGGACGCGCCGATGAGAACCAATCCTTGCCTTTTGGCACGACGACCGAATCAAAGAATGGCTCTGTTGATCGATATTCTCAGCAGTTAGCCGGTCGCAAACATCGCTTGGACCCTGAGAGAACACCGGATCAAGTCATTCGGTCTTTTCCAATTACGTCGTGGCCTGATGTATCAGCCAGGGTGAGATTGCGCCTGCCGTCGCGTTTGGGCTGGGTGCTGGTTCGGGGCCGACCTTTCGGCCACGCAGAAAATGAGGGCCATGCTGGCGTATCGCTCACTGTTTCCGACCTTCCTTTGGCGACCACGGTTTTGAGCCCGTTCATCGACGTTGGACGAGGGGTCGTTGAGGCCCGGTCGGCGTTAGTGGAGGTGTGGGAACAGGCTGGGGCCAACGTCTATCAGACAGCGATCAACAACCTTCGATCGAGTGTTGACCCAGAGCTTCACGCGGTCTGGGTTCGAGGGTGCCGACTTTGTGTTGTCGAAGCTGGCTATTGGACCACTGGCCTTGCCTACGATTTCGACTATCAATTGCTCGCATTGCTCGAATCCCACGACGTTGCATGCTGCACCGATCGTCAGGTCGAACGCACGTTACTCATCGGCGCTAGATCGATCATTTGGTGTTGTAGCCACAGCACTCGAGCAGAATCGCAGCATCTCTGTGCCATCTATGCCATTAGGGCCAATTTGAGTCAATCAGCGGATTCGAGAAGCCCTGGAACGACGAACTACTACCAAACAGCAGCAGATTCTTTGAAATCAGCGGACTTCCTGGAATGATGGTCTCGTGGATGTCAATGTGGGGCGAACTTGTCAGCCTTAGTCGTTCAGTTCATCGAGGAGAGAATGCGTCCCGACTCCGAATTGACGTTCGGTCGAAACGCTGACCTTTCGCTGGATCCCGATAATACTTATCTTCATCGTCGGGCTGGACGGTTCCGTCTGGATAACGGCATTTGGTGGGTCGAGAATACCGGCAGTCGGCTCCGTATTAAAGTGGTCTCTTCCGACGGTGCAGTAGTTGATCTTCACGCTGGCGCTTCAAGTCCGATACTTGGCAAGACCGGTATCGTTTCAATTAGTGCTGGCCCGACTCGGTATGAGCTGAGTTACTTTCTTGAAGACGAACCGAAAAAGGTGCGAAGCCCAACTGTCGACGGGATAGACATCGGAATCGACACCGTCACCTATGGTACGAAGTTGACTCCACGCGAGATCGACTTTGTCGTTTCGCTAGCACAGGGCCGCCTGTCCGGCCGAGGCGGACCGATGGCGACCCACACTGAAATTGCTGAGGTCTGGGGTGTCTCGCCCAAGACGGTCGACAACACGTTGCAGCGCCTCCGAGTCAAGTTGAGGGATAAGAACGTTCGTTTCATCGATAGTTCCGAAAACCTTGTCGAGTACTTGGTCTCGCAGGGGCTCGTCACAATGCACGATCTAGAGTGGGCTGCTTTGGGCGAGCCAGAGGGTCCTAGGCCAGCCGCTGATCGTTCCAGCTAAGGTCGTAGATCCTCAACGTAGGAGTTCAAGAATCGACCGTCGGGGTCAAACCGGTCACGGTCCTGCCACCATCGCCCGTACCGTGGGTACAACCGAGCTAGGTCAGCTCCGGTGTGATAGTGGACCTTTCCCCAATGAGGCCGACCGTCGTGGCGTCGGAAGATTTCCTCGCAAGCGTCGAAGAGCGGCTGGTCATCGATCGAAACGTCTTGATGAACTGAGATGGTAACGGTCGGCCGACCGGTTGCTGTGCTGATGGCAAGATCATCTTCAGCGACAGTCCGATATTCAAGCGGCCATTGAAGATCGGGAAACCGCTTCAGAATCATGACTCGAAGTTCAAGAAAGCATGCTGGTCCAGAACTAGCGGGAACTGCGAATTCCATCTCGGTGTGAAGATCGTGCCGGAGGGTGGAAATTATTTGGTGACTCCATCCGCTGCGGTGGAGCTTCGAGTGCTGCTCAATCGGTTCGACCGAAGTGGCTGAATCGTCGTTGCTTGAAAGCTCGTTTAGCGATTTACACGCGCATTTATCACGATCTGGCATCCAGAAAAACTCGAAGTGGCGGTTCGATGTGATTAGGTTCTCGATGTCAGCCATCACCACATTAGGATCTTCCGACCACAATCGTTCTTCAAGTTTGTACCGTCGGCGAACGGCAAGATCGACATCTACGACGAGACCAACCGACCCGAGCGAATGGCGAGCAAGCTCGAATAGTTCGGGTTCTATCCAACGGCTGCACTCGGCTAGTTCGCCGTCAGCTAGGAGTATTCGAGCGCCAACGACGGAGGCCGAGATATTTTTCAACGTGCTCCCTGACCCGTGCGTTCCTGTTGACATCGCGCCTGCTATGGATTGTCGGTCGATATCGCCTTGGTTCATCAGCCCGAACCCCAGGTGCCATAGCGGTTCTCCCATTTGAAAGATCCGTGTGCCTGACTTAACTCGCACGATCGGCGATGACTGATCAAGATCATCAGATGTAGAACGACTAGACGCTACGTCGTCGACGTCGCTTGGCTCCATTCGCGCCGGACCAGATAGATCTGGTTGGGGCAGCCCCAACGGTTCAACCAGGCCGGTAACGCCTTGCCAGTTGTCGGTGACAACCATAAGCTCATCGGGGGCGGCGATACGGGAATGACTGTGAGAAGCCCCAACCGCTCGAATCCGCTGGCCCGAGTGATTCGGGTCAGCGAGAACAGAGGAAAGTTCGCTCTCGGATACAGGGGCTAAGACTTGGACTTGGCCGTCGCTCTTTTGTTTTCCTGACCAATTGGACCAGCGGGTCGCTGACATGTGTTGATTCTCAGTCTTTGTCGGGAACAAGAGCCGTTGTCATAACCAAGACCGTATTAAACCAGATCGGCTTAAGCAAGATCGGTTCGGGCAAGATCGACTTAGGCACGATCGGTTCGGGCAAGATCGACTTAGGCAAGATCGACTTAGGCAAGATCGACTTAGGCAAGATCGACTTAGGCAAGATCGACTTAGGCACGATCGGTTTTAGGCACGATCGGTTCGGGCAAGATGATGCTCGACTTAGGTAGTTGGCTCCGGTCTGGCCTAGTCGTGTCTAACCTCATCGTGGTGTAACCGTCGAGCAA
Organism: uncultured Acidimicrobiales bacterium; assembly: GCA_937922805.1. Classification (GTDB taxonomy): domain Bacteria; phylum Actinomycetota; class Acidimicrobiia; order Acidimicrobiales; family SZUA-35; genus JAHELU01. The sequence goes on along the minus strand of CALAJV010000016.1, from coordinate 179,678 downwards.
AACTTAGCTCATGACCATCTGGGTCGACGATATGGAAAAAGCGTTCCCCCCAAGGAGCGTCTTTCGGCTCAGTTTCAGACTCGTAGCCGGCCGACGCAAATCGGTTCCAAACTTCGTCTGGTGAATCCACATGGAACACGACCCTCCCCCACCCTCTCGGTCCGATGTCGTCACTCGAATCATCTACTAGTTGCAGGTTCACGAAATTCGATCCGAAGATCAGCGAAGTAAACGGTTCTGCCGACCCTCCGTAGGTCGTTTCTAGTCCTAGAACCTGCCAAAAAGCCACAGCTCGACTCATGTCTGTAGTCGCCAGGGTTATTGCGCTTATCTCCAATAGTCAATTCCTATCACTAACTTTGTGTGCTTTAACCCCGAACTGAGCACCAAAATACAGCGGTCATGCCCGGTGACAGGCTACCGGTGGCCCTAGACTGGAACAAGGACAGAAGAGAAGATAGCTTTTGAACTAGCCGTCAGATAACGACGTGGATTCCTGGGCGGATCATGCCGAATCGCTGCAGGGTGGATGATTTAACATGCAGGTGAACATCGAAACAGATCTTGGTATTGCTGGATACGAGCCAATACGGTCGATCTCTGATGACGGCTCAGTGCGTCTCATCAGCAGGCTTGGCAGCGGCACCCGTCTCGTTGTCAAGTTTCTGGAAAAGCACCACGAACCCATCCTGCCAAAACGATTCGATCGGAAGCGAAGGCTCCTCGAGCGAACGATCAAGGCCGACCCTGGTTTCATCGAGCTAATCGAAGTTGGGGTGGCCCGAGCCGGGTGCGATTATGTGATCACCCCTCACTTCCCGATTGGGAGCCTTCAAGATCAGCTGCAACACGGGCCGATGCCGTGGCATCGGGCTTCGAAGCTAATTGCCCAAACAGCTCAGATTGTCGCATCGGTGCACGCCCAAGGGCTTGCTCTCGGAGGGCTTCGACCATCTACGATTTTCCTTCGTGATTCCGAGTCGCCAATTGTGGCCGCCTTCGGCATGGCGACCCGTCGTTTCGATGACGGGACCCCAACCTACGAGGCTCCAGAGATTACCAAGAGCACGCCACATACGACTACCTCGGATGTGTTTTCGCTGGCTGAGGTTCTGGCTGCGCTCGTCGTTGGCCGAGGTAGACCGCCGAGCGAACCAAAAGAGCAGTTTCTCCGAGAAGTCAGTAACGCTGTTCCTGCTCGGGTTTTCACCGTGATCGAACAAGGTCTGGCTTTAGCCGATGCTCGCTACCCCGATTGTGGAGCGTTCGCACGGGCTCTTCTAACCGCGGTAGATTCCGACCCTGATGACGTCGTTGTCGACTCGGCCTCGATGGCGATCGACGCAAGCGCCGATGACGTTTTTCTGGCTCCTGAAGATGACACGCCGGCGATAGACGACATCGCTTTCGAGCCAGACGGTAATCAACGGTCAGCCCTTGTCGGGGGGTCATCAGATCCTTTTCTCCCTCCTGATCTAGGTGACATCACGTTCGCTGACCCGTCATTGCCCGACGAAGAACCTGATGAGAAAGATCAATTTGATGCTGGCCTCGATCTTGATCTTGAATCGTCAAGTTCAGACGTAGACGGCGATGAGCCAGAGCTGCTAGATCTGCTTGATCTCGAACCTTCGAGCGCCGATTCACCCGACAGTTTCGTAGATGTCGACTCTTCACCAGAACCGGCATCAGTGGACGAGCAACTCGAAACCATCAACGACTACCAACCCAACGACACCGACTCCCCAGACGAACAACCAGAAACCAACGAACCAGAACACACAAACAACCAGCAACTCGAAACCATCAACGACTACCAACCCAACGACACCAACGACACCGACTCCCCAGACGAACCTGATTTGATCTTTGAAACGGCCGTAGTCGATCTCGATGCGCTCGAGACAATCCATAATTTGGATGAGGTTGATCTTGATCAGCTCGAAACGTTAAGCGCATCGGTAGACCAAGAGCCAGAAGTCCACTTGGACGCGTTGGAGACGATAAACAACATTAGTGAACTAGATCTGGAGCAGTTCCGAGCCGATCTTGATGCCTCGAGCGACAATGGAGTCGAGGCAACAACTCGCCTGTCAACCAATGATCTCGATATTCCAGCTGAGGGGTTTGACGCCGATCGAACGCTCCTCCATCTCGACCTACGAACCGATGCCGCCGACGAGTCGATTGAAGCTGAGCCCGGAGATGAAGTTCGCAGCCGAGATCTCGACCCAGACCAAACGATTCTTCATTTCGACCCGAATGACCTTGCCGTCGAAAAGTCGAAGCCAGACGCTGGTTTGGCAGCCGACGAGACGCCCGACTCAGGCGCCCCTTTTGTGTTACCAAAGTCTGAGACCGACGTTCAAGATTCTCCGGAGACCGATGGAGAGCTCGCGTACCGAACTCCTCATGGCGCCTACAATCGTTATGAACATGGGTTAGCTCGATCTCAGCGGGATCTGAACCGTATCCCACAATCGGGCGTTACGGAGCTAGCGACCTCCGCTATGATCGTTTGGCATCGAAGCCGGCGGGGCCTAGCAACTTTTGCTGCTGTTCTTGGCGTCATCATCATCGCTGCGGTAGCCGCTTACTTCTTGATCGCCGAATTGACGGCATCCCCGCAGGCCCGAGTAGAGACAGTTCCAGCACCGCCAACTGTCGTCGTGTCGAGCACCTTTATTCCCCGAAACGATGTCCCGTACGTAACTGACGTACCTCAGACACACACCACAACCACGAGACCGCCGCCTACCCGGCCACCGACGACAGTTCCAGAAACGACGGTGACAACAGCGGCTCCGACAACAGCGAAACCAACTACGACCGCCAAACCAGCGACGACGGCCAAACCAGCGACGACGGCCAAACCAGCAACAACGGCCAAACCACCAACAACCGCCAAACCAGCAACAACGGCCAAGCCAGCAACAACCGCCAAACCAGCAACAACCGCCAAACCTCCGACACCGACAGTTACCCGCCGGGTGACGACAACGAGGAATCGCCGTACCACTGCTGATGACTGACCGCTTCGCTTTCAGTTGAAGCTTTAGGCGCATTTCCGCCCGTTTTGGCTACTTGACCAGCTGGTCAAGTAACGTCAAGGTGTGACCTCATCAAGTGGTACATCGGTGCGAGAGGAACGGCGGGCGGCGCGTTCGGAGGTAGACGAGGTTGCTCCTGGGGTGCTCAGAATACAGTTGCCGATCTCATTGCCAGGTTTGGGGCATGTTAATTGCTACGTCCTCGAAGACTCCCGAGGGGTCGCGCTCGTCGATCCCGGCCTACCCGGTGAACGAACCTGGAGAAGGCTAAAGAGCCAATTGGCCAGTATTGGAATTCCGATCAAGCGGGTACACACCGTGGTCGTTACCCATTCCCACCCCGATCACTTTGGGCAAGTCGGCAGGCTTCGAAAGCGAACTGGTGCCGAAATAATCACCCATCGCAGCTTTCGCACTTTTCTTGACCCATCGGCTGAGGCTGACGATGAAGAAGTCGAAGTAGTCGCGTCCGCTGATGACGGCCATGCCCAACGGTCCAACGTAGCAAAGACGAAAACAAACGGGTTTGGGCAACCAACACCTTGGGGAGGCAAGCCTTATCAGCTGCCGTTGTCACGTCGAGTTACGTACAAAGCAATGACTTGGGCGGCCGGTCGCTTCGTAGCACTTCCTGAGCCATCTCGACGAGTTGAAGAAGCAGAAATAGTAAGGCTCGGTAACCGGGAATGGGTAGCTATTCATACTCCCGGACACACTGAGGATCACCTTTGCCTGTGGGATCCCGATGGCGGCCTATTTATCAGTGGCGACCATGTCTTACCCACAATCACCCCTCACATATCGGGGCTGACCCAAAGCGCTGATCCGCTAGCAGACTTCTTCACCAGCCTTGAACGGGTCGGCGACCTACCTGATGTAACAACCGTCCTCCCTGCTCACGGGCTTGCCTTCGGTGACCTCGCTGGCCGATGCTCCCATATCACCCGCCACCATCACGAGCGGCTTGATATTCTTCGAACAGCGAGTGAAGAAATCGGTGCTGGTACTGTCGAGGAGTATATGCAAATACTGTTCAAGGAGCGTTCTTGGGGGTCGATGGCCGAGAGCGAAACATACGCCCATCTGGAGCATCTGCGGCTGCTGAACGAAGCTTCAGTTGATGACAGCAAGCATCAACTTCGATACCGGATAGACAACAAATGAGCATCTCACCAATTCGCCAAATCCTCAGCTTAGGTACTCAGTGGCCAACGCTTGACCCGTTTCTGTTCTGCGCTCACCATCTAGACTCGTATCCCCCGTCAAACGGCAAGCTAGGTCCGAACCAGCCGTTAACTGGGCGATCAATCGGTCAAGATTTTGATGGGATCGATGGCTGGAACATGTATCACGGATCTAGCGTCCCTGGGTTTCCTCAGCACCCGCATCGGGGTTTCGAGACCGTTACCTATGTGCGGACTGGTTTTTGTGATCACTCCGACTCATTAGGAGCCAAGGCTCGATTCGGTGATGGCGATGTTCAGTGGTTGACCGCAGGCTCTGGCATTCTGCACTCAGAAATGTTTCCGCTGCTAAATCCTGAAGAACCGAATCCTCTTCATCTTTTCCAGATTTGGTTGAATCTTCCGGCGAGCAACAAGATGGTCGACCCGTATTTCTCAATGTACTGGAATAGTGAAATCCCAAAGGTCTCATTCGGTGATCCTGGACAGTCCGTTTCAGTGACCGTAATTGCTGGCTCGCTGGACGGCGTCTCTGCCGTTGAGCCTCCCCCAGACTCGTGGGCCAGCCGAGCCGATAGCAACGTCGCTATTTGGCATGTGACAATGGACGCTAATTCGAGCTGGACAATTCCCCCTTGTGACCCGACCGCCAACCGGGTCATCTATGCCTTCGAGGGTAGAACACTTGTCCTGGCTAACCAAGCTATAGCCCAAGGGTCCGGGGTCGTCGTCGATCCAGCCCAGCCGATAGATCTGGAAACGGGCAAACAACGTTCGGAAGTTCTTGTTCTGCAAGGCACACCGATTTCCGAGCCAATCGCGCAATACGGTCCTTTTGTCATGAATTCGACAGCAGAGATCGAGCAGGCTGTCCGTGATTATCAGACCACCAAGTTCGGTGGTTGGCCTTGGCCAACTGAAGATCCAACTCACGGGCCGCTGAGCCAGCGGTTTGCTGAAACCATGTGATCAAGCTCGGAGCTTCAGGTAGCTCTTGGAGTCGCAAGGCTTGATGGTCGTCGCAGCCAGCTCCAACCACATTGAAGTGCAAGCAAGCCGTAACGTCAGGCTCTAGATAATCGGTCCCAGGGTGTGTACTCTTAGTAGCAATCGAGGCGTTTAGCAGCTGAGACAGTTATTTCGATCGATCTTTAGAAGTTCTAAATGGTTCCACGGAGGCTCGCAGATTCATTGCCTTGGTGAGTTGGTTCCATAAAGTTCGGAGTGTGGCCGATGCGCGGCGGCACGGCCACACTCCTCTTACTTTCACTTGCCGACAACCTACGCAAATTGCTCTCTTAAGGTTTGTCTTCGGCGTCGCAATCCGACGCTCTATGTCAGGCCTTGGCGAAAAATCTTGGCCCGTTCGAGTTTGAGATCCTCGAAGCCACGAACCTTCATGGCCGATGCTGCCAGTTCAACCGTGTTGTCTAGATTCTCGTTATCCAGAGTCGTTAGTCTTCGACTAATCGCTTGTTTGTACTCAGGAATCATCGCTCGTTCGATACGTCGAAGCTTGGCCCACCCAAAAGGATCCGCCTTAGTTCCGCGAATTCGCTTGCCCTTAGCCAGCAGCACCATCATCGGTTTGCCAACCGTCATGGGAATTTCCATCTTTTCATCCATGCCGAGCGATTTGAGCATCGGCGGATGCAGCTTCCAAATAACTTTGGCGCCCGCTCCACCCACTTTTTCGGCTGCTTGGCGAGCTTCTGGGCTGATCAACAGTCGAGCGACTTCATATTCATCTTTGTAGGCCATCAGCTTATGAAGCCCTCGGGCCACCGCTTCAGTAAGCTCAAATCGAGAATCGGTACCAACTGATCGTTCTGCGGCCGCCACTTCCGCCAGAAAGTTCAGGAACTCCTTGGCGTATCGCTTGTCCTGATAGCCGACGAGATCGGCAGCCAACATCGAAATAACGTCTGGTAACCCGTTGGGTAGGTCCAACGCTGAGACCATCGCTTGCAGCGTCGTCGGCAGCGACGGAACGCTCAAATCAGAATCGGGTGAGTCGTCGGACGTTGCCCCGACTCCCAGGGTGTCTTCGACGTGCGACGGATTCGCCGACCATTGTCGACCCCAGCGGAACGATTCGACGTTGGCTTCTACCGCGACCCCATTCAGGTCGATTGCTTGTTCCAAGACCTCGGGGCGAACTGGCAGTACGCCTTCTTGGACGGCTACACCGAGCATAAACATATTCGCTGTAGCTGCATCACCGTTCAGGGCCGTAGTTAGAGCGCCAGCATCGGCGAATCGGTTGCGATCTTCGATTGTTGAATCTGCGACCTGACGGCGAAGCTCGTCTAGCGTCGGTAAGGATAAATCCGGGTTGCCGATCATCTCCCCGGTTGGCGTTTCAGTCGCCGACGAGATCAACGCAGTTCGATCTTTGCTCGCAGCAGACAATGCTTGAGGTGATGCTCCGACCAGTAGATCGAAGGCGATTATTACGTCGGCTTCGGCGGCTCCAACCAGATTCGACTCCGCTGGACTTCCCTTGGAAAGACGCAGGTCGCTAACGACTGGACCGGCTTTTTGAGAGAGTCCAGTCTGATCAAGGCCTCGAACGTCCCACCCATCCAGCATGGCGGCGGTGCCCAAAATCTGAGAAATGGTGATTACGCCCGTTCCGCCGATGCCAGCAAACCGAACGTTGACCCGGTCTGAGTCAATCGCAACCTTTGGCGCCGGTAGCTCCCCACCTGACAATCCATTGGACTGGCTGACTGCCTTGGTGAAGGCACGCTTGACTGCTCCCGACTTCTTCGCCGGTTCGATCATCATAAAACTGGGGCAATCGCCCTCGATACACGAGTAATCAAGGTTGCATGTGGTTTGGTCAATCGACGTTTTGGGTCCGAGGGGCGTATCAATCGCTTGGACAGACAAACAGTTACTTACCTCGCCGCAATCTCCGCACGCTTCACAGATTCGGTGATTGATCGCTACCTTCATTGTGGGCGTTACGACCAGGTCTCGTTTGCGGAGCCGTCGAACTTGAGCGGCGCAACCTTGATCGTGGACGAGAAGTGTTACACCCGACACCTTGGCCAGCCGCTCCTGGGCTTCGACGATTCGCGTCCGATCCCAAACAGGTGTTTCTACGCCATTCTGACTGGTCGGCATCACCACGCCCTCGTAGTTGGAGACTTCATTGGTCGTGACAATTGCTTGGGCCACGCCATGAGCCAGCATGATCTCGACAATCTCAGGAACACCAACGCCGCCAGCGGCGTCTTGGCCACCGGTCATAGCAACAGTGCCGTTGTACAACAACTTGTAAGTCATGTTGACCTCGGCGGCCACCGCAGCTTGTACCGCCAACTGACCGGAATGGAAAAAGGTTCCATCCCCGATGTTCTGGATGAAATGATCCCGTTCTAGGAAAGGCTCCATCCCGATCCACTGCGAGCCCTCGGTGCCCATGCAAGTTATCCCGGCAATATCGCCGACTTTGTCTTCGTCCATAAGCAGCGCCATCCCGCTACACCCGATTCCGGCCCCGAGTAATGCCCCCTCAGGCGCTTTTGTGCCCCAATTATGAGGACAGCCAGAGCAGAAGTAGGGCGAGCGGGACGTACTTAGCGGAATCAGAATTTTTTCTCGTTCCGGTTTCGGTGCTGGTGTCATGGAGTCGGCTAGTCGGTCGGTCAATCGCTTTCTCAAAGCTGGAGCTATGAGATCAGCATGCAAGAAGCCATGCTCTTGAATCAGGCGACGTCCAGCTTCATCAAACTTGCCCACTATGCGAGGTTGATCCGGACCGCCGTAGAGCGCATCTTTGAGAAGTCGCTCAAGCGTTGGATTTTTCTCCTCAACGACCACTACTTCTTGCAAACCTCGGGCAAACTCTCTAGCAGCTTGGCCGTCAAACGGTAACGGCATCTGAAGCTGCAACAACCGGATACCTGCATTCTCGATGGCGTCAACTGATTCAAATCCCAGCCGGCGAAGTGCCTCTAGAACCTCTTTGTAGGTATAGCCAGTCGACACGATACCCATCCAGGCATCGGTCGGATCTACCGTGCACCGATTCAGCTTGTTAGCTGCTCCGTATCGAGCCGCTATCACCGTTCGGGTTTCGATGATCTCTTGTTCCATCTCAAGTGTGTTCGGCACAATAAGTTTGCCGCTAGGGGTAGGAACAAACTCGACCCCGTCAATCTCAACGTTGGGAATAACGGGCTGCACCCGATCAAGTCCGAGGTTCATTGATCCCGAACCGTCAGCGACTGCTGTCACGACCTTCATAGCAGTCCAAAGACCGGAAAGCCGAGAGATCATTACCGCATGGCGGCCGAGTTCTAGGATCTCATCCACGTCGCCGGGGTAAACCACTGGCATTTTGAGCCCTTGCATGGTCACATCAGACGACGATGGCAACGTCGAACTCTTCGAGGCCGGGTCATCGCCGACCAACGCAACCACTCCGCCGTGGCGAGACGTTCCGGCGAAGATCGCATGGCGAATAGCATCGCTGGCCCGGTCTACTCCAGGTGCCTTGCCGTACCAGAATCCAACGACGCCGTCGTAGGTAGCGTCGGCCTGGGTGGCCGTTAGCTGGCTTCCCATTACCGCCGCCGCTCCGAGCTCCTCATTAACCGCGGGCTGAACAACAATGGGCAGCTCTGCTACGTGCTTGATCGCTCGAGCCATCTCCTGGTCAAATCCACCTAGGGGCGAACCTTGATAGCCAGACAGGAACGCAGCGGTACGAAGCTTGTTGGCAGCATCAACCCGTAGTTGCTCGATCGGCAGTCGGGCTAGCGCCTGAATTCCGGTTAGGAAGACGCGACCCTCATCTTGGGTGTAGCGATCTGTTAGCGAATATCCATCAATCGTTGTCACGTTCGATCCTCGTCGTTGACTAGCTTGCGGATGTAATGCCGGTCCTGCTCAACTCAGCGTCTGGCAGTTAGCATCTACCGCATGTTGTGTATCGTTTGAGATGTCTCGATCTGGTTCTAAGCGTACCGGTAGCTGCTCAAAGTGACCGAAAAGAGCACAAGGGCTACGGTTTGGGGATGGCACCGACTCCTGACTCGTCCGATTCTCCAACCCGACCCGATAGTGACGCCATAAAGGCACTCAGCTTCACCGTTTGGAGCTACAAAATGGGCGAGCAAGTAAGCCTCATGATTCACTTGGGCGATCGACTGGGCCTGTACCGAGCCATGAACGGGGCCGGTCCGGTCTCCAGCGAGTCGCTGGCCGCCGACACCAACCTTAATGAGCGTCTTGTCCAAGAGTGGTTACTTGGCCAGGCGGCAGCCAAGCTCGTTGATCGACACGACGATGGCCGATTCGAATTGACGCCGGTCCAGTCGGCAGTAATGGCAGACGAGGAAAACTCACTACAGTTCGCTGCCGGAGCGTTCCGAGGAGGAACCGAACCGGCAACCATCGATGGGCTCATCGAGTCGTTCAGTACCGGGACCGGCCTGACCTACGAGCAACAGGGAAGCGCGGCCGCCGCCGGACTGGCCCGAATGACTGGCCCTTGGTCTCGGCTCGCGCTCACCTCTACTATTCTTCCTGCGCTTAACGGGGTGGTAGAAAAACTTGAAGCCGGTGCGCTGGTCATCGATGTCGGATGCGGCGCCGGGGTTACTGCCACGACGATTGCTGGAGCGTTTCCGAAATCGACCTGCATCGGCTATGACCCTTCAGAAACCGCGATCGGACTAGCTCGTGACCGGTCACAAGACTTGGGTTTGAAAAACGTCGAGTTCATCAGCCAAGGAGCTGATGCTGTTCCAGCAACATCCGACGCAGATCTGATTCTGTGCTTCGATTGCCTTCATGACATGCCGCGACCTGACCTCGCTCTACAAGCCATCCGCGGTGCACTCTCCGATAGCGGCACATTACTGGTGAAAGACATTCGGTCTTCAGGCAACTTCGATCGAGATGCTAAGAACCCCTTTCTGGCAATGTTCTATGGGTTCTCAATTTCGTCGTGCCTGCAGTCCGCTATGTCGGAGCCCGATAGCCTTGCATTGGGAACGCTTGGCCTACACCCGGAACGATTGCGAGAGCTCGCAAGTGAAGCTGGCTTCGGATCGGTCGAACAACACGACTTCGAAGACGCAGCGAACCTGTACTACGAAGTCACGGTCTAGCCGGTGGCATCAGCCAGCGGCAATGACTTTAGCTGTGCCAGCCTTTGGATCAATTTCCACAAGATCACCCGTTTTGATCAGGCTCATGGCGTTGGTACAACCAACCACGGTAGGGATACCTAGCTCCCGGGCCATAACGGCGGCGTGGCAAAGCAAACCCCCTTCTTGCACCACCGCTCCCCCAGCGATAGAAAGAACAGCGTTGAACGAGGGAGCAGTCCAGGCAACGACCAAGATTTCGCCTGGCAACATGCTGGCGATGGCCTCGTCGGCGTCGTCGGCAACTCGGGCTCGCCCCTGGTACGGTTCGGTTCCGATGCCAAGCCCCGATAGATCAGCTATCTCCCGGTCTTGATCAGGTTCGAGCATCGTCGCTGCCGCAACGACGATGGCCATTACTCTTGCGAGCGCCGGTGGTAACGCCGTCAGGTCAGGAGAAGGCGACGGCGGCGGGCCGAAGAAGTCGGGGCCATCCAGCTCCGCTTCCAGTTGGCGCAGCCTTGCCCGTTCAATCACATCGAACTGGGTGATGGATGTATCGCCTCTTAACACTGCCTCTAACTCGTGAGTGTCTAGTTCAAACACGTGCTCCGGGCTGACAAGATCACCGTCAGCGGTCAGTGCGGATGAGGCGGCCAGGTAGGCTCTTCTCATTAGGCCAACCGGCCACTCCCAAGTCAACGGGCCATTGTCATCACGCAGACCGTACGCCCGCCGGGCTCGATCCAATAGTTCACGAAACAACTCGGAGTCGCCGGCGCTGGCGCTCATCGCTTGTGCCTTCGACTCCTGAGCTTCGGTTAGAGGAATCAGATCGTGGGGGCCGAACCTTTCGAAATCGGACGCCTCGTCGGTCGAGCCTGTGCCGGACAGAATCTGACCAGCTCGAAGAACTAACGAACAGATTGCGCTAGGGATCTCTCGCAAGGTCCGGCCTTCAAGGTCGTAGCTAGTGACCATCCGCCAGCCGAACTCGTTGAGATACTGGTCGAGAGCAACCTCGGCCTCCGGCACAACCCGGATCTGGTTGACGTCTTCGATGCTTGTTGGGTCCACCCCAGCTGACTGAAGCGCAGTTGCTATTTTGCGGCCGTGATAAGCGGCCTCAGCCGTCGCCAAGGAGGCCCCTTGAAGCAAGTCCATTACTTCGACCGAATCCATACCCCACTCTTTGGTGTGAACCAAAAGGTCACCGATCGGCCCCAAGTCACTCGCATGAAGCTCATGGTGACGTCGCCATCCAGCGACCAAGTGCTCGCCCAGCACCACAACGTGATCAGCAAGTGAAGATCGGTCGAGCGGTTCTGGATCGATCAATGAGAGGCGAAGATTCTCGGCCACCAAAATCGGACGTTCTTGACGCCATTTCTCGACCTCGTCGGAGAAGGGATCACCCGCCAACGACACGGCGGCTATCCGCTCTCTGTGCCTAAATTCAGGATGGATTCTGGTGATCAACCACAGCAAAGCGTTGGGCGGTGGAGTGCCCCGATCGAATTTGGCTCCAACTAGCGGGACAAGCCTTCGATACATGCTGCCGTGAACGAACTTTATGTCGACGGTTCGAATTGCGCTTCCAAGCTCTTCCATTACTCCTGAATACGCTTCAGCAGTATGGTCCGAGGCTATACGACGAAAAAACCGGGTGGGGTTCGGTGGGCCATGCGAACGGTCGCGAACCCAAGAACCCGGTCCGGGAGCAACCCAGTCGATATTCGCCTCTGGCGCCACTTGGCTAGTTTGCTGATTGGCTTTCGTAGCCATCCTAGTTCGCCTCCCTATCGGCTATGGCACGCTGTTGGTTGTGTTCGCCTGATTGGCCATGCCCGTCTGAGTCCTTTGCAACGTCGTCGACTAGTAACAGACACATCCGACTTGCCATAGTGGCGGCCCGGTCCGGCGGGTGCCCCATACGATCGACTAATTCCAAGAAAATCGACGAAGACATCAAAGCAACAAGCATGTCCACTGTTTCAGCGTCCTGGCCACCGGGTGGAAGATTTTTTGCCGCGATTTCTCGAGCATCGGCCAAGCGAGTCAGTCGTAGCTGCCGACCGGCAGCTGTGCAGTGCTCAGCCGTAACCGCTGGGATCTGTTCAGCAAAATCAAACCAGGCCTGGGTCAAGAACGCCTGAAGGTTCGATCGGTTGACCGACTGGATTGGCGCTACCTTCCGCTGAGCCTCCTCAGTCAATCGGTAGGCGGCTCCTGCTTGCAGTTCTTCTTTTGAAGGGAAGTACCGGTAGACGGTTCGCACCGACACACCGGCCTTCTCGGCAACCGCAGGAACCGACACGTTCACCGCACTGTCGTCGTGAGCAAGCTCCAAGTAGGCGTCAAGGATTGCTTGTCGAGTTTGCTCTTGTTGGGCTTCACGCAGTCCCGTCATGACATGAATCATGCCATGACGGCACGGTTCATGTCAACTTTATGTTCCTATGGAGAACAGTGTCACACCGCACCAGTACTGTCGTCGCTAGTGGTTGTTTCCACGATTGATCAGAAAGGAACGCCTCCGTGCCTTCAATTGCCAGTCCCCAACAACAGACATCGCTGCCAACGGAACGAGTTCTACTTTTGGACAAAGCCATCGAGTTAGAGGTCGATAAGTCAGACTTTCATTTCTACTCGGTAGCTGAAGAGCAGCTATGGGACGAGCTTGAAAGCGCGTTCCACGAGCGAACCGCCCGGCTCGGCCCAGTTTGGATTGCCGCGTAGCCGAAATCAGGTAGTTGATTCACCGATCGGACTATCTCGATTCTGCCCACGTATGGGCGCTGATTGATTCCTGCCGTTGGGTAGTGTTAGAAGCATGGCTTCTGACCAACCAGACTTTACCTACACCGACCTTCTCCCTCTTGGCCCGGACTCAACGACCTATCGGCTGCTAACAACCGAAGGAGTCGAGGAAGTCCAGCTCGGTGATCAACGGTTCTTGCAGGTAACTAACGAAGCGCTGCGTCAGCTTTCCGCTACCGCCATCAAAGACATTTCCCATCTGCTTCGGACCAGCCACTTACAGCAGTTGGCTTCGATACTTGACGACCCCGAGGCTTCCGCCAACGACCGGTTCGTTGCAACCGAACTGCTCCAAAACGCCAACATCGCGGCGGGCTTCGTTCTCCCCGGATGTCAAGACACCGGCACAATTATTATCAAAGGGAAAAAGGGTCAACATGTCCTCACCGAGGGCAACGACAAAGAACCACTAACCCGTGGTGCGTTCGACACCTACCAAGAGTCCAACTTGCGGTACTCGCAGATGGCGCCACTTTCAATGTGGGAAGAAAAAAATACCGCAACTAACCTCCCAGGGGAAATCAAGATCGAGGCGATCCCGGGTGACGCATACAAATTCATGTTCATGACCAAGGGAGGCGGATCAGCTAACAAAAGCTACCTATTCCAAGAAACGAAGGCGCTGCTAAACCCGCAATCGATGCGAGCGTTTCTCAACGAGAAACTTAGACTGCTCGGCACCTCAGCCTGCCCTCCGTACCATCTCGGACTGGCAATCGGCGGAACCTCGGCCGAGTTCGCCGTCGAAACAGCCAAGTTAGCGTCAACCCGATACCTCGACACCTTGCCGACCGAAGGATCGACAGCCGGTCATGGTTACCGAGATACCGAGATGGAAGCCGAAGTGCTCAAACTGACCCAAGAGTTTGGCATTGGAGCTCAGTTCGGAGGGAAGTACTTCTGCCACGATGTGCGAGTCATTCGGCTACCGCGCCATGGGGCATCGCTGCCGGTTGGGGTTGCTGTCAGCTGTTCAGCTGATCGACAAGCGCTGGCTAAAATCACCCGAGACGGCGTCTTTTTAGAAGAGCTAGAGCGAGACCCGGCGCAATTCTTGCCAGAAGTAACCGGCGAAGACCTGTCGCAAGACGTTGTCAGGATTGACCTAAACCAGCCAATGGAAGCTATCCGCCAACAGCTGTCGCAGTACCCGGTAAAAACTCGGCTGGCTTTATCGGGAACACTCGTGGTTGGACGAGACATCGCGCACGCCAAAATCAAAGAACGGCTAGACGCGGGCGAACCAATGCCTCAGTACTTGCAAGATAATCCGATCTACTACGCTGGACCGGCTAAAACTCCCGATGGCTACGCCTCAGGCTCGTTTGGACCAACCACGGCCGGCCGGATGGACTCGTACGTCGAACAGTTCCAAGCGGCTGGCGGTTCATTGGTCATGTTGGCCAAAGGCAACCGCAGCCGCCAGGTATCCGAAGCCTGCAAGCGCCACGGCGGTTTTTATCTGGGCTCTATCGGCGGACCAGCTGCTCGACTAGCCAAAGATTCAATACGCCACGTCGAACAGCTCGAATATCAAGAACTTGGGATGGAGGCCATCTGGAGAATCGAAGTCGAAGATTTCCCGGCCTTCATTGTTATCGATGACAAGGGCAATGACTTCTACGCCGACGCTTCTCAACCGGTCGACTTGAAGCTGTAGCTACCACCGGCTTAAACCACTAGGTGGCGATGGTCAAGCCTCCGTCGACAACCAGAACCTGACCGGTGGCGTAGCTCATTCGCAACAGACTGAGCACCGCTTCGGCACAATCACCAGCGGTTGCTGATCGCTTCAATGGTGCAACTTTCGCCACCGCTTGGTGCTGAGCGTCCCAGTCGGCTGTCCACGGGGTCTCGACTAGGCCGGGAGCGACTGCGTTGAACCGAACAGGGGCATATGATTTCGCCAGCAGAACGGTCATTTGATTTAGCGCCGCTTTCGCCATGGAATAAGCCATCGACGATCCGACCGGACGCACTCCAGCGATAGAAGTTATAGTCACCACGTTTGGATCGGATGACTTCTGAAGGAGCGGAATAGCAGCCTTCGTCAACCACCAGGTGCCAAAAACATTCACGTCAAAAGTCTTGGCAAAAATCTCATCGGTTAGCTCCTCAAGATTGTGATGAGGTACTACCTGCGTCCACCCAGCGTTGTTAACCAAAATATCGAGTTGACCAAACTTGTCGACCGCCTGCCCAAGCAAAGCCGCTCCTTGGGCTTGGTCTGAAATATCGGCCTGAACATAGAGGGCTTCGTTTGGCAACGAGTCAGCCACGGCCTGTCCGGCCTTGACCGAGTTGGCAGAGTTGACTATCACGTTGGCTCCAGCCGCTGATAGTCGCCTGGCCGTTTCTTCACCAATCCCGCTCGAGGATCCCGTTACTAGAGCCACTCGACCTTTGAGATTTTGTTCATCTGCCATCAAGATTCCCTTCGACAAACGAGATCGTAGCCTCAACGGCCCAGTCGACTCCATTCATCAAGACCAGGCCGGGCCCTCCAGCGAGTTAGGATCGGCTCAGAACGTCGCGTGACTAGCCGAATCCAGAACTTGAGCGAGGCATGCAGTCAAGCGCTCGGCGTAGCGAACATCAAGAAACTCGTTTGGGCCGTGGGCGTTCGATTCCGGCCCGAGAACGCCTGTTATCACGAACTGTGCGCGGGGAAATTTCTCGCCCAACATACCCATGAACGGAATTGTCCCACCTTCACCAAAGAGTTGCACCGACTTTCCGAATTGGGCAGTCGATGCCGCCTCTAGAGCGTCACGAAGCCAGGGAGCTAGATCTGGTGCGTTCCACCCTCCAGCTCCGCCCGAGTCGGAAAAGACCACGGACGCACCGTAAGGCGGATCTTTCTCCAGCACTTCTCGAAGCTCCTGTTCGACTTGGGTCGGGTTTGCGGTAGGAGGAATCCGCAAGGAGAGCTTCAAGGCAGTTCGAGGCCGCAAAACATTCCCGGCCGCCTCGATCGAAGGCATACCGTCCACGCCGATCGTCGATAGCGCCGGCTTCCATGTTGTTGCTAGCAGCGCCTCAACCGGATCTTCAACCGTCGGGAACGCAGACTCGACGAACGGCATCGCCTCTGGGGCGTCCCCAAGCAACGTTGCGGTGGCGCGAGCTTCTTGGATTCGGTGACTGGGAATAGTTACGTTGGCCGCCTCGATCAAGACTGCGCCAGTAGAAGAATCCTCGATACGATCCATCAGCTGTCGAGCGATACGAAACGTTGAAGGCACAACGCCACTCGCCGAACCACTGTGTACTCCCTCAGTCACAATCGAGATGTCCAAGGTTCCGTCGACCAGACCTCGCAAAGATGTCGTCAGCCATAAGGTGTCGTAGGTTGCGCATCCAGAATCAAGACATACGACAAGGCCAACGTTGCCCAATCGTTCAGCCAACGCATCTATGTGGGCTGGCAAGTCGGGACTGCCCGATTCTTCGGACGCTTCAATGAGGATTACACACCGACCGTGGCTTCCTCCACTTCGTTGTACCGCTTCGAGAGCTGTCAAACTGGCAAAAGCGGCGTAGCCATCATCGGCGCCACCTCGACCGTACAGACGATCACCTTGTCGTACCGGTGTCCACGGCCCAAGGTCGGGCCGCCAACCTTCCATTTCGGGTTGCTTGTCCAGGTGTCCGTACAAGATGGTGGTGGTCTCTGAATCGCTTACGTTGCCGAATGGCTCGACCTCAGCCACTATCAGTGGTGTCAGTCCAGGCAGCTCTTGAATCGAAACGGTCATGCCAGCCACTGGTCTCGACGTAATCCAGGTATGGACAAACTGGACGGCAGCGTCGATGTGCCCAGTTGTGGCCCAGTCGGGATCGAACGCGGGCGATAGCGCTGGGATAGCAATGTACTGTTCGATCTGAGGGATTAGGTCCTCGATCCACCTGGAGCCGATCCATAGATCAGACTCGGATTTATCAAACGACACCGAACGATCCTTCCGTAACCTGCGAAACGGTGCAAGCCATCTGCGCTCCCCTATTTGTCAGGATTAATGGCGCCACATTCATCCATAGCATCGAAGAACTTCTCGTAGAACTCGTCCGTGATATCGCCAGACAACAACACACCAAGATCGTCATCGGTCAGGTCGCCAGACAGAGCCTCGGCCACGCACGGTGCGTTCTCTTCGCCGACACCGCTGTCGATCAGCTGCTCTTCCAGCTGGACTCTAACATCGCCGTCCATTCCGCATGCGAACAGCTCCCGAAACTGAGCTTCTTCGAATTCGGGCTCTAGATCTGGAGCTGCCAGCTGTTGTTCTAGTTCATCAATGCCGAAGCGGTCGATTAGCCCGTCGGCAACGCAAGCGGACTGCTCGTCAGTTGCCTCCGGGTAGCTCTCGGAGAACGAGTCCACAACGTCTTGTCGCTGAAAGCTGGAGCCGCAGGACGCCAAGACGACAGTCAAAGCAGCCGCTACCAGAGCCATCGCTCCCCGAGGACGGTTTCGCCGATACGCCTCTTTCCGAATCAAGGGACCTAGATACCCGGACTTTTGGTGCACACCGATCACCCTAGTTGAGTTTGGGTATCGACCGGGGGCTCCGGACTAGTTGATTTGTTTGTCTCGCCCTTCCCAATACGGCTTTCGCAACTTGTATTTTTGCAACTTGCCGGTTGCCGTACGGGCCAGCTCGTCCCGAAAATCGATTGATGTCGGGCACTTAAAATGGGCGAGCTTCTCGCGACAGAACCCGATCAAGTCTTCCGAAGTGGCTTCTGTACCGTCGGCGAGGACAACCAACGCCTTCACGGTTTCACCCCATTTCTCATCCGGAACACCGATAACGGCAACTTCGCTAACTGAAGGATGCGAGAACAAAACGTCCTCCACTTCAATCGAAGATACGTTCTCCCCGCCGGAGATAATCACATCTTTCTTCCGGTCAGTGATGCTGTAATAGCCCTCGCTATCTACTACTCCGCCATCGCCGGTATGAAACCAACCACCTTCGAGTGCTTCGGCCGTTGCATCGGGATTTTGCCAATAGCCCTGCAGCACATGGTTACCTTGAGCCAACAGCTCACCCGATTCTGATGTCTTCATCGAAATCCCGACGGCGGGCGCGCCTGCTCGTCCGAGTTTCTTCGCTCGCTCAGACGGCGACAACTCATCCCACTCGCTTCTGTTCCGACTAATTGTCAGCAACGGAGCAGTCTCGGTCAGACCGTAGATCTGAATGAACTCCCAGCCAAGTTCCGTCTCCATGCGTTCGATTGTTGCGGTCGGTGGTGGAGCGCCTGCTACTACCATCCGAACAGTACCTCGACCTGGAACCTCCCCATCCCAGTCCTTTGCGGCCTCAAGAACAGCAGCACAAACAGCGGGGGCCCCGCACATTAGTGTGACGCCATGCTCGGCCACTCGGCGAAGAATTTCGGCACCGTCGACCTTGCGCAACACAACATGTTTAACTCCCATCGCTGTGACCGAGTACAACATGCCCCAGCCGTCGCAGTGGAACATCGGAAGCGTATGGAGATAAACGTCTCGATCGCTGACCCCAACGTGCCAGCCGAAGGTAACCGCATTCGTCCACCGAGCACGATGAGTTTGTTCTACTCCTTTTGGTCTGGCGGTGGTACCCGAGGTGTAGTTGATTGAACAAATAGCGTCTTCATCTGGTGTCCAGGGCTGCGGCTCGCCTTCCTGGCCGTACCAGATTGCGTCCGACTCTGCCCCGATGATCCATTTGTTCTTGCATTCGATGCCGCCGAGTTCTGCTTCAAGCTCGGGGTCGATGAGTAGTGCTTCAGCCCCCGAATGCTCAACGATGTAGGAGACCTCCTCGACGTTAAGTCGGAAGTTGATCGGAACGAACACTCGCCCATTTCCGCCAACCCCGTAGAACGAGGTGAGCAGGCGAGCCGAGTTGTGCGAGACCATCGCAACTCGGGCCCCCATCCCGATGCCGAGATTATCCATTGCCACACCCATTTGCCGGCGAATATCGCCAAGGTCACGATAGGTAATTGGGGCTAGAGGCGGTGCGACCTGATCTGGTTCATCGACAATCGCGACCCGCTCGGGATAAACGGAAATGGCCCGATTCAAAAAGTCGTCAATCGTCAGCGGAACTTTCACAACATCTCCCCTTGTTCGTACTGATAGTGTTTCTTCGCTGTCCAACCAGCGGGCTTTTCGGCCATCTACCAGTTCGGTCCTAGCCGTTCGCCTAACTTAGTGTCGACAGCCGGCTAAATTCCAGCCCTGGACGCCCAAGATTCCATAGAACTAGTCAATTTGGCCTATTTGGGGCCGACAGCGTTCATATGGCTTACACCGCTCCATCAGTTTCAGGAAAGAGCTGGCTACTTCCGTCTTCGGCCAACGGCCCAGACGAAGAGCTCGCAGACTCGAACAACGTCGTCGACGCTAGTCATCCAGCTACTCGGCAACCTTCGCTCGGCCGCGTATCCATCGTGATCTTTTGGTCCCTCGGGTGTGAGGCATCTTTGCTTCAACTTCGCTCCGTACAAAAATTGGTTACCGCTGCTGAAGCGAACCAACGCTCAGCAATTACTTCCGCCAACCCGCAGATCGACGACGTATCCGTGGACCTGGGCAACACGGTCGAGGTTCTCGCCGTCCACACGCCACGATTTCCATACGAAGACAACGAATCGCTGGTTCGCTCAACAGTTGAGGTCGAACAAATTGCCGTTCCCGTGATCCACGACCCGGAGTACCGGACATGGAATCGATACAACCCAGGAGGATGGCCGGCCACCGTTTTGATCGGTAAAGACCAAAAGATTGTTGGGCTTCAAGTAGGCACAAACGGAGATGAACTTCTGACTTCAGGTTTAGAAACCGCGTTGCAAGCACCGACACCGAAAGCCAAACATCACCGGTCAGCACCGAAGAAGTCGTCTAGTCGAACCAGCGAGCCTAAAGACAACGCCTCGCGGACCAGCGAACCACGATCGGTTCGATCTCAATCGCCGGCAGCCGTGTCGACCGGGGTGGAAACGCCAGAATCGTTCTCGAACCCGACTGCCATTGCAGCTCATCTTTCGGGTCTCATAGCCATCGCCGATACGGGCAATCATCGTGTTCTTGTCGGATCGCTCAACTCTGATCTAGACACGTTCGTTCCGCGGCTTGCACTTACCGACATCGACCGCCCCGGGGGGTTAGCCATTCGCAACGAGTCAGAGCTGTATGTAATTGAGCGGACTACGGCGAACATCCTCGGCGTAGACCTGACGACCGGCGCCACCGTCACGATCGCCAGAGATTTCGTCGCTCCGACGGCACTCTGTGTAGATAAAGACGGAAGCGTCGTCGTCGCCGACGCCGGGTCTGAACAGTTGTTCAGGACTGTCGTCGCCCGAGCAGGAGAGGTTCTGGTCGGCCCGATCGCTGGAACCGGCAGTACCGGGTTCGACGACGGCCCGGCTTCTCAGGCTTCGTTGGCCCAGCCAGTAGCGGTAGCCCGGTCGGCCAAAGGCATTATCTTCTGCGACGCGGCCTCGAGCAACATTCGATTACTCTCAGACGACGGCACCGTTCACTCGGTGACCCAAAATGACTTCTTCCGATGGGGTCTAGTCGACGGCCCTATTCACCAAGCTCGACTCCAGCGACCGAGCGGTCTGGCCGTGTTAGGCGATGGCTCAGTCGTTGTTACCGATACCGGCAATAACCGGCTCCGCGTTCTTCGAAATCAAAAACTGGAAACATTGGGGTTGACCGACTTGAACCATCCAACCGGTTTGGCCACCGTCGGCAGCAGCCTTGTTGCCGTCGCTGACTCTGGAAACAACCGAGTTCTTCTCGCCTCTCCCAACGCCAGGCAAGCGTGGGAACTCAAACTTGCCCCAGCTCTCAAAACGGTTTCGCGCTCAATAGTCAGAACCGAAGCATCCGTTTCTTAGACCACTATTCGAACAGCTAATTCTCCATAGGTTTGGCAATGGCCGCGATCTCGTCTAACTCAGAATCCCAATCGGTTGGCTCAACGGTTGGGATCAACACAAATTTGGAAAACCCTTCGTCGATGAACCCCTGGACCGTCTTTCCAATCGCCTGTTTCGTCGGGATGATGGAATCAGGATCAGCGTCGGGGTTTCGTTTGGCCAAGATGGCTTTCATCGAGTCGGGCAGCTCCGCCGCGCTCTCTCGGTATGGGATCAACGCCCCATAGTGCTCATCCTCAATTTCACGATCGTTCTCGGCTGCGACCCGCTCAATCTCGGCCCGGGCTTCAGCAACCTGGCTCGGGGTGCAAAAAGACGGCAGCCAACCATCGGCATGTCGCCCCACCCGCCTCAGTTCTAACGGAGCGATACCTCCCAACCAAACTTCAAGTGGTTGTTGGACAGGCTTCGGCCTAATCGTTACATCGACGACCTTGAACCGTTTACCTTCATGGGTGACACCATCTTCAAGCCACAGCCTTTTCATCAGGGGCAACGCCTCGTTGAACCAACCGCCTCGGTCGGTTCTTTGCACGCCGAATGCCTGGTGTTCCGCTGAGTCGGCAACTCCAAGGCCAAAAGCCGGAAGGACCCGCCCACCCGATAGCTGGTCGAGGCTCGCCAACGACTTTGCCAACACGACGGGGTTTCGCCCAGGCAGCACCAAAACCGACATTCCAACTTTTAGCTTTTTGGTTCGGGCCGCGGCGAAAGCCATTCCAATCAACGGATCGGGGCACTCTCCACTCAACCGTTCCGACAGCCACAGCGAATCGAACTCGTTTCTTTCGAGCCCATCAACCAGCGATGCAAATCGGTCCTGATCAGTTGTGGCATTTCGGGTTCCAAGACCATATCCAATCCGAATCTTCATAGTTCTAGCCTGCCTCACCAACCGCCAAATTGCGAAACGACAGAGCACGAAACGCCGAAACGCGAAACCTCAACTGGTGGAACACGAAACGCCGAAACGCCGAAACGCGAAACCTCAACTGGCGAAGCGATGCCGCTTTATCGAGGCTGTCAAGTTCAACTCGTTGCTGCCATCGTCGCTAGCCGGGCGTAGGTTCCGTTGGCGCTCTGGTACAGGTGGAACTCGCCGACCGGGAAGGAGGTGAGAGTCGAGAGATCCAGGCTGGAAATGTACCGCTCCAAGTTCGAACCATCGACGTTGGCTATGTGAGCGAGGGTAATGTGAGGAACAAACTCGTCTCGCTGGGCTGGGAAGGCATGCTCATGGCCAACAGTAAATAGCTCGTGATGAAGGGCCTGAAGTGGGTTCGATGGAGCGAGACCAATCCACATGACTGAAGGTGTCGTGGGCTCACCGAAGAATCCAACTTCGGTCGGGTGTAAATCGAACGACCCAAACGACACTCGATGCAACGAGTCGGTCAGTTGATTCACCTGGCCGACGGCAACCTCCCCAAAATGCACCAGTGTGATATGAGGTTGCTTCTCCCAGTTAGCTCCCAGCAAATCCGAATGGTTCGACAGGATCGCCCTATTCTGGATTCCCGGAAGGTCGATGGCGGCGAACAGACGAGGCATGCGATAACCGTACTTTGTTCCGACTTAGCTTCGCCTGCCGCTCACCGGCGGCCAAGACCGAGAAACTACTAATAGCAACTGGTGATCCGAACCAGCGATTGGTCGGCAGTGTCCACACGTTCAATAGTACGGTCCTCAGACGGTGCTGACCCTTGCCACCGTTGGGCGCTAGCTTCAATCTGGTTCAAATCCTCGGCTGTGTCGGCGGCAATATCAACCCGCATGCACGTGGTTGCTCCCGCCGACCAAGTAACAAAGCTGTCGCCACCCCACCCCGCCGCCGCTACCTGGTCGAACCAAAGCGAAAGGTAGAGCTCCCCTAACGTTCCCGAGAAGGCTACCTCACCGTCGGCGGGTGGTAATCCGACATCAATAGTTGGCTGGAACTCCTCGGCCGGGTGCAAAATTTGCTCGGTTGATTCAGGTGGATTCTCGTAAAGTTCTGCTATGACGCTCTCACCTTCGGCGTCGGTTCGATAGGCGACGTATACCTCGCCGTCTTGATAGGGGAACGACTGGAGCTGGATCATGACCGGAGGAAGAGCAAGTAGCTTTGTGAAGTCATCTGGAGATAGGGCCGCTAGGGCACCTAAATCTACTTCGGCGGCCTGCTCAGGCGAGAGACTCGCAATCCAGGCATTTTCGATACGGCTAGCGTTACCTTCGACGACGGCAGCGAACCCAGCTTCGGCATCGTCGTTGTCGAAATCTTCCCGATCCAAGTCGTACCATTGATCATCGTGAGCATGAACAAGCTCATGAACAAGAACGCTTTGGCCGTATAGATCAAGCTCGCCGCCGCGAACCACTAGTTGATCCGTATCAGGCCGGTAGAAGCCAACAACGCCTAGTTCAATCAGGCTTAGGTACGTCTGGTAAAGAGATATATCGCTTCCTAGGAGCCCCATTGCTTTCAACGGAACCTCATCTTCGTTGAAGTCCTCTTCGTACTGGGCAAAGTCTTTGAGAATCTCGGCGTCAAAAGCATCGTTCTCTAACAGCTCGACCACTGGGAAATTCTTGAATGGCCGTCCTGTTTCTTCTTCTACAAAGCGAACGGCGTTGCAGATCTCAGATGAGATCCCAGCTGGACATTCTGTCGGAGTCAGATTGTCTTGGCTACGATCAGTCGACTCGGCATCGCCGTCGCCATCTGGATCCTCGGTTAGCTGGCCGCCGTCTGACTGATCGTTACTAGGTTCTTCCTCATCGACTTCGCGGTCCTGGTCGGCTTCCTCAGCGGCTTCATTCCCATTTTCTACGGAGCCGTTGCCTGGATTACCGGTAGATTCCTCCGCTTGGATGCTCTCGATCGCCGATTCGTCCACCCCGGACCGCCACCGTTGGAATCCGAACAGCCCACCGAGAACTAACACCGCGCCGAGCAACACCCCGACAGCTATGACGAAGCCCTCTCGCCCATTGTTGGTCCCATTCTCACCACCTCCGTTCCACCCAGAGCTGGTATTCGACCCGCTAGGCCCGAAGGATGGATTCGGGCCATCAGAAACCGGAGGGCTGGACGGGATCGGACCGGTTCCTATCGGTCCTAGTCCGGTCTGAGGAGCGTTTGAATCTTGAGGGAGCATCGTTTTGTTCTACTTGGTTGTTTCCCGCTTCGCCGAAGGGGAAGGAAGCGCTGAGCGGTCGAAATTCGTAGTCAACGATCAACAATGGAGTCAACACGAAAAATCAACAGTGGGAATGGCGGATAATGGTGTCGGATGTAGCTACTATCGAGTTTGAATTAGCGGAGTACTTGCCGATAGTTACTGTACGCCATATTCGGTCCATCGTTGCTCCGACCCATGGCACAACAGAACTGCGGATCCAAGGGGACCGGATGACGTCGGACAATTTGGGCGAACTAGCTGAACGAATTCGACATTTGGCGCGTGTACCAACGCTGCTGGTTGCTTGCGACTACGACGGCACGCTTGCCCCGCTCGTTGATGACCCAATGGCAGCAACGGCTAATCGAGATTCGGCGGCGGCCATGAGATCGTTGGCTGAGCAAGCCAATACTCATGTGACCGTGGTTTCCGGGCGCAGCCTCCGCGACTTAGCGACCTTGTCTCGATTTCCAGAAGAAATCCGACTGGTCGGAAGTCACGGCAGCGAGTTTGATCTTGGTTTCGCTAACAAGATGGATCCAGCTGTGGTATCCACGAGGAAAGCGCTTCTAGAGCGAGTGCAAGAGCTAGGCCGGGAATACGACGCCATCGTCGAAGAGAAGCCTTCGGGAGTTACCTTCCATTTTCGGGGCATGGACGATGGCACTGCGGATGCGGCCCGGCAAAAACTTGTTCGGGGACCGGCAACGATGGACGGCGTATTTGTTCGCAACGGTCATCAAATAATCGAATTCTCGGTCATCGATACCAACAAAGGCACTGCGCTCGACATCATCCGAGGCCAAGTCGGAGCGTCAGCGGTAATCTTCGTAGGCGACGACACGACAGACGAAGACGGATTTCGAACGCTGAGTGGCCCAGACATAGGGGTCAGAGTCGGTGATGCCCCAACTGCTGCCGGGTTTCGGGTTCGCGATACCGACACGGTCGCTCAGATTTTGGCTCTTCTTGCCGAACTCCGGGCCAAATGGCTGAGGGGCGAAGCGCTCACACCGATCGAAGACCATTCAATCTTGTCTGATCTACGGACCGCAGCAATCGTAACCCCTCGGGCATCAATCAGCTGGCTTTGCGTTCCTCGAATAGATTCCGGGGCGGTGTTCGCCCAGCTGTTGGGTGGTCCAGCCGCTGGTCATTTCACCGTTAGAAATGCGGCTGAAGAATCGCTGAGCTCGCCATCGGGCCAACGGTATCTAAAGGACACAATGGTCCTTGAAACCTCATTTCCTGACTTCACCGTTACCGATTTTCTCGACTCTTCTAGCGGCCGAACACGGCGGCTGGCTGGCCGATCCGACCTACTTCGAGTGCTTGAAGGCTCCGGAACGGCATACGTCGAGTTCGCTCCCCGACTCGACTTTGGCCGGGCCGCGACCCAGCTCGAACTCAAAGATGATGGCATTTCGGTTCAAGGAACTTCCGATCTGATGGTCTTGCGATCTCCCGGGGTCCAATGGGAGATCGTTCAAGATGGCAATCACCAATCAGCGCTAGCTGAAATTCAACTTGTTCCCGGCGAACCGATTGCTCTCGAACTGCGAAGTGGCACCGGAACTACCCGACCAGATGCCCGATCCGAGACCGATCGCTTGGCTGATACAAAGCACTTTTGGACAAATTGGGTGAACAAACTCGATCTTCCAGCGGTGGAAACCGAGCTAGTGCGGCGCAGTGCGTTGGTTCTTCGGAGCCTCTGTCATGGCCCCACCGGCGCAATTCTCGCCGCAGCGACAACCAGCCTTCCAGAGACCCTGGGCGGTATCCGCAACTGGGACTACCGGTACTGCTGGCTCCGAGATGCTGCGATGACGGCTACCGCTCTGGCTCGATTGAACTCGCACGCCGAAGGTATGGCTTTCCTCGATTGGGTCCTTGGGATACTCGAGACTCGATCTGATCCTGAACGACTGGCACCTCTGTATAACGTCACCGGCCGGCACCTGCCACCAGAAGCAGAGATAACCGAGTTACCCGGCTACGGCGGAAGTCGACCGGTACGAGTTGGAAATGCGGCCGACGGACAAGTCCAGCTCGATGTGTTCGGCCCCGTGGTTGATCTGGTACATGTTCTGCTTGAGCGAGGCGAAGCCCTTTCAACCCAGCATTGGCATCTTGTTGAAGCGATGGTGTTGGCGGTATCTCGCCGTTGGCACGAACCGGATCATGGCATCTGGGAAATCCGGAAACCCCCTCGGCACCATGTGTATTCGAAGGTTATGGGTTGGGTTACCGTTGATCGCGCCATTTCTATAGCCGACCAGTTCCTCGATCGGGAGCCCGCTGCTTGGATCGAGCTCCGGGACCAAATTGCCAGCGACGTTTTGACCAACGGATGGAATGAAGAAGTTGGTTCGTTTACTGCCGCCTACGATGACCAAAGCCTCGACGCATCAGTTCTAGCGGTCGGGCTCTGGGGTTTAGTAGAGCCGACCGATCATCGGTTCATTTCCACGGTTGAGAAGGTCGAAGAACAACTACGGGTCGGCCCAACCGTGTACCGCTATCTAGAAGACGACGGTCTGCCTGGGAAAGAAGGCGGGTTCAACTTGATGACATCGTGGTTGATTGACTCGCTCTACCTCATCGGTGAAGGCGAACGGGCGGAGTCCCTATTCAAAGACCTGTGCGGGTTGGTGGGCAAGACTGGGCTTATGGCCGAGGAGTTTGATCCTGAAAACGAGTTCGCGTTGGGCAACGTCCCACAGGCGTACTCCCACCTCGGTCTAATAGGGAATGCCCTGAATCTAGATCGCTAATGGGGTTTGTCGCGAAGACGCTGCTAGTAGTTCGTTAACCACACCGTGCTCCTTAAGTTTTCGTTCTAGCGCGGTTAGGCAGCGGCTTCGAGTTGGGCCGATGCTGCCAACTGACCTACCAAGCCGGTCAGCGATTTCGATGTAGGGAATCGGTGGCGACGCCATAACTAGTCGGAGGAACTCCTGAGAACGATCCGGCAGTTCGGCGAACGCTACCAGTACCTCTTGCAGGGTTTCACCGTCCATTACCTGCTCATCCGGAAGCGGAGCGTTATCGTCGATCCGGTCAACAAGTTCGCCGCACGGTCTGGTACGACTCGCTTTTCCGGTGCAACTTAGCGCCTCGTTTCGAGCAGTCGTAGCCAGCCATCCGGCCAGTCGCTCTGGTTGTCGAATACGGTCAATGTGTTCGAACAGGCGCAGCCAAGTTGTTTGGCAAACGTCGGCTGCTGTTTCATGATCCAGTCGATAGCTATGAGCCACTGACCGAACGAGTGGACTAAACCTGGTGAATAACTCGTTCCAAGCTCCCTGATCCCCGTTTGAAGCCCAGCTGACCAGCTCGGCGGTCGAAAGATCCGATGGATCCTCGCTTAGAACCTTGTCTGTGGTTGGTTGAACCGTTTCTGCTGCGATGACAGCCATCTTGCCCCCTCGTTTAAGTCGGCCCTACCGACAGGCAACCTCGATGGGTTGCGTAGGGATCAAACTAGGAAAGAGTTTTGAATCGGTCTGTCGGCTTGCTTACACACGGCAACATTTCTTAGCGAATAGCGTGACCGACTATGGATCAAGAAGATGTCACCGAGAAGGTAGCAATCGAGAAGCTATCGCTTCAGGACTAGGAATCGATCGACTCCAACTCGCTGGCCGCTGACTCCCACTCAGCCATAAGCTTGTCGGCTTTAACCTTTGCTGTAGCGTGCTCGGCGATGAGACCATCCATCAGTTCTCGGTCGGCGTATACCTCAGGATCAGCCAGGCGAACCTCAAAGTCTTTGACCTTCGCCTCGGCGGTAGCAGCCTGTTTTTCAAGCCGATTCACCCGTTTCCTTAGGTCATGAGACCGTTGCCGCTCCTGAGCCGATGCCTGACGACGAGCTTTTCTGGGGTCGCCGCCGGTAGAAGTGCTGGTCGAGTTTGAAGACCTGCTCGATGCACCGGTCGGCCGGGCCGACCCGGTAACCCCACCTTTAAGCGAGGCTTTCGAGTTCTTCGAACCAGCAGAATTATCTTGCGACGACACGGGACTAAGGATTCGCTCATCGACTTCAAGGTGATGAGTGACGACCCCATCTCGAACCTCAACCAACTCCTCAACGGTGTTTCGGATCAAGTATCGGTCGTGGCTTACTAACAAAATTGTGCCCGGATATGCGCTAAGAGCATCCTCTAAAACATCGCAACTAGGAAGATCGAGATGGTTAGTCGGTTCGTCTAGAATCAAAAGGTTCACTGGGTTACACATGATCTCGGCTAAGGCCAGTCGGGTTCGCTCACCTCCCGACAAGTCTCCCACCAGTCGCTCTACCGCATCGCCGGAAAACCCAAAGGAGCCAAGCACGGTACGCATGTTTCGATTCTTCGGTTGTTCGCCAACCTTATGGCGGAATTCCTGCTCGACTGTCCGATTCAAATCAAGCGCGTCTACTTGATGCTGAGCAAAGTAGGCAATGTCCACGTTGGCACCCAACTTGGCTGAGCCGGATTTTGGGTTCAGCTCGCCCATGATCACTTTCAAGAGCGTGGATTTGCCTGCCCCGTTGGGTCCAACCAGCGCCAGTTTCTGCCCTCGTTCTACTACCAGATTCACGTTGGTTAAGATCGCGTCACCGTCGTCGTAGCCAATAGCGGCATCGTCGATTTCAACGACCAACCTTGACGAGCGAGGCGGTTCAGGAAAGCTGAACTTCAATTTCAAGTCTTCAACTTTTGGGACTTCGATCCGGTCAAGCTTTTGAAGCGTCTTGATTCGCGACTGAACCTGCTTAGCTTTAGTCGCCTTGTATCGAAACCGGTCAATAAATTGTTCGACTTTGGCAATCTCTTTGGCTTGACGACCAGCCGCTGCTTCCAGCGATGCGAGCCGCTCCTCCCGGGCCACCACAAACTCAGCGAAGCCGCCCATGTATTCGGTTGCTGTGCCCCACGCAATCTCGACAACTCGTTCCGCCACCGAATCAATAAAGTCTCGGTCGTGGGACACGAAGAGCAAGGCTCCGGGCCATGTCGCGAGACGCTGTTCAAGCCAAGCCACCGAATCCACATCCAGGTGGTTGGTGGGCTCGTCGAGCATCAGCACGTCTGGTTTCTGCAGCAGCAGCTTGGCCAACGCCGCCCTCATTTGCCAACCGCCCGACATTTGCTTTAGGGGCCGGTCCATATCGTCGGTGGTAAACCCGAGGCCGCCCAGGATGCTCCGAGCGTCGGCCTCAACTCGATAACCACCGAGGGTCTCATATCGGCTTTGGACCTCGCCGTAGCGAGCAACAAGCTGGTCGTGTTCGCTGTCGCTGACTTCGACCATCGTTTGTTCAAGTTGACGCATTTCACGTTCGAGCGCCACGATTAGTTCTGCCCCAGCCATTACCTCTTGCAGCACCGAGCCCGAAGCAACCTCAAGCAGTTCCTGGGGAAGATAACCAATCCGATAGTCGTTGGGTCGTGATACCTCGCCAGAATCAGCGTCTTGCAGCCCGTTGATTATCTCAAGGATTGTGGTTTTACCTGCGCCGTTGCCTCCGATAAGGGCAATTCGCCGTCCCGGCGACAATCGAAAGGTCACATCATGGAACAGAGATCTAGCCCCATGGCTCTTGGCCAGGTTTGACACAGTCAGCACTTAACTAATGCTACTGGACGCCAAACTGTTCTCAGTCAGTACTACAAGCTTCGTCGTCAAGCAGTAGTGAGTCGGCCGGTCGATCCAAAACTACGGTCACGACGCCATGAACTGAATCGCTCGGAAGAGGGCCCCAAGTCCGACTGTCGCTTCCCTCATTGGGGTTGTCGCATCGAACGGTGAAGGCTCCGGAGTCTTCTATCGCCAGTACTCGCTTGACCACAGCAAGGCCGCCGATTTTTGGGTGATCAAAAACGGCAAGGTCCCCCGGTTGGGGGACCTTGTTCGGATTAATTAGGACAAACTCACCGTCATGGAGCGTCGGTTTCATTGACGACCCAGCGACTCTAATTCGAGTCCTCGCTCGAGTAAGCCAAAGTGCAGTTTCTTTGAGAACGTTTAGCCGGTCCCGGCCAACGAAAATCATGCAGGAACTACGAGGACTAGGTCCGACCGAAGGCCATGTCTACGACATGGCTACGGCCGACGGACTAGCTGGCCGTGTACCAAGGGATATCTCGTCCCTTGGACTCCCAGAAAATGTTGTGGACGTTCTCAATCTGAGCCATAAGTTCATTAGCTGCCTCAAGACTTACAGCAGTCTTGCAAGCAGAGGCTTGTTTCGCCGCGTTCCAGAATGTGGTGTGAAGGTCTGGGTAAGCCTCAAGGTGCTGTGGCTTGAAGTAGTCGTGCCACAAGATGTTGAGCTCTCGCTTTGTAAGTTCGGCCTGCTCTTCTTTGATAGCAACGAATCGACTATAGGTATTGTGGGCGCCGTCGGCCGACATGTCGAGGTCGAGCAGCTTCTTCGTCATCGACAGAACTGCCTCACCAGCGATACGGGCACTTGCCGGGTCATAAACACCGCACGGCCCGTCGCAGTGAGCTGATGCGGTCGATGCGGGCCGAATTGCCTCGAGACTACGAAGCAAGCGAACGTTGAGTTTCATCTAATCCTCCTGAAAGCGGCCTAGTTTCCCCTTTTGCCAGCAACGTTCAGATGGAATCAAAGAATCCACGGTCGCTGATTTGGGTTCCACTAAGGCAGTGGTTGATTGGATCGTACTACCGTGGTCCCATGGCACCAACACCAGACGGCCCTCTAAACTCATCGACTACTCCACTCTCGTCTGCTCCGACGCCGCAACGAGTTGCAGAGGTCATGTTCGAGAGCGATCATGCCTCCAAATCCTTAGGTATGAATCTGATCGAGATCGGTAATGGTCATGCAACAATAACCATGGAGGTCCGCCCCGACATGGTGAACGGTCTTGGGGTATGCCACGGTGGCCTGATATTCAGTTTGGCCGATTCGGCGATGGCCTTTGCCACCAATGCTCGTAATCAATACGCGTTGGCGACGAGCGCCGAGATCGACTGGGTTAGTCCAGGTCTATTGGGAACGGTTCTTACCGCCAACGTGGTTGAACGGCATCGGCAAGGAAAAAACACAATCTGTGATGCAGTAGTAACCGACAGTGACGGAAACGTCGTCGCGTACTTTCGCGGGCGAACCAGAACCGTACGGGGCCAACACATCGACGAAGAGTCGAACTAGCCGGTATTGCCATGCCGGTCTGAGAATGCCGGCCTGAGAATGCCGGTACCACAGTGGCGCTTCCGAAGTGCCGTCTGAGGAGCGCAGTCTAGAAAGTATGTGACGACGAACGAATAGCGGTACTGTCAGCCACCATGATCCGACATATTGTTTTGTTGAAATGGACCGATGGAACAACGCGTGAGCAGCACCAAACAGTGATCGATCAGCTCGGTCGCTTGCCCGGCATTATTCCCCAAATCAAATCGTACGAGCTGAAATCCGACGCTGGCCTAGACGAGCGCAGCTCCGACCTTGTTGTGGTTGGCGACTTCGACACCGTGGACGACTACCAGATTTACGCAGTCGAACCGACGCATGTGCAAATCATCAGCGACCACATCAAACCAATTGTGGCCAGCCGAGCAGCGATACAGTTCGAAATTTAGTCGATAGGGCTAGCGACGCTGGTTGCCAGCTAGTAGCCAGCGTCTACGTCGATTACACCGGCCAGAGGTTCCCCTCGACCGAATCGACTGACGTTGTCAGAAATATGAGCGGCCAAGAGTGGCACACCCATTTCAGGTGTGTTGCCAACGTGGGGGGTGATCATCACCCTCGGGTGAGACCACAACGGATGGCCGGCTGGCAGCGGTTCCGGGTCGGTTACGTCAAGACAGGCGCCACCGATTTGGCCGCCGTCCAACGCCGACATGAGGGCCTCGGCGTTGACATGGCCCCCTCGGGCAACATTTACCAGCCAAGCATGTTGTTCCATGGCAGAAAGTTCAGCATCGTCAATTGCGTGATGGGTATCGGGCGTCAGCGCCAAGGCGAGAATCACCAGATCAGCGCCTGGAAGCGCCGTGGCCCGGTCGGCGAAACTGACAGTGCGGGCGGCACCAGAAAATGGTTCGGCCGATCTTCGAACCACCGTAATTTCACAGTTGAACCCGCGGAGCAGACCAACTAGCTCCTCGGTAATTCCGCCCGCTCCAAAGATGGTGACTTTCCCATCGACCAGGTTGGACCCTTCGGGCGCAGACCAGGCCGATGCTCGAGCAAAGGTGGCCATCCCGAGGAGCCCAGCCAGTCCGAGCATGATTGCGTGCTCAGCCACGGGGCGGGCGTACACCCCGCGAGCACACGTCCAAACCCGTTCGGCGTCAAGGTAGGGCACGTACGGCTCGATGCCCGCGAATGGCAGCGCGACCCAAGAAATGTTGGGTCGATCAGCTAATACCTCTGGAAGTTCATCGGGGCGGTGAGGGTCGGCCCAAACCAAACCAGTAGCGTTTTCGACCGAGGCAAGATGGCCCCCGCCATCGACAACGGCTACTTCAAGAGACTCATATCGGCCTGACTTGGGCACGACGGCAACAGCAGCACTTTGGTTTGTCATCGGTCGTCTCCTACTGTTACCGCCCGCCTACTAGGCCTGTTCTAATGCCTGGGTCAGATCGGCCAGCAAATCAGAGGCGTCTTCGATACCAATTGAAAGACGAATGAGATCTTCAGGCACCTCAAGCGGCGACCCGGCGGCAGAAAGGTGCGTCATTGCTCCCGGATGTTCGATGAGCGACTCAACTGCGCCTAGCGACTCCGCCAACGTGAACAGCTCTGTTGCCTCTGCTACTCGAAGCGCCGAGTCTCGACTCCCGCAAAGGAAACTCACCATCCCGCCGAAACCGGTCATTTGCCGCATAGCAGCGTCGTGACCAGGGTGAGAAGCCAGCCCAGGCCACAGCACAGACGTTACTTTCGGGTGGCTGGAGAGCAGCTCAACCACTCGCTCAGCATTGTCGTTATGTCGGTCCATCCGAACGCCGAGAGTCTTGACACCGCGAAGAGTGAGGTAACAGTCCCAGGGACCAGGGACGGCGCCAACCGAATTTTGAATAAATGTCAGATGATCATGAACGTCGGCGTCGTTGGTGGCAACGAACCCGCCGACTACATCCGAGTGTCCGCCAATGTATTTCGTGGTTGAGTGGACAACAATGTCGGCTCCGTGGCTGAGGGGCTGTTGTTGGTATGGGGTGGCGAAGGTGTTATCGACCACTAAATGGGCCTCGGGATGTTTTGATACAACCGCGGCTACTGCGGCAATATCGACCACGGTTAGCAACGGATTAGTTGGGGTTTCGACCCAGACCATTTTGGTCTTCTCAGGCCATCCGGCCTCAAAGCTTGCTATGTCCGTAAGGTCGTGGGCAGACCACGTGATCCCGGCCTTACCGAAGACTTTGGAAATAAGCCGGAACGTTCCGCCGTAGGCGTCGTTGCCCATCACCACATGATCACCTGGTTCTAGCATTCGAAGAATCGCATCTTCGGCTGCCAGGCCGCTAGCAAACGAAACGCCAAAGGCCGCTCCTTCAAGGGCAGCCAAAGCGGTTTGTAGCGCAGTTCGAGTTGGGTTCCCGGTTCGGGCGTACTCATAACCGGAGTGCTTACCGACTGCTTCTTGAGCGAACGTAGATGTCTGGAAGACCGGAACCGTTACCGCTCCAGTCGTGACTTCAGGGTCTTGGCCAACGTGAATTGCCTTGGTTGAGAATCCCCAGGATTCGGTTTCGGCTGCATCGTTTGTCATTGCTGTGTCTCCATTGACTCAGTAGAAAGGAAAGAAAGAAGGTCGGCCCGCGCTACCACAGTCCGTGGTCGGCCGCCGTCAAGAACTAGTAGGGCCGGGGCGAGGTCAAGCAACTGAACAGCAAGTTCGACGCTTTGCCCGATACCGATCGTGGGCATTTTCGGGCCGACGACAGCTTCGACAGTCTGATCCATTACCGACGGATCAGCAAAGGCAAGTTCCATTATTCGTAACTCGTCAATCGATCCCATAACTTCAGCAGCAGCAAGGGGCATTTCCCCTTTTGCTACCGGCAACTGGGACACATCATGTTGATGCATCAACGCCACCGCGTCTCGTACCTGATCTTCCGGTTGAAGGTAAACCAGCTTTGGAACATCGTCGTCTTTGGCGTTGAGAACATCAGCGACTGATGGGCCGCCCGGTGATAAAAACCCGAAACCAGCCATCCACTCGTCGTTGAACACTCGGCTCAAGTAGCCGCGGCCTGAGTCGGGGATGAGCACAACGACTAAGTCGTCGGGACCAAGTTCGGCACCAAGGCGAAGGGCGGCCGCTACTGCAGTTCCGCAAGATCCGCCAATGAGAAGACCTTCTTTTTCGCTCACGTGCCGGGCGGTCAAGAATGAATCGCGGTCCGATATTGCAATAACTCGATCTACCACTGAAGGGTCGTAGGTCGTTGGCCAAAAGTCCTCGCCAACCCCTTCGACCAAGTATGGACGACCAGATCCGCCTGAATACACCGAGCCCTCAGGGTCAGCGGCGACGATCTGGATATCTGGATTTTTCGACTTCAAATAGCGGCCAACACCAGAAATCGTTCCCCCGGTTCCGGCGCCTGCCACGAAGTGAGTGATCTTGCCATCGGTTTGACGCCAGATCTCTGGTCCGGTGGTATCGAAGTGAGCTTGGGGGTTCGCCGGGTTAGCGTATTGGTTTGGACGGAAAGCATCGGGCCGTTCCGAAACTAGTCGTTCCGCTGTTGAGTAGTAAGACGCTGGATCCTCGGGCGGAACAGCAACCGGGCATACAACGACTTCAGCCCCGTAGGCCTTCAGCAGATCAATTTTTTCTGGAGCGACTTTGTCGGTCAAAACAAACACGCAGTTGTAGCCGCGCTGGGCGGCGACGATAGCAAGGCCGACGCCAGTGTTACCAGATGTTGGTTCAATAATCGTCCCGCCCGGTTTAAGCAGGCCATCACGTTCGGCTTGGTCGATCATCCATACCGCAGGTCGATCCTTCGAACTACCGCCTGGGTTGGTGATCTCGACCTTGGCTACGACCGGACAGCTAATATCGGCAGCAACTTGTCCTAGCCGGACCATCGGAGTTTCCCCAATAAGGTCTAGTACCGAATCAGCAATTTCCATTTCGCTCTCCTGCCATCTTGGGTTTAACAGGCCGTACTGCCCGTCCACGATGCTCAACCGACACCACTCTATCGACCACGATCAATATGTCACCAGGGGTGACAAAGGCCGCCATTGCTCTAGCTCGGTTAGCCGTCAAGTTGCCATACAACCACAAACCACGAAGGTGTGGTTGTGCTCGACTGTGTAGGAACCGACTTGCTCAACGACCTAAATGCATCAACCGGCTCATTCGGGCCGTCGGTGGAGAGAACCCAAGTCGCTAAGGCCAGCGATCCTTCAACGTTAGGCTTCTTCGGCTTGGATGTTTCGCCTCGATGCTCTATGACCGACCTTCGGCTGGTCAGATTCAGAACCCCGCGACTCTGTGCCCTGATCAGCCGGCGTTACGACATCGCCAGCACCGGCACCGCCTGAGGTTTCTGTCAACGAGAGTTCTGCCTTGCCGTCAGTAACGACAATGGTCGGCGATTCGTCGGTCACGACATCAATCGAATAACCATTGTCTTCGGCCTGGTCCGTCTCAATTAGTGATTCGCTGGAGAAGCTCAAATCTTGGGTTGACTCATTAGGGTCAGATGTTTCCAACTCAACTGACTCAGCGATCCGATGAGTGCCATCTTCTCGTTCTACTAGCCACAGCACGCCGCGTTTAAGCTCGGCTTTGCGGACACCGACGACCGCTCCGTCTGGACCTACGAGCTGTCGAGTTGGATGTTCTACAATAACGCCGAGCGATATTGGCGACTGCTGACTGATGGTAGTCACCCGCCGGAGCCGAGGGCTCCGTCCACTAATCCGGAGTCCGGCTTCGTGCAAACTCTGCGACTGCATTTGCGCCTGGCGAGCTAGCGGCGTGTCAGCAACGAAAACCTGCGAAACATCTGCTACCTCTGGGTTGACTTGCAACTGGTACTCGCTTTGCAGCAGGTCGGAAACAACTCGTTTCCAATGAGGGTCCCCTTCAATCTCATCGGGGCCTGGCATCCGTTTGCTACTGGTGAACGCTACTCGCATTGGGCGAGCGGCAGAGTGGAAAGCCCCGCTTTGACCAAGCAGTGCCGGTCGGGAAACGAAACCACCCATTGCTCCTTCCAACAAAGCAGCGAACAGCAAACCGAACCCAAGCCGACCAACGGTTGGACCACCCCCGAAGAATGCAGCCAGAAGCAACATCACACAAGCGAGTCCGAGAAATGCGATGCCGATCAGGGCAGTTTCGCCTGGGTTGCTAAGCAGGATCGGTTTTGGACGCGTCCGCCCACTCATCGGCAGTTGCTCGAGGAATTCGAAATCGCAAAGAGCAGCCACCGCAGTTACAACTGCCAGGACTAGTACCAGTTCAGCGCCAGTGGCCTCAGGTACGACGAGCCGATACAGGCCGATGATGGCGCCGCTAAACAGTAGTCGTAACAGGCCTGCGGTGAGTCCAAACGCTCGGCTTTGCGTTGTGACAAGCACTCCAAGCCCGACCAACACCGAAGCGGCAACGATCAAAATCAGAAGGCCGGTACGAGACGGACCGTCAGTGGTGGCGTCGACGCTAAGGCCAGAAAGCTGGGGATTACCCAATGCTAAATCTAGGTTGGCGAGTTCAACGACAGTGGCTTGGGCCTTCTCAGATCGAGTTACGACTGATGGGATAACGAACGCCACTGGTTCTTCACCAGCGAACGCGTCTGATGAGAACGAAATATCTTCGTTAACGGCGCCACCGTAGCCGAAGCTGTCAGAGGTTGTCTCTACCCGAACCACGTTCGGCAACTTGGCTGCTTGAGCAGCCCATTGACTTACCAATTCGTCGCTCGCAGTGGTTTCAAACGTCGCTTTCACTGGTGCGGTCTGATCGCCAACAGCGGCGAGACGTTCTCCGACCAAAGCAAACTCAGAGTCCGTCGGCAGGCTATCGGAGTCTAGGAACCGGCGGCCTGGATCACTGAACGCTAAGGCGGCCAGGACTACTAGCAAGCCCGCTCCGGCCACTAGATAAATTAGGGGTTGGTCGGCGCCGTCGGGAACTCGTATCGGTAGCCGATTTTTCGCACTTACGTTGGCGAACTCGGTTGCATCGGCCGGTCGGGCATCGCCAAGCAGGACGAGGCCAGCTGGTAGCAAAGCAAAGACCGTAAGAGCAGCAATAGCAGCACCAACAGCGGCCACAGTTAGAGCCGATCGACCCGATTGAGCAAGCTCGGCGATTCCGCTCAGAACAAACAAACAGGCAACGACCATCGCTACCTCTGGACCGTGTTGGGCTATCCCAGCACGAACCTTGGATGCGTTATCTCCACCTAGTTCTTGATCCGACCAACCAAGTAGCCGCAGTGCTACAACCACCGCGACAACTGCTCCAACCAGAACTGCCGGTAGTGCTGTCGTGGCGACGGTGCCGTTGAAGCTACCGGCGACGGCTGTTCCAAACTCTCCAGCCACCCCGACGGCCAAAATCGCACAAACCGTGGCCAGGAGCGCTCGGCGCCATCCGAAGAGCAGCGAGGCAAGTAGACCAGCGATGGCTACGGCTAAGCCGACAAACCAAGCGCTTGTCCCGAAACGGCTTCCGATTTCGCTATCGGTCAACGTCGCTCCGCCAATTCGAACTTCCGACTGAGGAAAATCAGCATCGACGATGGCTGATATTTCCGTTCCGATGGCTTGCAACCCATCTCGATCGACCCAGTCATTTTCGGCCCAAACGAAATAGACCACTGTGTCGTCGGCTGTGGTGTCAACGGAGACCGAAGAAACGCCTTCGATACTCGAAACGGACTGGGAGAGGGCTTCCGAATCGGATTCCCCCACTCCGGTCGCTACCGCCGCTAGATGAGCACCAAACGACTGTTTGCCAGCAACGGGCAGATCGACGTCACCGTCGCTTTGGGCGCTAGCGGGCGATAGGCCTAGCGAAAAGCCAAAAAACAGCAAACTGGCCAGTAGGCCGGTGATACTCAAGAGATTTTTGACATTGCGATGGCGCACTCGGTTCTCCAAAACTCCACCCCATGGGTACCAAGTGTACATGGTCGGACCGCCGTGACGGAGGAGGCGATAAGAGTGCCTGTGAGGCCACCAAGCGGCGCAAAAGTACCGACAGGAAGCAGCTAATCAACGGGTCGGACCAGATCGTTGGCCTCCTGATCGCTGCGCTACCCTCCAAGATACGTTGAGATCCAACGCTCCGCGTCTAGTCGATTCGAGTTCGAACTAACTATGTTTTGTCAGTCTTCTACCACCCGCTCCCGGCTTAGCCGGATATTGGCCTTGTTCGCTGTCGCCATGCTGCTGGCAGCTAGCTGCAGTGGAACTGACGATGATGCCAATGCCGACAGTACCGACAAATCAATCACCAGCGAGGACGGCAACCCTAGTGATGATGCTGCGACCAATGTCGATCAGCAGCCGGTTGAGCTAGAAGAGATAGAGCTTGATCTGCGGCCTGGGGTCTTCCAACTAACGCTTGATCGGTTGCCCGACGGAGTGCAAGCGAACAAGATTCAAGTCAGCTCCGACAGTTCGGGCGAGGCTTCAACCGCAGAAATCTCCGGTTCTGGCACAGCCGTGGTCCGCGGCCTCAAAGCCGGCTCGGCATCAGTCACGCTCTTAGACCAGAGTGATGCGCCAACTCACAAAGCCCAATCGGTTGATATCCCGGGTGAAGAAAATCCGCCTGAAGCGTTCTATGCATCGATGACCTTGGATGCCGGATTCGGTTATGTAGAAACTCGGGATGGCACAACTCTGTCGGCCAACGTGATTCTGCCGGGGGAAGCTGCCGGGGGTCCATACCCGACGCTGGTCGAATATTCGGGCTACTCCCCGTCGGATCCGTTTGCTGAAGATCCGTATCGTCTGCTCCTGCCCACCCTGGGTTACGCTCTGGTGCAGGTCAACGTCAGAGGAACCGGTTGCAGCGGAGGGTCATACGACGCGTTCGAGCGAATTCAATCGTTCGACGGGTATGACGTCATCGAAACCGTGGCCGCTCAATCGTGGTCATCGAATATCGGAATGTTTGGCGTTAGCTACCCGGGAATAATGCAACTGCACGTAGCGTCGACCCAACCTCCATCGCTGTCCGCAATCGGACCGCTTTCGGTCACTGACCGGATTGACTCGATTCTCTATCCAGGTGGTATCTACAACAACGGCTTTGGAGAATCGTGGAGCGAAGAAGTTGGGGCCCGGGCCCAAGCAGGCGGGCAAGCATGGACCCAAACGATTATTGATCAGGGCGACACTATCTGCGACGAGAACCAGGGGCTGCGGGTTCACAACCCCGATTTAGTAGAACTAGCGAAAGAGCGCCCGTTCTTAGATGACTACTCACTTGGCAAGTCTCCCGAAACCTACGCTGCCGACATTGACGTCCCAGTCTTTTTGGCTGGTGCCTGGCAGGACGAGCAAACCGGTGGCCGATTCCCAGCACTGCTGGACGAACTAGAAAATGCTCCGGCGTTGAGGGCAGTGATGTACAACGGCCTTCATATCGATTCAGCCTCGGGCGAACTGTTAGTCCAGCTACTCGAATTCTACAACGCCTTCGTGGGGGATCTGCCGCCCAATATCGACCCGCTGACCGCCCTTTTCGTTGGCGCTGCCCTCGGCCAGCTATACGGAGAACCGCTGATACTACCGCCGAGCGACTATGCCGGTTTCACTGCTGAGCAAACACGAGAAGCGTTTATATCGGAAGCACCGATTCGGATTCAGTTCGAACAAGGGGCCACTCAACCAAACCTTCCGGTCACGAACTTTGAGGTCGAGTTCGAGCAATGGCCTCCGGCTGACGCTGTTGCGACCACCTTCTATTTTGGTCCAAGCTCCGACGGGGACTCGTTTGGCTTGTCAGCCGATGCCGCCGGCGAAGAAGCCACGGCAAGCTTTACTTCTAATCCGGCCGAGGGCCAACTGGCAACGTCATCGTCGCTCAGCACCATCTGGACGTCGACCCCCGATTGGGACTGGCCAGCGCCCGCTCCGGGAGAGGCGATAGTGGCTACCAGCGAGCCTCTAACCGACGATCTCGTTCTCGTCGGGCCACTAAGCGCCGACCTGTGGGTATCAGCCGATGACGTCGATGCTGATATCGAAGTCACTGTTTCGGAGGTTGCTCCCGACGGATCTGAAACGTATGTCCAATCTGGTTGGCTTCGGCTCTCTCGACGAGTCTTATCCGCTGATGCTACCGAGCTCCGTCCATCGATCTCGGGGCTCGAAGCAGATGTTGAGCTGCTCGATCCCGATGGGGAGCCGGTATTGGCCCGAGTTGAAGTTCTCCCGTTTGCTCACGCGTTTCGTGCCGGTTCTCAATTGCGAATCACCGTTGACACCCCAGGAGCATCGCGACCGCGATGGCGGTTCGATGTTTCCGAATCGGAGACTGAGATCACTGTTCACGCTGGGCCGAATTTCCCATCAGCAATCGTTGCTGCGGTTGTGCCGGGCGTGGACGTACCGTCTGAGCGGCCACCGTGTGGATCACTCCGGGGCCAACCCTGCCGCCCCTAGCGGTTCGCCGCCGCCAGACAGCAGGAAGTCGGCGAGGCAAAACTCAAGCGACTTTTACTGAACCGGGCTGATCCATCTACAGTGAAGCAATGCCAGTCGACACTTCTGCTCCGGTCATAGTCGGTGTTCATCAACTAACCCAAAAACCGGACGACCCTGCCAGTGCTAGAGAAGCAATTACGCTGATGTCAGAGGCAGTTCATGGCGCAGCGGCCAATGCCTCCGCCACCCAGTTGGCTCAAGGGCTTGATGTTATAGCGGTAGTTCAGGGAGCTTGGAAGTACAGCAACCCGGGCCGACTGGTAGCGCAAAATGTCGGAGCGACGACCGCTAAGACGATTTTGAGTTCAAACGGTGGTAACACCCCGCAGTCGCTCATAAACCACCTGAGCTCCCTAATCCAAAAAGGTGAGATTTCCTCAGCGGCAATAGTTGGCGCTGAGACAATCTGGTCGAGACGACGTCAACGCCGCTCCGGTCTAACGGTCACCAGCACCGAGCAAGTCGGCGATGAGCCAGATGAGCGTTTTGGAGTCGATGTTCCAATGTCGACCGAGTTCGAGAAGGCTCGAGGGTTAGAAGCCCCAATTAATTACTATCCGATATTTGAGTCGGCGCTTAGGGCCGCTCGAGGCGAGTCGCTAGATGAACACCGCAACCGGGTAAGCCAGCTCTGGGCGTCGTTTAACCAAGTGGCGGTTGGCAATGTTCATGCCTGGTCCCGTCAACCAATGACAGCAGCCGAGATTAGAGACCCATCTCGGCGGAACCGTATGGTGGGCTTTCCCTACACCAAGGCGATGAACTCGAACTGGGATCTCGATCAAGCAAGCGCGGTAATACTGTGTTCGGCGGCCACGGCCGAAGGGGCTGGAGTCGACAAGGACCTGTGGGTCTTCCCGTGGGCGGGTGCCGACGGCCACGACACCTATTCGGTGTCGGAACGCCGCGATTTCCACTCGTCAC
Organism: uncultured Acidimicrobiales bacterium; assembly: GCA_937922805.1. Lineage (GTDB taxonomy): Bacteria > Actinomycetota > Acidimicrobiia > Acidimicrobiales > SZUA-35 > JAHELU01. Next base: position 137,801 of record CALAJV010000016.1, on the reverse strand, counting down.
CCGCCATTGCCGAGGCAGGCAAAGCGCTGTTCGAGATAGCCGATAAAGGGCCAGACGACATCGACCACATTGATCTTTATTCTTGTTTCCCATCAGCGGTCCAGGTGGCGGCCGACGCCCTCGGTCTCGGTTTCGACCGGACGCTCACCCAAACCGGAGGGCTGACGTTCGCAGGCGGGCCACTGAACAACTACGTAACTCACTCTCTAGCCACAATGACTGAGACGCTCAGAGGTTCACCCGGCGATCTTGGGCTCGTGACCGCAAACGGCGGCTACTTGACCAAACACGCTTTGGGTCTGTACAGCTCGACGCCACCAGCCAAACCGTTTGAAGCACGCGATGTTCAAAACCTCGTTGACCAAGTTCCCCCAACATCTGTTGACGAGCAATATGTCGGACAAACAACGGTTGAGGCCTACACAGTCATGCATGGTAAAGAAGGGCCAGAGCAGGCGTTGTGTGCACTACGGACGCCAGACAACCATCGAACGTGGGCCCGGGTTGTCGAATCCGACGACATGGAAGCAATGATGCGTACCGAAGCAATCGGGTCAACGGTAACCGTCGAGCCAAACGGAGAAGGCCGCATCGGCTAGCGGTCCACCTCAGCTTTGCGTAGCGTCTGCCCCTAATCACCAAGTAATACAGCTAATTGGTTAACCCTTCTTGGCAGATCTCCAGGCTGCGTCTCACGACTAGCGCTCGGCGTCGTCTACAGTGACAACGTGTCGCCCACCACCGAACACTCATATGCTCTGACCGATCGGTCGGCTAATCAGGTCATAATCGTCGCCAACCGCCTTCCGGTGAGACAAGTCGAACAAGACGACGGAACTATGGATTGGCAGACAAGTCCTGGCGGACTCGTCGCCGCGGTCAAACCAGCTATGCACGATCAAAACCTCACTTGGGTTGGCTGGGCCGGCGGCGAAGGTCAGTCGTCACCGATGAGTGTCGATGGAATTGAACTGATCCCCGTAGCGTTATCAAAAACCGAGCTGGCCAATCACTACGACGGCATGTCGAATGGAACCCTGTGGCCCCTCTACCACGACCGGGCAGGGCCGGTCGAATTTCACCGAACATGGTTCGATGGGTACCGACAGGTTAATGACAAGTTCGCGACTGCGGTAGCTGACGCGGCTGAGCCGAATGCCGTTGTCTGGATTCACGACTACCAACTTCAGCTTGTACCAGGGATGCTTCGAGAACGGCGGCCCGATCTTCGAATCGGCTTTTTCTTGCATATTCCGTTCCCTCCAAGTGAGCTATTTATCCAGCTCCCGTGGCGCGAAGCCATCACCCGCGGAATTCTGGGCAGCGACCTAATCGGGTTCCAAACAGCGAGTGGGGCCGCTAATTTCAGACGGGTAGCTGCTGAGCTTGGCGTCGCAACCCGTGAGGGCAGCCAGCGCCTACGGATTGACGACCGCACAATTGAAATTGCAGCGTTTCCGATCGGGATTGACACGGATCGATACGAAAAGGCAGCCAGGAGCGACGATGTCGAAGACCGGGCTCGTGATTTGAGGGCTCGGCTAGGTCAACCGCAGACGGTGTTGTTGGGAGTGGACCGGCTCGACTACACCAAAGGTATCGACGTTCGACTTCGAGCGTTCCTGGAGCTGTTAGCCGATGGTCGACTTAGCTCTTCTCATGTAACGATGATTCAGGTTGCCGAACCGAGCCGAGACAATGTCGATGCATACATCAATCTACGAGGACGGGTCGAGCAGCTCGTCGGTGAGATAAACGGCGATTTCGGTCGAGTCGGTTTTCCCGTCGTCCACTACATCCACCAGACCCACGGCTTTGAAGATCTTCTGTCGTTGTACCGAGCGGCCGACGTCATGCTCGTAACCCCTTTTGCTGACGGTATGAATCTCGTAGCCAAGGAGTATGTGGCAACGAGGTATGACTACACAGGATCACTTGTTCTATCGCAGTTCGCTGGCGCCGCCCACGAACTAACCGACGCCTTAACCGTTAACCCGTACGACATCGACGCTATGAAAAACGCCATTGCCTCGGCGATTGAAATGTCGCCTACCGAAAAACAAATTCGAATGCAATCATTGCGGCTTGCTGTTTCGAATAACACAGCACCAGACTGGGCTGCGTCGTTCTTAGAGAAGCTTGGCGCTAGAGCTGTCGCGACTCGCCCCGATTGACGGGTGTCGAAACATTAGAGTTGGGGCGAGACCAGTATCTTGCGACTCAAAGACGGATCCCCAACCAAGCCCTCGAACGCGGTTTGGAGCTCGTCCAATCCAACGGTTCGGTCCTGAATCGCTGAGACCCGAAACCGATCATCGGCCATCAAGTCAAGCGCCCGGTGGACATCAGTCACCGAGTAACCCAAGGAGGCTCGGACCGTCAGCTCCCGGGCTACTAGGTCAGCCGGGACTAGTGAACCGGTCTGGGCCGCCAGGCTGACCACAACGATTGTTCCCCCTTGGCGAACTGCTCCAAGCGCGGTCTGCGAGGCGTCTGATCCACCGGAACACTCATAGACAATGTCGGCCCCGAGTCCGTGACCGTGATCGTTAAACCACCGGCTCACTTCTGGGCCTGGCCCGAACGCGGCGTCGGCCCCGAGTGCGCAGGCCAGCTCCCGCCGGGCGGCCTGGACATCGACCGCGACAACGTGACCAGCGCCAGCCAAGCGGGCCAACTCAGCAATGAGAATACCGATCGTTCCAGCTCCGATGACTACTACCCCATCACCAAGTGTTTGATTCGAGCGTCTTACCGCATGGGCGGCGACCGCTGCTGGTTCGGCTAACGCCGCATTGGCGTCGTCGATTCCCTCGGGCACCCGATGAACGCGGCGGGCATCAACGCCAATTCGCTCGGCAAAGGCGCCATGGTTAGAGGCCAATGGGTCAGTGCCGACAATCATCGAAAGGACAAGTTCACAGGTTGAGCTGATTCCAGCAGTGCAAGGACGGCACGTGCCGCACGGGGGTGGAACAGCCCCGACAACCCGCTCCCCTTCAAATCGACCGGCTACCCCAGGCCCAATGGCTACGACTCGCCCAACCCACTCATGGCCGAACCATGCTGGCGCTGGTAGCTGCCCGGTGCGGAACGCTTCCACGTCAGGGCCGCCTATCCCGCATCGGTCAATCTCGACTACGACCGATCCGGGGTGAACCACCGGTTCGGGGTGGTCTACAATTTCAATCGATCTCGGACCCTGAAGCATGGCTACTCGCACGCCTACGATCCTAACCGCAGCATTTGGTTAGTGCCGGAACTCTTCTAAAGCCGGATCGATTCGAGCACCGAGAAGAAATCTGGAAACGTTTTGGCCACACAAGTTGGGTTGGCGATTTTGATTCCTCGATGTACTAGACCCAACAGTGAAAAACTCATAGCCATTCGGTGGTCGTCATACGTTTCGACGACGCCAGGGCTTGGGGTGCCTGGCTCGATCGTCAGCCCATCGCTATGTTCGGTGGCTTGAATTCCTCGACGCTGTAGTTCTGACACCACGGCGGAGATACGATCGGTTTCTTTTGCTCGAATAAATCCGATTCCAGAAATCTCAGTTGGGCTGGTAGCAAAGGTAGCTACGACCGCCAGCGTCTGTGCGGTGTCGGAGATGTCGTTCATGTCGACGGTTACGCCGTTGAGGGTACCGGTGCCACTAACTTCGATAAAGTCACTGCCGGTGGTAACCGAGGCTCCCATTTGTTCCAGAATTTGCACGAAGCCAACGTCGCCTTGAACCGAGTTTGGACTCAGACCATTGATTCGAACTGTGCCGCCGGTTACCGCAGCCGCGGCGAAGAAGTACGAGGCGGCCGAAGCGTCCGGTTCGATCTGGCATCGTGCTGGTTGATAGGGCTGCGGTTTGATTCGGAAGTTCGTCAGGTCAGCGTTGGATTCCACGGTTGCTCCGAAGCTGGCCATCGTGTCTATCGTCAACTCGATATAGGGCCGCGAAACCAAATCACCGGTCCGCTCGATTTCCGTCTCACCGCTAAAGGTCGGAGCTGCAATTAGCAATCCGGAGAGAAATTGGCTGGAGGAAGAGGCATCGACCGACACAGTACTTGCCGCTAATGGTTGGCCCGTGATCTGCAGGGGAAGCCCGTCACCGCTGATTTCAGCTCCTAACGTCCGGAGCACTTTGAGCTGCGGCCCAAATGGCCGCGCCCGTAATTGAGGGTCTCCATCGAGGAGAAAGAGACCGCGAAGACCGGCTAAGACCGGCAATAAGAAGCGGCTCGTAGTTCCCGATTGATTGACGTTCAGAACTAGTGGATCGTGGTCGTCGGATTGACCGATTCTGGTTCCCAAATAGCCGCCTACTGCAAGCTCGTTTGAACTCTGTTCAACGCCAATCTCGACGCCAAGCGTTTGTAGCGGTTTGATCATGGCCCACGTGTCGTTTGCTAACAGGGCACCGGAGAGAACGGAGGGTCCATCGGCCAAAGCGGCACACAACAGCGCCCGGTTGGTGTGGCTTTTCGATCCCGGCATTCGAATGACTGCGTTGGGGGGCCGGTTGAATGGCTCGAGCTCGAGAGGTTGATCGGCGGTCACACAATCACCGTCCGAGCTCGCTATTGTCGCTCAAGCGTTCCGGTGAATTCCCCGATTCGGCTTTTTCGAACTCTTCGAGGACTGCTCTGGCCCGGCCAATATCGTTCGATCGGATCACCAGGCCAGTTCCTCTCTGGATCGAGACAACCTTGACCCCGGCGTCGGTTAATTCGGTGGCCAGCCGACCAGTGATGCGATCAGATCCGGTAAACGGAAGCGTTGTGAAAGAAACGGGACCCACGTGTCGATGGTAGCGACCAGACGCCCACCCCACCGGAAATTACTAGCGGCTAACGTTTATTGCTCAGTTCCCTCGCCAGATGCCGACGAAAGCATGTTGTCTTTCGATTCGAGCGACAGCCTGATCTCCTGCAACGCCTCACGATATTCGCGAAGCTTTGACTCTCGATCGGCGAGACGAGCTGATGCCTGTTCTAGATCGGTTTTCGCCAGCTCAAGTTGTTGGACAGCTTGATCACGAGCAACGACAGCGCTATCTCGGTCGACTCGAGCTTCAGCAGCTGTGGCTGCGAGCCCTTCAGGAGTATTTGCCGCCAACTCGTGGCGCAGCTTGCGGTTCGTCTCTTTGTCGGTGGCCCGTTCTTCTTTCAGTTCAACTAACGAGCCCCGATACTCAGCGGCCTCTGCTTCGTGGGAGGCTTTGGCCTTCCGGCTGAGCGCCAAAAAAAACGCGGCAACAAGCACCGCGCCTAGTACGAACCCCAACAACCCGCCTAGTACTAATTCGCTCATGCAGGGTTGCCCTCCGAAATAACTGAATCTGGCACGAATACTCCTTGGTGCCAAGGTACCGGCGATTTGAGCTCACCAAACCCGCCACCACGTTGAGCGTAAGGGCCAAATCGCCTACGAAACAAACATTTGCCGTTTTGCCTCACGAAATTCAAACAACCATCCCTCAATGGCTAATTTCCTCACATTTACCGAGCTTCTCGACCCAAATTAGGTAGGTCGCTACGTCCTAAGCTTAGATCCCGACAGATTGAGGCTCAAGCACCAACAAGAATCATTTACCCGCCCAATTTTGCCGATTCATGAACCTAGTTGCTTTGGCGCTGAATCCAGTCCTCAATGAGCCATCCAGCGATAGACATTCGACCCCTCGGGACTGGTGGCAAGTCAGTACTGTCGTACCAGCCAGCTTCAACAATTTCACTCTCCTGAATTTTCAGATCGCCACCGACATAGTTGGCGTTAAACCCAATCATCACTGAATTGGGGAAGGGCCACGGTTGAGAGCCAAAGTACCGAATGTCGTCTACTTCAATGCCGACTTCTTCGCGGACTTCGCGCACGACCGTTTGTTCAAGACTTTCGCCTGGTTCGACGAATCCAGCTAACGCGCTGTAGAAACGACCCGGAAATTGCCGCCCCCAGGCCAGCAAAGCCTTGCCATCATCTCGCTCGACCAACATTATTACGGCTGGGGTTAGGCGGGGAAATGCCATCAAGTTGCAGTCGGCACATTTGAGCGCCCGCTCTTGCGCCATCGGCGCTGTTGGCCGCCCGCATCGACCACAAAACGCATGATCGGCGGCCCAAGCCAGAATTTGGCTGGCCCGACCAGCCATGATCCAATCGCTTTCATCGAGAATCGTGAACGACTCTCTCAGGCTCACAAATTGGGAGCCCGGACCAAGAGATAACTGTTCCGACCCTCGGGCGGCCCAAATCGGTTTGCGCTGTCTCCCAGCATTGGCCTCAGAATGATCGGTAGGCGACTCAACACCAAGCAGATGTTGGTCGACAATACTTTCGGACCACGCCGTTTGTTCTGGCACCATCCCGTCGACCAAGAGAAGCTCATGGCGATGGTTGAATACATACCATCGGCCGACAGCTTCAGCTAGTTCCCCAGGTATCTCAAGAGCGGGATCAAAGTTCATAGTTAGTGACAAACCTAGCGTTCGACCCTTGTGGACCATAATCTGAGGTCATCTCTGAAATCGGAACGCTCAATGAAAGCTCTCTTCACGCCCAGTTGAAGGACTATATGGCCGAACCCGGCGACGAGTTTGAGGTTCCCTTGGAAGGGTTCGTGATAGATATTCGCCGAGGAACTCAGCTGCTTGAAATCCAGACCTCCTCGTTCGGGGCTATGGGCCGCAAGCTAGATCGTCTGCTGTCTGATCATGAGATAACGCTTATTCACCCCATTGCGCTCGAAACGTACCTACACAAGCCCGGAGCGAAACCGCGGCGGTCCCCCATTAAGGGCGACCTCTATTCAATCCTCGACGAGCTGGTCAGCATCCCGACTTTGGTCGACCATCCAAAACTCACGATCGAAGTGGTCTTCACTGTCGTCGACAAATTCCAAGAGCACGATCCAAAGGCTCGCCGCGGCCGCGGCGGGTGGCGAACCGTCGACAAGAAGCTGCGTTCGGTCGAAAGCCACCATTACTTTCGTTCGGCTGGTGATGTTCTCGATCTTCTGCCCGTAGACCTCCCGAGCCAATTCACCACTGCGGATATTGCCGGTTCCTCTGCGATGTCACGAAGCTCGGCCCAAAAACTCGTCTACTGCCTCAAAGCCTTAGGCAGCATTACGCTCACCGACCGAACCCGATCGGGATACGTCTATGTTCGAGCCTAAAAACCGTTGGTTGAAACTAGGTCGGGACCGCCGCTCAGTTCGTCGCCTAGGCGTAGTGATTAGGTTGGGTCTTCCAAAACCGTCACCAGACCGGTATCGCCGTCTACTTCAAGCAACGCTCCGTCAGTAATGCGTTTCGTCGCATCGGTAGCCGAAACTACGCACGGAATGCCAAGCTCTCGACTGACGATTATGGCGTGACTAAGTGGAGCGCCAACGTCTACGACAACGGCCGCTGCGGGCACAAACAATGGGGTCCATGACGGATCAGTTATGGGAGCGACCAAAATATCGCCTGGTTCCAGCGCTGTCGGGTCATGAGAATCGGTAACGATACGAGCCCGTCCAGTCGCTTTGCCCGGGCAACCTGGAATTCCCTGCAACGTCGAACCGGACTCAAGTTGTTCGATACTCACCGCATCACGTCGTGGGTAGCCGGCGATCGGGCCCGGATGCCCGACGAAAAGAAACGGTTCTTGCAGCTCCGCCACCTGCTGGTAGTGGGCCTGCCTGGCGGCCACGATCTCGCTCCACCCTGTCGGATCTTCGAGATACTTGTATTGCTCGTCTTGAGTTAGCAGTCCATAAGCGGTCGGCGACGGAAGGTGACCGGCTTCGGTTTGACGGTTACCGAACTCCCGCATAGCCATCCGAACCTCTTGGATGAGTTTTATGCAGTTGGTTTTTGTCCGTTCCCGGCCCGGCATGAAAACTTTGGCCGAGCTAAGGGCCGCGGCAAACTGCCCTTGGGTTTCTGGGTCGGCCGCTAATGCCTCAACAATCCCAGCGCCGAGAGCTTCGCGCTCGGTTGCCCTGGCGGCGTTGTTTGTGGCCGGTGCTGCCTCGGCCGGCGACAGACGCATCCGATCTATGGCTGCCAGCGCGAGGTCCGGGTCGGTTTCCCAAGTTGGACTGCGGGCCTCCCATTCGTTAGGACCACGGGCACCGTAGCGGAACAAGAACGAGTCGAGAGCGGCGAGAAAGTCTTTGGCGTCCTCTGAACCATCGGCCGTAAGTGATTCGTGCAAGCTTGCGGGCCCGCCGAAATCTGCTGCATCAAACAACGCTGTGAGCTGTTTCGAGGCTGCCACCATGCGACCAAGATCCCACATCACCATTGAAGGGGCGGCTGATTCTACGTCGCCGAGACCGGCCAATAGCTTCAGCGTCGCGGTCGGCTGGCCGATTGCTTCGCAAACCTTGGTAATGATTCCGATCGGAACGGTGGCCAGGAAACTAATGTAGATGTGCTCGGTGAACAGATCGGCGAAGTGAGCATCCAACAGCGCCCAGGCATGATCGATGAGTTCTTGATCTGTCATTGACCCAAAGTCGGGACGTTCAGCACGAAGCTTGTTTACCGTTTCTTCAAAGGCTGCGACATCGGGAAGACCATCGGTTGTTAGAACCCACTGAAACGTCGCGCCGATTTTTTCGGTCAGGTCTGGTCGGTCGTCGCCTTCTTTGGGTTCGAACGGGGGCACACCCGGGGCGTCACCGAAGAACGCATCGTCGATGTCTTTGTAGCTCATTCCAGGCGCTCTATGTCCAAGCATCCGCAATGCCGAGGCGTTTAGGTAGGCGTACCCACCGACGACCCCGAGAAACAAACATTCGTCGTCAGGAAATTCTGAAGCCTCCATGACGCCTATCCGCTCATAGGCCTTCCGGAAGCCGAGCTCAGATCCTCCGAGGCTGTCCTCGTTTTGGAATCCGAACGAGAAGGTCAGAGGAACTACCGGGTCAGGAAACACTTCGCCAACGTTGGCTCGGGTGTAAAACGGAAACCGTTCACTCAACGCCGTCTCAACCATCCATTCCTCAACCTCGACGCCAGCGTTCTGGCCGCCCCCGTTGCTGGAATCCATACTCGAAGCCATAAAGCTGTCCCCTATCCCTGTGGCAGATGCGTTTATTCGATGAAGCGATCATTCCCGACAACGACGTTGAATGCAAATGAGGACTACCCGCTTCAGCGGGCAAATAGCCCTTAAAAGCGACATCCAACCTGCAGCTCCTACGCAAATCGCTGGGGCATTGATCCGTCAGACCTTGACCGACCAGTCGGAGTAGTCGAAAACCAACGAATCGAGCCGGACTACAGCGAAGTTCGCCGCCGGGGATCAATCTGCAACAATGCTGGCCACGGAGTGCAATGATTGCTACTCTTGGCGGTAGCGTGACCTACCTACGTGGTGCAGTTTTAACGTGGTCTCTTCTTGTGTTGCGCTGAATCTATAGATGCTTCAGTTCTTCAATCGGCTAGATTGCGTCCCTTAGGCAAGTAAATCGTGGCAAGTTTCTTATAAAAATTTAGCTAAGTGCGGCAAATGGCCGGAAGTAGCAATGACCAGAAATGTACTGTCGTGGCGGCAGGCGGAGGTTACAGGGTGAATTCACAAGACGAGATAGCGGGTAATTCGGTGTCCAGAATCGAATCCAGCGGATTCGAACAGCTGAGGCTCGAAGATGGCCCCAATGCGGTCAACGTTATTATTGGTAACGAACGCTGGGATCGATCGCATCTGCGTCGTCTTCGACAATCAGCCGACCTTCCCGGTCTGGTTCCAGTGATTGACGCTGAGATGTCGAGCGATTCGAAGCCTTATGTCGTCCTACCAGCCGTCCAGGCTCCAACTCTCGCCACTGAGATGGTCTCGAATTCCTGGATCGATAACGCATCAGCAGTAGAAGCTACAGCCCGCGCCACCCACGAGGCGCACCTTCGAGGCTTGTTCCACGGAGCGCTTTCGCCCGATCAAATCTTGGTCATCGAAGACGATATCGCAGTCGCCGGAATTGGTCTTGGACTCGGCGGTGCCGCTGAATCAACCTACGCCCACTGGGTAGCCCCAGAAGTTGCAGCCGGAGCCGACGCCACGGAGCGCTCCGATGTTTACTCGCTAGGTCGAGTACTAGAGGCCGCTCTCGGCGATGCCATCGACGACACCCCTCGTTCGGTGCGGCGTCTCATCATGTGGTCAAGCTCGGACACTCCAGAAGCTCGACCTCCATCGGCCCAAGAGTTCGCCAGCATTCTTGCTGAGGCTCTAACATCAGCCGACAGCAATCGAAAAACGTTCGCCCCCGCTTTCATCCCGACGGCCGAGCTCAACACCATCGCAGCCACAGCTTCGGAGAATGTCACAGCTCATGAGCCATCGACCGGTGGAGTATCAGCTAGTGCTGCTGGGGCAGCCGCTGCTGGCATGGCCGCAGTCGGAACCGCTGGCGCTGTATCTGCGCTTTCTGACAGCGACGACGTAGAAGTAGAAGAGCTTGCTGAAGTCGACGAAGTTGTTGCTGACGAGACCGTTGAATTGGCGACCGATGAAGACATCGATGCCAACGTCGACGCTGAAACAGCGGTGACAGAAGCGGATACCATCGAGCCTGAGCTTGATATCGCTGACGAAGCGGCAACCACCGGTGAACTACCAGAGGGAGCTGCTGAAGTGGCAGCTGGAACAGCTGGCACCATGGCGTTGGCCGACGCTGACGAGCCCGAAATTTCTTTCGACAACGAACTTGTCGACGTTGACGAAGATCGACCAGCAGCTGCCGAAACTGTCGACCTCGATCGTGAGTATTCAGAGCAGAAGCGAAGCAACAAAGCGGGCATTCTTGTCGGTGCTGTGCTTGCAATCGGCCTGGGCGCTGTGGCCTTTCTGGCCATCAACTCCGGCGGCGAAGATGTAGACACCGCTGGATCCCCAACGACCGAAGAGGTTGCTGAGGATGATGCCGTTGAAGATATCGCAGGTGAAGAGGAAGAGGTGGCAGCCCCGACGACAACGGCGGAGCCAACCACCACTGAAGCTCCTTCCACTACTGCGGCTGCCGAAGAAGAAGAGGCAGAGCCTGCAACCACAGTTGCTGAGGAAGAAGCAGAACCGACAACAACGGTTGCCGAAGAACCTGCTGAAGACGTTGAGCAAGCGGCTCCAACCAAGACGATCACTGGGGCGATTGCCAAGTCTGACGCTGCAGTGCAAGTTGCGCACGGCATCCCGGGTGTTCCGGTCGACGTTTACGTTGATGGCGATGCGTTGGCTCCTGGCTTCGAAGCTGGAACCATTGCCGGTCCGGCTGATCTGCCTGCGGGGTCCTACGAAGTTGCGCTGTTCGCAGCCGCTGACAGCGCACCTGCCTCGGCCGCAGATCGAACCGACGAAGCAGTACTAACTGAGACAGTGACAGTAGGGGCTGATCCAGTAACCCTGATCGCTCACCTCGATGCTGACGGCAACCCAACCCTGTCGGCAGTAGAACAGGATCTATCTGATCTTGAGCCAGCGCAAGGCCGAGTTAACATCGGTCACTTTGCAGCTGCTCCAGCAGTAGTACTCAGCGTTGATGGAACCGAACAAGCTGGGACGCTCAGCTCGGGTCAATCAACCACCATCGAGCTTGATGCCGGAGAGCACACTCTCGCCATCGCCACCACCGACGGAACACCGGTTCTTGAACAGAGTGTCACTGTTGGCGACGGCGAACTGGCCAGCGTTTCTGTCATCGGCAGTGCCGCTGACGAATCTTTGGACGTGATCGCCGCCAAGTTCACCGGACTTGCGTCGGCCCCTGAAGCAGTACCTACCGGCAACTCGAACCTCCTCGGAGGTCCTGAAGATCAGACCGGAATGTACGTGCTTGGATTCATCACCGCTCTAATGGCCATCGCTGGAGGCGTCATCATGACGGCTCGGCGTAACCGTCATCTGCTGTGAATCGGAACGTCCTCTCGGGCGTATTCATTCTTGCTATCACGCTTGCGGTGGTAGGCGCAGCTACAACCGCTGCGTCTTCCCCCTCTACTGACTCTGATCAGGTGGCGCCAAGTATTTCTATCGGTTCCGAGCTGGCCGAACCGGCTGGCTCAGTAGAGATAGCGCAAACCGAAGTTCCGCTTCGCTCAGGCGACATCAATTCCTTTGCCGAAAAGGCTCCGCTACCGGTACCGGTCGAAGTCAGAATAGGTGAGATTGGATTGCAAGCGCCGATCTTGTCGGTCGGAGTTGACGATCAGAATCAGTTCGATGTTCCCGCTGCTGACACTGTTGGCTGGTACCAGTACTCTTCAAGCCCTGGGGCTGATGGAGCTACGGTTCTGGCCGCTCATGTCGATTACGGTGGCGTCGCTGGCGCGTTCTTCAATCTGGCTGAGCTTCTGCCGGGCGAAACGCTAGAGCTGGAAATGAACGATGGTTCGGTGCTTCGCTACGAGGTAACCGGCAATACGGAGTATGACAAGCGAGAACTTCCGGCCAACGACTTGTTCCGCAAGGATGGCGCTCCAGTGCTTCAGCTGATTACCTGTGGCGGTACGTTCAACCCGAATGAGCGATCGTACAACGCAAACGTGGTCGTAACCGCTGAGCTGATTTAGGCCTGCCACTCTTTGTCCTAGAAACAGAGTTAGGCCAGGGCTTCGATTCAAACGGTTGTAGCTCACAACGTTCCACTTCGGGTCCAGCAAATTTTCTGCTCCCGCTTCGGGTGCCATGACGTCATTCAGCTGGTTACCCGTTCTAGGCTCAAGTAAGTCATGAGTACTCGTTTGTACAGTCGAGAAATTCGGCCAAAGACAATCGTGTGGTCGATCGCTGCCATGAGTTTGACCTTGTTGTCGTGCACGTCGGGAGAGACTATTCAATCGGCCCCGGCCGAGCCACCGGAGAATCGCACGGAAATCGAAATCGAAGCCGATGAGGCAGTCGAACCCGGCAACCGCTTTGTGCGAATCGACGCTGATTCGTTTGCCCATCGATCGTCACAGATCTTGATTAATGACGCAGTTGGGACGACCGACAAACCTGGTTGGATGTTCGTTGGTGCAGTCGAGGACGGTGTTTCACGAAGCCGTAGCGCCGTGGTTAGTATTGTCTACCCTGACGATGATTCGGTCAGTACCCTCTCGGTGCTTCCGTCCGATGGTTTGACCGCTAATGCCACAACAGTTAGGGCCAGTGGCGATAGATTTCTTGTCGGTGGTCACGTCGTTGAGGGTGGGAAGGCGTCACCAACTGTTTGGACCTTTGCCAGCAATCCAGAAGATGCGACGTCGACGGAACTTCCAACTACCTCGCCCAATGCCACTGTGGATCGGTTTGCGTCAGGTTCGGAGCAGACGGTGCTGATCGGCTCGGAAACGTTGAACGGCCGGACCTCCCCTGCTGTGTGGCGACTCTCGGGGAGTGCTTGGGAGTCCATTCCGATTGCTGAAGATGAGCTTGACGATACTGAAAATGTGATTATGTCGGCGGCGACCGTTTGGCAGGATCAACTCGTTATCGTCGGCACCTCCTTTGATCCTACGCGCGACCCAATCCCGAAATTGTGGTCGGAACAGGCCGGACAGCTCGAAACGGTGGCTACCTTCGGGTTGCCTGAATCCGGTTTTCTGAACGACGTTGCGGTCAATTCGGATCAGGAACTGGTGTTGGTTGGAGCTACCACTATCGACGCTATTTCCGCTCCCCTGGTCGCATCGGCCTCTTTAGTGTCTGGACCGTGGAGTCCCAACGAGCCGCTCCTAGAAACATATGGGTCGAGGGTTACCTCTGGCTTCGGTTTCCAACGAGTACTGGTGGACGGCGACGACCTGTGGGCTACCGTCACGGAGCCGTTTTTACAGCAACTACATCATTCGACCGATGATGGCGAGACCTGGGAGACCGACGGTGATTTGTCTGATTTGGCCGGGAACAATTTGGTCAGCAACGGCTTCGCCTTAGGCCAAGACGACCACATTGTGGTTGCTGGCGGCGACATAGCTGTGCAGTGGAACGGAGGGCGGTTCGACCGATTGGAAGATGATGATGTGCTTCTAACTCAATCGGGCGAGTTGGACGCCGCCGACATTCACGTTGCCGGAGATTCTTGGTTTATCGTTGGCACCAACACGGCACGGACATCGACGGGGTTTGACTATAGTTCAACGCTGTGGCGATCTCCGGATGGGATCCGTTGGGGCTCGGTTGCGATTGATGGACCGCAGAGTTCGATCGGCGTTGTGCTTCATGAACGTGATGATGAGGCTGTTACCGCCGTTCTTGGCGGGAGCAGTTTCTATTTGGATCCTGTGTATTTGACCTCTCCTAACGATTCGGGGCTTTGGGCCACAGCAGCGCTCGACATTCCTGAACCGGCGTTGCGGCTACTCCCCGTTGACGCTGCAAACGGTCCAAGCGGGTCGATTTTGCTCAGCGGAGGCAAGCTGGTTGATCTCGGAGTTGGTGAGCAAACATCGACTCGGACTAAGCCGTTGTTTTTGATCGTCGAACCAGACGGCAGTTCTCGAGAGGCGCTGCTAACCAGTTCGCCGGTCGACGAAGACCTAAACGGGTTCGTGAACTGTATGGCCGGTCAACCTGGTGACTACATGGCCGTTCTCAGTTGGGCTAACCGCAGAGTCGAGGTAGCGGAAAGCACTGCTGGCGAGCGTTGGGGTTCAACCACTACCAACAATGAATTCGATGGACTGGAAGTTAATGATTGTTTGGTGGCCGACGATGAACGGATCATTGTCGGCCAAAACGCCGATGGCTTCCCGGTGGTGGCTACGTCGACCAACGGCGGGCCATGGGATCTTTCAACGTTCGACCAGCTTGGGGCCGCATACGGTGTGGCTGAGATCGACGACGAGGCCTACCTGGTTGGGTGGACCGAATCCGACCTTGGTTCCGACGGCGCGGTTTGGCGCCGAAGCTCCGATCAGTCGTGGGTTCGACTGGATGATCTCGGCCTCGAGTCCGATGAGTTCTCGGAGAACATCGCCATCCGCGACCTAGCTGAAAACAACGGTGTGGTTGTTGCTATCGGGGTTGACCAAGGCCGGGCTGGTGTTTGGATGGCATCAACCGAAGTGTTCTCGAAATAGTCGACTTTGCACCCGGGCTTTAGTTCACCCGACGAGCCTATTCCGAGGACCATCTGAAGGCTCGCCGCATTCGAGCCTATTGATCTTGTCTTCCCAACTGTCGACTAATCGCCGGGCCGTGCCTAACTTGCCTGAGGCAACATACGTCTCGGCCAGGCTGGCTACTAAATTCTCATCGATCGGACAGGCCAGAAGACCTCTCTCACAGGCCCAGATGGCGCCCTCGAGGTCTCCTTGTTCAACCAAAAGATCAGCCAACCGAAGAGCAGCATCGGCGACAAGTGATTCAACCCTGGCTGCTAGGTGTGTGTGATCGCCAACCCAGGTCCAATATCTACCATTGGGCGTCGTCAATGGAATTCCTCGGACTAATTCGAACGCCGATCTCAGCGTGTCAATCACTTCGGAGGCTGACTGCTTTGACGCTAGCGCTATTGCCTGTTCAAACTGGCCCAGATCGGTCGAGATACCATTAAGGCGATACACGCCTGCTTTCGCCTCCGGCAGCGTGTTCCGGCCGATCTTGGCCCTCGTTTCGGCTAGTAGGTTAGGGAATCGGCTTCGAGAGATAGGTTTTCCGTCCCACAGCGCATCGACAATGGTCGACTTGTTAGCCTCGCCGACACAGGCCAGGAACGTAACGAGTGAGAGTTGCTGGGGCGTGAGCTCGACATCGAGACCAACGACCTTCACCTCCCCCAGAACCAAAGCTGTCAAGCCCGGACCGGGGTGTTGCGAAGCTTTTGCCGCTCCGTCGACAGCTCGCGTCTCAAGCTTGTACTCTTCATCGGGCACATCGAGCAGCGCCCCATCCGGCTCTGAGTCGCTACCCGAACCACCATTCTGATCGATGCGATCGGCTTCTAGCGGCACGCCGGCTGCATCGTCTCGTAGTGTCCGCTCCCCTGGGAGCGACGCGAGAGTGTCTTTCCCCACCCCTGCATTCGACCCCCTGGCTGATTGAAGTTCGACCTTTTCACTGTCGGATTCCTCGGGCCGCGAACCACCCGTCTCCTCGGCAGATTCTGCTAGTTCGTCGTCGGTAGTTTCTGGGTCAAGGGCTGACCACGGGCTTTCAACGCCCGCGAGCGGCGCGGTCTTGGCTGCAATAGAACTCTTGTGCCGGTCAGCTAGGTTTGTTATCGAGGCTGACAGCTGCAGATTTGATACCAGCGGAGCGACTTGGGAGCTTGAGGCGTTTTGGAGAAGCAGACCGAGATCGTTGGCCGTCGACTCCGACAGCGCCTGAGGAACAATTTCGATGCCAAACGGCTCGAGGATTGCAAGCCCGTCGTCGTCAATTCGGATCGTTGCATTAGGTTCGACCGGTGACAACGGGAAATACGACGTCTTAACGTGAGGATCGAGGGGGCCTCGTAAGAGTTGAACGACGCCGACCGGCAACCTTCGCTCTGCTGCGAGGCTATAAACTGGTTGCAGCTCAGGCTGATCCGACTCCTCAACCAACAAGACGACCGGTGCGACAGGTTCTTCTGGCGAACTGAGCCGGTATGCATAGGTGCTGGAACGGCCGGTGCTTGACAAAAAGTCGTCGAAATCGTTGAGCCATTCCTCTAGCTCCTCTCCTAGTTTGTCGGGTTTCTGATGCCTGACTAATGGGTAGGACCCAGTTCCGGGGATGGACGCCGTTGATCGAATATCGACCCAGCGAGCAGAACTCGAAGCGGCAAGCTCATGGACGATCGATCGGAGAATACCCATTCGGATCTCGACCGATCCTCCTTCTACGCAGAGCAGACCCACGCCTTCGAGATTGAGCATGACTCCATCAGCGATCGTTACGAACGTTGGGGTAGCGTGCTCGACACCAGCTTGGGGAATTTCTTTCACCGGGATCGACCGGTCAAGTCGCCAGCGTTTCCCATCGCCCACTGATTCCCACGGAATCGGTGCGCCCATCTCATCGGGGTTGGCAAAAGTAACCTCAAGGAACTTAGAATTGGCGACGGCTAGCACGGGCACTGGTATTTGCTCGTCCTCCCACACCGGACGAGCTGAAAGCGAGGCGAGAGCGGCCGTCATCCACCCTGCTTTGTCTTTGGAACGCTCCGCCTGCAAGAGCCTTTCGAGATCATCTAGTCGAGGGTCGGGATCGATCGGAATCGTCCCCCGCTTTCTGTGAGCGATCCTGTACTTTCGCCGGCGCCGAAGCAAGGACAACGCCGCTGCGCCGAGCATCGCTCCGCCAACGCCGAGACCCAGATCGATTCGAGATCTGGTAAGCCAATCGTAGAGACCAATTGATGGCTCGTTGGTATCGCTGTCAGTCGTTCTCGGGGGCAACGGAACCACGTTTGATTGGGTGGCCGAGGCATCCGCTTCCGATTCGTTGGGTTCCGGCCCTTGCTCACGTTGGTCCAGATCTTGTTGGTCGGCTACTTCTGGCGCCTCGCCGATCGAAGGCAGTATGAGGACATCACCTGGATGTATCAAGTCGGGATCGTCGAGGACCTCAGGATTGTCGGCCACTACCTCATCGACGTACTGGAGCACCTCCGAGTTCGAAGTCGGCCGATTTGCGCGTTCCAACCGATTCTCGGCTAGAGCCCAGATAGTGTCACCGGGAGTTACAGTTGCTTGTTGCGGTTGCCAGTAGGTTTTCTCTAGTAGGTCAGCTTCGCCAGCACGACCTTCGCTCGAGCCTGCATTCGAGTCACGCTCGCGATCCTCTGGCGACGGACTGGCTCGCCTGGCGTCGGGTTCATGATCGACTAGTCGCTGTGCGCCGCCGGAATCAACCGGTGGTCGGCTACCGATGTCCAGTGGCATGGATTGGCGGTCCGCTGGTATCGAAACGCTTTCAGGAACGCGTAGCGATACTCCAGCTACGACATCCAACGGAGATGAAACGGTGCCATTCAGGTCGATAATCTGAGCCGCCACCGATTGGTCTTCACCCGAAATCGACCACAACGAGTCACCAGGCTGAACCAGCCAGCGCTGTCCATCACCAACCTCGGTGTCGACCTGATTGTCCGCTACTGGCTGGGGAACGCTAGCGGGGACCACATTTGGAGCCACAATAATCCGCTCGGGCAATGAGGTTTGGCTCGTTGAGGTGACAACCCCAGCAGCTAGACCCGCCGAAACAATCCGGGTTGCGAGTGACGCTAGTGGTCGGGCAACCAGCGGTGCCGACCTAGTTCGAATTCCTTTTGCTATCCGTGGCCCAGCAACAGCAGCCTCCCAAACAATGGCCCAGGTGATTTGGACCCAGACAACCCAGACCATTAGTGCGAGTGTCTTGATTACGAACGGCTCGGAAATATTTTGCTGACTGATGTCACGACTAATTGTCGCCCAGTCCGGCACAACGCTGGGAAACGGATTGCCGACCACCCACAGAAGAAACATGGGAACGCCGATCACGACAGCTGTAATTATCAGCCATGATGCTCCCACCTTTGCTGTCTTTGAACCTCTAACTGCCATGATTCCTCGTTCTGCGAATCTATTTTGTGGTTTCCAGCAATGCCGCTACAAAGGGAAACATCAGGAACAACAGGAAGCCCGAAAGCATCAACACAGAAGGCAACGACATAGCGACCGATCGAGACTCAGCCGCCGATTCCTCCGCGTTCATCAGCCGGAACGAGACCGAGTCGGCCTTCGTATTCAAGGTGCTTCGAATCGGGGCCCCTTTCTCATCGGCCAGCGCCATTGCTTTGCCAACTTCGATTAGTTCGGTTACGCCGATTCTTTTTCCTAGATCTTCTAGAGCGGCGTAGGGCGAAACCCGACGGGCCTCCGCTCCGGCGATAGCACTACTGATGAGAGCAAATCCGCGTCCGTGGCCGTAGCGAGACCCGAGCCGCATCGCCTCCGATGGACCCGCCCC
The DNA here is from genome assembly GCA_937922805.1 of uncultured Acidimicrobiales bacterium. Taxonomy (GTDB): domain Bacteria; phylum Actinomycetota; class Acidimicrobiia; order Acidimicrobiales; family SZUA-35; genus JAHELU01. Next base: position 118,889 of record CALAJV010000016.1, on the reverse strand, counting down.
ACCAGCAAGGGCAACGGCTGCTAGCTCAAGGTATAGGCTCACTGCGTGGCGAATCGCTTTGCGAGCAACTGCAGCGTCAGAAGACAGTTCCCAGCCTGCAATGAACCACCCGGTTACAAGCGACGAGAAGAGAACAGCGACGAACACAACAGGAGAAGGAGCGCCGCCGATCGAGGCCTTAAGGCCAAGATACGAGACAACGAACGTTCCGGCCGTTGCGGCTACCCACCCCAAACGACGAGCCCGCCAAGATTCATAGGATCGGCCGAGTACCGCCAGGTCTGCGTCTCGTTGACTGAGTGCTGTTCCAGTAACTCGAGCTTCTAGTTCTTCGATCCACCACAGAGTTGCTGGTTTTCTCGCTGCTGCATTAGAAAGGCCCACGGCCGTCTCAAGCGGTGGAGGAGTTCGGATTAGGCCTCTGATGGCGACGAGTAGACCAATAGCAGCCAATCCGGCGATGAGTGAAGCGGCTACGACCATCATTTCCGTATCCCGCTCTGCAGCAGCGGAGAGTTACCCCGATCGGCGTTCGATTCCAGGCCCGCATTGGCTGATCGAAGCAGGCGCGGCATTTCTACCGGCCTGCCCATTCGCACTAACGCTATACCGGCGCTGGTGAACAGAGCCCCTACCAGTAGCAACACGATCTGTCCGCTAATCGGATTGTACGGAATCAGATAGGGCCGCCCAAAAACCATTGACGCCGCCACCATTGCTAGGGTCAACGCGACCATCGTTCTGGCTTCGGAGTAGATCTTTGATCGACTAGACTCGATACGCAGCAACATCTCAGTTCGGATCCGAGTCTGATCTGCGATCTTTTCGAGAACAGCGGGGATATTTCGGCCTTGGCCATCATCGGCAATTTGCAGCGCTGTCACAATGACGTCGGCAGTTCCATGATCGACGTCAACTGCGAACTGAATCAAAGCCTCTTGCATTGACGTTGCCTGAGCACGAGCCGCTAGTTTGCTGACATGGGGCCGGAGTGTTTCTGAAGTTGAGCTTGCCGTTTCCTGTATTGCTTGTCCCAAGGCTGAGTGTGATCGCATGACGTCCGATAGCATTTCGGCCCAACTAGCCAGACTGACGGCCAAGTCATCTGCTTGATTTCGCCAGCGACGAACCTCCATCGCGTAGTAGGAAACCCCGACCGCTCCGGCAAACGACAAGCTCATCGCGGGCCAACCGGTCAAGGCCCAACCAAGGAAAGCGGCGGCGATGCCGAGCCCAATCCACGTCGGAGATATGCCGAGCTTCGTTCTGGTTGCTGGTTTTTCGGTTTCCAATTTCGGAATTGTTCCTCGGATACCGACCGCTAAGAGAATAAGGCCGACGGCGAACATAGCGCTAAGCAAGCTAGCTCCGAACGTCGTCATGCGACGGCTCCCCAGCTGGTGAACTGGCGCGGATCAAACCCGACCGCCTCTAATCGTTCCGCCATCTCCTCAGTGAACACATTGGCACCGACCGGACCATCGGGTCGCTCACGGTAGAGCGTGTTGACGGTGCACCGTTCATGATCGAACCCGGCCACTTGAATAATCTCAGAGATGGACCGTCGACCAGTTGCCGAGTTGCGTTTGACGTGGACAACGAAGTCAATAGCGAGAGAAAGCTGCATTTGGGCGATAGACGCACCCATCTGCTCATCCCCCATGCCAAGGTACAGCTGCAGTTTATCAAGGGCACCAACCGCAGATTTAGCGTGAACGGTCGTCAACGAAGACATACCTGCTGTCATCGCCGCCACCATTGGGGTGGCAGCTTGACCATCGCGTACCTCGCCTACCACGTTCCAGTCGGGTCGGTGTCGAAGGCTGTGACGAACCAGATCGGCCAGACTCACTTCGCCTTGCCCTTCAACGTTGGCTTCTCGGACTTCCCACGATTCAACATTCGGATGGTAGTCGGGGTCAAACAAGTCGATTTCGGCGGTGTCTTCCATAACGATCACATGCTCGCTTGGTTGCAGCTCGGCCAGACATGCTCGAGCAAGGGTAGTTTTTCCGGCACCAGTCGCTCCCGCGAAAACAATCCTGATCTCGCTCAACCGCATTGCCGCCTTCAGGAACTGACCGACGACGGGGTGAAACATCCCGAAGGCGCCGAGCTGCTCGATGGTCGACCTCCCAAGAACGTTTCGTCGGAGAGCGAACGTTACCTGCTCGCCCACTTCGCGCTGGGCCGCTAGACGTAGGCCAGGACCAAGGCGCATTACCAACAAAGGCGAGCCCGGGTTGAAAGAGCGTTCGGTTAGCCCTTGGGTCCGAGCAGCGTAGGCGAGCCACTCAACCATTTCTTGTTGAGATGACCAAGGTGTCCGACTTCCCCGTATTTCTTCCGGAGACCTGCCAGACCGGTACACGACCAGGTAATCCCAGCGGCCGAGAACTTCTTCTACCGATGGGTCTTCGAGGATCTCTTGGACCGGGCCTAAGCCAAGAGTCGCGCCAAGCACGCCTTTGAGGAGTTGCCGGGAAAGGTTTTGCTCTAGCTTCGGTAAACCTTGTTCTAGTCGGTGTCGGTCAATGACTGCTAGTTCCTCTTGAGCGGCCCCTACGACACAAAGCTCTTTGCCTTCGCGAGTCAGGTTTCCATTTCCAAATTCGGACCGTCTCCGAGCCTCTCGCTCCAATGCCTCTTTGGCTTTCGTCAACATCTGATCTTGGTATCTTGCAACGTTGCCAGAACGGGCCTCTGAAGTGGTCGACGGCACTATCCGGCCTCGCTTGTGGCAGTCGGGTGGGCCTGCTTAGGTTCATCATCGGGAATCTCGGGCAATGGCTCGGACCACCCTGATTTTCTACTTACAGGCGGCAGCTTAGGAGCAGACGGTCGATCTTTGAATTCTTCGCTCGGCATCCGTGGTCTTCCGGCAATTGGCGCTGCGGCGGCCATCGAACTATCTGGCGTCGATATCGGTGGGGCCAGCGAATCAGACAAGGTAAGGCCCGTTTCGGCCACTTCGGGTGAAGGTGGCGGAGCGTCAGCGGGTACCGAAGAATTGTTGGCGGATTGTTTCCCACCTGGTGCGTCCAGTGTCGGCGTTGCCGCCGAATGCTGATTGACTCCTTCGCGTTGTTTGGAATCGGTCTGCTCATTGAGCCAATGGCAGATGTTGTCGGAGATTTCGACTGCGGCCCGCCATGCTTTCGACCTTCGGGCTCGACCCGATTCGAAGACTTGACCGGCGATCTTCGATAGATCACGTTGATAGCCGACCTGCCACACTCGCTCCGATCCGAAGAACTTGAGCATCTCGTCTGGGTGCCGCCCGGAGTTGCCGACAGACACAACGCACGTCGGGGCGTGTTCAGATAGCCAACTAACTCGGGACGGGACAGCGACTAACGATTCGGTCGATGATCCAACAAAGAGCAGATGCAAATCAGATGCGGACAGCAATGGTGACAACGTTGTATTTGGGTAGATTCGGCCGCAGTCTACGAACCACAGCCGATCGTCTCCGGCCAAACACTCGGCCAAAGGTTGTGCCCCGCCACTCCAAATGTGTCCTGCACCCTCTGCTGTTTCCGGGCCGGGAATACACCACAAATTTGCGTCGAGGCGACGACCGCAGCTTTGGAGTTCAGGTCGGTGGCCCAGATGAAGCCGGGCTTGTGAAACCAGCGTTACAACGCCGGGATCTGAGGATAAGCCGTATCTGGCGGCGAGGACGCCACCGGAAGGGTCGGCTTCGACCAAAATTCGAGTTTGAGGGTCAGGCCAAGCAGCAGCCAACATAAGTGTCCAAGCCGACACTCCTGGCGATCCGCTGATTGAAGACACCGCTATAAGCATGATCTATTCGTCCCCGGTGAGGTTGAGCTTCATCCTCCCGCTACTAGCCGCTTGGCTAACACGACGCTCATCACCGGATGGCACTGCTAGTTCGACGACTACCTCGCCGGAAGTTGACGCAGTGCCAGCGATTGACCAGATGACCGCTTCGCCAACCGGCGTTGATTCGCCGAGCCCGTCAAGGTTTGCGCTCTCGTCGGCGTTGGTCACCTGAATACTGACAGTGTCGCCGACTTGGGAGGTTGGTGGTATCGCCCCTGGTCGAACAGCAGCAGCAATTATTACCGTTTCAGACCCGATCGTTGCTGCCCTTTCGGTAAACATCGACGCCGACACTAGTTGACCGCCTGACAAGGGACCGCGGGCTGACAATCCAACGATCTCGTCTTGGCTATTCGCAGGCACCCATTTCAGGTTCGGCACAGCGTCAATCTCAACCACAACAAGATCAGTTGTCTGTAGCTCTTGGCCGGTGGCTAGATCATTTCTGAGAACTAACGCTTGGGACCGGCTGTTTGAGGAACGAAACAACAAGGCGCCCGCTAGTGCAGCTAATAAAATCAGGAGCACGCCAAAAATCATGAACGACGGGCGTCTTACCCGTTCTGGTCGGAGGCTCGTTATTGGAACCTGGTCAAGATCTCTGACTGGCGCAGATGAGGCACCATTGGTCACCGCCGATTTCAAATTGCACCGCCATAAAGGAACTTGAAAGAAGTTGGGAGCTTCGCGTAGAAGCAATCCGAGGCCGCCGCACCACCGTGGTCTGAGATGACATTAGTAGCCACCTAACCAGGGCGCAACAGCAACGACGCTGAAAGTTGGGTGTCTCGCTAACCGTGCCATCGACGAAACGGACTTACGTTTGAACCGTGACCGAGGCAGAACATCTATCCACGGGCAAAGGCCACGTAGGTAGTTGAAATACTTGAAGGAGCGATTCTGTGCAGTGCCGACTTGTCGGGTGCCGGCCTCTCCAATGCGCGGCTCAACGGTGCCGACTTTGCAGGTGCGGATCTCGCCAACGCAAGACTCGATGGTGTTGACTTATCGTCGGTGAACCGGCGGGACCGCTTCGATCGAGATTCGGTCCTTTGACCATCAGGTTTGCTGAGCGATGAGTTCTATTTCGATAGATGAACCGAGTGGCAGTGAGGCCACACCAATGGTGGTTCTAGCCGGGAATGGCTGCTGGAATCGGGTTTCGTAGACTTGGTTCATTTCGGAGAAGTCGTCCATGTCAGTGAGGAACACGTTCACCTTAACTACGTCAGCAGGCCCCATCCCGTTCGATTCGAGGACGCTAAATAGGTTGTCGAAACACTGAGATGTCTGAATTCCGATGCCGCCTGCCGCAAGTTGGCCGGTTGTTGGATCGATTGGGGTCTGCCCGGAACAAAAAACAAGATCTCCGGCGAGAATGCCGTGACTGTAGGGCCCGACCGCTGCTGCAGTTGGACTGGTGAGCGGGTTTCTCATAAAGGTAGCTCTCTCCTGGTTCGTGCCTGCGAGGCGTACTCGGCTCACCGCCTACCCTAATTCGGATCGTTGAAAATCGACGATACCGAGGGTGAGTATCTGTCGGCAGGCGGCGCACCTATCTTGTAGCTGAGGTCACGGCGCTTCGAACCGTTGCCAGGCATTCTTCGAAGTGGCTCATAGCCAGCGCGTGGCCGGCATCAGGTAGAAGGTCGGCTTGGCCGTTCTTTATTTGATCGTTTATCCTCGCTTTGAGCTTATCGACATCCCAAAAGTTGGTCTCTGCGCCGATGAGGGCGCGAACCGGAACCGATATCGACCTCAACTCGTTGTCGGTGAACGTTGGTAACGGTGGAAGTTTTGGTGGATGACCGAGTTGGGCTTGGAGTAGCGGCTTCACGGCTGCTTTGTCTCGGAGAAGAGGATGACGCATCCGTCGAGCCAACCATTCTCGACCGGGACGGGGAAGGATCAGAGCTAGCAACGCTCCAACCCCGCTGAACATGAACTTGATGAGCTGCAGTTCGACAACGCCAACTGGATCAAACACGACTACCGACGCTAACCGATCAGATTTGCCCGCATGAGCCAGTGTCAGGTAACCGCCAAGCGAATAGCCGACAATATGGGGGTGATCCAGATCAAGCGCGTCGAGAGCGTGGCCGAGCCACGCCACTAAGTCATCGGCACCGGTGAAAGGCTTTGCCTGCTTGCTCTGGCCGACGTCTCCCATAATGTCAAGGGCATATACGTCGTAGCCTTGGAGTGCTTCAGCGTAGGGAATCCACCGGACCGATGTGTCGGTCCAACCATGTACGAACACGATGGTTGGCCCAGATCCTGGCCACCGATAGGCCCGGGTGGAACCGAATTCGGTCTCAACGTCGATTGTTTCTGGCTGCCCCGCCGACATCGCTTGCTTCCAACCAGCAGCATCCCCTGCTCGATATTTCTGTTCAGCTTTTTCACTACGCCACTCGCCAAAATAGGTTTGCTGTTTCATAGTTGCCTTCCGAACGTTTTTCACGGTTCGTTTTATGGTACGTTTGTATTATAAAGAAGATTGGATACTAACGCAATGCCCAAAAAAGTGGACCATGACGCCCGACGCCGGCAAATGACTGATGCGGTCTGCCGTATCACCCTGCGTTCCGGGCTTGGTTCGGCAACGTTTCGGGCAGTGGCAGCAGAAGCTGGGGTTTCGGTACGGCTCGTGCAACACTATTTCGGAACGAAGCAACGTTTGCTCGAATACACCCAACGCCATGTTGGTGAGCGATCAACCGCCCGACTCATGGGGTGGATCGAAGCCACCGACGGCTCACCCCGAGCGGTTTTGGAAGCGTTCTTAAAGTCGTTTATCCCCACCGATGAGGAGAGCCGAGTAGCAGGCTTGATGTATTTGGCTCTCTACACCGAGGGTGTAATGGCCAACGCTGGTAAAGGGACGGTTCGAAGAACTGAGTCCCAGATGATGGAGTCCGCAGTTCTCGAACAGCTCAACCGGGGCCCGCTATCCTCAGGCGTCGATCCCCAAGCTGAGGCTCTGCTTCTAACTGCGCTAATGCCCGGACTCGGCCAATACGTCATGAACGAAACCATGACCGCAGACTCCGCCTTCGCCACCATCGACTATCACTTGAATCGGCTGTTCGCAGCTCCGTACGGGCCCTAGCCGTCCGCCTTTTGGCCTACCACCTACGACCGCTCCATCGTTTCAAGCCTTATTTCAGGCTGAGAGTCGACGTTATACACACTCCCCTCGACGCGGACCCTGGGAGCAAGTAAACAATCGCGTGCCAGCTTAATCCCGTCGAGTCGAACCGGGGCGACACTGTCCATCGTGTCACCAAAGCCAGTGGAAACACGATCAAATTCCACAACGTCGTAATACAGCTGCTTATCCATAGTCGGTGGGTCAGCAAGACTAGTAAAACTAGACCTGAGACAGTACCATTGTTGTATACGCCCCTACGGGGGCTGCATAACTATTCAAAAGGTGGGTCTTTGAATGTGCGGTACATGTCTTTCGACGAGCGACTTTCGGTTTTGCCCTGTCTGCAAACCGATGAGCAACCTTCGCGATCTTGACGCTGCTTCTGCTGCACCGTCGTTGGTTTTCCGGTCCGGCCAGAAGCTCCCGGCCCAGCATCTCAGCAAGCTTGATACCCCAGGTCAATCAACGTGGATTCGCCGTGGGCGCAAGCTCCTATTCTTCACCGCCGCTTTCGCCGGCATTTCCGGGTCTGTCGGAGGTCTCGGCGCGCTACCAGCAACGGCTGATGTTCCATACGGCGGAGGCGATTGGGGAACTAGTACTAGCTCCGACACCGAGGAACCTCGCACCGAAAACAACAGCGACTCATTCGGCGGATCCGCCGACAACACCTCACCAAGCAACAGCGACTCTTCAAATAGCACCAGTTCATCAAATAGGAACAACGATTCGCGTAGTGGTGAAAGCTCGTCAAACACCCAGTCCCAAAACAGCAACACACCGAGCAACACATCGAACGACCTCGACGCATTCGGCGGATCCGGCGACGACACCAACACACCAAACACCCAGTCCCCAAGCACCAACACACCGAGCAACACACCGAGCAACACATCAAGCGACCTCGACGCATTCGGCGGATCCGGCGACGACACCAACACACCAAATTCGACCTTAGACGAAAGCTTCGAGAACACCGATGTTTCGACGGGCACCGACCCAACGAGCTTCAGCTCCCTGTACCAATACGGCGGGCCTACTCAGCCTGCAAACGAAGTCGAGCTGGCGCAGCCTCCAGCGCGACCGGCCGGCGGCAGCAGCGACTCGTCCGACCTTGGCGATCAAGTGTTCGACAATCAACTAACCGGAGAAAGCGCTGCGGACGAACCGAAGACATCCTGGGTTGATGGTTTGGCACCGGTAGATCCCGAGACTCCTCGAGTTGGCGACTCACCCGGCGGTGAAACTGGAACCCCGCTGACCCCAGGCGTCTTTAGAGATTCAGACAAGACATTTATTGTCGGCAACCGAACTATTAACGTACGAGATGGCTTCTTTGCCGGCGGCGACGTTGTCATCGATGGCACCCAATACGATCTGTCCGACGACGACCTTGGCAGACTCACAATCGTCGGCTTGGCTGATCCGACGAATCCAGATGCTGGCGTAATCGTGTCCGGCTCTCGCTTCGATGAGACAATCATGACATCAGATGGCCCGGACACAATCGACGGTGGCGGGGGCAACGATCTGATCAACTCAGGCGGCGGCGATGACACTGTCGACGGCGGCAGCGGCAAAGACGAGATCGTTACTGGCGATGGAGACGACCGAGTTGTCGGCGGCAGCGGCGCCGACTACATCGACTTAGGTCGAGGCGACGACATCGCCCAGGGCGGAAGCGGCCAAGACACGATCTATGGCGGCCTCGGCAACGACACGATTGAAGGTGGAGCTCACACCGATTGGGTTGACGGCGGCAGCGGAGCCGACACCGTGAGCGGCAACGGCGGCGACGACGTCGTCATTGGAGGCCTTGGCGACGACGTTCTAAACTCCGGAACCGGCTCCAATGTGGTCGTTACCGGTCCCGGTCAAGACATCGTTGCGAACACACAACCCGGTGACCAAGTATTCGCCGAACCAGACGACGAAGTTGACATTTCGAGCGGCGCTTCCCTAACCCAAGTCAACATTGATACTAATGCCGGCGACAATCTGAGGCCTCGAGGGTCAGATGAGTTTTTAGACCGCTTCAACTCCGACCTGACGACCTTTCAGTCAACACCTCTCGGTCAGGAGTTCTTAGACACCATCGACGACTTGCCTTTTGAAACCGACGTGATCGACCAAAGGACGATCCCAATCGACGAAAACGACCCGATCGCCCCAACGATCACCGGCGGGCGTGGCGGCTCGGTCGGTCCAGTACCTGGCTCGGACGACCAAGCCGGTTTCTTGATGTCCGACGGCACCACCTCGGGCGCTGGGGTCCAGACTGTCTTGGGATATGACCCAACCGATATCACGCTGTTCGAGCCCGGCGATACGCCGCCGGCCGTTACGCTGGCGCACGAAATGGTCCACGTCGTCCAGTTCGGCACTGGCACTGGTCACCACGGTCGATCGGTACAGGTCGATCCCAATGGGCGGGTGGTCCCAAACGTCACTACTGGTGACCCAACGTCGGCCAGAAATATTGAACTAGACGCGGTTGGACTACCTTTCGACAGTGATGATAACGGGGTCTCCCCCGAAGACGAAAGCGCTTCTGCGATCGATGAACTCGAACCAAACCGAAATCCACTGACCGAGAATAACTTCCGCAACGAATTCGGTTTGGATCAACGACAGTTCTACGCCGACCCACTTCATCGAAACGATGCCAGGATTAGCTTCGCTCCAACGAACGGCTCTTCTCTGCGAAGCGACTCAATTCCAAGCGGTGGCAACGTTGACGGCCCCGAACTACCGTCAACGTTCGATCCAGAGCCAGCGTCGATCATCGAAACCGAGTCAGTGTCAGTTGGTGAAGAGCTAGACCCGTTTGGCGGCCCCGGACCAACCCTCAACCCAGTCGGCGGCCCAGGAGCAAGTCTCGACCCATTCGGCGGCCCAGCAGCAAATCTCGACCCATCCAACGACCAGGGAATAAACCTCGACCCAATCGCTGGCCAGGAGTTAGCGCTCGACCCATTCGGCGGCCCAGGACCGGCCCTCGACCCATTCAACGACCAGGGAATAAACCTCGACTCAATCGCCGGCCAGGAGCTAGCGCCTTCAGAACCCACAAGCAGCGACGATGACTCAACCGTAGCGTTTGACCTGTATGGGCGAGCCCACCCCAGCCAAGCGGAAGCCGACGCCTCCGACGCCGAGGCCATATCCAAGGGGATGGACGAGATAGAAAGACTGCGAGAACTAGGGAGAGAACGAGGCGAATACTTCGACCTCTCAGGTGGGAAACACGCATCACCAGAGCAAGCTGAAGCAGCCGACACTGAAGTTGCTCAATCCAACAACGGCATGTACCGGGACCGGTTTGGCCGAGAATTCGACACCCGTAGCGCGGCCCAAGAGTCGAACGACGAAGATTGGGCTCGAATGATCGCAGTCGATCAACCGGCCGCCACCGGCGAGCTAACCGGATGGGTGATCGCACCCATTGGAATCTCAGAAGACATGGTGGAAGCGCATAACGCTGTTGTTGATCAGAACATCCCGCGAGCTATTGGTATCGGAGCGCTGGCAGTGCTTCCTGGGAAGTCGAGCGACTTGATCGACGGTTTCGCAAGACTAATGAACCGTATTCCTGGCAAATCCACCCACGACAAAGTTGCTAATACTGCAGCTGGGGCTAGTGCGGCGGCCCTCGTTGTTACGACGGCGCCGGAGCTCAATAACGACACCGACACTCAGCCTCAACTACCGATGGTTGACCCGTTCGTTCAGACCCAACCTGACTCCCCAATAATCGGCAACGCTCCCGATTCTGACCTACCAGCGCCAGGGGTTTACGGCGGAACCACAACAAATCCGGTCGATTCAATCGGTGCCATCGCTGGACGTCCGACCGTTGCAGACCAAGGTTCAATTCTCCCAGGAGGCTCCACCGGTGTGAGCGCTATCGGGTCTGTAACCCAACCGGCAGCGCCCGAAGACCTCTTAGGTCCAACGATCATGTACAACATCGGCGACGACGAGGATGTCGACGATACTCAACCGAGCGACAGGAGTGACGAAGCGACAGACGCCACTACCCCTGCCGATCAAGACGATGAACAAATAGAGCGGCTAGAACAAGAGGCCGCGTCGGCCCGGCAAATCGTTGAAGACGCACGACACAACCTCCTATGGAACGACCCGCGGCTAGTCCGCGAGGCTCAAACGAACACATACAAAGAGGCCGTACTCAACCTAAATGCAGCGGAAGCAGCCCTCGCAGCTCGGCGCCCCGCGACTTCAGTTGCAGAGCAATCGTCGGTTGATACTGGATCCTCCGGCGCCATACCAAAAGACGCAGTCGACTTTGCCGAAATCGACAGTCGAGCTCAGCAAGCTAGTGTCGCAGTCCATGACGCACTTGGCGCCTGGGCCGCGGCTCAAGAAGTACGAGACATGCTCGACCGAGGCCAACACCACCCGGAGACATCCACCTCAGCAAACGTGACGAATAGTCGGGCGCAATTATTAGAAGACAGCGCGGCGCTTGACGCTCGAGCGCAGGCTCTAGCTGTTGACGCTGAGACAGCGATCGAACGGTTACGATCAGCAGAAGCCCAATTGACGACGCAAGATCAAAGTGAGGCTGGACCCAGCACCGGAAATGAACTGGGACGCATAGACTTCCCAGCTATCAGCCTTGATGTCCTCAACCTCCGACCCCGCCCGGTCGGTTTCGAGTTCGAAGGTACCGGGCAGTGTGGAGCAGGCGGTTGCGTTTATGAGGTAAGTCCAGAAACCGTCATTAAGGTCCTCCATATCGACGCAACCGCCACCGACGCCGACGAAGAGATTGATCGGGCCAACAGAAATGCGGCCACATCGGTTGAGCTCCACAACGCCCTTCGATCGAACCTAACTGATGAGGATGGCCGAAATATCGGCCACCTAATCCCAGAGCACCGGACGAGCCCGGAGCCAGGTGGGTTTGAAATGGAAAAGGTCAACATCGACAAAGGAACCCCCTTCAGCGAACTCTCGCCAGAGGCTCAAGGCAACGCAATCGTGAACATGCAGGACTACATCGATGCAGTCGACCGGACACAACCCGAGCATCCGACCGACTTCATGAATGAGGACAACTTTGTTCTCGATGATGAGGGCAATATCATCCACGCCTTCGACTTGTTCTTAGTTGAATAACGTTCATATCGCCCAGCCGATCGATAAGAGATTTCAATAGCCGACCTGATCTAATCGGCGCACAAAACCGATTCGACTTCAGCCAGCTCCTTATCGAACTTCTCTAGCAGGGCTACGGCATCAAGCAGTGACGTGACCTCAATAGCGGCCGCCACCTCGGCATCAAGTTCTGCATCGCTCTGCAACGTTTCGACCATCCCATTGCAGACTTGTTCGCTAATGTAGGCCGACTCCTGACCCTCATCATCACTCATCAAGTGGTCAGCCTCGTTATCAGCCAAAGCCTGTCCTTCGTGGTCTAACCGACCGAGTTCTTCTTCGTCCAAACAGTCGTCTTCGCCGATTTCGCCTGTCAACGCAGGGTCGAACTCGGCGCTTAGTTCCAAGCAGTCAGCATGAGCCACACCATCACCGTTACTCGGGACGAACAGACCTGTCACCTTGCTCCGGGTTCGAAGCAGCGTCTCCCTTAGTGCGCCCATCTTTGACGGAGCCATACCGACCGCCGCTCCGTTGTCATGAACGCCGCCTTCGGCGTACTCACATTCAACATCGTCCCCGTCGATCCAGGAATGCTCGTCGTGGTCAAGGTCTTCGGCTACATCAACCTCTTCATCAACTTCGTCTAGTGGCTCGTCATCACAGTCAGCGGCCGGCTCGAACCAACCGTCCCCCACTTCATCTTCTATGACCAGCTCAACCGATTCGTCAACAACCTCGTATGAATCGGTTTCGGTAACTTCTGATCCGCTCTCAGCGACATCCAAATTCCCAGCCGCACTTTCATTGGAATACGTAGTCATGAAAATGAAACTAACGGAACCGTCGCCCTTTGTTAAGACTATTCAACGATTTTAGAACCATCTATTTGCTGCTATTCGCAGCTTTATTCAAACACACAAATATGGATATACATGCTTGTACTAATCTGCAATATTCATATCGCAGCATGTGGTGACACCTCGAAATGACCCCGACCCGAAGCCACTCAGCGCGCCCACCGACTGGCCAAAACCCCACTAAAAAGAAAGCGAAACGAACATCTCGATCCTCGACAATCCGGACGAGGAAGCAGGCCCGAACACCCTTGACACCACATCGACAAAGGTTCATTACTCAACTAAATGCCGTTCGGATATCGGCTGATCAAAGAGCTACAAGGAGCACTGCGCCACCTAGAGCAAAATTGACTAGTGGTATCTCTCTTGCGACAACAACTCAACGACGCTCCCTGGAACGACGCCGTCCGACAGACAGTTGAACTCGAGGTTCCAGCCTCCAGTACCAGTCCAACCCATTGTCGTTCACGACGCGCTGGTTTAGATTTGATCGTTTGCCCGAACCATTGCTCAACACAACCACATCTGATCGGCGACAGCTTACTGGTCGACACGCATGAAAAAGAAACAAATCGTGGGTACGATCAGTCAGTGTCTTTAGATCCTTATCGGTTACCGACCACCATTCAACCGAAGCACTATCGGCTCGCCTTCGAACCTGATCTTGAAGCGGAAACATTCGCCGGGACAGTCTCGATCGATGCCACTGCGGCGGAACCAGCCTCCGAGATCGTGCTCAATGCTGAGGCCCTAGATATACAGGCCGCATCCGTGACCGTCGATGGAACAACGACCACCTGCGAGGTTAGTACTGACGAAGAACGGCAACGAATTACTCTTGCATCATCGGGGGTCGAGTTTGCTGCTGGCGAGCTCACGATAGACCTCACGTTCTCGGGCAAGCTCAACGACCAGTTAGTCGGCCCCTACGTCAGTCGATTTACCGACGACGATGGCAACGATCACAAACTTCTAACCACCCAATTCGAGGCAACCCATGCCCGAAAGGCCTTTCCTTGCTGGGATGAACCAGCGTTCAAAGCCAGCTTCGAAGTCCAACTAATAGTCGAGGATGGGCTCGAAGCTATTTCGAACAGCCCCGAAGTCGATCGGCAATCAACACCTGAGGGAAAGATAGCAATCAGCTTCGCCCCCACCATGATTATGAGCACCTACCTCGTCGCCTTCGTTGCTGGGCCGCTAGAAATGACGGATCCAGTCGATGTTGATGGCGTACCACTTCGGATCGTGCACACTCCCGGCAAAAGCCCTGAGCTAACGACCTTCGCTCTCGAAGCCGGAGCGTTCGCTCTCCGGTACTTCAGCGACTATTTCGGCCTCCCCTACCCAGATCAAAAGCTGGACATGGTTGCCATCCCCGACTTTGCCTTCGGCGCCATGGAAAACCTTGGCTGTGTAACATTTCGCGAAGTCCTACTATTGATCGACCCCGCCAGAGCAACTCAACCTGAGGTCCAACGAGCCGCTGACGTTATTAACCACGAAATCGCCCACATGTGGTTCGGTGACCTGGTAACCATGAAGTGGTGGAATGGCCTGTGGTTGAACGAAGCCTTCGCCACATTCATGGAGATGCGCTGTACCGACGCCTTTCGGCCCGAATGGGAACGATGGACCGATTTTGGCCTGTCACGCACCGCAGCGTTCGACACCGACTCGCTTGGAACAACCAGACCAATCGAGTACGAGGTAGTTAGCCCCGAAGATGCCGAAGGAATGTTCGACATCTTGACATACGAAAAAGGCGCCGCTGTTGTTCGGATGCTTGAGCAATACTTGGGCGAAGACGAGTTCCGGGCCGGAATTCGTCGGTATATGAACGAGCACAAGTTCGGTAACGCAGAAACCACCGACCTGTGGGACGCCATCGAAGCCGAAACCGGCGAACCAGTTCGACGCATAATGGATACCTGGATTTTCCAGGGTGGCTACCCGCTAGTCACTGTTCGAGGCCAAGCAGAATCTCCAGTTCTAACGCAAAGCCGAATGCGCTACGCCGGAGGCGGCGACGAATCGCCGGACCAAACCTGGGCCATTCCTATTCACTATCGGTGGCAACCAGCGAACGACGGGGCTCCCCGTCAGGATCGGCTGTTACTAGAATCCGACGAACCGACAACCATCGCTCTATCTGATCCCGAGTGGTTCCTAGTAAACGCCAACGGTTCCGGATTTCTTCGAGTTGCCTACCCTGATGATCAGCTCGACGCGTTAGCCGAAGTCGCCACCGAACAACTGACCGCAGTTGAGCGCTACTCGCTAATCGACGACGCATGGGCCTCGGTTCTAGGCGGCGAAGCCTCAACCCTGTCGTTTCTAAACTTGTTGGAAGCGCTGACCGCCGAAACCAACCGCTCAGTTTGGCAACGAATAATCGGCGGCTTCAGCCAACTTCGTCGCCTCACATCCGGCGAGGCGCAGGAACACCTGGAAGAAATAGCTCACGATGCCATGGCACCGGCCTTAGCCAACCTTGGCCTGAGCCCAGCTGACGACGATGACGATCGTCGCCGGCAACTACGAGCCGACTTGATTCGAGCTATAGGAACAATCGCCAACGACCGCGAAATTCAACAAGAGTCAAAGCGAACATCGGCCGTCGGACTTCGCGACCCAGAGCTTGTCGACACGCCGCTCCTGGCCGCAGCGGTAGACGTTGTAGCAGCCACCGGCGACGAAGCCGACTTCGATGACTTCGTAGCCGCTTGGCGGAAGGCAGAAAATCCTCAAGAGGAAATGCGATATCTCAATGCGTTGGCAGATTTTCCCGAGCCTGAGCTGGTACAGAGAATGTTCCAGATGGTCCTAGACGGTGAAGTTCGAAGCCAGAATGCGCCGTTTCTCATCGGCCGGGCCTTATCGAACCGAGATTGTGGTCGCTACACCTGGCAGTTCATTGTCGAGAACTGGGACCAGTTGAACGATATGTTTGCGTCGAGCCTCATCGTTCGAATGGTTAGCGGCCTAACGACCCTAGATTGGCCCGAGGACCAAGTCAGCGCCGCCGATTTCTTCGCCGCCAATACCGTGCCTTCTGGCGCGCAAACTCTTGAGCAAATCTTGGAGAAGCAGCGAGTCCGGGTGGCCCTACGCCAACGCGAATCTGAGCGTCTTGCCCAGTTCCTCGCCCGCTAGGTCTGATTCTTCGTGAACCTAACTCACCGACACGCCAATGATTCGTAAGATACGTAGCTTTCGACAACCGTCGCCGGCCCAGGTTTGGGCGACCGAAAGCTCGTCGGTCCAAATCACGTTCGGCCACGCTTCGGCTGGGCCGATAACCGTGACTGTCGGCGAGAAGCAACGCACGGTAAACCACGAAGGTGGACCCGGAAGCATTGTCGTCGATCAACTTGCGGCTGGCACCGAGCACCAAATCGAATTCACAAGCCGCGACGAGACCGTGTCGCTGACGGCGGTAACTAGACAGGATCCGCCCGGCCAGTTGCTGAGTCGGTTCGCAACCATTAGTGATCTTCACATCGGGGCCAGACGTTGGGGTGCACTTCGGACAATGACCGAAAGTGGAAATCCAACCCCGGGCCACCCCTACCGGTTAGCTCACGCCGCCATTACCGAGGCGATCGCCTGGGGAGCCCAACTCCTTGTCATCAAAGGCGACGCGGCAAATCACGAAGCGCCATCGATGTTTGCTGAGCTTGGGCATCTAGTAGACGACTTTCCGGATTTGCCCATGCTGCTCATTCCCGGCAACCACGATGTAGACGAAGAGGCTACTACTCTGCCGCTGACAGTCGGAGATCGACAGCTCCCCTACATCCGCAAAGTTGGCCATCATGACCTGCCCGGGATTCGGATCGTCGCGGCCGATACCACAGTGCCAGGTCGAGGCTGGGGATCGCTCACCCGTGTTCATAGCCCGATACTGGAGTGTTCCTCAGAAGCCGACCGGCCGACATTCATCGGACTACACCAGCAACTCCAACCAGGAAGACTTCCCCGTCAGTGGCCAATGGGAATTCCGGCACCGGCTTCAAACAAGTTCCTCGATGATCTCAGCTCACTTCGACATTCAGCCATGGTCAGCTCCGGCCATACCCACCGCAATCGTATTCGGGTTCACTCAGAGACGCTCGTAACCGAAGTTGCGTCAACCAAAGACTGGCCCGGGGTTTGGGCCGGGTACGCCGTGCACGAAGGTGGTATTTCGCAGACAGTCCGACGAGTCGCTGCTCCCGATGCTATTCGCTGGACCGAATACAGCAGGCAAGCGCTGCTCGGCATATGGGAAGATTGGGCCGCTGGTTCGCTCGAGGATCGATGCATCAGTCATCAGTGGAGCCGAGACTTCGAAACCCTACTCAGCTAAGGTCATCAACGAGCATTAGCGTTCGGTTGAGGATCCCGTGTTGGCTAGTACCTGGTCCGCTGCAGACGACGTCACAGAAACGACGCCCGCCAAGCCGTCAACGTTCAAAATCGTGCCGTTCGTAACTCTTTGAGTTAGGCCAGCCAAACCGGTAACTACCGGAAGGCCGAACTCTCGAGCAACGACAACCGCGTGACTCTTCAAATGACCTCGCTCGGCCAGCACCGCAACCGTCGCTGGGAAAATCGGAGCGTACACCAGCTCTGGTCGATCGACCACCAAAACTTCGCCAGGGCGCACCGTGTCAAGATCCAGCGCTGAGGTCACAACCCGAGCCGGCCCGCTAGCCATGCCTGGGCTACCAGGGATGCCGAGCATCATGTCACCCGGTTCAAGCTGTTCTAAAGCAAACCGTTCGCTTGGCCTGACGTCTGGTTCGAACGAGATTCCGCTGTTACTAGCAACAGCCATCTCAGCCGGGCTAGTTTCGGCGTTCGTGAACGCGTCGTAGCGTTCCGACGCTAGCTTTGCGACGTCGCCCATGCCACCGTCGCCATAGTATTCAACTTCTTCGGCATTCAGCATCCAAATATGGTTGACTGCTTCAAGCTCATTTCGACGACGGGCTCTCCGGCCGAGCTCAGCAATTGGCAATCGCATTTCATGCAATACCCGCAGAACGTTGGTTCGAGACAGCTCGCGGCCGCGAAGGAACACCCCAGCGGATTTCACGCCAGCCAAGAACTGGCTTCGTTCAGCGCCATGCAGCGAACTAGCCATCTCGGCTACCAGACGCCCCCGGTTGTCCTCTACCTCACGCCGCTTACTCACCGGGTCGGCTGAGTCTGGCACGTGACGGAGACAAGCCAACGTGTCGAGAATCGACTCGACTTCCTCGCCAATTGTGCGTGAGGCTAACTCCCATCCGTTTGACCCTCGAAAGGCCACTTCAGATGCTAGGGCTTCAATTGCCGCAACTAGTCCGAGCGCTTCAGGCTGAGTCGACAACCTTAAGACCTCTATCAGGTCACCTTCGTCTTGCTCGAACAACCTTCGCAGCCCGGGTGAGGATCGAACCATTCGGGACAATTCCCAGATTGCTCTCGGCAGCGCCACTGGTTCAACCGATCCGAGACCGCTCAGCAAAGCCAGAAGATGCCCCGGTTGTGAGACTGAAGCACAGGCCTCGGCTACAAGAGCGGGGCCAACGTTCGACGCCAGCGTTTGGTTCACATGCTGTTCGAATAGTCGTCGAGCTAGTTCTTGGAGCGATGTAGCTCGATTAACCAGGTCTAAGTCAGTGCAGTGATGGAAGTCTGGTCGACCAGCCACACACGTCTGCGAGAGTTCAGCATCGACCTTAAGCTCATGCTGGGACGCTGACTCGGTCACCCAGCTATACCACTGCGAAAGGATTCCGTTACTTATCGCATCTGGCGGCGATCCGGCTCGCTGGTGCTGGGGAAGGTCCATTCCTGACTTGGCGATCATCCGATCAGCTAAATCGGTGTTACCGGCTGGCAAACGGCTCGACCATTCCCTCAAAATACTGGCGTTAAGGTACGCCCAACCATCAACCAAAGCTACGACCGAGCGCGCGTCGGGCAAGTCTGATTCATCAAAACCGATGCGGTCTAATAGCGCTCCTCGCCAACCGGCCGCTCCGCAGGGTTCCCAGAACAGGGTCCAACTCAGCGGCGTCACCCTTTGCGGCAACATGTCGCCAACTATTGACCGAGTCCAAAGCGGAAACGGAGACTCGTGAAGCGGTTCAGCACCGTCAAAGAATCCCACGTTCTAACAACCCCCGTTTCAGATGTTGACCGATCTTGTCCAACCTAGTGGCTCATTGGACACTCGTTCCAGGTTACTTCTGGAATCTTCGGTTGAGGAAAATAGACCCGCGACCGACAGATTTACCCAATTTTTTTCTACTTGATCAGCCGATTCTGGCTTGGCAAGGTTGGTGGACCGGCAAAAGCCTGGGCTATTTCGAGCCAATCCGAGGCAGCGTCACCAACCGAAACCAAATTCGTCTCTGAGATATGTCGTCTCTGTGTAACGAGGAGGCAGAATTCTTCGGCGCTTCCCGAAATCTTAGCCTCGGCGTCTTGGGGGCCCCATGTCCAATGATCACCGCTGGGAGCTACCAGTTCAACCCGCACTGGATCTTCCGGTAGAGCCAAACCACGGTTTACGAAGCTCCAGCCTCTGGTCGAAACCCCGATATGGGCTACGTGACGAAGACGATCTGTCGGCACCCAATCTCGGCCCACTGTGTCGGCCACATCTCGTCCATGTGACCATGTCTCCATAAGGCGGGCGGTGGCAAAGGAAAGCGCGCTCATGTCTGGGCCGAACCACGGAATTCGGTCTTTCGGGCCGAGGGAACGAAAAGCAGCCAGCATTTTTTGCCGTTCATCCCGCCACCAACGAAGCACGTCAGCCCCACTTTTGTTCGAACTGGTGCCGAACACTTCATCAAACCCGTCAGTAGCAATTTTTGACTTAGCTTCAGCAAAACCTTCCGCGTCAACTACAGCTAGCTGAGCTGCCATATCGGCTTGGATCAGATGAACGATGGTTTCCTTTATGTCCCATCCATCGGCTGGCGTTTGGCTCGACCACGTGGCCTCGTCAAGATCGCAAACAATGTCATCCAACGCGCCGTGTTCAGCATCGAGGTCACCACAAATCTCATCCATCGTCGCATCTTAGGCGCGGCGAACCGGGACAACGAAGTCCGGTTTGACCCCGACCTGGGTTGCA
Source organism: uncultured Acidimicrobiales bacterium (assembly GCA_937922805.1). Taxonomy (GTDB): domain Bacteria; phylum Actinomycetota; class Acidimicrobiia; order Acidimicrobiales; family SZUA-35; genus JAHELU01. Next base: position 98,782 of record CALAJV010000016.1, on the reverse strand, counting down.
AAGGGCTTTGCTGACCCAAGCCGTGATCATTACCGAGAAATGTACTGGCAACCAGTGCCAGCAGAGGGAGGTTTAGACGCTCTTCAGGAGCTTCTGATAGGAAGCAGCCCGCTCCGCTCGTTGCAGAGATCGCCGCTTCCACGACTTGGTTTTCCAGACCTTGAACTTACGCCTTGTTTCATCTCCCCATCCTTCGCTGGCCACAACGTGCCTGCGCTCTGATGGGTCGACTTTTTCAGACGTGTTTACCGGCCGAGTCAGAGCGTGATCTTCTGGCTCTTCGAGCTGGCGAAGCTCGACATGGGCGGCCCGACGAACCCGTCTGTGTTCAGCTCGCCGATCAAGTCGAGCTGGGCGGTTAACTCCAGCAACTCCTGGTTTTCGGAGTCGATTTTGTCTTGTACGTGATGACATCGTCGATCACCTTCCTGTTACCTTCATTGGCAACGTTGGGCTTCCTACGGTCGTTGTACTCATCTATTGTGTGTCATCTTCTCCTACTAGACCAGGGCTATTCGGACTATTCATGATCTGACCCAACAAGCAGATCGGGTCGTTGAACTAGACGAATCGAGCCACGATCGGCTCCCAAAACGCCAGTATGGTAGGTAATTTCACCGGGGGCGAGGCCAACGGCCCCGTGCCGTAAGCGTCGAAGATCACACGACTAGGATGTAGTCCGATGGACTCAGTCGATGAACTAGTCAGCGGAACCGGACAAAACAGCTTGCTCGCAATGTTTTGGGCGGCGGCGATTGTCAGCCTAGCGCTGCCCCATATCCCCTACGGCCGAACCATCCTTTACCCATTCTCGCTCATGTCAACATGGGCCCATGAACTCGGGCACGGCGTGTTTGCCCTGCTAGCAGGCGGCTCATTCCGCAAACTTCTAATCTTCTCGAACCTTGGCGGCCAGGCTCACTTCTCTGGCGTCGGCAGTTTAGGAACTGCGTTTACTGCTGCCGGCGGACTACTCGGACCAGCCATCGCTGGCGGGATCATAATCGTGGCCGGCTCCCGAGAAACTTCGGCCCAATGGGTTCTCACCGGGCTGGCAATTGTAGTTATCGCTTCGGTCGTCCTGGTGGTTAGAAATTCATTTGGTTTTGTGTCTTTGTCACTTATTGCCGCCGCTCTCGTGGCAGTGGCGTTGTATGGCCCTCTCGCTAGTCGGATCTTCGTCGCCCAGCTGGTTGGGATTCAGTTCTGTTTGGCTAGCTGGAGTTCGCTCGACTACATGTTCACGCGGCACTTCGAACGGGACGGGAAACTCATGTCGTCTGACACTCAACAAATCGCTGACGCCTTGATCTTGCCCTACTGGTTCTGGGGTGGCCTTGTTGCACTAGTGTCGTTTGGCATTTTGGCCGCGTCGTTCTACCTGGCTTGGGTTCGCCCCCTTGGCCTCCTCGGCTAACACCGCCAGCCCGCTCTGCAACTGCTGGCAAGAACTACTCCAAGGGACCCCAATTAGGCTAGGTGCTTGGCCTCCGGCCCGCCCGCAGTTGAGTCGGAGGCCGCACCTCAAAGAAGCAGAGTACAAGACCCGGCTTTGTTGCTAGTTAACGGTAGTGCAGGACGCCGCCCAACTGCTAACCAGGAACAAACGGGTCGAACACAGCAACGACTTAGCAACTATAAAGCAACATCTAGTACCTAAACTCCAGATCAAAGCCGCATCCTTAAGCAAATTGCGCATCTAGCCAGCCCGACAAGCCTGCAATCGGCAACCCGAAGCCGTAAAATCGAAACCTTGGTCTAGAACATCTAGATCAGAAGACAAAAGGCGCTAACTATGCTTCTCGAGACCATCCGACACGATATGACAGCGGCGATGAAGGCGAGAGACGAGGTTCGCCTTAGATCGCTGCGAGCGGTTATCGCCGCTACTCAACAAGCTCAAGCTGCCGGACCTACCTCGATCGAGCTGACCGATGATCAAGTCAAAGGAATAATCTCTACCCAGGTTAAGCAGCGATTGGAGGCAGCTGAAGCCTTTGAGAGCGGTGGCGCCACCGATCGGGCGGCTGCGGAACGAGAAGAAATGGATGTGTTAAGTGAGTACCTTCCGGCCCGGTTATCTGACCAAGAGCTAGAGGAACTGGTAAACAGCGCACTAGCCGACGGAGGCTGGAGCTCAAAGGCCGATATGGGTACGGCCATGAAAGCAATCAACGCTGCGGTAGATGGTCGAGCTGATGGTAAAGCAGTGGCTCAGCTGGTCAAATCTAAACTGCAGTAGCCAGCTCTTCAAGCGGCGATTAAGACGTTCCGCCCGGTCGACGAACAACTGGCGGCTTCGTTGGTTTGCTAGACAACACAAGTGCTAGCGCTCCGGTTAGAAGCATGATTCCGACCGTAAATGAAATCATGACCACCGAGTCGCCAAGATCGGCGATAGCAGTAGCGACCGACACCGATGCCACTGCGACTGCCGCGCTCATGCCAATCCCACTCTGCTCCAACCAAGCCATGAACGACATGAATAAGGCAATAACGAAGAAGACGCTGGGCAGCACCCAACCCTCGTAGGAAAGCATGGCCACAACGAGTGACCCGATGGTGGTTCCGACAAATATCCCGACATACGGTGCCGGATCGCGATCTACGCCATCATCACCGAACAAAGATTGGGAACGGGCGATAGCAACAATGCCCAGCAGCGGGCCACATACAACCCAAAGCCACCGACTCGATGTCGTCGATGGGTCCCATTTGAGGTACACCACCGCCGCGATACACGACAGTGCCCCAAACAGAGCAAAGCCAAACCATTGGTGCCTGGCATAGACAACCTCTTCTCGGTTGCCTTCGTCGATACCGAAGTTGGTTGAACGCGGGTCAGTTTGAATCGCCATGGATCTTAAGCCGTTTCCTAGTTAGCCACTTGATCCGCCGATTTCCTGACAATAGTTGTTGGTTGTCAACTACAGGTGGAAATGGCCAAAAATTCTTCTACGACCCGGCGAGCGACGAAGCGGAAGCTCCAACGTTGCGCAAATCAAGCGGTAAGCGAACCTCTACCCAACCGCCTGGGCCAGGCCGTATCGATACCTCGCCACCGTGAGCTTTCACCATTGCGCTAACCAGCGCAAGCCCGAGCCCAGCGGTTTCGTTGCCGCTTCTAGCCTTGTCCGCTTGGCTGAAACGATCGAGCGCTCGTGGAATAAAGTCGGCTTCAAAGCCTTCCCCTTCGTCGACAACAGCAAACCGAACCGACGATGCTTCTAACCTATGCTGGATACCGACTCGGCCACCATTTGGCGAGTACCGGATTGCATTATCCAACAGGTTTCTAAGGACCCGCCCCAAGGCGGTATGATCGCCGACAACGGCGATAGCCACGTTGGAAGAGGCGACCAGGTGCACCCCTTTCTTCTCAGCGACCGGGCGGACTGCGTCAAGCGCCTCATCAAAAAGCTCTGATAGGTCAAGCGGTTCCGACGTCATCTGTAACCGACCCGAGTCCGCTTTTGCCAACAAGAACAAATCAGAGACAAGGCGCTCTAGCGCAATGACGTTGCCTCGCATTGCCCTTAGGTGAGATGCGGCATCACCGATACCATCTTGCACGGCGTCGACCGAAACTAGCAAGGAAGCTAGAGGCGTTCTCAAGTCATGACTTAGAGCGCTTACAACGGCGTTGCGTTCATTCTCAGCCGCTCGTTGGACCTTCTCCGACCGATCAAGCGAGGCGCTTAAGCCATCAACCGCAATGGCTAAGCTTCCAATTTCATCCGACCGTTCAACGTTTGTACGGATTACCCGGTCGCCTGCGGCTACCGCTTCAACTGTGTCGGCAATTACCGACAAATCTCGGGCCACCGGCCGGGCAAGTCGTAAGCCGACGATGATCGAGGCCAGGCCCGCAGCGGCGGCCACAATTAGTGAATACCAGAAGTCATGCCCGGACAACGTCATAGCTCCGGTGCCTATGATGGTTCCAGCTAAGCCCATAGCTGGGCCAACGAGTGCCAAACCAGCAATAGCTCGATTTAGCGTAAGCCGGTCGAAAAGGGGTGGCAGTGCCACCACTGCGACCAACGCCATGATTACAACAGCGCCGAGAAACAAAATCAGCGACGGCCCATCGTCCATCACATCCATTGCTGCTTTTTGGCCATCAGCTGGATCTACCTGAGCAGCAGCATAGGAAGGTGCAAGGCGAGCGTTGGCGAACCCAAACGCAGCGTTGGAAACCTCTTGCACGAAGGCACCCATCAACTCAACACTCGAATCTATAGCCGACGCCATATACGGTCAGCACATGAGCAGGGTTGGCCGCTTCCTGCTCGATGATTTGTCGAATTCGCCGAATATGGACTGTTACCGTACCCGGGTCTTGCCAATCGGGGCTGGAACCCCACACTTCTCGCAACAAGTCGGCTCGCGTCATCACCTCGCCCGGTCGAGATGCCAGCTCAACCAGAAGGTCGAACTCTTTGGGACGGAGCTCAAGTGGTTGGCCGTCTCGATGCAATGTTCGCGCCACTCGGTTGAGGACAAATTGGCCGAACGTTATCGATTCTGGTCCCGTTGGTCGGGTTCGCCTTAGGACGGCTCGAACTCGTGCTGCTACCTCTCGGGGTGACGCAGGTTTCGGTAGATAGTCGTCGGCGCCAAGCTCAAGACCGGCCACTCGCTCGTGTTCCTGCCCTTTTGCACTGAGAACAATAATCGGCACCATGTTCTGATCCCGACGAAGTTGATCAATAATCTCCAACCCACTTATCTTTGGCAGCATGAGATCAAGAACTATGGCGTCCGGACACTTCGTTGCGATCGACTGAAGAGCTTGCTCACCGTCAGAAGCAGATCGGACTTGAAAGCCGTCCCGCTCCAGGTAAGTGGCAACGATTTCACGTACGGTCGGTTCGTCATCAACCAGCAAGACATCGATTGTCGGGTCGTCCATGTCTACCTATGGTACCGGAGCTCGGCGTCTCGGGCCGGAGTGTCGGCCTAGGAACAGCTTGGTTAATCAGTTGTTCATAAGAGCGACCAACGCTGGAGCAACCACGGCGGCACTATCGGGACAAACGTTTGTCTGCGAAAGCCACGTTGGCAAATCTCCGAGGCGCAGTGAGGCGAACGCCACGACTTCGCCATCAACGTTGACTAGCTGGCCCTCAAGCTGTTTTTGGCTGCAGATAGCAACGTAGGCCTGTCCGACCACATCGGTATGGGCATCGGCGTACTGCACCGAACCCAGCTCAATCAGTTCGACATTGTGCAAGCCTGTCTCTTCCCGAAGCTCCCGCAGAGCCGAACGCTGCCAACTCTCCCCGACTGAACACACTCCGCCAAACGCAAGGTCCCAATAACTTGGCCATAGATCTTTCGACGCCGACCTTTGGTGAACAATCAATCGACTCTCAGCACTCATCGCCCTCGAAGCGTTTTTCTTTGGTGAGTTCGCTTGGCTCAACACTGCGACGTAGACGCATCGGTGACGCAAGTTCTCGACCCTCATCTGAGAGCGAGCGACAACCCGTTGCACCTGACCGGCGCTATCAACTATTTCTACCAACTCAGTATCAGTCATCGACGCAAGCATCACCGAATTCGGTGACCTGGGTACTCCTAGCGGCGACTGTCATCATGTCAATATTTATCCGGCGAGCTTTTCGACTGCATCATCAAGACTGGCCCGATCAGCAATCAGCTGACGGGCAAGGATGGCGTGACGAGGCCGATTCCAAGCCAACGCGCCGACCAAGACTCCTCGTTGATTCGAAAATAGTTCAACCACACGATCGTCGCCGTATTTCCCAATTACTATCTGTGAGTCGGGCGTGACCAAGCCAGCGAGCTGGATTTTCTGACCGAACTGATCGCTCCAAAACCATGGGACTGGGGCGAACGAGGCATAACCAGACTCGCCGTTCAACGCTGCTACCAAGCGAGTCCCGGCGAACGCTCCCATTTCAACTGCGTTATCCCACTGCTCGATTCTCATGTACTGGCCGTCGTAGAGTTCGTTTGGCCATCGGGCTACATCACCAGCGGCAACCACGGTTGGCGCGGCGGCACATGTCGGATCGACCTTCAGACCGTTGGACAAATCAAAGCCGTTTCCTTCCAGCCAATCAACGTCGGGGCTTGCGCCAACACCAATAACAACGAGGTCGGCGGTCAGTTCTGATCCATCAGACAATCCGACAGCTACTCGTGAACCCTTGCCATCAGTTGCCACAGTAGCTACTCGTGAACCCTTGCCATCAGTTGCCACAGTAGATAGGCCGACCCCTAGTCGAAGATCTACCCCGTGGCCTCTATGAAGGTCGGCTACCGCCATCGCTGCTTCACGATTCATAACCCGGCTCAATGGTGTAGCAGCCACGTCGACAACGCTCACATCGTGGCCGAGTTCTCGGGCGCTTGATGCCACTTCAAGACCGATAAATCCAGCTCCACAGATTACGAGTCGGCCGGGGTCCGACGGTAGCAGTTGCTTGATTCGGACTGCATCGTCGATCGTTCGGAGCGAACAAACTCGACCTGCTACCTCAACAGGCACTAGAAGATGCGGCAACAAACGGGCTCTGGATCCGGTGGCAACAACCAAACCATCAAAGTCGATTCGTTCGCCGGTCGCTAGTACCAGAGCACGTTCGTCCAAATCTAGTTGCGATGCCTTAGCCCCGATCCGCCACCGAAGATCTAGCGCCCCCGGCTCTTTTGTTACCCGTAGTTTGAGCTTCTCATACTCGTGCCCATCGTCAGCGTTGGTGGTGAGGAACTGCTTCGACAGCGGAGGCCGGTCATAGGGCAGATGGTTTTCGTCGCCCACTACGAGGACTTCATCATCGAAACCGGCAGCTCTAATGGCCCGAGCTGCGTGAGCGCCGGCCAACGATGCACCAACAATTGCGATCCTCGTCATGCTTGCCCCCTAGCCGGGCGACTCAGACGCCAGACGACTCATTTCTGCCAGGACTTGGCCGTAGGCTGATTGTTCAAGGGCTGGCTTCAAGGGTGATCGCTTGTTTCGGACACCGTTCAGCTGATTCCCGGACTTTTTCAACCAACTCTGGACCGGGTGTTTCGTTCAGGACATAAAGGAAATCGTCGTCCCGAACTTCAAATACTTCGGGGGCAACCGCCATGCAGACGGCGTTGCTTTCGCACAGGTCAAAGTCAACGACGACTTTCAATTGTCCCGCATCCTGATCAGACATCATTGCACCTCACGTTTTTCCAGCTCGTTCCCACGAGCCCGACATTACTCCACTTGAAAACGATGCGAAAGTGCCCGTCGATGACTCAATAAAGGCAGCGGCCCGAACTATCAGTAGACAGATCGGGCCGCAACTCCTAGGCGATTCGCAGACCAGAACCCGAACGCTCAAAGGCGACCGTGGTCCGGTGAACGGTAGTGGTGTGATTCCGAGTCAGAATTGATCAACCAGGTCAAGCATTTCGCGGGTGATGCCGTTCCAACGCCCGAGTTGATCGCCGTCGGGGCCGAGCAGAATTGTGACTGGTTGCCCTCGAACTTCGTAGTGTTCCCAAGTGTCGAAGGATTCATCCCAGGTCATGAGCGGTGTACTTACATTGCCACGCTCAAGGAAATCTTCGGCCTGGCTGAATGAATCTTGTGTTCCCATACCAACTACTCGTAATTTCGTTCCATATTGTTGAGCTAACTGCTCAACCACCGGTGCTTCGGCGTTACAAGCAGGTCAATGGGGAGCGTAGAACCAGAGCAGTATCGGCGAGTCGCCACCTGAAAGTTCTTGTTGCAAATTAACTGTGTCGCCATTGCTGACATTGGCTACGTTCAGCGCCGGGAAGTTCCCGAGCGCCCCGGCAGCAACCTCAGCTGATTCCGACTCTGCAACTGCAGACTCTTCGGGCGAATCTTCGCCATTAGCGGTCGCATCAGCATCGCTACTTTCGGTAGCAACGTCGGAGCTAGAACCGCTAGCCGAATCGACTTCTGCATCTGAACCACAGCTAGCAACTGCGAATGCTAGGAACACGAAAAGAGCAAGTCCGATTCGGGGTGAAGACCATCTCGAATCTCGCCGATCCGGCCGCTCTAGTTTGGACACAAATTTACTCATATATCGCTTTAACCTTCTTCCAACCCGGATTAGTCCCTCATACCGAGATTTGTTAGCCAATTCCGCCAAATCCGGAGACCACGGCTCGTCGAAGACCAAAATAGCCGCTTGCGGGGCTCATTGAGGCTCGAACTTCTGAAATTCGTGTGAACGTCGGACCATGATGCAATACCCCAGACCACAATCAAGTTAACTGGGTTTGTATGGCCAACGAAAAGGTAGCGGTGAACGCCGAAGACGCAAGTACTAGTGATGCCAAAGCTCGTTCTTTCGGCAGTGACATGGAGGCCGAAACGACCGTGCGGTCGAGTCGCTCTAGCGCAGCTATCAGTGGCATCATTGCTGCCGGAGCGGCGCTGGCCGCTGGCGAGTTCGCTGGAGCGTTTACGTCGCCCAAGCCCGGGCCCGTAACCGCGGTCGCTAATCGAGTTGTCGACAACGCCCCGAGCTGGTTCGTTGAGTTCGGTAAATCTGTTTTCGGGCTTTCCGACAAAGTCGCCCTCGTCGTTGGGACGGTGATCCTGGCCCTTGCGTTCGGTGCTGGCCTTGGCCTGGCGTCGCGTAAATCTCGTCACTTCGGAACTGCCGGTCTAGCTGCCTTCGGGATGCTCGGCGTGATCGCAATTGGTACTGACGCTCAAGGAACATGGCTGACTGGCCTAGTCGTCTGCTCGTTTGCCGTTGTTGCCGGGGTTCTGGCCCTCAATTTTCTTCTTCACAAATCGGGCACGAGGGAAAACCCGAGCAATCAGCTGAACTCTAGTTCCGAATCGGTATTTGCTGGATCGAAGGTCGGATCTGCCACTGCTGGAACCGGAGGCTCACCAACAGCTCATAGCCGGATGCAAGGTCGCCGGTCCTTTCTTGGCTGGAGCGCCGCGTTCGGTTTGGTCGCCGCCGCAGCCGCGGCCGGAGCCCAAAGTATCCGTTCCCGGTCACGTACTGAGCTGGCCCGAAAGGCCGTCGAATTTGACCCATCAGCTGACGAGGCACTAGCTCAGACCGAAGTCTCGTCGAGTTTGGACGAAGTCGCGTCGGTTCCGGGCATTACTCCGTTGATCGTCCCAAACGATGATTTCTACCTTATCGACACCGCTATTCGAGAGCCGCTCGTAGACATCGACACCTGGGTTCTAGAGATTACGGGCCTTGTCGATGAACCGATTTCCTTTTCGTACCAAGATCTGCTCGATCGAGCCGAGACAACGGCCCCGGTTACGTTGTCCTGCGTCTCGAATGAAGTTGGTGGCGACTTGGTCGGCAACGCTATCTGGCGCGGGGTGCCGCTAGCTGATCTCCTCAATGAAGCTGGGGTGAAGCCACAAGCAACTCAAATCGCGAGCCGATCCGTCGACGGTTGGAGTTGCGGGTTCCCAACCGAAGCAGCATTTGACGGACGCACCGCCCTTGTTGCGGTAGGCATGAACGGCGAGGCCCTTCCGATCGCCCACGGATTCCCGGCTCGCCTCGTCGTTTCAGGCCTGTATGGCTACGTTTCGGCAACTAAGTGGATCAAAGAGATCGAACTAACCACGATCGAAGACTTCGATGGCTACTGGATTCCACGGGGCTGGTCAAAGCTTGGTCCGGTTAAGACCCAATCGCGAGTTGACACCCCATCTCGTGGCACCGAGCTAGTTCTGGGAGAAGAGATTGCCATTGGCGGTGTGGCCTGGGCGCCAAACACCGGAATCGAAAAAGTTGAAGTGCAGACCGACGAGGGCCAGTGGCGGGAAGCAACACTAGGCGAATCGCTGGGAGAAGATGCCTGGCGGCAGTGGTACCTGCCTTGGACACCGACCAAACCTGGTCGTCAGTTCATACGAGTCAGGGCGACTGACAGCGACGGCGAAACGCAGACTTCAGACATGACTCCACCAGCTCCAAACGGCGCGAGCGGATGGCACGAGGTGCCGGTCATCGTCGCCTAACAACTAGCCGAGGTAGGCCCGGGGGTTCGTTGCTGATCCGTTGACCCGCACTTCAAAGTGAAGGTGGTTACCGGTGGCGGTGCCGCTTTGACCCACGAATCCAAGCACGTCGCCCCGGCGAACCGTAGCTCCTTCGCTCGTTCCGTAGTCGCGCATGTGGGCGTACAGCGTTGTTACGCCGCCTCCATGGTCAACAATTACTGTTCTTCCGTAGCCGCCACGAGTGGCAGCAAATATGACGGTGCCGTCTTTGGCCGCCGTTATTTGAGTACCGCCAGCGGCCCCGACATCGATCCCGGCGTGTAGCTTACGGGTTCCGTAAACCGGGTGAGTCCGATAGCCGTACTCACTGGTAACTCGCCCTTCGACCGGCCACTGGAACCCTTGCAGCGACGGCGCGGTTGGGTTGGAAATACCGGTGGTTACCGGTGCCGGTTCGGCATTCTTGCCGATGAGGTCCTGGATTGCGTCATCTTCGGCCGCATAGGCAGTAAGGTCCGATTCCCAGTTGTCGATTCTACGCTCGGCCTCGGCCTTGAGCGCCAGCTGTTCGCCCTGCTGATCTTTCAGCGTTTCAAGTTCAGCCTGAAGCTCACGTTCCGCTTTTTCAGCATCGGACTTTGCTTGAGCTGCTTCGGCGTTAGCTACTTGTCGGGCGGCCAGAATTCCGCGCAGTTCCTGCAAAAGTTCGGTCGTGGAGGCGCTGGCCTGGTCGAGCAGCTGTCCTTGACGAAGTGAGTTGTTGACGTTTTCGTTGGTGAACAATGGCGGAGTTTTTTCCAGCTCACTTTTCTTAAAGCCCTCGACGGCTTGGTTCTTCAAAGACTGTTCAATATCGGATTGGCGCCCAGATGACTGCCTTAGATCCTCAGCCGTACGATTCGCAATCAACTCAGCGGCTCGAATTCGCTTGGTCGCCGCCTCGATTTTCTCGATCGTTGCGTTCGCTTGTTCATTAGTTGCTTGAAGCTGCGCTGCGACCTGCCGATCGTTTGCCTTCGCTAGGTTCAAGTTAGCGACAGCCTGATCCCGCTTTTGCCGTTCCTCGGCCGACAACGTCGTCGTGGCCTGAGCTGTGGTTTCAGGCGCTTGAGAGGTCGTGGTCTCGCCCTCCGGTGCCGTGGTGCTCGTGTCATCTTGGCCGGTGGCAGCAAACGCGCTGCTCATTACCCAGAGGAACACACCGAAGCCGACAAGGGCTTTAACGCGCCTATAGGGCGCCGCCGCTAAATCGTTTTCGATGGACTGCGCATCGGGGGCGAACTCGTGCCAGGTCGACACCGCTACTCGCTCTCCATTTGCTTTTAAGCCCATTATTGGCCCCAATTCCTTGACCAATCCGCCATTAATGGTCTCCAACACTGTATTGGCCCGGAAAGCGAATTGAACACCCTTTTAGGCTGCTAGTCCAGTCGCCCCATCGACCCTGAACCGACCGAAACTGCTTCAAAGTGGCCAAATTTGGCGGCCAATCACCTCTTTTTTCAACCTACTGCCTCGAAAACTAACTTTACGACGAGCGCCAAAGTCCGCCGGATATCGGTGTAGCTGACTAGGCAGCCGACAGTTTCGGACCCTTGAGTTTTCCGACGAACCGAAGCGGACCAAAAAAAATCTGATTCATTTCCGCAAGAGTTTTGAAGGCGGAACCCGCCACCGCTCCGGTTCCCCCGGGCTAGTCAGGCGACCTGAATCGACACAGTTGGCTTCGAAGGTGCCAAATTCACCATTGCTGATGACGCACTTGGATCCGAGTCGACCAAAACCGGGTAGCCACACAACTACAAAGATAAACCACCAGAAAGACAGATGTCTACGGTGTATGAAAATCCCCCGCACTAAGCGATAAAGAGCAAAGAATTGAGGCAATTGCGACCCACTCCCAACTACACGAAAGAAAGCGCAAAGCACCTTGGCCATCAAAACACAGGCTCCGATGGTGACGAGTCGCCCCATCTGGGCCGACAACCATGCACAAGATTGTGTATTCTTATATCTTCAAAAATGGGGAAGGAAATCTAGATGCTTGTCGTTAATTAGCCACTAATCATCAAAGTTATTTAACAAATTGAGAGGATGCACTATCCCTCTTTTCGATCTATTGTGATCTCCGTGGAGGCAAAGATATGACTAAGCGCATTGTTTCGGGGATCTTTATTCTGACCGCTCTAGGAGCGTTAGGCGTCATCTTGGCGGGGGCCTTGACTAGCGGGGAACAACTTATTGTCCGGTTCCTGACCGCAGTCATCGTTGCCGCATTGGGCTTGTATGTGATCAGCGATCTTCGCTTGCAAGCCGATGATCAGGCATCGGGTCGGCGGGCTAGGTCAGGGCCAGCCACATTCGCTGCTGTTGGCGACCTCCCCGCCAACAGCACCGCCGCATTTATGGCAACTGTCACCGCGCCAAGGCTTAGTGGTAGCGCCGGACCAAGCGACAACAACAGTCAATCCGACAGATCGCTCGACGTCGCTGCCAACGCTGAAATAAAGACCGGCGGGACAGGCCACGGTGACCAGGAAACACTCTCCAACGCCGATGAGGAGAAAGGCGATTCGACTAAGCCGGGTCGTTTCGACGTAACCGCTCGTGTTGAAAAAATCGACAGTTCTACTGCCGACGCTAACCACGCCAAAAAAGACGCCGCCACCCCATTCTCTTTGGTCGGCGATGACACGAGATCTATCACACTCGGATCAAACGGCATGTCCCAAAACGGAATAGCCGTTGAGGATCTCCGCCCAACCGATGAGCAACCGGCAATCGTAGTGCCAGTCGACGATGAAGAACTTGCTACGGCCGACCAGGCAGCAAACGGTGATGACGTTGCGGTCAACAACGAGAGTCTCAACGGAGAAAGCTCGCAATCGAACAACATCCAGGTGCCAACCAGCGTTGGTGGCAGAACTACTAAGAACGAAGACTCCGAGAGCGACCAACTCGATCCTGAAGACGCTGGCCAAGAAAACGACCAACTCGTTAAGGTTCTAGAAAGCGAGACCATCGAAGCTTCGGGCATTCGCATTACCAGCAACACCGAAGACGAGTCAGCGGACGGCGAAGCAACTAGCTCGTCTGAATACGCTTGGCCAGTCTCACCGGCCTACGATCCGAATAACGCCTCAGGCACAAGCGAAACGTCATCCACTCCTGAAGCAACTGATAGCTCCGACATCGAACAGCCAACACATAGTGACTCCGACTCGAACGAAACGTCACCGATCGAGATCGTCTCTGCCACTAGCCAACAAATCGAAGCGGCCAACTATGTTGATGCCCCGTTGGCTCCGATTATTGACCTACGCGAAGTCCATAGTTTCCAAACTGCTGGAACTGTCGACAACGCAATACGAGCTGGTGAAGTCGAAGTGATTTCGACCCTAATCGAGCAAGGAATGCTCAGCACCGAAGGTGAAATTTCGGATCGCGATGTAAGAACTATGGTGTACGTTGCCTTTACATCGAACGAGCTCCGCAAGCTTCTTCTAGCCGGTGGCACTCCGGACGGCCCGAATCAAGGTCTCGATCTGGGTCCGGTCGAACTGTTTGATGAGACACTTCACACTCCAGCTCCGAAAACCATGTACAAGGGGCAGGCCCCGCAGCTGAATGGTTCAACTACCCCACAGATCGGCTCAGCTGACTCTGAGGAACCCCAACGCCAACTCGGATAACGATCTGAATATGGCTTGCGGGCCGGGGCAACTAACGTTGGTATATCCGGGCCCTATTTGTAGGCAGATTGGCTTTCTTTCCAAGAGCCTCCGTCCGCGCGAGGTTCTTTCGGCAGCCCAAGAACCCGTTCGCCAACAATGTTGCGCTGAACCTCAGAAGTTCCTGCGTATATCGTTCCTGGTCTAGCGATGAAGAAACTACTCATCCAGTTAGCTGCCGTATTCGGTGTTCCGATGTCAGGCGCTCCGAGCCCGGCTCGAGTCTCATCCCCCATACCAACCATTGCTTCCGCCCCAAGCAAGTGCATGGCCGACTCCGTAACGTCTCGGTGATAGTGGCTCCAGAACAGTTTTCCGATTGACGACTCCGGCCCAGGTTGTTGTCCGGCGATGTAGCGTGTCAAGGCCTGCATACCTCGATACCGCATGATCTCGACTTGAGTATGGAACGTAGCGATGTCTTGACGGACCAGCGGGTCATCGGCCTTGCCCATCTCCTGAGCTAACGCTATGTAATTATCAAGTTCGGCCCGGTACCGCAACGAGGTAGTTGTCGCCCCTACTCCGCGTTCGTACCCGAGCAAGGTATTTCCAACTGCCCAACCGTTGTTGAGTCCACCCAACACGTTCTCTTTGGGGCACACAGCGTCGGTCAGGAATACTTCATTGAAGTGATCTTGCCTGCCAATATTAGTTATAGCTCGAACTTCGACCCCTGGCTGGTCCATGGGCACGAGCAAGAATGAGATTCCTTTGTGCTTGGGCACATCGACATCAGTTCGAGCCAGAACGAAGATCATGTTGGCCGACTGCCCGGCCGAAGTCCAAATTTTCTGACCGTTGATGATCCACTCGTCGCCGTCTAGCTCTGCCTTACAACCAAGGTTGGCTAGATCAGATCCGGCGTCCGGCTCGGAGTACCCTTGACACCAAATGTCGTCGCCATTGAGGATTCGCGGGATGAAATGGGTCTTTTGCTCATCCGACCCCCAGGCCAAAATTGTGTTGCCGACCATACCGATGCTAAAGCCATCGTTTAATCCTGAGGTCGGAACCCCTCGCCGAGCGAACTCTTCGTTTAAGATCACGTGTTCGATGTGGGTCAGTCCCCCACCACCAAACTCTGCTGGCCAATTTGGCGCCAACAGCTTGTTGTCTCGTAAAGTCTCTCGCCAATCAGAATAGAACTGGACACGAGACTCCGGATCGAGAGCACCGATACCAGACCAGTTGCTCGGGAGATACTCATCAAGGAAGCCTTGAATCTTCTCGCGGTACTCTTGGCTTTCAACCGGATACGTAGGGTCCATCAACCAAGAATAGTATTCCCAAGTCAGATGTGCGATTTCGACAAGATCTAGCTCAACGCCGAGTCGACCGTGTTGTCTGTTTGACCGCTAGTTAAACAGACGCTTACATTATGCCAACTATTCCCGGTGGCTGAGAACAAACGACCTGACGGAGCGATAAAGGTAACGGTGTAGCATCCGGGGCTGACGCCGAAGCTATAGTTCCCGTTACTGTTCGTTGAGGTCGAACGAAGGTAGCTTCCTCGAGACCCGTCAGCGTTCATGGTAAACAGATCAACTGAAACACCAGAGGCACCTCCCCCGCCATCAGTTACTCGGTTTCCTATGGTGGCGTTACCACCACCGCCGCCCTGCACCGTGGCATCGACAGTATTGACTGTTTGGCCGTTCGACACGCACACGTGCCGATTGAACCACTGCGCATTCGAGCCAACAAAGGTAGTTCCACCGGAACCAATGAACGTTACGACATAGCAGCCAGCGCTAGGCACATCGAAACTGTAGGTACCAGAACTGTTAGAGCTAGTACTCTGAAGATACTGATTTCGACTCTGGTCGGGATTTGCGGTGAAAAGATCGATAGCCACGCCACCTACGCCAACGCCGGATTCGTCCGACACCCGATCGCCGATACTGGCGGCGCCACCGACTGCCGCCAGCTGTGCATCGACAGTGTTGTCAGTTTGCCCGCTAGCGATACATACATCCCGGTTGAGATATTGGCCGCCGCCAGCAAATGTGTTGCCGCTTGGGGCAACGAAGGTCGCTACATAACAGCCTGCCGGTGCGCTAAAGCTGTAGTTACCATTGGCATTGGTTGTGGTCGACTGCAGGTAAGACGCCCGACCTTCGCTGAACAAGTCAATGGCAATACCGGGGGCCCCAGCACCCGAAGCATCGGTGACCCGATTGCCAATCGTCCCTGGATTTCCACCGGTGTTGCTGTTATGAACCTTCATCCTGACGCCGGTTGAGTGCCAGGTAGCGGCGCCTTCCGACCCGGCGTGCGGCATATAGCCGGTGTACCACATGACAGGGTTAGTTAAGGTCTGGTTGTTGTTGTAGCGGAGCGTGAAGATATCGGGATAAGGCGCTGCCGAGTGTCCGCCGACCCAAGCCAACTCGTTCGAGTTGTACTGCCTACCGTAGACCCGGTTCTCGACGTAATTGGTTTCTGGGATTATCGTGCCGCCAGCGTTGAATGAGCCGTCGTCGAAATCGACTGTTACATAGTCGCCGGTCACCGTATCGTGGACTTCCCAACCATGATCGACCGCATCTGTGGCGTTGCGATCGAACTCAGAGGTTAACGATTGCATACCCGTGCTTGTCTTTCGACGAATTTGGTCATTACCAGCGCCGGCAATGTCGAAGTCCATTCGCCAGTGAGGCAAATGGATGTGATTCACCGAGCACTGAAGACCACGGCTAAAGATGTGAGCATCTATCTCGCCGTCATCGCTGAGGTAAAACATCTGGGTAATCACGTACTGGCCAACTGTGTCAGTCAGACCGATTGACAACCATTGCTTGCCTTCATATGTGAACTGCTCACCGTGGAATTCGCTGTAGTTGTATCCACCAATCCGGTCGGCGTAAGGCCCACACGCATTGTTGTCGTAGTAGACAGTCATTGTTGGCAGAGAAATGCGTTCGAAAATTTTCACGCCATCGTAGGTGACGTTGTTTAAGGAAAGGCCGTCGTTTCTCGTCTGGTGGATTTCCCAGTCGAAGGTCCAGTCAGCGAAACTCTGGCTGACAAGCGCCGCTTCAGCTTCAGGGGCCGTCGTTACGACGGTCGACGCAATAGTGAGGAGGGCAACTACGAGACCGGCTGCCATGCGGCCAACGGTGGACACTCGCTTGTTGTCACCGTTGTTCGAAGAGATCTTGGTTTCGGTATTGTCGCTCATCGTTCAACCCGTTCGTCGAAGACCTGCCCGTTCGAAAGGTCAACCCATCCAACCAGCTCTGGGGCGGAATCAATATTCACACTGAAGTTCACGTATGCAGTTCGAGTGTCGTAGTAGCTGCCGTTATCTGGACGGACAGCCAGGATGGCAAATCCTTCGAGAAGATCAATTCGGGAGTCACCCTTGGACTCCCAATGAGATCGGGCAAGCTGAACTGCCTCGACTTTCTCATCGTCGGAAAGCTCGGGCTGAAACTGCCCCGCTGGCCAGACGTCGGCATTGAGAAACTGCCAGTTCTCAACATATGCCAACACTGTTTGACTAGTGTCGTTGCTGAAAAACAGGTACTCGGCTGTTCCGCTAGCCTCGTCAGAATAGACGGCCACAAGATCATAGTCATCGCCCAATGCAGCCTGGACTGTCGGATCAGCCAGAACCGCTTCGCTTGGATCAGCAGCTGGTGCTGCGTCATCAAAACTATCGGCCACTTGATCTTCGGTTTGTTGGGCGGTGTCTTGGCCCAAATCGACTTCCACTCGATCGGTAGCGTTGCGAACCGCAGGTGGCCACTGTTCACCGGGCCCGGTAAACCGTCCGTCGTCATCAAGAGTTGCGGCCACCGCGGCGGGTGTTTCGTCGCCCGCTTGTGACAAAGCATCAGGTTGTGCTCCACCCGAGCCTTGGCTTCCAGAAGCTTGCCCTGGTTGGAGAGCGCCATCTTCAAATGCCGCATTTCGAGGTGGCCCTGAGGCTGACTCGCCCTGGCTAGCGTCAGATACCGCAGCTGGCGGAGATAGTTCGATCCAGGCCAGCGCACCGGCCGACATGACGGCCCCGGCCGCTAGTAAGCCGACCAATAACCCTCGCGATCGCTGACCGCTGGTGGCTACTGATGACCTCGGTTTCTCGGGTTTCATACCTGCCGCCGCCATTCTTGTCTTGCCCGACCGGACCAGTTGTTCGCCCATGATCAGGAATCGCCATTTGATTTAGCGTCAAACTAGCAGGTTGTTTATTCATCGCCATGAATAAGACGGCTACCCGTTGATCATTACCTACCCATCCCTGCCGACCGATTCCAAAATGCCCTGACTATCTATTGAACTATCTGATTGCTATTGAACTATCTGATTGCTATTGAACTATCTGATTGCTATTGAACTATCTGATTGGGCGATCTATTGAACTAGTCGTTTGGTGCAGAAGAGTTCGCAAGGGCCAAGTCTGAAAATTGGACCGGCTCCACCTGCCGGCTAGCCAGGCTGCGCTCGGCGGCAAAGGTCGCCGCTGTCGTGGCCAAGATTGAATCAAGAGCAATTGGCATAGCCGACCGACCCAATACTGAGTCGACAAACTGATTCATCTCCGACCGCTGGCCTTTGTCAACGCTGCGAGACCGATTCTTCTTTCTCCGCCCCTTGGCCCACAATTCGGTACTGCGGTAGTTTTCGAGCAGAGCGGTACGGCCGCCACCGAAGACCTGGAATCGCTCTTTCGGAAATCGAGGGTGACCATTGGTCATGTACGCAATGGTGGCAACAGAACCGTCGGGATATCGGAGGGTGAGGACTGCGTCGTCGGCGTCGTCGGAGGTTGCTGTAGCGTGTACCTCAATCGGATCAGAGCCAATCCACCACGAGCAGGTATCAACGAAGTGACAGCCTTCTCCTACCAGGCGGGACCCATGCTCGCCCCGTTCGCTGTACCAACTGTCGCTCGCTAACCGGCCAGCGTTAACATCGAAACGAACCTGCATCGGACCGTCGTGTTTACCCCACGCATCACGAAGGTCGGTGAAGAGCGGAGCGAATCTCCGATTGAAACCAACGACTAGGCGTTCGTTGCCAGTCTCGGCGATCGTGTGGCGGACCCGGTCCATTCCGGCTTCATCGATGGCAAGCGGCTTTTCGACAAAGACTGTCTTGTCGGCCCGCAACGCGTCGCACACCATGCTGGCGTGAGCGCCATGGCGAGTAGCGATTACTACCGCCTGGATCCCGGGGTCGGCCAGAAGGCCATGAAAGTCGGTGCTGATCCGCTCGAATCCAAACTTCTTCTGGGCGTTGGCAGCTGATAGAGCGGTAGCAGTTGCAACCTCAACCAGCTTTACATCGGTTCGAGCCGCCAAATGGGGAATGAGCATGGAACTGGCATAGTTACCAGCACCGACCAAGCCAATCCCAGCTGCGGTGAGCGCCACCTTCTTTTTCCCGGTTGTCTTGCTGGCAGTTCCGCCAGCGTCGGTCGCAGCTGCGACTAAACGATTGACGCTACTTGCGTCTCCGCCGTACTCGAAGAGATAGCCGATTCCTCGCAGCTCTCCATTGTTCATTTGTTCATAGGTGTCGATTGCATCTGAGAACGGGACCACGTCGGCGGTCAAGACATCCATGTTTATTGACTTTGACTGCAGCAAATCAACGAAACACTCCATGTTTCGACCCTCAGTCCAGCGGACATAGCCAATCGGGTAATCCTTGCCATCTTCTTCGTAGCTTGGGTCATATCGGCCTGGACCGTAGGACCGAGAGAATCTAAGGTCGAGTTCTTTTTCGTACCAGCTGTTCCACGGGAGATCGAGGCTGCATTTTCCAATGTCGGTGACCCGGGCCCGATCCCGAGCCAAATCGGGAGCGATCTCCACTGGTTGATTCGTACTTCCGCCTGCGGTGAGGAATACATGGTCAGCTCCATGACCGTTACTGATGCCGCCAACTGCGGTTTTCAGTCGATCGATCTCGCCATCGCTAACACCTCCGGCAGCCGCCGCTCCAGCGTTGACTGCCACCTGACAACGCTCGTCCGCTGGGTCGATCCCTACTACTCGCACCCCAGCGGCAACCAAAATTTGGACCAATAGCTGACCAACAAGCCCGAGACCGATTACGACCGCAGACTCACCTAGTACCGCTTCAGATTGCCGAAAGCCCTGCATCGCTATTGAGCCAACCGTCGTGTAGGCGGCAGCCGCGCTTTCAACACCGTCTGGAACTGGCACAACGAGGTTACGGGGAACCCAGTTGTACTCGGCGTGCAACGCGTATTTGTTGCCGGCTCCCGCGATTCGATCACCAACGGCGATATCGGAAACACCGGCCCCGACCTCGACGACCTCACCACAAATCGAATAACCCAATGGGGTGTAGCTATCTAACTGGTTGATCGCTTTCGAGTAGGTCGAAGACAAACCCTGTTGCTGGACCGATTGCATGACCTTCTTGACCTGATCCGGCCGAGCCCGAGCCATACCAACCAGAGACATCTTCGCCTCTTTTATCTTCATCATCTCGGTACCAGCCGAGATGAGGGAGTACTGGGTCTTTACCAGAACACCACCTGGCTTGCAGAGAGGACGGGGCACCTCAAGCAGCGAGAGCGCTCCCGATTTGTAGTTTTGGGCAAAGGTCAACACGGTTAGCCGCTTTCTGAATTGCTAGACGTCGGTGTTCGGTTTGCTGACTTGATAGACCAAGTTTGATAATTAGAGCCTGATGGGCAAGCCCGCCAGGTTGAAATTGGCCCTCTTCGTAGTCACGAGTCAGGGTCATCGAACACCGTGAATTATCTGAGTACTTAACACGACGACAACTAGCCATTGTAGCGAAGCCGATCAATATCGAGCTCCACAAACCAGGGTGAATAGTTACTGGAACTTGTTCGCTCGGTCGGACAAGTCGTCAATTCTCAATTGAAGCGCCGTTGGTGTTTCTAGTTCCAGATGGGTAAGCATCGCCTTCCACCGGTGGGCCCAGTCATGGCCTTCCAAAGCAAGCCGAACGTTGGCGGCGACATCATCGGCTTGATGGTTTCGAATGGTTTCTTCCAAAAACGATGGAATCTCACGACCGTCCTCCGGGAACTGATGGACGAGAGTACGTCCAAAAAGGTCCCGCTGGGAAGTTTCACTAGGGGCTAGGCCAACTAGTGCTGTGCCGGCCGCCAGGCCCTCCCACAAACGCCCTGGCATCACTTTCAGATCACCTGAGATATGTATCTCATCGTTCTTGGCGTAATTGCACGTTGCGAGCTTCGATTGGGAATACCAACGGCCGAGGGCATCCCGGTGAGCGTTCAGATCGTTTGGACGACCGACGGTTCCGGTATCGAACAGGTAGAACCGATCGTGATCGACAGACCATCGGAGCATCTCGCTATGGTGCTCTTCTCGCCTTCGCCCCAACCCAATCAAGTCGATGGGCCGAGCTGAGCTTGCACCTTGTGGCCCGAACCGGATCGTATCGGTCGCTATCGGCAAGTAGGTGACTTCTCGACCCAAAACTTCAGCTAGCGGTTCGGCGGCGGCATCCATGCCTACGAAAATGTGATCGACCGTATGGAACGGCTCCTTGGCCACCCGACCACCAAGAAATGACGAAGGCCAAGCCTCCAAAAACCAAACAGCTACGTTGTCGGCAAATTTGCGGAGCTGGCCCATTTCTTCCAACAACGGTAAGTCCCAAATGGAGTAGGCCAGGAAAACAGCTAAATCGTACCGACCACTTAAGGTTCGCAGCGCGCTCTCACCCGGGGATCGCGGAACTGCCGCGTTTTCTCCCGCGATCCGCCGAAGGGTTTGACCGACCCGCCTTCGAACCTGGATCGACGTAGTTTCGATTGGCCGATCTATCAGGACCAAGTCGGTATCTGCCGAATTGATCAAAACATCCTCTGCCTCGGTCCACGTGCCATAGGCAACATGGGCAGCGGTGCCCTCTGAAGCGCCTCGGCGCGTTACTACTGCAATACGCACTTCGCTCCCCTCATAAGCTCTGAGCAACCCCCTACTATCTCAAATAACGACAATTTTTTCGACCAAAGGGCCACCAGCAACAACAGGTGACCACAATAATAAGCCAACCCATCCCAAATTGACCCGCGACCAGCACCATCAGCCCGAGGTCTGTCGCCTCCTCAGTATCGACCTGCGATCAGACTGGGTAACCTAACCCAAATGGTTCGAGAAGTCGGGTCGAACAGTTCCGAAGCCACCACACTGATAGGCGAGGAAGCCTACCTCAACCCACCGTGCACATTGTATTAGACTGTTGTATCTACACCTGTAACGAGGTTTCTAGCTCTCCATGATGTATCAGAACCAAATGGCTCAAGGCAACGATGTTGCCAGACTCGAAGACTACCTTCAAGCGTTTCGGCAGCGAAAGTGGCTAGTTCTAAGCTTCGTCCTCATCGGGCTGATGCTGTCCTACGTGTACACGGCGACCGCTCCCGCAAGCTACACCGCTACCTCCCAGGTCCGACTGCGACCAACCCCAGTCGGTTCGGTCAATGCCAACCCAGTCGCTCCGGTCCTTGAAGAAGAACAACAAGTTCTAGGTGGCGATCCGGTGGCGGCAGAAGTTCAACAATCATTCCCGACCGTAGATCGCCGCAACCTTGATGTTAAGTTCACCCCGAAGTCCAACATCTTGGAAGTCAGCTACACCGGCGACTCACCTGAAGAAGCGTCCAGCATCGTCAACGCCTTTACTACCGCTTACGCCAATCAAAGAAACGCAGCCGCCACCGCGTTCTACACCGACCAAATCGCGGCAACGCAGCTTCTCGCCGACGACGCAACCACCCAGATTACTGAGCTCCGCAAACAACGACAGGTGCTCGTAACCGAGCGAACCAGCCTGAGCAGAACGACGGTATCGGAAGCTCGCGATGCTCGATTGACCGATATAGCGGCCGAAACCGGCGAGATCGATTCAAAGATCGGCTTGACCAACACCCAGCTAAACGGCTACCGGCTCTCGATCAGAAACGATCAGGCCGACTTAACTGGACTTAGCGGAAACCCACCAGGTGAGTTACTTACAACGGCGCTTCCTCCCACGTCTAGAGACGGTATTCCTCGCTTATTACTCATCGCAGCTGGAACTCTTCTCGGTCTAGCATTTGGCGTTATCACCGCATTCTTCCTCGAACGGCTTGACACCACAGCCCGAGATGAAGAAGACGTTGCCCTTGCGCTCGGAACCACAGTCATGGGAGGTATCCCAACACTCGGATTCGGCAACCGCGGTGGCAGTGGCAGCCTTATTATGCTCTCGTCTGGCGGCTCGGCTCGCATTGCAGCCGCTCGAGAAGCGTTCCGTCGCCTACGAAGCTCGCTTCAGTTCCTAAATAGCTCCAGCGGCGTTAGCTCCATCATCGTTACCAGTTCTTCACCGGCCGAAGGTAAGAGCCTAACCGCTACCAACCTGGCGATTGCGATTGCTCAGAACGGAAACCGCGTCGTTCTTGTGAGCGCTGACCTTCGTCGGCCTAGTCTGGAGAAATACCTTGGAATGGAAGCCAACCGCCCTGGGCTGGCTGAGTACCTTTCTCAAACGGCCGAACTAAACGCTGAGAAGGTTCCCGGCATCGAGAACCTTTGGCTGATCCGATCCGGCTACCCGCCCGAGAATCCCGGCGAGCTTCTTAACTCAGACCGGTTCGAGCAGATGGTGAAAGAGCTAGAACGGGAAGATGTCGAATACATCATCGTCGACACCCCACCGGTTCTAAGCACGGCCGACGCGGTGTCGGCGGCACGCTATGTTGATGGTGTAATTGTCGTAGTCGATGTTGAGCGAACGAACACCTCAGATCTATTGCAGGTCCGGGCCGAGTTAGAACGAAGCGGTTCGAAACTGCTTGGAGCGGTCATGAACCGTCGCAAGTTCGAGCGAAGCGGAATATTCCAGCGAGACAAATACGCGTACTATAAAGCGGATGCCCGTCGGGCCGCAGGGTCGTAAGTGACGCTCATAGAAGCCCCGGCGCCCGATCAAACGGCGGTTGTGGCCTATCGGCCCCAACCAGGAATGGCCGAGCGGGCAACAATCGTGTTTCTAATTCTAATCAACCAGTTCGGTACTCCGGTTAACTGGTTCCAGGAGAGCACCGGCGCGGCTTCTGGCGTTGAAAGCGACGTTCTGCTTTCTTATGGAAGTTTCGCGCTCATTTCGTGTCTACTAATTGGCTTGGTCGGCAACGGAGACGCTGCCTTTCGAACCTTGGCCTCCGAACCCCTTCTGGCCCTCTATCTATTTGTTATTGCTCTGAGCCCCATCTGGGCTCCAACGTTCGGCACTTCGCTTACCAGTATGGTAAACCTCGGTTCGATGGTGGGCCTGGCAATAATCTTGCTGGTCCGGTATCGACCGACCGAGATAATTCAGCTGTCCGCTGTAGCTTTTTCGTTTGGCATAGTACTCGATCTCATCTGGGTGTTTGCAATGGGCTCGCTCGGCCGGTCAGCAGCCGGGTGGGATGGCATCGCAACCCAGAAAAACGCTCTGGGCAATCACGGCTTACTAGGCATCATGATCTTCTTGTTGGCGGCCCGAATCTTCCGCCGGTTCCGCGTTCCCCTTTATCTTCTGTTCCTCGGTTCCATAACCCTCCTCGTCGGTTCGCAGAGCAAGACCGCCATGGCTGCAGGCCTTATTACTGCAGGCTCTATGGTTGTATTTCTCGCCTTCCGATCTCGGAAGACCTTAGCTGGAGCTGTATTCATAACGCTGTCAACGGGGGCAGCAGTATCAGCCGCTTTCGCCACCGCCAACATTGGGGTTTTGGCGCGTTGGCTAGACCGGGACATTACCCTTACTGGTCGGACGCCGCTATGGGCTGAGGTGATCTTTTCGATCCAAGAGCGACCATGGCTAGGGTTCGGTTACGAAGGCTACTTTGGTGGACCACTAAGCGAGTCGCATCGGATAACGGCCTCAGATCAGTTCATCTGGGGGCCAAGCCATGCTCACAACGCCATCCTACAATCGGCCCTCCATGTTGGCGTTTTGTTCACCTTCGTGTTCGTCTTGTTGAACCTTCGGGCTTTGGTTCGGGCGACGCGACATATCCGTTGGGTTCGAGGGCCAATCGGGCTTTTCCCGCTTGTCTATCTGACGATGACAACGATGACTTCATTCACCGAATCTGGAATTTTCACCCAGCGTTTCGGTTGGGCCCTATTCATAGTTGCTGTTGTTCAGGCCAAGGTCGGAGTCGATGAGGCCAAGGCCACCGGTGTGCTACGTCTTGACCAGGAACGGGAGTTGTTAGCCGCAGCAACACAAACGGGCCCAATATCGCTCCTAGATAGCTTGCCAAGACCAGCCTAGTGACCGTCGCCTCGCCTAAAGGCCAGTTACTGCCATCGAGTTTTCACCTTGGCCTCTTCGCCCCTGGCCTCCGAGGTGGCCTGGATCAAGCAGTAGAGTATCTCCACAATGAAAGCGTCGAAGGAGGCGCGACAACAAAGATTTACTCCACTAAAGGAACTAGCAGCAGTAAGGCTCCTTTCCGCTTCGCCCTGACGCTGGCGACGATAGTTAAAGACCGAGTAACTGGCCGACTAGACGGAGCCCACATCCATCTAGCTTCCAAAGGCAGCACCGTTCGCAAGGTCATTATCGCCATTGTGTTGGTTGCTCTTCGGGTGCCGTATGTGCTGCAACTGCATGGTGGCGGCTATGTGACATTCTGGGAAGGGCGAGGGCCGATCGCCCGCTCGCTAATCCGGTTCCTTTTCACCCGGGCCCGATCGGTGCTGGTTCTCGGGGGCCCGTTCAAACCGCTAGTGGTCCACAAGATCGGGGTGCCAGCCGACAGAGTCGTGGTCGTTCCCAATGGAATCGCCGCCCCGATCAATGCCGATCGCAGCGTTCGAGCCGAGGTTCCGAACATTATCTATATGGGACGTTTACACGGGCCTAAGGGAAGCTACGATCTCGTTCAAGCATTCGAACAGATCCAGGATCTGGATTGGACAGCCTTTCTTGCCGGAAACGGCGAAACCGATCAGGTACAAAAAGCGGTTACCGATGCAGGACTCGACGACAAAGTCACCGTTGAGGCTTGGATCGATCACGACGAAATCGGAGCTTGGCTAAACCGATCGACCATCTTTACCCTGCCGTCGTATACCGAAGCGATGTCTATCTCGCTACTAGAGGCGATGAGCTACGGCCTAGCGTGTGTAGCCACCCCGGTTGGCGCCCACGAAGAGGTAATTAGAGACACAGAAAACGGCCTCCTGGTCACAGCTGGAGACGTTGACTCCTTGGCTGGTGCGCTCCGAGCCTTAATTTCGGATCCCGCGATGGCTGATCGACTGGGCCGTCAGGCGCAGCTCGATTTCGATGCGCGGTATCAGGCCAAAGCGGTCAAGCGCCAGATCGAGCAGATCTATGTTCAGTCGTTTTTACCCAGCCGCGGAGAATCAGTAGCGGCCAGCGTCGAGCCAGGGCCGGAACGTCAATAACCAACCTCGACAACACTGGCCGTCCATAACAACGTCGAGTCGTTACTAACTGGAGTTAGGTTCTAACGCCCCGATTGAACCTGGCATTGGGCGAGCTCGACCCAACAGGTCGTCAGCAGGCTGGTTAGACGGGTCAGCGACTCCAATAAGGTCGCTGCCGACAACTGGAACAAAGGCCTCTACTGGCTGGCTGCCCGATCGGCTAGTGATGTACCTGACATCGTTTTCTAGCGCTTGATTCGTCGCACCCGGGGGCGGGTCGTATAACGCATAGTTGTGCTCGAATACTGTGTTGTTGGCATCTCGTTCGAAGTACGCCCGAACTCCGGCTGTGTTCAGTATCAGATTATTGTGAAACGACACGTTGCTCGCCCGAACTGCCACAAGTTCGGCCGGAGCGCTGCTGAGCCCTTTGCTTCGTCCGTTTCCTATCAGCGTGTTGTTGCGAACCATGACGTTGCTCGAGTTGAACACGTGCACACCACGGCCTCCGTTTTCGGCACAAACGTTGTTTTCCACCAGAGTCGACCCACGGTATTCCGGTGTACTCTCGACATCGAAGAAGTCAACGATGATGCAGTTGCCGTCGGTTATAACGCCCTTGCGGGACGGCACCCCGTTGTAATTTCCAACCAGGTAGTTCGAACGAATGATGTTGGTGAATCCGGCCTCTACCGGATCTGTCGGCCCTTCGGCTTCGAATAACGAGATTCCGCTTCCCTGCCAAAAACTCCGAGCCGCGGTGTTTCTAATCTCGTTGCCCTCGATGGTGACCCGAGAACTTCGAACGAACGAAATACCAGACTGACCAAATCCACTGATCCTGTTGTCGAGAACTCGAATATCGTGGCTCTGCTCGTTGCCGGTCACGCCGTTGCCGTGAGTACTGTCATCCCGACCGGTAATGGTGAAGCCGCGAATCTCGATATAAGCGGCCCCGCTAATTTCAAACCCGTTCCCGTACTCTCCACCGGCAATGATTTCAACTTCTTCGCCTGGATACGGTTGGACTTTGACCCAGTTATCTTCCGTTCCTCCTTGGCGAATAACGTTTGTTCCCAACTTGGTGTCGTCGTAGACACCACCGCGGAAGTAGACGGTCATTCCAGGTTCAACCAGCCGGAACCCTGCTGCCGGCGTGAGGATGGGAGCATCAACTGTCCCAGGGTTCGAATCAAGTCCATTTGCACCATCGATGAATAGGGCATTGGAAGCCAGGGGCTCAAGTTGGCGGCCATCCGAACGCCGGTCACTAGCCCGCGGTGTCGCTGCCAGCGGATCTTCATCAATGACGGGCGTCAAACTAGCATCGACGGCTGGTTTCCCCGGTTGAAAGGTACCGGTCATGACTAGCACACTCAGCGTGGCCAAGCAGAGAAAACCAACGACAAGCCCAAGGCGGGAATTGGCCACATCGAACCAAAAACGACCATCGAACTTGCGACCCATATGATCCTCAGTGTATGTCGCGCATATCGTTGAAGGTTGGCACCGTCTAAAGTCACAATGGGGAGCTCTACAGGGCCGAGAACCTCTTGTAGTGATCTCGGGCGATCGACCGCCAGGAGAGACGACCTTGAGCGGCCGTCATAGCTCCGGCCGACAACTTTGTCTGAAGGTCTACATCGCTCAGCACAGCTTCGATGGCTTCAGCCAAAGCGGTCGACTGACCGGGTTGCACGAGCAGACCAGATTCCTTATCGACGATAATTTCGTCTAGCCCGGGTACGTTGCTAGCCACGACCGGCTTCCCGAAGCCGGCGGCCAAAGCAGCGACCCCGCTCTGGCTGGCCTCCCGATAAGGCAGGACTACCAGCGTTGATCGTCTAAATAGAGCCACGACTTCTTGAGGCGTCACAAAGCCACGGTGGATTTCGCACCATGGTGGAACCGATGCGTCATCAGGGAACACGTCGTCGAGGCTTGGGCCTCTCCCAGCGATCACCAATGTAACCGGCGAGTCAGCAAGTCTACTGGTGTCGGCATTGAGCTTGCGGACAGCCTCGACGGCAACGTCAAGTCCTTTGTAGCCCTGGATTCGGCCGAAGAACAGCACGGTGTTTGGCTCACCAGTTCCCAGCGGTAGCTGGTCTTTATCAAGGTATTGCGTAGCCAACTCACCGTGCGCAAACACTGAGATCCTGTCCGCAGGTACGCCGATCGCTTCGACTTGATTTTTCACGTGGCTCGCATGAACGATTACGTGCCGAGCTCGACGAGCGATTCGGCCGATAACTGCGAACGTTCCGGGGAGAACGCTCTTATCTCCCGGGTGGGCTTGCATGTCATGAACGGTGACAACAGTTTTGGCCGGCTTCATCTGAAGCAAGAAGGCTAGGTCGACCCATGGGTTGCCAGCAGCTTGCCAGTGAAGAACGTCGTAGTCCTGAGTAACGATCTTTCGAACTGCTACGAGGGCCTTAAACAACGACCGTGGGTCCCGAAATCGGGGCAAGCGCACTCGGCGTTGCTCCCCCACTGCTGCATCAAACCCGCTTAGTCCGGCTGATCCGCTAGCGATACTGGTGATCGATAATTCCACGCAACCATCAGCTACTAGCTCGGCGTAGCCCCCGGTCAAGCCAGCAACATAGTCGCCAAAACTCTGATGTACTAGATGGACTTGCAAAGACCTCTTCGATTCGGTCATGAGTCACTGGCCTCGAGCGAGTTCGAGCGAGATGCTTTACGAGCGTAGTACCACGACGCTGCTGCCAACGCTATGGCCAGGAAGATCTCTGCGCCGATAGTGGTTGCGGCCGCCGCTCGCCATGACCCCTCCGGAATGTACCGCAGATTTAGCGACAAATTGCCCAGAACGGCTAGCGCTGTAACCAGCATTCTGCTTGTTTGATTCCCGGCTGCTGTTAATGAATTACCGAACGAGAATTGGAAGCCTTTGAGGATAGGCACCACCGATACATAGCGAACAACGGTAAGAGGCACAGACAGTTTTTCTTCTGTCACGAGGTCGGCCCCAATTGGCAGCAAAGACAGCATCGGTGGTACAAACCAGGCCGCAGTAGCCAAGACAACGGTAACCGGCACCGTAGCTCCGAGCGCCAAGACTGACATCTTGCTCGCGGCGATGTGGGTACTGGCCGAACCACCTGCTCCTTGTCGGAAGAAGCGGCGATCTTGGGCTCTAAGTAGAGCTTGCAACGGAATCAAACCCAACGACATGATTCGATAGCCAGCGCTGTAATCGCCTGACGCCTCGAACTCAGGAGATCCGGCGATAGCTTGTTCCTTGTTCTGCTCCAAGATCGGCTTGTCAGACTGGTTGAGGAGACCTTCAGTGGTGTTGCCCAAGCCGTACGGAAAGCCATAGGCGAGGTCCTTAACCGACGGAACCGGCAGCCGCGGCAGCCCACCATTAATCGAGGCCAAGACTCCATGGAGAACAAGCGCCGAAACCATTCCACTCCCAGCGAAATACCACGCCCAAGCGTCAAGCGATCGAGTGGATGAAACAGCAAAGGCAATCAGAGCCAGCAACCTAATGCCTGATGAGATGAGGCGAAGTTGAGCTCCGAGCTTGAGTTTGGCTTGAGCTACGCAAGCGGTTACCGCCAGCTCGATCATGAAATATGCCGGGACTTGGCCGATCAGCAGAAGAAAGATCGTTACTCGATTTGTCGTATCGAACCACCCGGGGATGGCCAAGAAGACCAGTGTCACTACGATCACGGCACTAACATTGCCGACGGTAGATCGAGCGATGGCCCGACCTAGATCGCTACGAATATCGTTGCTTACAACTGCTTCTTTTATGAGTAACCAGTTGGCCCCGAAGGACGAAACCGGACCGACGATGGCCGCGATTGCAATAACTGCAGCAAACGTGCCGTACCCGACCGTGCCGATAGTGACGAAATACAGCACGAAGAACATGGCCAAGGCAATGACAGCGTTTGCTATCTCGGCAACGAGCGCCCAGCTAACCCGACCGGCCAAGGACCGGCCGGACCCAACGCCATAGTTCTCTATTGAGTCGCTTCCGACAGGTGTTTCTTCTTTGATTGACGCTGCCGCAGCTTGATCTACGGGGTCGGTAGGCTGCTGGCTCCGGTCAGGCGGCGGCCGGTCTGAGCTCATTGAGTCTTGCCAACAAGCCGTCCGTACGCTTCAAGCAAATGAGGCTCAGAGTGTTCCCAAGAAAGTTGAGTTTCAATTCGTTCCCGCCCGATTCGACCCATCTTTGTTCGAGATTCTGGGTCGTCGAGAAGCTTGACGATCGAGTCGGCCAGAGATGCTTCGGTATGCTCGGGAGCGAAGAGGGCGGCCTCTCCAGCCGAGACTCGGGCCTCTTTCAGATCATAGGAAACGATCGGTAGCTCGAAATACATGTACTCCATGATCTTGTTCATCGTGCTCTGATTCGACCATGGTGTCAGCGGATCCGGGTCTACTCCGACATCGGCCGAGGAAAGTACCTCACAAAGCACCTCGTCCGACACTCGGCCGGTGAAATGGCAAACGTCGTCGGCACCAATGCTCTCTGAGTATTCTTTAACCGCTTGTTGATGGGGACCGCCACCCATGAATACGCAACGAACATCGTCTCGCTGATGGCGATCACGGACGTCGACCATAGCTCGAACAAGGTGGGCGACACCATCTTGTTCGCAAATTTCACCCAGGTAGGTGACGAGGAACTTCTTCCCGTCGTTCCAGTCTGGATTGGCCGGAACTAGTTCCAGTCGCTCCAGGTCAGGGCCGCTGCGAACAATGATGACATCGTCAGGCGCCATTGATCCCCGATCAACCGCAATTTGTCTATGACTTTCATTGGTCGTGATTACAAGGTCAGCGGCTCGAAAGGTGCGCTTCTCCAGGAACAGAAGGCCCTTTCTCATGATCGACGATGCTTCGTCACCGAATTTGGCATCGTACATCTCGGGCGACAGGTCGTGGTGGTCGAAAAGGAACTTTGTGCCAAGTCGCTTTACCAGCCATGCCAACGGAAAGTAGGTTTCCGGGGGATTGCAGACATGAAGAACGTCGACTCCCCTAGTAGCTACCTCGCGGCCTAGCTTCATTGCTGTCCGTAGGAAGCACCAGACGAACTCAAACAAGAATCCCAAGGCCCCGTCGGCGTCGAGCGGCAGAGTGTATCGGTGTATTCGAACCCCTTCGATCACTTCGAAGGATTCATCAAACCCTTTGGCTTTGGGGCAAATACACGTGACGGCATAACCATTGCGTTGTAGCGATGTAGCCTCAAGCCACACTCGGCGATCGAACGGTACCGGTAGATTTTGGACCACGATGACAACCCGGGGTTTGCCCCCTTTTCGTCGCATCAAACGACTGACTGCATTGCCCACCTTGTTCGCAACGGTGGACGGAACCGACTGCAAGGCCACGTTACCAACCCAATCCGCGGTAGTTCTTCAAACCGGAGGAGTCTTCCACGATCCGGACAAGATCAATCACATAGGTGTCGGATTGGACATGATCGCCGATCGAGGAGAAGTCCGGGTTGGAGTTTCCAAGAACGATGAGCTCTGACCCGGCAATGGCATCGCCCATCTCATCGACCAGCAATTCACCAAGGTGAGGCACGTGATCCTGGATGAACTTTGCGTTCGCTCCGGTTAGCCGAGCCAGGTTGACGTTTGGATCATAGATCTTGAGATTAAGACCTTTGCCTAGCATTCGCTCGGCCAGCTCTACCATCGGCGCCTCACGGAGATCGTCGGTCCCAGCTTTGAAGCTGAGGCCGAGGATACCAACGTCGCGTACACCGGTATCGAGAATCAGCTTGAGCGCAGCCGACAAGTGGCTTTCGTTTGAGGTGGTCAGGTTGGTTAGCACCGGTAGTTCAACGTCGTGGCTTCGAGCGTGATAGTTCAAAGCTCGAACGTCTTTCGGTAAGCACGATCCGCCAAAGGCCATGCCTGGCTTCAAATACTTGGACGAGATGTTCAACTTCTCGTCTAGGCAGAAGATGTCCATCACTGCATGACTGTCGATGTCAAGAGGATCACATAGTCGGCCGATTTCGTTACCGAAGGCCACTTTCAAAGCGTGCCAACTGTTGTCGACGTACTTCACCATTTCAGCTACCTCGTAAGGCACGATGACCAGCGGAGCATCTCCAGGAGGAGCGAGGGATCGAACGATGTCGGCCGACCGTTCAACTTCGGTTCCGATGACTACCTTGGGCGGGTTATAGAAGTCAGCTACCGCAGAAGCCTCACGAAGGAACTCAGGGTTCATTACCACTCCGAAGTCGACGCCGTGAGTGCGACCCGACGCTTTCTCGATGGCAGGAATGACGATGTTTCGAGTGGTGCCAGGCAGAACAGTTGAGCGAACAACCACCGTGTAGTAGCCATCGACGTCAGCCAGTGCCGCTCCGATGTTGGTGCTGGCGCGCTCTAGATAGGTGAAATCGAGGGCACCATTGTCTTGGCCTGGGGTACCGACGCAAACAAACGCCAGTTCTGTTTGTTGAATTGCCTCCGTAGCATCCGTCGTTGCTGATAGACGTCCTTCGCTTACGTACTGAGAGACCATCTCGGCCACATCGTCTTCGACAATAGGACTCTGTCCGGCGTTGATCAGATCGACTTTCACCTGATTTGGATCGACACCGATAACGGTGTGACCGTCTTTAGCCAGACAGGCGGAAGAAACCGCTCCAACATAGCCGAGCCCTAGCACACAGATTCTCACGGCTTTTTAACCCCTAGTTCAGATTGAGTAGTCAAACTGTCTTCGAAGTGGAAGACGGTCTTGTATCGGTTCCCGGTGGCAGGAAGCGTCGCCGTGCCAACCAGCACAGCAGAGGGCTCTTTCACACCGAAACTGGCCGAATACCACCCTAACGGCGGTGATTGCCTGCCAATAACGATTGCCCAAGAAAATGCAGGATCTAAACTGACTGTTGCTTGGCCCATTTCGCTGGTCCGGTGCGGTTCGTCGAAACTCCATCGGAGCTCGGCTGACGTTGGATCCCCAGTCAGATTGGCGGTCACCTGCGGCCCCAATGGGTACGTCATCGTGACTGGAACGAGCAATCTTTCTTTTTGACCGGCGTCGGCATCCTCGCCGCCATCGAGAGGGACTGGTATCAGGTCATCGGTGATAGCAATCGTTCGAGTCGAACGGTCTAGCGAAACCAATCGCTGGTGATTAAAGCCGAGGTGGGAGTACCCGTCGTGCAGCGCCTCAGCGCTAGCTAAAGGACCATCGTCAAGCCCCGAGACAGTCCGTAGCGATGTGTTCGCCTTTCGGGTCCACAGGAACGGCCCGGCTATTTCCGACTGATTTTGGTCACCCAATGTCAAGGTGGCGTGGGCTTGGGTCGACCGAAAGTAGTCTCGCCATTCTGTTTCGCCGTGATAGCAGTAGGTTCCAGGGTCGGCGACGACCTCTACTCCGCCTGAGCGAATCTCGACCGCCAAGGCGTCAGCATGGGCGTGGGCTGTGGTTGACAAAAACCCGTGCGGGCCGTGGTCAAACATGCACCAAAGCTCGGGCTGAGATGCCAATCCGTCTGGAGACAACTCGTTGTCTCGCAACACGGTGAGGCCAGCATCGGGAAAGTGCGAGCGACGCTGGATGTTCTGGCTATGCAATCGTTCTTTGCTAGTCCATTCAGAGAGACATTGAGCCACTAGTTCTGTTCGCAGATCAGGAATCGGTTCAGCGTTTACCAATTTAAGTGGCGCGGTTCCAGCTATCAGTTCGCCGGTTCGAAGCAGTGATCGCCAGTGGTCGTAGTCGGCCGGGTCGACCAGCCACCCATGGGCATCGTCGGCGTCACCTTGACGATGAGGCTTGCCGCTACAGTCGACCACCGATCGGAGGGCCTGGTAGCTGCTGGCTAGGGGGTCAAATATCTCGTTGGCGAGAGGGTGGTCGGATAAGACTGCTTCTAGCCAGGCCACCGTTGATAGCTCCAGTACGAAGCCGTGATATTCCGACGCAAGCTCCTTGTTTAGCCCATCTTCGAAGGTCTGGAGTCTGCTTTCGCTAGCTAATATTTCAGCCGCTCGGTCCCGCCATCCTTTGCTCTGATCAAAGAAAGGAAAGGCACAGGCGGCGACGAACTGCCCCGACGCTTCGGCAATTAGATGGTTGTTGGCTGAGCTGCCGTGACTCTCAAACGCTGCGAGCCATTGTTGATGACGTCCTAGCTGTTCGACAAAAGCGCTGTTGTCTTCGAACAGGTCAGACACTCCTGGCCACTCATCCAACAGCCGACGAATCCAGGTCCAAGAAATAAGGCGGATCCCAATCTCTATTCCGCTGGTCCAATGAATACCTTGCAAAAACGGATTAGCTCGCCAGTAATTGTTGAGCTCGTCGCTTATTCGAACGGCGTAGCGCTCATCGGCCGACACGGCATAGGCGGCAGCCAAAACAGTAAGGTGCTGGTGCCGGGCCAGTTCCCAAACGAACTTGATGTTGCCAACTGAATCTTCGTCTCGATGATCGATAGACAACGAATACGCCGTGTCCGGCGCTCTTGTCCCGTTCACGAAGTCGACAAAGTAGTCGACGTCTGCCGTCACATCGGTTCTAGATCGCCCGAACATCGAAAGGTGTCCGGACATTATTCGGTCGGCTTCAGCGACCACTAACGCCTTCGTTTCTGACTTCACTGACGACGCAAGGCCTGCTGGCACCACTAAAGTCCGGCCGGCAGACACCGGGTTAGGTGCTGCCGGTGGTCGATGCCGCCAAAGCCGACGAATCACGGCATCTCGGGAACGACCTACTACTTCTTGCCCACTCATCGATGCGAGGCGCTTTAGGTACCACTCGGGTGTCACGTCGTGCTGCGTTCTCTCATAAAACTGGCCCTCTGGGCGTCGCTACTCAACGCCGACAAAAGCTCAACGTTTCGGAGGTCAACCGATCCACTCGGCAACACATCAGTATAGAACGTTCTGGCATCATCTCGGCGTCGCCAAGGGGCCAAAACCTATGTGCTGAGGCGAGATAGGGACGTTTTCCCAGGTCTCAGCTGTCGTTATTCGACCCCAAGAGTCCCGTAGAAGCGTGCAACCCCGATAATCAGGTCACGACACGTAGATAGCGCCGCCTCCGACGCTAAGCGGATAGGTCAAATCCAGCGGTCGAGCCGACTGCGAAATTAGTCGTTGACGGCCCTGCGATTGTCGACATCGTCGAGTTGTGATTCGATGTAGATCGGTCGTGATCCCGACTTGGGGCGGAGCGGCTTTGACACCCGGTCGCGGACGTCAAGGGGATCGATAAGTAGCTCGCTGGTCGGGTCCGGAGCAAAATCAGCCGGGAACTTGTCGCTCTCGTTCCCGGTTGCCATCATCTCGGCGACAACTGCGTGAACGTCAAGGGGAGCCACGCTGAATTCAGGTATTGGCTCGAAGAAAGAATCGTCAATGGCGGCCGGTCCTTGGACCTCCGAAGGGACGACTTCCTTCATGGCTAACGGATAGGTGCTGGAGCTGTTGTCTTCATTATCGGACTCATGGTTGCCGACGGCAAAAGGCTCATCAACAAACTCGTCGTCAGCAAACTCTTCAGCAACAAACTCTTCAGCAACAAACTCTTCAGCAACAAACTCTTCAGCAACAAACTCTTCAGCAACAAACTCTTCAGCAACAAACTCTTCAGCAACAAACTCTTCAGCAACAAAGTCGTCATCGGGCAAATAAATGTCTGCTTCGTACTGGTCGAGTTGAGCTTTGTCAGTATCTACCGTTGCGAAAAGACTCTGCTGGTGGAAGATACTTTCCTGTTCAAACGCTTCGGGTGCAGTATCGACGATCGACTGAGCTATAAGCAGACGTCGCTCCTGTTCGGCAGAAATAGCTGCTTGTCGTCGAACTCGGTTCTGTGCTTCATGATGCCGCAGCCTCGAAGCGCCGACATAGGCAGCGAACGAGATGTAGACGGCTAAGCAAATGGCAGCAACGATGAAAAGCGACCAAAAGATCCCCTTCAACGCGATCGCCAGAAGCAATGTGCCGAAGGTGGCCGAAGCTGATCCCAAAAGTGTCTGCAACCGACGCTTCTCTGTTGGTTGGTCCAACCAAGTTGAAACAGGCCGTGGTCGACGCTCCCAAAACGACAATTCGGGCTCCGGGTATTCCCCGGCCGATGCCAACGCGGCCTGCTGCTCCCGGTAATAGCCGATCGAGTTCCGTCGAGACTTTTTGAGGGCACTAATCAGCAGTGGACGTCCCAACATCCAGACCCAAGCGATTCCTAGCAACCCGGCAATTGCGTACTGCAAGGTGGAGGTGCTCACATCGATGAGCTCCGATCACCGCTCTGAGTGGCATCTGCAGTTCGTCGATACGGGCCAGACTTTCCGCCCGTCTTCTCCCATAGTGCGATTTCGCCGATAACCATCGATTTATCAGCTGACTTACACATGTCGTAAATCGTCAGGGTGGCAATTGAGCATGCAGTCAGCGCCTCCATCTCAACCCCGGTTCGGTCGACACTGTCGACTGAGGCCTCGACTTCGATGAAGTCGTCCTTGATGTCAAAGTTGACGATGATTGCGCCGATCATCACGGAGTGACACAGCGGCAATAGATCTGCTGTTCGCTTAGCAGCTTGAATCGCCGCCACTCGAGCGACCGCCAAAACGTCGCCCTTCGTTACCGCTCCCCGGGCCACCAATGCGGTGGTGTAGGGCTCCATGTAAACACGGCCTCGGGCCACTGCTCGCCGAAAGGTTGCTTCCTTTGGGGTGACGTCAACCATACGTGCCCGCCCCAGGGGATCCAAATGAGTTAACTCGCGCTCTGCCACACTCTAAACGTAGTGCTTTTTGCTCCTCGAAGGGCGAATAGCGCCAGTATTTGGTGACAGGTTTTGAATCTCAACGCAGCGCTGAAATTAGTCGCCCAACAATTGCCAGCGCGGCCGTCAAACCGGGTCACGCTTGTTAGGCAAATACTCCGTCGCGAGATGAGCCTCGCTAGCCGCCGAGCTGACTCATCGACTTTGAAGGCCGAAGGAAGTGAACTTGCCCGATAGCGTGACCGGCCCATTTGCGATCGACTTCACCGGCGACGGCGGTGACCAGTTCGTCATCCGTCGCTCCCCCGCGAAGTAATGCTCTCACATCAACGTGATCCAACCCGAACAGGCAGTTCCGAACTTGGCCATCGGCAGTTAATCGAATGCGGTCGCAACTGTCGCAGAAAGGTTCCGTTACGCTTGCGATTACGCCGAACTCACCCTGTCCATCGGTGTAAGCAAACCGTTCAGCGGGGCTTGATCCTCGTTTTACCGGCTCAAACTCGAAGTGCTCGGATGCTCGTTCGAGAATTTCGTTGTAAGTAACAACCCGGTTATTCGACCATTCGCCTTGGGCGTCAAGGGGCATGAACTCGATGAATCGAATGGTCACACCCTTTTCTCGTCCGAGCTTCAAGAAGTCGACGATTTCATCGTCGTTGATTCCTCGCATCAGAACCGCGTTGACCTTGACCGGGCTAAAGCCAGCGTCGACAGCAGCGTCGATCCCGGAAAGAACACTTGCTAATTCATCGCGCCGAGTTAGTTCGATAAACCGCTCTCGCTGCAACGTGTCAAGACTGATATTGATTCGGTTTAGACCAGCCGATTTCAGTTCGGTCGCTAGCAGGTCGAGGGTGGCACCATTGGTGGTCATCGACAAATCAACGTCGAATGCGGCCAAACGCTTCACTAGCTCGGACAATCGAGCCCGCACCGTCGGCTCGCCACCAGTTAGTCGGATCGAGGTGACGCCAGCTCTTTCAATCAGCACCCTTGACAAACGCTCGATTTCCTCGAAGGACAATAAATCGGAACGGTTGAGCCAATCGAGCCCTTCCTCAGGCATGCAGTACTGGCAGCGAAAATTGCATCGGTCGGTAACCGAGATCCGAAGATCGGTGTGGACTCGCCCGAACTTGTCAATTAGCTCCCTCGACATCCATCTAGCCTACAGCCACTGGCTCTCTGGAAAGCAATCGCGCCCGAAACTAGCAGCGAAGCCAACTTTCTACCGACGACAGCGAATCGTCAATGCCTGATTCCAACGTTCACGAAAGTCTCCGGGTCAGAGCAACATCACTCGAACTGTGTCGCCCTGTTCGAGGCCCGGGCCGTCCGGCAAGATGGCCAACGCATTAGCCGACGCCATTCCGGTGAGTTGGTGAGAGCCCTGTCCACCGGCGGAGCGGACAATCCATGTGCCGGTGTCGTTGACTCGAGCCATAACTCTCAGGAAATGTGTTTTGCCGTCTTTGTTTCTAGGAAGTGGTTCATCAACGATTGCGTCTACTTGGGCCCGCTCGGCATCGAGCAAGCCCATCATTCGTCGTAATCCGGGGCGGGCGAAGAGCTCGAAGCTCACCATTGATGACACCGGATTACCGGGAAGACCAAATATTGGCGTGGCATTGAGCACCCCAAATACCAACGGCTTGGCTGGCTTGATCGCGATCTGCATCCAAGAGAAATCGCCGAGCTGGGTCAGAACAGCCTTCACGTAGTCGAAGTCTCCCATGCTCACCCCTCCCGAGGTGATGACGGCGTCACAGCTCTCGACTCCCCGTTCGAGGGCGGCTCGGATCTGTTGTTCGTTATCGCGGATTAAGCCCAGATCGACCGGCTCCAAACCAGCTTCTTTCACCAAAGACAGAAGCGTTATCCGATTGGAGTCACGAATTTGGCCTGGGCGCAGTTCGTCTGCCCCTTCGACAAGCTCGTCGCCAGTCGACATCACACCAACTCGAGGTCTCCGGTAGGCCCGGATCGATTGACGACCAAGGCTGGCAAGAACGCCAAGGTGACCAGCGCCAAGGACCGTGCCAGGATGGAAGATCTCCTCGCCGATCTTAACGTCGTCACCGGCAGGTCGAATGTGGTTCTTCTCCGCAACCTCAGCCAGTATGTTCACATCGAACCCAGCCGGTTTGGTTAGCTCAACCATGATAATTGCGTCGGCACCATCAGGGATTGGGGCGCCGGTCATGATCCTCATCGCTTCGCCCGATTCGAGAGCGCGGGGAGCGACCGCCCCGGCCGGAATGGTAGCCACGACTGGCAGAGTCACCGGCGATTGCTCTGACGCGCCAACCGAGTCAGCCGCTCTGATGGCGAAACCGTCCATGGCCGTATTGGCAAAAGGCGGGATGGCTTCGTCGGCCACCACCGTTTCGGCCAAAACCATGCCCAACGCTTGAGGCACAGGCACTTCAGCGGTGGGTAGAACGGTCAATTCTCTATTGACGCGAGCAACTGCTTCTTCGAGGGCCATCATATGTAGTTGACCTTACCCGCGTTGTCGGGCCGAGAAAATTGCTTAGGTTGGAAGCGAGTCGTGACGCCCTAGCAAATCTCGTGCCGAGTCGTGATCTCAGCCAAGATTTCGCGGAAGTCTTCGCCGAGATCATCCCGCTCGAGCGCAAGCTCGACTACGGCTCGGAGATAGTCGAGCTTCTTGCCGGTGTCGAATCGTCCTTCTTTGAAGGTGAAACCCAACATGTCTTGGCTGTTTAGCAGACTGGACATAGCGTCGGTTATCTGAATCTCTCCCCCAACGCCAGGTTCGGTTGATTCGATGTGGGTGAAGATCTCGGGTGTAAACAGATAACGACCCATGATCGCCAAGTTCGACGGCGCTACTTCCGCCGCCGGCTTCTCTACTAGTTCCGAGACTTTTACTAGCCGTTCACTGACTTCGGTGGCCGCAGCGCATCCGTACAACGAGATATCTTCTTTTGGAACTTCCATTAAGGCGACTACCGAACATTGATGCTCGTTGTAGGCCTCGATCATTCCGGACAAGACTCCTGCCTCTTTGTGCATGATGTCGTCGCCGAGTAGAACAACGAACGGCTCATCACCAATGTGGTTTTTTGCGACGCCGATCGCGTGACCGAGGCCGAGCGCCTCGCCCTGACGTACGTAGTGAAGCTGAGCCAGTTCAGCAAGTTCGCGGACCTGAGTGGCCTCAGCCGACTTTCCTTTTGCTCCGAGCTGATCTTCGAGTTCGTGGAGCCGGTCGAAGTGATCTTCGATTACCTTCTTGTGCTTAGAAGTTACGATGAGAATATCTTCGATTCCAGCGGCCACTGCTTCTTCAACCACATACTGAATTACTGGCTGATCGACGACTGGCAACATCTCTTTCGGTACTGCCTTTGTGAACGGGAGAAACCTTGTGCCCAATCCAGCAGCCGGAATAACGGCCTTTCGGACGGGCTTGGGAGAAGTAGAGGGTTTCGACATATCAGGCACCTCGGGGTCTATTTCGGTAGTGGGCAGCCTCGTTATAGAGCCGAAACAACAAATTTCGCTATTCGGGCGGCCAGTGAATGTGGCGTGCTACTAGGACACTAGTTACATGGTCGCCTAAAAAGGCGCCCTATTTACTGGTTCGGGCAAAATTATTGCGGAACCTTCGTTACGGCCAGCAACGACAGGCACCGTAGAAGTAGTCAACCGCTACCCTAGGATCGGTCGACACGCAGTAGCTAGAACCCCTGGAGTAGTACGTGCCGGTCTACGAATACAAATGTAAAGTCTGTGAAGAGCGGTTCGAAGTCGAACAGTCGTTTTCCGATGACGCGTTGACAACCCTCGAAGGGTGTCAACAGGCTGACTCTGGTGACCACGTTCTACGCAAAGTGTTCAGCGCAGTTGGTATCTCGTTTAAGGGCGAAGGTTTTTACCGAAACGATTCCCGTTCAGGCAAGAACTCTGCGAGCTCGCCGCCAAGTAAAACCTCTGATTCGTCGTCGAATTCGGATAGCGGCAACTCATCGAGTAACGATTCATCGAGCAGCACTTCGTCTGATAGCGGTTCGTCGAGTAGCGAATCATCTAGCAGTGCCAGTTCATCTAGCGGTTCGTCCGAATCGAAGACAAAGTCTTCCAGCTCGTCATCAGATTCAAGTCCTACTAAAACGGCCGCTCCGTCGTCATAGCGAGTTCTCCTCGCTCGAATCATCGTTGGCCTTGGCCGCTCGTAATGCTCTACCTGCGAGAGATCAATGCCTGCATCCACCAGCCACCGACCGATCGATCGACCAAAAGAACGCTTGCATCGACCGGCGCTATCGAAGCGAGCCTATTCGCTTCGGCCACGTAGCGTCCGCTTTCGACGTCGTTGGCGCATGGCAGTGCCAATTGCACTTGCGATAGCCTTGACGATCCAATTCGCGCTCAGACTAGGCGTCGTCACGCCAGCCGATTCACCGACTATCCAAGCCCAAGGTCTACAATCCGAAACGCACAAGCGTGCCAATCAGGTTCCGGACGAAGAGCTCAACTACCTCGAAGACTCAGCTATCGACGCCGGTCAGCGCATCGTGGAAATCGACCGCCCTGGTGGACTTGGCCTCGCTCATGAGGGAGCAATCGTTGAAGTCGTCCGTATCGGAAACGGTGAAGGCACGATTTCCGCGGTTCCCATTGCTTCGGGTGCTTTGGTCGTAGCTCGCTCTGATACCACGGCTAGTCTTTTGGTAACTGAGTTCGAAGCCCTCGAAATTCTTGAGAGCCAAGCGCTCGGTTCGGTAGCGCTTCTCGCCGTCGGGGAACCGGTTGATTGATCGAGCGAGAGATCCCATTGTGATCTCAACTATCGACCTAGCTTTTGCGCTCGTCGAATCCAGTGATTAGATTCTGGTTAATCGGGGTGTGGCGGTCCGAGCAAATCGAGGAACGATGAAACCTGAGTTTCTTCACTACCACCAGGATCAGTTAAGCCGTCGAAGAGCAATCCAAATCGGTGCCGGAGCCGCTGCCGCTGTCGCCGCATCAGCCGCCGTCGGGACCAGTCCCGCTGGCGCTGCTACCGAGTCGGATCATGATTCCGATGATCACAAATCAACGAAACGGAACGGCCGTTTCGGGCCATCTTCGGGAACCTACTCTGATGAGATGTTCGACGTTGAGGCCGTACTGGCCGGAGGTTGGGATGAACCTCGCTACGGCCGAGGGGATCAGCGAGGCACATTCAATGAGCTGACCGCTCGAAAGACCGGCGCCTCGCTAAAAGGTTTGAACCGAGGGCGAGCCGTCAAAACTTACCAACTTGGGGAGGAGATGTTCAATGGATTCCCTGCTTTCCCCAGCGAGCCAGCCCGGCTCCACGATATGTTTCTTTACTCGATCGGGGTAGAGCCTCCGCCTGGCTTCGAAGACGGGGGCGGAATAGTCAATAGCGTCGACCCCATCGGCCAGAACAAGGTCAGCGTGTTCGAAGAACGGTTCTCTGAGAACTTTACCTTTCAGATCGCCACCCAAATCGATGGTCTCAACCACATCGGCGTCGGTGACGTGTTCTACGGAGGCCACCGAGGCTCGGAGATAGCAACGCCAACCGGAACCTCGGCGTTGGGTAACGAAACTATGGGGCCAGTAGCCACCAGGGGTGTTATCTACGACGTCATCGGCTTGAAGGTAGCAGCCGGCCAGACCGACGACTTCTTCACCGCAGAGAACGGGCAGCCAGTCTTGAACGACAATTATCGAATTACCCTCAACGATCTTCAGGCTTGTGCGCGCCGGCAGCGGGTTCGAGCTGCCGGCGCGGGCGAAGTACCGATTATCCACACCGGGTGGACACACCTTGTCCGTTCCGACCCTGGTCGATATTTACAAGCGCAGCCTGGAATTTATTTGGAAGAGGCTCGATACTTCGCTGATCAACGGGTCGCATTAGTTGCATCCGACACTTGGGGACTCGAGGTTCTCGACCCAGCGGTAACTAACGGCAATGCCTTTCCGTGTCACCAACTGCTACTCGCCAAAGAAGGAGTTCGAATTGGTGAATCGTTTGTGACCGACACCGCAGTAGCCGAC
Organism: uncultured Acidimicrobiales bacterium; assembly: GCA_937922805.1. GTDB lineage: Bacteria > Actinomycetota > Acidimicrobiia > Acidimicrobiales > SZUA-35 > JAHELU01. The sequence continues at coordinate 55,829 of CALAJV010000016.1, read as the reverse complement.
CATTGCTATGAGGGAGTTCTAGTTGTCACTCCCGAGAACGTACCTGGGGCAACGTGTGGATCCAGCGCTCCAACTTTGCTCGGACAACCCGGACGAAGACCTCGAGATTAAAGGCCAGCCAGATCGACTGATCGGGACTGGGGCGCAGAACGCTCCGGTCCTGGGCTTTCGAGCATCCGAATCAGGTCGGATCGGGCATCGACGGAATAATTCGTGGTGTCCACGGTCTGGCCGCATCGTAGTGGTGCCAAACCAGTTCTCCCTGGCGAGCCGAAGCAGCGAACTCCTGCGGGGAGTCGAAATCAGGCATCGCTATGTAGGCTGCACCCACTGCGGACGGAACGTGGGCGTCGCTCCCAGCCCCGACGAATAAATCGTTGGCGATACCAAATTTCTCTCCTCTTTGATTCAGTGAGAGCAAGCTTGTTTTCGCGTTTCGACCTTCTATACCGTCGAGTAAACCAGCAGCGCTAAGTTGGTCGATCTCGACCGGGCTCAAACAGTTCCGCATCGGATCAAAGGGGTGAGGGACATACACAAGTCCACCTTGAGCCCTAATCCGTTTTGCTGCCTCAGTTGGGGACAGGCCAGCCGCGATACGTTCGGTCAGGAATAACCCAATCAACTCGCCTTGGCCGACCCGAACTTCTTCTCCTACTACCACTCGGCATGGCAACGAGTCTTGAAGCTCGACCGCACCGGCTATCACCGAATGATCGGTAATACAAAGAACATCAATCCCCGAGCTTTCGACTGCTTCGACAAGCTCATCAGGAGTGGTTGTGCAATCTCCTGACCACATGGTGTGGCTGTGGCAATCCACTCGAATCCAACCAGTTGGAATTGGATCACCGAGGTGGGGATGCCGATCAATTGCTTCGGCTGATGCTTGACTCATGCCGCTCCAGACAAAGCGACACCACCAACCACAACTGATGGAGTCGAAACCCCGCTCGGCAGGTGAACAAGGTCGTCTCCAACCGCTGAGATGTCGAGAAGCATACGCTGCAGTGTTGAGGCAATCGTACATTCCCCGACCGGTTCTGCTAGTCGTCCGTCTCGTATCATTCGACCTTCAACCCCAACCGAAAAGTCACCGGATACTGCGTTAACTCCCGAGTGGAGTCCAGCCAAGTTAAATACCAGCAGGCCAAGCTCGACACCAGAAACGAAATCATCGAGCGATCCAGAACCAGGAGCAACAGCTAACGCCTGAAGCCCTGGCGACGGAAGACCACGAGTGCCGCGTAACGCTGAACCGGTTGATCCGGATCCCGAACGACGGCCGGTATACGAGTCGTGCAGGAAGCCCTGCAATACACCGTCTTCAACTAGCGAAACTCGACGACAAGCAAGGCCTTCACCGTCGTGAGAATCAGCGCCAAGAGAATTTGGGTCGGTTGCGTCATCGACGAAGCTGAGCAGCGGGGTTGCCACTGTCTCTCCGACCCGGTCAACGAACGGTGAGCGGCCCTTCAATACTCGGTCGCCGGTCAACGTCCCAGCAATCAGGCCCAGTACTGTTGCCGCCACCTGGGGATCGAGCACTAGATCGACCGTTGCGCTTTTGGGTTTTCCTGCTCCGAGTAAATCAACGGTTCGTCCGACGGCTCTATTTACCACTTTGTCTATGTCGAGTTCGCTCGGCTCGCGAGCCCCGTCGTAGGCGTAGCCAGTCTGAGTCCGGTCACCATCTAGGGCCAAGGCTTGGACTGAGACAGAGCACGAGGTGGCCTTGGTTGAAGCTTCGATCCCAGAAGTGCTGGCCAACGCAAACGCTCCAGCGCTATCACCGTAGCTGGCGACGCGTACCCCGGTAATGCGATCGTCGGCTGATCGAACCCGTTCTTCTAGTTCGAGCGCAATATCAATTTTGGCTTGACTAGTCGTCTCCCCTATTGCTGATCGCCAAAGATCTATCGTGACTGGTTCAACGCCATCCGGTTGGGCGATACCAACGTGCGGGTCAGCCTCAGAAAAACGAGTGTTATCTCGGGCCTCGGCTAGCATGTCGGCGATCACGTCGGGAGTCAACGTTCCCGCGCTGGCAAAGCCTTCTCGGCCATCAGCCAGAACTCGGATCCCGATGGCGTGATTTTCGGCCGTTGTCATGGATTCGACGTCGCCTTCGTAGGCCCGAACCGTCGTCGAGGTCCCGTGGGAGCACGCCACCTCAATCTGTTCCCCCGGTTTGGCCTGTTGGACAACGCTTCGAGCCGTGGTCAGGAGTTCCTCTGGGTTCATTAGGCCATTCCCCCAATGGTCAGTTCCTGTACCTTCAGGGTCGGTACCCCATCCCCTACCGGAACCCCTTGCCCATCTTTACCGCAGGTTCCAGGAGGGCCCATTTCAAAGTCGTTTCCAACCGCTTCGATCTGTTGCAGAACCTTCGGGCCGTTACCGATCAACTGCCCCTCTCGCAGCGGAGCTCCAAGCTTGCCGTCCTCGATCATGTATGCCTCGACCATTCCGAACACAAAGTCTCCGGAGGCAGTATTCACCTGACCACCACCAAGGCGAGCAACGTAGACACCGTGGTCAACGCTGCCAATGATGTCAGCTGGGTCGGTCTGCCCTCCGGCCAGGTAGGTGTTCGTCATGCGGACCATCGGGAGGTGCCGGTAGCTTTGACGCCTACCGTTGCCAGAACTCGGACGGCCTTCGGCTTTGGCTCGCAGCCCGTCCCAGAGGTAGTCGACCAACACGCCGTCTTCAATCAGTACGTTGCGTCGGGCAGGATTGCCTTCGTCGTCGATGGCGTATCGGCCCCACTCGTCGCTCATCGTTCCATCATCAATCAGTGTTACTAACGGCGATGCGACCTGCTCCCCCATCTTTCCAGCGAAAGCCGACGCTCCCTTTTTGACCAAATCAGCTTCAAGTCCGTGACCACAGGCTTCGTGGAACAACACGCCGCCAGACCCAGGACCGATAACGACCGGGAGTGTCCCCGACGGTGCCGGGCGGGCTTCAAGCTTAGTTAGAGCACGTTGAGCCGCTCGCCGCGCCAGCTCTTCGACGTCGTATTGGTCGAACAGCTCGAATCCCATTGACAGCCCAATCGACTCGCTACCGGTTTGCAGGCCGGCATCGCCCGAAGCCACACAGCTGATTGAGAACATGGTTCGAGTTTGATCGTCGCCAGTGAGCACACCGTCGGAGTTAGCTACCAGTATTCGGCGGCGGTTGTCGGCGTAGCGAGCACTTACCTGAGAGATAGCGGCGCCGCTAGACCGGGCCGTCTCGTTGGCTCGTTGTAGCAAACCCACCTTTGTCTCTTTGTCGATGTCGCCGGGACGGACTCCAACCGACGCCACATCAGCCTCCGCGAATTCAAGAGTTGGACGGCTACTCGACGGCGCTCCTGAAGTTCGAGCCGCGTCGGCCGCTGCCTTTGCTGCCGACAAAAGACCTTGTTCGGTCAGATTGGCGGTATGAGCAAATCCAGTGGATTCGCCCGATACGACGCGAATACCGACCCCTCGATCCCGGGCCGACGCCAAACTCTCGATTCGCCCGTCATCGAGATGAACCGAGCTTCTTTTTACGTCCTCGGCGAACAACTCGGCAAACTCAGCTCCCTGGCCTAGGGCAGCAGAAATCGTTTGTTCGACTAAACCAGGATCAACGATCATGGCGGCGTCTCGACTGCTGGCGCCAGTGGCGCTGACGTTCGTGATGATGTCTTGTGTGGTGCTGTCTTTGGCGTCTTGGTGGCTCACATCCGCCAGAGTAGCTAAATAACAGTGGGTACGACCTAACTGAGCCGCACATCGGCGAAACCCATACAGAGATGTAATTAAGTGCCGATGGATCTGGCATCGATTCGTTGTGACCTACGTATCACGATCTCAAATCATGATCTGCACCAAATCTACAGACCATCAATCTCACCGAATCGGCCGGGGGCAGCTACTGTGGTTAAGTAAGAGAGGTGCGCAATGATCTTGGAAAATGTCAGCGGGCCAGCTGATCTGCGTGATTTAGACGAAAAAGAGCTCGACGATGTCTGTGAAGAAATTCGCCAGTTCATCGTCGACAAGGTGAACCAGAGCAAGTCCGGTGGTCACCTTGGCTCCAATCTTGGCATTGTTGAGCTAACGGTTGCTTTGCACCGTGTCCTCGACTCGCCCCGCGATGTGTTGTTGTTCGACACTGGCCATCAGGCCTACGTGCACAAGATTCTGACCGGTCGCCAGGATGGTTTCGACACGTTACGTGAGGCTGGTGGCATGTCTGGTTACCCATCTCAGGAAGAGTCACCTCACGACTGGATCGAGAATTCGCATGCGTCGACTGTGCTTGGTTATGCTCACGGCTTGGCCAGCGCATTTGCTGCTGACAGTGATCAGGCCGATCGGCGGGTCGTGGCGGTTCTCGGTGACGGCTCGCTTACTGGCGGCATGGCCTTCGAAGGTTTGAACAACTTGGGCGTCTCTGGCGCTAACGTCACCATCATTTTCAACGACAACGGCCGGTCGTATGCGCCAACCGTTTCGTTGTTGTCTGAGAGCCTGGTCAAGATCAGATCAAACCCGGTATACATGGATCGCCAACGCCGGTTTGAGAGCTTTACCGCCAAGCTTCCCCTTGTCGGCAACCTTTCAAGCACCGGTATCAAAGCATCGAAAGCAGCCATTCGAGAAGCGTTCGAACCACAAACGTTCTTCGAGCCGCTTGGCATCCGCTATATGGGGCCGTTCGACGGCCATGACATTGGTGAGATCGAAAAGGCGTTGCAAAACGCCAATGAGTTTGCCGGACCCGTCGTTTTGCATGTGCAAACCCAAAAGGGCCGCGGCTATGCGCCGGCCGAGAACGACCCAATCAAACATCTACACGACGTCGGAGCGGTGAAGCCGGAAAGCTACACCGCCGCGTTTACCGAGAGTTTAATCAAGCTAGGCGAAGAGCACGAAGAGCTTGTCGCCATCACCGCGGCAATGCCCGACTCGACCGGCCTGCTACCTTTCCGCGATCGCTTCCCGTCGCAAATGATCGATGTTGGTATTGCCGAACAGCACGCAGTCACGATGGCTGCTGGTATGGCTATGGGAGGACTTCGGCCAGTAATTGCTTTGTATGCAACGTTCCTTACTCGAGCTATCGATCAAGCGAATCTCGATGTCGGATTGCATGGCCAGCCGGTTATTTTCTGTCTGGACCGAGCTGGAATCACCGGTGACGACGGACCATCTCATCATGGCATTCTCGATCTGGTGCTGATGTCCAAGGTCCCGGGTATGACGATTCTAGTCCCGTCGTCGTATCAAGAACTTCAACAAATGATGCAGGATGCTTACGAGATCACCGATGGACCGGTTTGTATACGTTGGCCAAAGACTCCGGCTCCTTCGGTCGGCGACGAATCAGTAGGGCATGGGCTTAACGCTCGGATGGTGCGAGAAGGTTCTGACGTGTGCATTATCGGAGTTGGCAAGATGCTAGCTGCGGCCGAACAAGCCGCCGATGAACTCGCGTCTGACGGAATCTCTGTCACCGTCTGGGATCCACGGGCAGCCAAGCCTCTCGACCCCAACATGTTGGACCAAGCCCATCACCACAAACTGGTGGTAACAATCGAAGATGGCCTGGCTGAGGGCGGCATTGGGTCAAACATTGCCCTTGAGCTAGGCAAGGCGAACGGGCCCCGGGTGCAAGTACTCGGCATTCCAACCGAGTACATCCCGCACGGCAAAGCCGATGCCATTTTGGCGTCGCTCGGTCTTGATGGCGCAGGCGTAGCCAAGACAATCCGAGAGCAGCTTTCTGTGTCGTGATCGATGGCGAGTATGGCCTGATCAGACAGTTAGATCTGAACTTGGCGGTCCTCGAATGCTTTTGTCCAATGGAGTATTTCGACGTTTTCGCGTAGTCCCTCGATCCAGAACGGATCGGTTTCAAGAAGCGACACAACGTCAGCCTTTGACTCGGACTGCGCTATCCACAACCCACCGATCGCTCGATCATCTAACGATTCTCGTAGACCTCCACCGATCAGTACCTGGTCACTGTTGTCGTCAAGCCAGTCGAGGTGAGCCTGCATATGCGCTTGCCGAACGTCGAACTTGTCTGACCGGTCAGTGAATCGAACCACAAAGAGCACGAGGCCAGGCTACCTACAGCTAGTCGACTTTGCCGCCGAGCCCGGTTTCTCCGCCGTTAGGTTTGTTTCGCTCCCGAAGGAGCACTTCTTGAACGATGGTCAGCGAATGCACTCCGTCGCTATCGAAAACATTCCCGACAGAAACGCCTCGGCCTCCTACCAGGCCGTGGCATCGGGTATCGCATAGCAGCCACTGGTTCGCTGGCACCGGTCGATGGAAGTAGACCACGTGATCAAGGCTGGCTCCGCTAAAGGTCTCCCGGATTTTTGATCGGGGTACTTGTATGGGGTGAGCGGCGCGTACCGCACCTGTCGGCACTGCATCTGACACGAAGGCCAACGCACAGGCCTTCATCTGATCGTTACCGTCCAGGTCATCGTTGAGGCGCACCCAACTGATTGTCCGTCCAAATTCGGTCACGGCAAGCCGCCGTTGCATCAAGTCTCCCCAGCCGGTGTCAGCTAGATCGTCCGGTGATGGTACCTCAGGCGGGGCCGACATCGACTGCACATCGACTTGGGCTTCGGCGACTTGGAACGAAGCCGACAGGTTCAGAATCGCTCCGCTTGATTGTCGGGCGACAACTCGCCTGGTAGTGAAAGAACGACCGTTGCGGATCCGGTCAACCTCGTATCGGACCGGCTCGTCGTGGGTTCCGCCTCGAATGAAGTAAGCGTGAATCGAATGAACCTGGTACTTCGGATCAACAGTGGCCTGAGCGGCCCGCAAACCCTGAGCGACTACTTGGCCGCCGAACAACCGACCCCACGGGTAACGGGGCGCAATGGCCACCGAAATATCGGGTCCGTGAGGCTCAAGCGCCATTAGGTCAGCGAAACTCACATCGCCGATACTCATACCAACGGTGGTCGGTCGAGCACCGCCGCTACCTCCCTCGCTAGAAGTCGGCCTAGTTGTCATGGCTTATCTTCGGCGCGGTGCTCTTGCAGTTCAGCCAGACTGGCGTATTCGAGCGCCCCCATGTGGGTGCCTTCCAAATAGACCGGCGGCGCAACGCCAGCGTCGAACGCTTCTTTCCATCGAGAGGCACACAAGCACCACCGATCTCCGGCCTTCAATCCATTAAAGCCGTAGCCGGGCATTGGTGTGATTAGGTCATTTCCTCGACCGGCGCTGAACTCGAGAAACTTCTCGGTCATTTCGGCACAAACAACATGTACGCCAACGTCGTCGCCACCGGTGTTACAACAGCCGTCGCGATAGAACCCGGTGAGCGGATCGAGTGAACACGGTCGAAGTTCAGAACCTAGTACATTCAACGACATAGGCATCCAGTGTGCCCGAAGTTGACCACGGAGGTGCAGGCATTCAAGTGAATCGTTCGCGGACCGTCTTCGCCCCACTACTAGTGGCATTCTTGCTCGCTGCTTGCGCTGCGAGTTCACCACAGTCCGAGCTTCAGGTAACTACCACCGTTGCTTCGCTCACCACCGCCCCTGCGGACTCGGCGAACACAGCGGAGCCAACGGCTACATCGACTACGTCGGTATCGGCCAACTCAGCATCGACGACTCGACCAGTCGACCCGAGTTCCGATGCCGCTGCCCCACCAAACTGGTTGGGCTCGCGAGTTCTGCCCACTGCCCCCGACGGTTCGGTAACGCCCCAAACCACCCCAGAAGAGCTGGTTGACCGCAAGCTGATAACTCTCGACACGTTGCCTCCTCCCCCATCCGACGCCTTTGTCGGCCAAATCCAAACGATGGATGACCAATTAGCGGAGCGGTCAACCTGGAATCCGGACTGCCCCGTTACGCTCGATCAGCTTCGCTACCTCCGACTTTCGTTCTGGGGATTCGACGGACTGCACCACCAAGGTGAGATGATCGTGCACGCCGACTCAGCCGAAGACATAGTTTCGGTCTTTGGTAAACTTCACGAAGCTCGGTTTCCGATTGAGGAGATGCGGGTCGTGACCGACGAAGATGTCTCTGCTAAACCAACCGGCGACGGGAACAACACATCAGCATTTGTCTGTCGGAACGTGACCAACGGGTCTTCATTCTCTCAACACGCATATGGCCTCGCCATAGACGTCAATCCGTTCCACAACCCTTACCAGCGGGGGGCCCTTGTACTGCCCGAACTGGCCACCACCTACCTCGATCGAGATGATCTACGACTTGGGATGGTGACCGAAGGCGATGTTGTCCATCGTGCCTTTGCAGACATCGGCTGGGGCTGGGGCGGGAAATGGCGGTCGCTCAAGGATTACCAACACTTTTCGGCCAACGGCAAATAGCAGCGACGAAATCATGGCAACGTACGCGGTCGTTTGCAATGCCGATCAAGCCGAAGCCTCGCATCCAGTTTGCTTTTAGAGCACTAAACCAGTGAAGATAGCTCGATGCGAGCATGGCAAATGGAAGAAACTGGCGAACCACTAGATGTCTTGGAACTGGTTGAAATTCCAGAACCTGAACCTCGGGCCGATCAAGCGCTCATAAAGGTTGCGGCGGTCGGTTTGAAGTTTCCTGATCTGCTTCAAATTAGGGGCGGGTATCAGGTCACACCCAAGATGCCGTTTATCCCCGGCGGTGAAGTAGCGGGAACGGTTGAAGCAATTGGCGCCGATGTATCAAGTGTTGCTGTCGGCGACCGGGTGTTATGGATGGGCCAAGGAGGGCTAGCCGACTATGTGGCCGCTCCCGCCGGAGAATGCTTCCCGGTGCCCGACGCTATGAGTTTTCCTCAAGCGGCCGCCATGTTAACCAACTATGGAACCACCGTGTTCGCCCTTGAAGATCGGGCCAACCTACAGGCCGGCGAATCAGTACTGGTGACGGCAGCGGCCGGTGGTGTCGGCTCCGCTGCTATACAACTAGCTAAGGCAAAGGGGGCTACTGTCTACGGTTTGGCGGGCGGGCCTGAGAAAGTCGAGACGGTCTTGTCGTTAGGCGCCGACAAAGCATTCGACTACCTCAAGGTCGACATAGTTGAAGAGATTCGGGCTGCCACCGGCGGCAAAGGCGTCGACGTTGTCTACGACGCCGTCGGCGGCGACATTTTCGATCAAGTCCGCCGGGTTGTAGCTTGGGATGGCCGTCTACTGATTATCGGCTTCACGAGCGGCCGTATCGCCGATGCACCGACTAATCACGTGCTATTGAAGAACTACTCCATCGTCGGAGTGCACTGGGGAGCGAGTTTGGCCCGAGACCCAAGCCAGCTTCGCCGGAACTGGGATCGAATCGTCGAGCTATTCGGAACCGGGCACGTTGATCCACTTATTTCGGCTGTCAGACCATTGGACGAGGGCGTGCAAGCTCTGGTCGATATCGGTGATCGAAAAACGACCGGAAAAATTATCGTTTCACCGTAACGACTTAGCGCTAGCTTGGAGAATCGTGAGCGATACAACACAAGAGCAAAGCCCGAGCCCCGAAAACTTATTTGACCTGACCGGCAAAGTCGCAGTTGTCACCGGCGGGAGCCGAGGCCTCGGTCGGTCGATGGTCGAGGCCTTCGCTCGGCACGGCGCTGACGTCGTGATAGCGTCTCGCAAATTGCCAGCATGTGAGATGTTGGCCCAAACAGTGTCGGAATCAACTGGTCGCAAAGTGGTCGGCACAATGTGCCACGTCGGCCACTGGGACCAGTGCGATGCCCTGTTCGACTTTGTCTACCAAACGTTCGGGCGATGCGACATCTTAGTAAACAACGCTGGCATGTCGCCGTTGTATCCGTCGCTTGGCGGAGTATCAGAAGCGCTGTTTCAAAAAGTAGTCGATGTGAACGTCAAAGGCCCGTTTCGTCTTTCAGCTCGATTTGGTGAAAAAATGGTCGAAGACGGCGGTGGCTCTATCATCAACGTCAGCTCGATTGCGGCTGTCCGTCCGAGCCCGGCCGAAGCAGTCTATGGAGCGGCAAAGGCCGGCGTTAACAACATGACCGCGTCATTCGCTCAAGCGTTTGGCCCAACCGTGCGGGTCAACACCATCATGCCTGGTCCATTTATGACCGATATCAGCAAGGCTTGGGATCTAGACGCGTTCGAAAAAACTGCGAAGAGCCAGATTCCGTTGCAGCGGGGTGGGCAACCAGATGAGGTAGTTGGTGCCGCACTTTACTTCGCCTCTGACGCGTCGAGCTACACCACCGGCTCTATTCTTAAGATTGACGGCGGCGCCGCATAGTTCCTTCTAGCCCTGTTCTAAAACCGCCGGATTCAACAGGTCGTCCGGCCGTTCCCCGGCCATCGCAGCCAGAGCTCGCTCAATAGCCATCGACAACATCCGGTCTCTGCCTGTTTGGGTACCAGAAGCAACATGGGGCGTTACAACAACATTTGTCCTAGTAAGCAACGTGTGACTCGGATCAAGCGGTTCTGGGTCAGTAACGTCAAGCCCGGCTCCTCTCAAGCGTCCGTCATCCAGAGCTCGCACCAACGAGTCGTGATCAACGAGTCCACCCCGGGCTGCATTCAAAAAGATCGCTCCCGGCTTACATTGATTGAACGTGTTGTCGTCGAAGAGATTCCTAGTTTCTGAAGTCAGCGGAGCGTGAAGCGACACAACGTCGGAACGCTCTAAAAGCTGTTCAAAGCTAACAGGCTCGACGTCGTTGGCTTGTAACGCCTCACCTGGAATATATGGGTCGCAAGCTATGACCTTCATCCCCAATCCGGCCGCAATTCTCGCCACCCGAGTTCCGATTCGGCCAAAGCCAAGCACTCCGAAGGTCAATCCGTGGAGTTCGATGCCCTCGCTCCGAGTGTGATAACTCCCGCTAGCTTCGCGCAGTCGTTGTTGATGTACTCCTATGGTCTTAGCCACCGACAGTAACAAAGCCGCTGTGTGCTCCGCGGTCGAGACTGAGGGGCCATCTGGAGTATTAACGACCATGACTCCCCGTTTTGTTGCCTCGTCGAGGTCGACCGCATCGAAACCAATCCCGGTGCGAGCAAGAACTAGCAGGTTCGGTGCGAGGTCGAACCGCTTGGCATCCCAACCAACACCGCCGACGATGGCCGCAGTAGCCTCACCTAAGCGTTCATCGCCCGGACCGGCGACGTCCACAACACCGTTTGTCCAATGTTCAACCGGACCGACTGGCCGATCGATATGCATCACAGGCTTCAAAGGTGACCCCTATTCTTGATTGAAAGTAAGGGTAGTCCAGCTATGTAAGTCGCTGCGAAAACAGTGGCTCGTTCTGGCCATCCTTGCAATTTTTGCTGCTGAACTAACTAGTTCGGATCAATAGAATCGGGCCGAGGGCTTACAAGAACAGTTGGGATAAAGCTCTCTGGTAAGAAATTCCCAGTATCGAGGGCGTAGCCGACTGGAAGCTTTGGTTCAAGCCCAAGTTCGTCGCGAGCGGCAACGTCGCCCACAACATCTTTTACGAAGATCTCCAGTTTGAATCGGTTCGTCACATCATCGAGCCGTTCAATCATTGCTGCGGTGTGATTCCATTGCCGGACTGTCAGTTCACCAACCGGGCCCAAATCCCGACGAGCGAACGGGGCAATGCACAGAATCGACCCCTTTTCTGACGAGATTAAGTCGCAGGCCCACTCAGCGGCGTCAATCGACCGCTCGGCTAACCCCGGCTCGTGCAGCACTAGCGGCACAAACGCTCCGTTGAATTCCCCTTTGGCCTTAATTATCCGAGACCAGCTGGTTGGATCATCGGGGAGCCAGGTCGACAAACCCATCTCTGAGGCTGAAGAACCGATCATCCGGACCGGGCCTTTCGAGATGCCATTGAAAGCAGCTGAACTGATCTCTTCGCTGTCGCTGGATGGACCGTCGCTTTCCGACTCGGTCGCTGAAGCTCTGATCGGCTCCGTTTCAGATGCAGAATCGTAGTTGGGGGGTTGCGACGACACGTTGTGAGGTTGCCGGAATTTCTCACTGGATTGCAACTTCCAGAACCGGAAATGCCGGGCGAGGCCCGATACTCTCACAGTTATTACGAAAACTTTTCTCGCACCTGTACTTCGAACTCTCGTATCAAGCGCTCTCAGTCATTGGCGGCAGCGCTGATGAGTGCTCGATCCAGGCCAAACAAGTCACGAAAATTCCTATCGTGAGCCAACCAATTCTTCGGGCCGCAATTCTTCTAGCAAGTACTCTGTTCGGCGTGGCCAGTTGTTCAGCCGAAACCGGGCCATCATCTGCTGCTGTGCTTAGGATCGAGGCCACTCCGTGTCTCGGGCAAGTCAATCAGCTGGCGACGGCGGTCGTCGTCGGGCCCACCACCGCGTTGACAGTTGCCCATACGTTCGACGGAATCAAAAACGTTCAGCTCCGCTCGTCCGTTGGAGCAACAACGCAAGCGGAGGTAACTTATGTCGACCGAGACAAAGACATCGCCCTACTTTCTCTTGAGCCTGGCTGGTTAGACCCGTCCATCGTTCCACTCTCATTCGAAGCGCCAACTGAAGACGAAGCCGTAACAGTGATTAGCTTCGCCAGCCCGGATGGGCCCGAAGAGAAGGAAGGCCAAATCACTCGGTTGGTAACAGCCACCTTAGATGGCGAGGGAAGGCGAGCAGCTATCAAGCTTGACGCCGACATCGAAGCTGGTGATTCAGGAGCTCCTGTTGTCAACGAGTCAGGTCGAGTAGTTGGAATGGTGTTCGCCACCGAACGCGGCACCGACCGCGGCTGGGCGATCGCGACCGAAGAACTTACGACCGCGCTCGAAGAATCTGAGGACAACGTGACGCCAAGTCCTTTAGGTTGCAGATAGTTCGATGGTCGGTGGAACGGCCAACCGAACCAAGAGTCCGGCGCTGGCGGACCCCTGTGATAGAACGCAGTGAAAAACTAGCCCAGCTCGCTGCCGACGATTGAGACGAAGCTCACGCACTCCCCTGGCGCTCCGCCCAAGTTATGGGTCATGCCTAGCGTCTTTCCTGCGTCAGCTACCGATGCGATTTGGCGATCCTGCGGAGCCTCCTGGCGAAGCTGCAACCAGCACTCGAACAACATTCGTAGCCCTGATGCGCCAATCGGGTGACCGAAACTCTTTAGGCCACCATCAGGGTTCACCGGTAGATCACCATCTAAGTCAAAGGTTCCGGCCAAGACCTCTTTCCAACCCAGTCCTCGCTCAGCAAACCCGAGATCTTCCATCAGGACCAACTCGGTTGGGGTAAAGCAATCGTGAACTTCGGCCATGGCGATTTCTGACCGAGGGTCAGTTACTCCGGCCTGGGCGTAGGCGTCGGCCACGCTGGCAACTACTTCGTTGAACGTCGTGTAGTCGTAATCGGGGTCAATCGGTCCTGCGGCCGGACCAGCAGCGAAAGCAAGGGCCTTTACATACAGCGGGTTGTCTGTGTACTTGTGAGCGTCCTCGGCCCGACAGATAATGGCGGCCGCTGAACCATCTGATACACCGGAGCAGTCGAAGATGCCGAGCTGGCCGGCGATCAAGGGCGCATTGCAAATGGTCTCTTTACCGACTTCTTTGCGAAATTGAGCCCGAGGATTCCTAGCACCGTTGTAGTGGTTCTTCCACGCAATACGAGTGAGAACGTCCTTCATTTCTTCTTCGTCGACGCCGTACTTCTTCGAATAGGCCGGAGCCAACAGCGAAAACATGGCCGGAGCAGTGAGATCAGGACGAGTTCCGTCATCGGGGATACTGGTCCCGGTCAGGCCCGACATACCGTTGTCTTTCAACTTCTCCACGCCGACCGCCGCGACTAAGTCGTATGCCCCGGAGGCAACTGCGTAGCAGGCGTTTCGAAACGCTTCCGAACCGGTAGCACACATGTTCTCAACTCGGGTGACTGGCTTGTAGTCGATCTTCAGCGCGCGACTCAGCGTTAGGCCAGAAACGCCAGAGCCAAGCGTTCCAAACCAATAGGCGTCGACATCGTCTTGGTCTATCCCAGCGCTTTCGTAGGCTGCGGTCGAAGATTCAACCAACATGTCCTCGACTGACTTATCCCAGTGCTCCCCGAATGGGGTACAACCCATTCCAACGATCGCAACTTGGTCTTTGATTCCTCTTGAAGCCATTTTCGTTCCCCTATCTACGCGGTGTTCTGATTCGAGATTTGATTTAGAGATTCGGTTTAGGGCTTGGCCACTGGCCGAGCCTTCCAGAAGTAGTTGTGGATGCCGTTGGCAGTACCCAAACGGCGAAACGTCATTGCGACTCGATCACCAATCTTGACGTCATCAGGATTGGCGTCGGTCAGTTGGCATTGAAACCGGCCTCCGCCGTCGAAGTCGATCACGACCGCTATGACCGGCGGAGATAGTGAGTAGGCCAGTCGATCGATAGTGAAAGTAACAACCGTCGCTTCGACATCAGCCATTGGAACTGGCTCCATCTCATCGACGGCTCCGCCTCTAACCGAGACTCGCTGAGGAGGAAGATGAATGGCGCCCGAACTTCTATCTTTCGAACCGACGAAGGCGTATTTCCATCGTTGCGATCGAAGCGACGGTGGAGCGGCCGGAGATTCGGGATCAGGGCGTCGGGGTGGTTCTCGATCAAGCATGCCTCGCCAGGTGAGGAAGGTGTTGTAGTCCAACGGCGAGGTGGCCCCTTCGAGTTGCATCTCCAACGGACGATCGCTCTGATACTGCTCGATCGACGGGGTTGTAGTGTAGAAACCAACGTCAACCCCGTCGGCCAAATGGATCACCATAATCGTGGTATCCGGGCTGGCGTTGTCGAGGACCGAGCTGAGGATCAGTCCGGCGTGGGGTGTTCCGGTGTTGCCGACAACGTCGGTAAGATCGGAGGCGATTTTGGCCCCCTCAACACCAGCGGCTCGAGCAGCCCCTCTAACTGCCCGAGCATGAAGACCAGTAAGGACCACAACGTCGACGTCGGCCGGATCAATTTGGCACTCTTTGAACGCTGCTTCAGCCGCCTCGGTGACCAGCGGGAGGTAGGCATGCTCACCAAATCGCTCCTCCCAAACTCGGGAATAGTTCCATTCTGGCTGTCGCCACCGGTCCAAGAACTCAGCGGTAGCAGATGCTCCGCCCCTCCATGATGCAATCACCGGGCCGTCTTCCTCACTTCCGATGAGCCAAGCCACTGCTGCGTCACCAGTGTTGGCTTCATCAGATGACCCGGGACGGCCGCTACGAACATCGCTGGCGACAACCAAAGTTGGGCGGCTGGCGTCGAGCGCCGACCGCAACGCGGCGTTCACCGACCTTGGCGAACCACCAACGTCCCCAGCGAAAACTCGGGACGGCAAATCGAGAGCGGCATGAATGGCGTTGGCGTTAGTTTTATCGAGGTACGGCGGCGTAGCGGAGGCGAAGTAGACAGAGTCGGGCGTGACGTCTGAATCTCTAAGCGTCAGTCGGCACGCTTCAACTGCCATTGACGTTGCGTCTTCGTCATACGAAGCTACTGATCGTGTTCCTCGGCCGCCACCGCTGCCAAGCGCTGCGGTTATCGCAGCCTTTTCTAGCCGGTAGTACGGTAGATACGCCCCGTAGGCGAGAATGCCTCGATCATTAGCGCCGTTTTGCATAAGACCCCCTGGGCTCGATTGCAAAAATTGTAGCCTGCCGAGCAACGGGAACTGAAATTGTCGAACCTTGACGTCAGAGCGCTAAGTAATCCCTTACCACCCAACGGACAACTACTGATCTAGTTTCGGGCGTTAGCGATCGATCTGTCTTAGGTATAAAAGGGATTTTCGCCAGCAGCATGATCAGTGGCGTCGACTACATCGTCGATCTCTGGAAGTGCGTTCATCAACATTGTCTTGATGCCGTCTCGTAGCGTCATGGCGCTCGCGGCACAGCCTTGGCAACCTCCACCCATCGTGACATGAACGGTCGAACCTTCGATGTTGACGAGGGCGGCATAGCCACCATGAGACGCTAACGCTGGGTTCACAGCTTGGTCGAGCACCGCCTGAACTCTCTGGGGCAGCTCCCCACTGAGATCGAGGTCGAGACCAGCCAACGGATCTGGGGTGTTCGGGTTTCTGATAACAAGCCCGCCGGAGGCGCTGTTGGCAGGAACGTCGAGAACGGAACCAATCATATTCTCAACCGACAAAGCGGGAATGATAACCGTCAGCTCATCGTGGGTTCCTTGGGTGTACACCAAATCATCGTCAGCTTTTTCATCAATCGAAACCAAGTCAAGCGCGTAAGCGAACTCGGTCATCGTAGAGCCGGTCACGGCTACTCGTAGAGCCGTATTGCCAGGGTCGTCCTCGCTAGCTCGAACATCTAACACAGTGGCTAGAGCCTCTCCGGAAACCGAAAGCGGAGCGTTAGGGTCGCCCGGGTTGGTCTCATCGGATTTAGTGTCGATACTGTCAGCAAGATCGGCATCGGAACTGGCTTCTTGCCCGCCGTTCGCTGTCACTGTTTCATCGGTAGTAGCATCGCCGCCGACCTCGTCCATCGATTCATCAATTTCGCGTGTTGCTGGGCTGGTCGACTCTGAACTCATAGCTGTTAAGGATACTGTCGTTACGCACTCAATCTGCCAATCGCAATCTGGCAATACCCTCAATTCCTACTCACAGTCACTACTCTTGACTGACACCTTTAATCAATACCTGACCAATCACTGCCTCTAATCACTACCTCCAAGCGCTGCTTCCGACCCCAATCTCAGAATCGTGACGTTGACCACACCAGCTCGAACAATCCCTCCGTCGAGTCAAGTGATGCTGTCCAGCACCTACGGATTGAATCCGAGGGCTCATCGGATATGAGCGCATTAGCGGCAAGGTTGTGGCTCGTTTCTATCATCGTTCGGGTGCTGGCAACGAGCATTCTCTTTTTCGGGCCGTGGGCCGACTCGCCAGACGAACTAGCTGGTTGGGACATCGAACGATTCCATGAAATCGCCGAGGCCGAAGGGCAACCGTACATCGATTTCGAAGTTGAATACCCACCTGGTTCAGTGGTCATGTTCGAAGGACTGTCAAAACCACTGGGCTCGCCAATCGGCGTGGTTGGTATGCACCGGGCGCTCCTCGTTCTCAGCCTGGTTGCCGACCTAGCGACCGCCGGAGTAATCCTACTGATTGCTGGCGCCCGGTCGGCCAAAACCTACTTGCTTCTTGGGCTCCCGCTGGTGCCAATGGGTTTGTTGCGCTTAGATCTCGTGGCCGCCTTCTTCGCTTCGGCTGCTTTCTGGGCGTTGGTCCGACCACCGGGAAAAACGGACGACAGAAACAACAACTCAGATCGGTTCGGCTCCAACACTCGCCTCTATTATCTGCGGGGCGCCCTCTACAGTTACGTCATCTTCGCCGTTAGCGTAACGTCAGGTGCCATGATAAAGATCTGGCCCGGCTTAGTGGTAGCAGCCGCCGTTTCGCTACGACGGATAAGTCGTGTAGGTGTTGCAATCACAGCCTTAGCGATTAGCGGCACGACTTGGCTGCTCTGGGCCGGTGACGGGTTGGCCCCTGTTGAACAAGTGTTGTCGTTGCGTGGCGCTAGTGGTTGGCATGTTGAGAGCACGCCGGGTTCGATTGTTGCCCTATTTTCTACAAGTAGTCCCCGGCTAGAGCTCAACGCATTTCGAATCGGCACTCTTGTCCCGCCACTAGTGTTTGCGGGCCGCGTTCTCTCCGTCGGCTCGATGTTTGGGCTCATCATTGTCGGGCTAGCTCGAACGAAGTCAGCGGCTAACACGACATTAACGACGGTCCAGGTTGGAGCGGTCGTTTCCCTTGGCTGCACAGCTAGCCTCCTGGTAACAGCGCCGCTGCTGTCGCCTCAATTCATTTTGTGGCTAACGCCGTGGGCTGCGTTGCTCGCTAGCGCTCAGCGCTCACCTGAGCAGGATCTGCGATACTTGATTTATCTAACCGGGGCCATTGCTGTCGTGACCGGAGCAACGCTGGCGATCTTTGGGCCCTCTGGAGTTGCTGATACGGTTCCGGCCGCCCTACTGGTTCTACGCAACCTGGCCCTGGCCGGGCTGGTTGGACTCTGCTTCCAGGCTCTCCGCCGTACTAAGGAGAACTAGTCTGGCCATTTTCGCCTGACTGCAGCATCAAGCGAACCTGACAGAATTCCTGCCATGTGCCCGGCGACGGTCAGTCCCTGACCGGGGTCTGTTCATGCTGTAGTCCGGCAGCCACGACCTGACCAGTGAAGTACTTCTGTGGCATTCGGGCGCCCGCCCATAGTCGAGAACGACGGAACCAAAGGTCGAGTAAATGACCGAGGAACCTTAGCCCCTCAGATCCAGACGCTTTCGACACTCCTTGGACTCGGCCCCCGAACGTGAAAGGCAACTCGGTAGCTTTCAATTCTGGGTGCGTCACAAGCAGTTCAATCAAGATTTTGAATCCGTCTGGTTGCAGCAAAGCTACGTTCAGTCGATCGAGACGAACGGCGAAGTAGCCAGACAACGGATCGGTTATTTCGCCGACCGAAGATGGGAACAACCGTTGAGCGATAGCGGTGGCGATGATCGATAGGCGGTGGCGGGTCTTGGTCAGTCCCTCATGGTCGCTACCATTGCCAAGCCGTCGGCTCGCTACTGCTAAGTCAGCGCCTCGATCAATCTCGGCCACAAGTTCTGGAACGAGACTCGGCGGGTGCTGCAAATCTCCATCCATTACCACCACAATGCCGCCTTGGGTTTGAACCAGCCCGTCGACGACGGCGCCACCAAGCCCGCCCCAACGCCGGTTCGAATGCCGATGATCGCCACGAACAAGTCGACCGGGCTGACGGTGTTTTTTGGCCAAAACACTTATTCGATTAGGCGTATCGTCATGGCTGTCATCGACGAAAAGGATCTCGACCGACCGCTCCCCGAACTCGCCTGCACGGTCAACGACGTGGTGAAGGCTGTCGACAAAGGGCTCGACGTTCAGGGCCTCGTTTCGCGTCGGCACGACTACAGAAACCATTGAGGTATCGATCGCACCCGACCGGCTAACCGGCGATGCTGGTCGACCAAAGCTAAACGTTAAACAAAACATGATTGCGATCGCACCAAGAAGCGCAATCCATGTGGTTGAGTCGAGCAGGACAATCCCTAACTGAGGGCCTATCGGCAGAACCGCGAAAATTCCTATCGCTGAGGTTGCGATGTACAAGCGATTTCGGTGGCCGGACGCCGTGGCAGCCAGCACAAGCATGCCCCAAGTCAAATACCACGGTTGTGTCGTCGGGTGGAGCACGGCCCAACACAAGAAACTCCACGCTAACGTGCTGACCCAACCTCGGGAAGGACGAAAGAGCAGCATCGCGGTTAGGCCTATGGCCATTACTACTCCAACGAGTCGGCTCACTGGCAATGCGTCGTCGAATTCGACTCCTGGAAGGTACGACAATCCGCTGCCAATCAAGGTGGTGACGCTCAAGTAGGCCTCGACATGCTCCTGACCAGCCAGAGCCCGAACCCAGCTCCACCCCCACCCGGTCAGTTGTCCAGCAATGGCCAAAACTGCCAGAGCTTCCACCCCAATAATGATCAGGCGCCGAGCTCGCACAAAAAACCCATCGGCACTGGTGACCCATGGCCAACCAATAAAGGCTACGGCCAGCATCGCTGGCAACTTTATTGCTGCTGCTATGGCGCACAGCACGACGGCTAGGTGCGGTCGCTTCATTCGGAGTCCGGCTGCAATCCCGACCAGAAGGAAACCCAGCATTATCGCGTCGTTGTGGGCCCCCGACACTAGGTGGAGCAGCACCAGGGGGTTAGCGACCCCGAGGATTAACGCGTCGACTGGATCGATCCGCAAAGATTTCGCAGTATCAAAAATTCCGAACGCGGCGGCGATCAAACTGGCGACCGCTAGCAGTCGATAAAAGACTACTGCTGACTCGGGACTCGACCCGGTTATGGCTGCTCCGACTGAAGAAAGGGAAACAAAGGCTGGGCCATACAAGACTGGCGTTTCTCGATACAGCGGATCGACCGGGGCCAAAATCGGGTCGTCGCTGCCGAGTGCGGCCGGACCGACCTCGTACACGTCGTACCCCTGTTCCGCTAGGCGACCTTGCGCCCCGTAGGCGTATACGTCGCGGCTAGCAAGCGGGGGCCCCAGAATCATCGGCAACGCCCAGGCGGCAATTATCAAAAGAACAGTCCATCGAGCCAGGCCAGCCTCGGGTGAGATCTGGGTCGATGGAGTGGATTCAGCTATAGCAAGCTCATCGGCTCGGGCGGCTAGGTGGGTTCGGCGCAACAGCAGCCAAGCTCGCACTAGAAGCAACAAACCCCCGAAATAGACGATGAGCGCAAGAAGGATCGGGACAGCTGGCTCTACCGGGATTTTCGGGGCCGACCAAATCAACCAACCGCCGTCTACCCCAGCAGCGCCCGCTAAGGAACCACCGAGAACGACCAAGCATGACGCTAGAAAACCGAGTACGCCAACAGAAAACGGTCCAGCAGTTAGCGACGGGAAATTGACGAGAAACGTTCCTAACCAATTGCCCTGCGAGCCGACCCCACCCCCATTACTGGTTGATGGCATCAACGATCCGATCGAGAATCTCGTTGACTAGTTCGGCAGACGTTGCAAAGTTCATTCGGGCGAAGCCTGAACCACCGCTCCCGAAATCGGGTCCAGGAGAAAGGGCAACGGAAGCGTTTTCGAGCAACCAACGAGCTGGGTTCGAGCCAATCTCAACGGCCTCAAAATCTAACCAGGCTAGGTACGTTGCTTGTGGAGTCATTGCCTTGACCTGCGGCAAGTCAGATTCCACTCTCGCCACCACTTGATCTCGACGGTCGGTCAAATAGGATCTGGTAGCTTCGATCCAGATGTCGCCGTGTTCCCAACAGGCGGCAGTCGCCTCAGCCCCAGGCGAGCTGACGGCTCCTATAAAGTGCTCAGGTAACTCATCAAACTTCGGCCGCAACTTCTGGCCTGCATGAGCGACGGCGCATCGCAAACCGGCCAGGCTAAAGGATTTGCTAGCCGAGGAAATAGTAATGGTTCGGGCGGCCAACTCATCGCTCACCGTCGCCATCGGGACATGCTTCGCCCCAGGGTGGGTAAGGTCGGCCCAGACTTCGTCGCTAATCAGTACTAAATCATGCTCAACCACCACGTCAGCGATTGCTTGGCGTTCAGCCTGGTCGAAAACCCGACCCGTCGGGTTGTGTGGGTTGCACAACAAGATCGCCTCTGTGTTGCTATCTATCGCCGACGCCAAACGGTCGGCGTCCAACCGCCAGCCATCCGGATCGAGCGCCACATCAACTAGCGTCCGGTTGGCTCCATCCAGAGACTTTAGAAACGGCGGGTAAATCGGAGTGAGCAAAACCACGCTGCTGGCGGGGGAAGTATGAAGCCACAGGCTCACTTCAATGGCGTGAAGCACATCGTTGAACGTCATCACATGGTCTGGGTCAGGCCTCCAACCGTGATAGCGATCCTGCCAGTCGCTAAACAATTCAGGCAGTCGATTCGCGGCGGCAAAGTTATACCCGAAGTCCAATCGGTCGATGACTCCCTGAACAGCCTCGGAGGCAAAATCAGGCGGCTTCAGATCCATATCAGCTACCCAGGCGGGCAAAACGTCTTGGCCATACTTGGTCCATTTGATGCCGGTTAGTTTCCGTAGTTCATGCTCTGATCGCAGTTCCGGAAGACCGGTCACGTGTAGCTCCTCTAGCCAGATCATTCAGCGAACGTGTCGCCATTTCAAAATTTTAGCGCTGCTCCAGCATGGCACCGTTTGGGGCTAGAGCAAAAAACGATCGAATTCGGCTGAACCCCGGTAGGCACACGGTTGGTCATTTTGCTTTGTCTCTGGCCAGCAACGCCGATGCGCTAGTAATCAAGTTACCCACTAACCCGATTTGATAGCCGCCAGGTACATCAACGTTCGCCCACGGCCTAGTGCTGCCTCGGTGTGGGCTACCGGCTTCGACTAATTCGCTCGCCTGATGACCAAGCCACGATGAATAGGCCAGCTGATGGGCGTCGCCCTTAATCGCAAATCCGATTCCGTTCGATACCCCAACCCGAGGAAGACGGTCGCGCAACAGTGGAGCCTCAGCGAACCAAGCTCGATCTATCGCAAGTTGCCTCAGCTCCGGATATATCTCGGTTAGACGGCCGGTTGCTCGTTCACGCTCGAGTTCGAGATCGTCGCTAATGGCCGGCGTGGAGAATAGCAGTCGGCCTCGGTCTGGGTCGAGGTACCAGAAGGTGCGTTGCGCCGTATTGGTGCTCATGATTCGATTAGTTGGAGCGATCCGTTGCTGCATCTCGACGTCGAGGCTCGGAGTGGCCAAAGTAATGGTGCGCTGCACTCCGATTCGGGTTCGGAGCGCCGGAAGTAGTTTGCCAGTTTCATGGCCAGCGCAAACGATCACATCATTGGCTCGAACGCGCCCGTGGTTAGTTCGCAATTCAAAGCCGCCGCGAGGAAGTTTGCCAATCCGCACGACCCGTGTCGCATCGAAAATTGGAATTTCGAACATTCGGGCGACGTGATGAAAACCAACGTGAACTTTTCCAGGGTCAACAACCGCAGCGTCGGGAACGATTAGGGCTCCGTTGAACTTCTCGGAACCAATTTCTCTCGATACGACGTCTTGTCGACTTAGAAAGGAAGCCTTTCCTTTTCGTTGCTGTTCGAACTCGGCTAACCGCTTCATGTCGGAGGCGCTGTCCGAATGGTGACCACAGATGAGATGCCCAGCAATCCGACAGGGGAACCGCCGATCTATCATGGCCAGTTTGTCCAGAGTCCATCGATAAGCATCATCCGCTGACTGCACAACCGATGGGGAGTCAGAACCGTGGGCTAGTTCGACCTCTGACGGGGTTACCGGCAGGTAGGACAACACTATTCCCAAGCCGTTAGTTGTCTGATTGCCTTGCAGAGACTGGCAAATCACCGAAACTCGCCGCCCTCGATTTGCTAGCTCGACTGCGGTGGACAGGCCGACAAGACCGCCGCCAACAACGATCACGTCGGCAGTGGTCGGGAATAGGCTCTTAGATTTTTGGTATCGATCGGGCGATGGGAGAAAAAGTGGCTCGTCCGACGGAGTTTGTGTTCCGCTCACAGCCACCGAATCTAGCGCCAGTTTGTCGAATGGAGCCGTTCGATCAAAATCGACCAACTTTCTCAAACTGTGTCAATTCCAACCGGGATAGCAGCGAGGCCCTACTAACGCTGTTCTCTTTCTTCGGCCAGACCGAGCCACTGCTCTTCGGCTTCGTCCAGCTCGCTTGACACGACCGTCAACTCTTGGCCCAAATCAGCCATCTTGGCGTGGTTGTCGACAGTAGCCAACAATTCCTGTTCCAGCCGGGCCTTTTGAGTCTCTAAGCGAGCCATCTTCTTCTCTAGATCCCGGATTAAGAATCCAATAGTGCTAGCTGATCGCTTCTTTACAGGTTGGCCACCGTCTTTTTCTGGCGGTGCTTTGTCTTTAGATTTCACCGTCTCGGGATTCCCGGTTTCTTTGCCAGGCCGGGCCGGATTGGTAAGACCAGAGTGAGTCGTGGGTCGAATCGCATCATGTTTTTTCGTCTTATCTTTACGAGCGCTATCCCAGGCACCGAATCCACCGGGCCAGCGTTTAGCCGTGCCGGAGCCATCCATTATGAGCGCATCGGCTACAACCCGTTCAAGAAAGGCGCGATCGTGGCTTACGACCACAACCGCTCCGGGCCACTCTTCAAGAAACGATTCCAGCGAACGGAGCGTTTCCAGATCTAGATCGTTGGTTGGCTCATCCAAGAGCAATACGTTCGGTCGATCGGCCAACACCCTTAGGAGCTGTAGACGGCGTCGCTCTCCACCCGACAACGTCGACACTTGAGCCCATTGGGCATCGGAGTCGAACCAGAACGCCTCCAACAATCTTGCGTCGGTCCAATCGGCTTCGCGATGCGGACCAGCAACCACTTCTCGCACTCGAGCATTTTCATCTAGCGAGGCGCCAAGTTGGTCGAAGTAGCCAAGTTCGACTGTCGACCCAATCTTGACTTGGCCGGACGCCGGTTGGGTTCGCCCAGCCAAAATATTGAGTAGTGATGTTTTCCCCACACCGTTTGGACCGACAATCCCGAGCCTTTCCCGGGGATCGAGAGCGAGATTCACCGCAGAAGCCAAAACTCGATGATCCGGCGACTCGACAGTCACGTCGGTCAGCTCGATGACCACCTCTCCGAGACGGGGGGTAGGGAACTCAAGATGTAGCTCAGATGGACGGGCGGGCGCATCGGGCCGTCGATCAACAAGCTCGCGAGCCTGATCGATCCGGTATTTCGGCTTAGATGTTCGTGCGGGGGCACCCCGCCGGAGCCATGCTAATTCGGACCGAGCTAGGTTTCGTCGGACCGTCTCCGCATTCGCGGCCGCTTCTTCCCGATCCTTTCGCCCTTCCAGATAGCTGGCATAGCCGCCTTCATGGACGTAGCTTGATCCTCGATCAAGCTCAAGAATCCGCGACGTAACGCGATCCAACAAGTGCCGATCGTGGGTTACAACCATTACCCCTCCGGGGTGTCGGTGCAGCCGGTTCTCGAGCCATTCGATTGAATCGAGGTCAAGATGGTTCGTTGGCTCATCAAGAATAAGCAGATCTGATGGGGCCACCAACGACCGGGCCAAAGCAACCCGCTTAGCTTCGCCTCCAGATAACGACGAAACATCGCGATCTCCGTGGGCCCCCATGCCGAGCTTGTCTAGGACAGAGGCGGCCTCCCATTCGGCCCCCGCCGGACAAACTGAGGTAACCGCAGCGCTGACGGTTCCCGGTGGCAATGGTGCTTCTTGGTCGAGTAGCACCACTCGAACGCCACGACCGAAACGGACTTCGCCACTTTCAGCCTTGTTGATTCCGGCGATCACTCGCAGCAGAGTTGATTTTCCGGTGCCGTTGATTCCAACCACACCAATACGATCACCAGTCGAGGCTGTTAACGACACGTTCTTGAACAACGCTCGGTCGGGCCTCTCAACGGTTACCGCAGTCACGTCAACGAGGATCACTAGCTGAGGCTAACCCGGTTCTGCCGATAATCTGGGTTGGTGCTCACTGAAATTCCGACGCTCGAAGCCAAGAAACCGGGTATCGGGATTAGATCGATCGGGCTCGCTCTCGACGGTGTGCGGTCCGTTCTGAACCAAATCGAACCGTACACCGAGTGGTGGAACGTTGGAAACCAACAGGCCCTCGGCCAATCGGGCCCACTTTTAGTGGTAATTGGTGATTCGACCGCCATCGGAATTGGGGCGTCGAGTCCGGAACGGGGCTACGTCAGCAACGTCGTTCGGGGCCTTTCAGAACGAGACGGTGAACAGTGGCGAGTTATTAACCTGGCCCAATCTGGGGCCAGAGTCAGTGATGGAGTTACCCGTCAACTACCAATTGTTCAGCAACTTTTCGAACGCGGACCAAACCCAGACCTGATAATCAGTTGTATCGGGGCCAACGATCTTGTGTGGGGGCGGGAAGTGTTCAAGCTCCGAACCGAAATACAACTGTTGGTTGCCAACCTGGTGCCGCCGGCGATTGTTTGTGAACTGGGTGGCGAGTCACCCCGGACTCGCATGGCCAACCGGGCTATTCGAAACGCTGCGGTCGAACAACAGCTTGATCTCGTGCAGCCCTGGTCTGAACCGGGGCCCGAGTATCGGCAGCGTCTATCATCAGACCGGTTTCATCCTAACGATCTTGGTTACGCGTTAATGTCCCAACCGTTTTTGCGGCAACTTGGCTGTGAAGCAGCTGACCTCACCAACTTCTCCTAATCACAATCACTCATCCAAGCAGCACCATCATCCAACATGAACACTGCGTCCGCTACGGTTCAGCTAATGCCTCCCAGCTCACGCCAGCCAGGACTTATGACCGACCCGTCAGAGATGGAAGATGGCGGGAAGCGACGGCCTTCGTGGCCTCAACAACCAGCGACTAGTGGTCTCGCTGTCCGTCACAGAACTACCGGGGTGACCGGCAAAGTAACCCGCTTCGCCGGATCACAAGTTAGTGTGCGAGACAAGGCTGGGCGGGAGCATGCATTGCCGAACGCTCCGGGAGCGTTCTCGGTTGGCGGGGCGACAGTCACACTGGTAAAGCCACAAAAATCCTCGTCGTCGGGCCCGTCAATAACGGCCTCGGGCTCGGTCGCTGCTCCTAAGGAGCAGGCCAAAGTCGCAGTAGCCAGTCGTATTCTGGTCGAGGGCGTCCATGATGCCGAACTAGTTGAACGTATTTGGGGTGCCGACCTTCGTGACGTCGGAGTCGTAGTTGAACCACTACATGGGATTGAAGATCTACAAGGCGTAATTGACGAATTCGGCCCTTCGCCCGACCGGAGACTCGGAATCCTGCTCGATCACCTGGTAGCAGGGTCGAAAGAGACTCGAATTGCGACCGAGGTCGAACGAGGAGGGGGTGAAGCGTCGGTCATGATCCGAGGCCACGACTTCGTCGATATTTGGCAAGCGATTCGGCCCCAGGTGGTCGGCATTGATCGTTGGCCTGAGATCCCAATGGGTCAAGATTGGAAGACTGGCATTTGCAAAGCGCTCGGTTTCGGGGGCAGTCCAGGCGAACTTTGGAAGGTGTTTTTAGCCCGCGTGTCAACGTACAAAGATCTGGAACCAGTCCTCATTGGCGCGGTCGAGGAGCTTATCGACTTTGTTGCTCCCCCACCAGACTTTGACGATTGAGCCCGTCCACGACCGGCGAACAGCCCTCGATCGATTGTGGGGGTTGAAAGAGGTCGTTACATGAAGAGACGTTAGTCGGTTGATTGTTTGGCCGCTCGAGCAAATCCTTGTTTGACCTCGTCCGAACTCAAACCTACCTCTCGAGCTTCTACCCGATCGGGGAACCACACTTTCGGATCAATGGATTCTGGGGATACCGGGCTGTTGAAAAGATAACCCTGCATGTGGTCTATTCCTAAGGCGTTGAGCTGGGCTTTTTGATCCTCGAATTCAACCCCTTCAGCAACGACTCGCAAATCGAGGGCTCCGGCCATAGCTACCACTGCTTCTATGATTGCCCGGTCTGCATCGCCCGATCGCATATCTCGGACGAACGCTTGATCGATCTTGATAGTAGACACCATGTCGAATTGTTTGATGTAGCTAAGACCAGACTGGCCGGTGCCAAAATCATCGATAGCTAGGTAGATTCCCATGTTTTCGAGCTCTCGAAGGCTTGTCAGACCAGCCAAGTGTTCGACAATCACGTTCTCGGTGATTTCCAAAACCAGCTGCTGAGGATCAAGTCCAGACCATTTCAGAACCTCTCCGACCTTGCGAGGAAACTGGCTGTCGATCAATTGTTGCTCAGCTAAATTGACGCTCATCTTCACGTTTCGGGCGGCTGGAGAAATGTGGTTCCAAACGGCCGCCTGGGCGCACGCTTCGCGGAGAACCATCTCGCCGATATCGCTCATCATTCCTGCCTCTTCGGCCACATCTAAGAAGTAGCCGGGTCCAACAATTCCCTGTTCAGGATGGTTCCATCTAATCAAGGCTTCAAACGCGTAGAGAGACTGCGATGACGTATCGACAATCGGTTGGTAGTAAACGATTAGCTGTCCTTTATCAAGCGCCTCGACCAGCTCTCGCTCGATATCAAGGCGGTTGAGAACCCTCAATCGGTGGGCCTCGTCAAAGATGGCGTATCCCGATCTGGTTCGCTTCGCTCGGTACATGGCGGCATCAGCATCTCTGAGTAATTCGTCGGCATCGCGATCGTCGTTGCCTCCAGCGATGGCGACACCAATGCTGGTAGAAACAAGATGATCTCTGCCATTCAGATCGACAGGGTCCTTGAACTGCTTTTGGATTTGTCTGGCTGCCGCTTCGACCGAGTCGGCCGAGATCAGATCTCGACAAAGGACGACAAATTCATCTCCGCCAAGCCGAGCGACGATATCGGTGCTTCGTACCGATGAGCGCAGCCGATTAGCGACGCTGCGCAAGAGCTCATCGCCGGCATCGTGGCCCATCGAGTCATTGATAGCTTTGAACCGATCTAGGTCAAGAAATAGAACTCCAAGGACCGTGTTGTTCCTGTTGGAGTGCTCCAACGATTCTTCAAGCAGCCGGAAAAGTTCGGCTCTATTTTTGAGCCCAGTAAGGTTGTCATGTCGGGCTGCGTGTTCGGCAGCATCTTGCTTTTCTCTGTCCCGTCGCGTCATGAATGAGAGGGCCAAGGCAGCGACAGCAGCGCAAACCGCCGTGAACGCGCACGTAGTTATTAGCAAGATCAAGTAGAGCGGGAGAAGATCGTAGAGAAAGTTGAGTCCGACAACCCAGCACACACCACCAAAAAGCCCTGAGAACAGGACGGCTGGCGGCGAAGATATGTTGGTCGGTTGGCCCACTCCTTCTCAAACGGCAGTTGCCCCCTGTTCTTGAGCTACTGGCGGTATAACTTCCATTTTCTGCGCTCAAGTTGGAACATTTAGAGCCGATAGGCCCCCAGTCATGGCGACCGAATCTTCCAACTCCCCACAGCTTCTTGTCGGCAGACATGCCCTACTGGCTGACGCGTTCGAGCTGCTAGCCCGTCATCTCGGTCCATTCATCGATGATCGAATGGCCGTATATTTTTCTGGCGAACCATCGTGGCTCGACGCTGCGGCGAACCGATTGGGGCGACCAAGCGAGCACGGCGCCACCGACCCCTTGTTTCAACTGCTGGTTCTTCGACGTTTTTGGGGGCCCGTATTCTCAGACTTCTTTGGCCAAGATCTCCGGCCGCTAATTGGTGAGTTGATCGAAACCCGTAATCAGTGGGCCCACTTCAATCTAACTTCTGACGCTGGCGAACTGAGATCAGCAATCTTGGCCATGGAACGATTGTCGGCGCCGATCGCGCCTGAAAGCACCGGACCGCTTCGACAACTAAGAGCTCGCGTCGAAAACCCCTCGGCGGCGCCCGAGACCCAGCCGACCAGCCCTACTCTTTCCGTTGAGGATGAACCTCAGACCGCAAACCAGTTCGCGCAGCAAAACGACCCTGGACTGACCGACAGCAACCTCAGCGAACGTGGCTCGGTTGACCGCGGCCTCACTGACGACGCTGGTGACATGCCGACGAATGACGATCGTGTCGATACTCAACTCGCAGATTCCTACTCAATCGACGTGGCTCAGCTAGAAGCGCAGTTGTCGGAAACCGAATCGGTGTTCGCTGAGCTGCATCAGGAATACGATGACGTCGTCGACGAGCTCTCGAAATCACGCCAGAACGCGGCCAAGAAGCAACTTCGGTTGGCGACCTTGGAGCGACAGCTGGTGGAAATTGAGACTCGGGCTATGGCCGCTCAAGCGGTGCTAGCAGACGAGCGCACCACTCGCGATCGGATCGAATGGCTCTTCGTCGGATTGCTTGCTGGGTTGCTGTTGCTAATGCTGGTTCTGGGTCGTTGGTAGTGACGTCCCAACCCGGTGCCCCGGTGCGACTTCGTGATCAACCCGGTATAGGGTTGGGTTTAGCAAGTGCTTAATTGTGATGTTGACAGCGGTGTTCACTACCAGTGAGCAGCCAATGAAGACGCACTAGTGATGACGTAGTGAGGAGATTCGCCGTGGGCAAATCAGTTCGGGCCGGCCGGATCGCAGGTATGCCACTGGCCGTCGACGCCGGTCTAGCCGTACTGGCTTCGCTTTTTCTTCTCGTGCTTACGTTCCAAGTCCTGCCGGTTCTTGTTCCTAACGCAGCAATTTCGAGTCGACTGGTCGTGGCCGGCTTCACTGTCGCCGCGTTCTTGTTATCAATTCTTGGTCACGAACTCGGACACGCCTTTACTGCTCGCCGGTATGGAATCGGCGTGCTTGGAATCAACCTGACCCTCCTTGGCGGGTACGCCAAGTTAGATCGCCAAGCTGACACACCAAAGGCCGAATTTCTCATCGCTGCGGCTGGACCGGCCGTGAACATTTTTCTCGGCGCAGCCTTGACCACAGCGCTGTATTTCACCCGCCCAACCGAA
This sequence comes from uncultured Acidimicrobiales bacterium, assembly GCA_937922805.1. Lineage (GTDB taxonomy): Bacteria > Actinomycetota > Acidimicrobiia > Acidimicrobiales > SZUA-35 > JAHELU01. The sequence continues at coordinate 25,829 of CALAJV010000016.1, read as the reverse complement.
GCTATCGCTCCTAGCCCAACGCTCATTTATGCGGCTTTGTCTTGGTTGGCCGGGATGAACATTGTTTTAGCGGTCCTGAACCTATTCCCAGCGGCACCACTCGATGGCGGTCGGGTTCTGACTGCGGTGTTGTGGCGTCGACTCAACGATGCCGAGAAAGCTCGAGTTATCTCCGGCCGGGTCGGGCTGATCGTTGGAGCCCTGCTATCGGTGGCCGGGGTCTATCAGGCCTTACAGCAGCGCTGGGAAGGCCTCATTTTGGTTGTCGTTGGTGTGTTCTTAGTCAGTGGAGCTCGGTCCGAAATCGCCAGCGCCGTTATTCGACGCCGACTACGAGATACCACGTCGGCCCATGTAATGAAGGGTGAGTTGGCCCCAGTATCGGACTCGCTCACCGCCGAACAGCTGCTGCGAAATGTCAACAAATCCACGGTCGGAACCGCTATCCCAGTTGTTCGGTGGACCGCCGACCCAATCGGTTACGTAGTTCCACAGCAGGCGGCGAGTCTTGATGTTCCCCAGAGAAGCTGGACAAAGGTTCAAGACCTAATGCGTCCTGACGCCGACGTGGCGCGAGCCTGGGCAACCGAAGCAATCGATTCGGTATTAGAGCGGCAGAACGCGACCGATGACTTAGTTGTAGTGATCCACGACCCGACCTCGGGAAGTGTGGTCGGGACAGTAGCAGAAGCGCAGATCGCCCCGATTCTTCAGCCTCCTGACATTTGGGGACGCGATATCGCCACGCCGAACTAGGTCGATTGGGCTACTCAAGCGTCGACGGGAACATTTTGGACCGTTCGTGTGTTCGTACCATGTATGAATATGAGTGACGGTGTGACTAACGAATCCGGATCGAATGGCGGCGAGCAAATCGACGCCGTTGACTTTTATTGGCGGCCCGGATGTCCCTTCTCGATGATGTTGGAAAAGAAGTTGGTCAAGCAAGGTATCCCGTTGGCCAAGAAAAACATCTGGGATGATCCGTCGGCTGCGGAATTCGTACGGTCAGTCGCTAGCGGCAACGAAACTGTTCCAACAATTTCTGTAGGTGGCCGTTCAATGGTCAACCCGAGTGCGGGCGAAGTTACATCTTTGTTGTCTGAGGTTGCCCCACATCTCGTTTCATAGCTAGCCAAGAGGGTTTCTTACATCCCTTAACAACCTAAGGTGTTCTGGTCCAACGATCGCGCTTGTGCATCGAGAACCATTCGGGGCGAAGGTGGGAAGACTATTCCCAAGATTGGGTCTTGAGATTGCTCCAAAGGGCCGCTACTGTCCTGATTGCTGGCTTGATGCATGGGGCAGAAGTAGCGCAGCAACTTGATGCTTGGGAAAGCGGCGACACCGCTTTGGCGAAATCAAGTTGCATTGGGAACCTGCCCTAATGTTCATGCGACTTCGATTCGTTGTCGCCAGGTCAGTAACCCGCCGCACTGAGAAAACATAAAGGTGATCAATAAATGTCTGATGATGCCGGACGAAAAGCCCTTCACGCTTACGTTAGTGATGACGCACACGACCACTGGCACGGCTTCGCTGCCGAGCAAGGTGTTAGTGTCAGCGCGATCCTAGAAGCTCTAGCACCTGAGCTGAACATGGATCATGCGCTAAGTCACGAACAGCTTGGCCAACGACTAAATACCGTGGTTAAGTCAGCGCGAAGGATTGATGCCCAACGACGCCGTCGGCGACGTTAGGGAGAGCAGAGGAACGGGCGAACCGTTTGTACTCCAAACGGCAAAAATCTTTAGTCCTCTGAATTTTAGAGTTGGCTTCCAAAGGCGTCGATTTGGCCGACGTTCTTTGGAAGATCTCTCTACATCAACCGATTGAAAGCAAAACGCCTGCAATACACAAATTCGCTAAACAGGCTGGCGAAACTCAAAAGCGCAAAACGTCTCAGTGTTCTCCCGCTGAGAAGATGGCCCAAATCACCCCTCGAACTGTTCACCATCTGTTACGCCTTCAAGAGCTGTGGCTGAAGCTGTCCCTCGTACAACTAGCGGCATGCCGAATCCAGAGAAGGTGTAATCGACTGTTGATTCGACGGTAACCGACACTGAATTCGGATACTCGCTGACATCAACGGTTGCCGAGTAGCTTGTGTCACCACTCTGGCTAGCGACATAGTCAAACGCCCGCTGCTGAGCACTCGTCCTGGCGTCGGGAGATGCTCCTGAGTTGTTCGTTCGGGTAAGCAAAGGATCAGCTTGGGCCGCCGACCGCGAGGCCGCCGCTGCGACTGCGTGGGCCTCACGTCGAGCCTCCCAGTTCTCTGATGCCGACACCAAAGCAATGGTGCCGACCAGCAAGAATGGAGCAGCGACGACGACCCAGAGCATGACATCGCCGCGATCGGCGCCAGTTCTAACGTTGACCAAATGGCGAACAAGATTCTTTGTTGCCAATGACAACTGCCGGGAACGACGATTTGAGCAACCAGATTTCATCGCTAGTTCGATTCGCCGCGGAGCAAATCAACCCGCTCGGTTGCCGACCGAACAATGGTCTCTGAACCCCCAAAACCAGCGAGCGTCACATCGCTCAGATCGACTGTACAAGTTACGGTCACCTCGATAAATCCACCGGGTGACCAATCACCGGCAGCGTCAACCAGCGGGGCCGGACAGGCCACTCCTCGCTCCATCAGAATTTCTTGAACCACTTGACTGGCTGCAGCCTCACCACTGGCCTGATTGTATGAATTGGAGGCAGCTCGAGCGCCAGCTCGGGCCGAGACCGCCACATCTCCCCTAGTAGTCGTCACTCGAAGGGCTCCGGCAGCGAACATCATCATGATCACCAAGACGGTCGCTCCCATGGCTAAGCCAATGCCAGCAGATCCGCGTTCTTGACTCGGTTTCTTCAACTCTCTACCCCGGTTGTGGCGCGAATTGTTCGACCGGAGCGGACCCGGTCGCTGAGATCGACCACGGTCCCAGCGGACCGGCGACATCACCTGTCGCCTCGATGACAACCCATTCATCGCCAGCTGCGTTCGTCTCGAATCGTGGACCCGAGACCTGCAGGTTGTCGATCAACGACCCACCGGACGACGAAATTAGCTGGCTGGTCAGAGCCTTGCCATCGTTTGGGTCGCCATCTAGTCGCGCCGCGAAAACGGCGCCTTCTTGGGTAGCGCCAGCCAAGATCTGCTGCCCGTGGTAGGCCAAGGCCAGGTAGATCACCATCATAAATCCGGCGAGGAAAACCCCAGCTCCGATAATGAGCCCAATGGGGCCATCCCCTCGGTCACAACTAGCGTCAACCTCAACTTCTGATGGCGGTTCCAGATGATCCGCCGTCGAGAAAAGCACTACTCGGTTGGCCCCGGAATGGCATTTGCGTGATCTGTCATTACCCCGACGACGATGGCAGCTGCGGCGAGAACTCCGATGGTTAGTGCCGCGATGCCGGCAATGGTTGAAACACTCCCGGTCTCGTCGCCGACCATCTCTCGCAACGTGGTGTGCAAAGTCTTACGAGCTTCCCGAAGTTGTATCTGCGATGACACGATTCGCTTGAGCAACATGTTTTTCTCCTCGCCCACCCAGACGGTGAACTTGGTCGAGATCGAGGGCGTGAACCTACTGCAAATCAGTGTTCAGGCTCTTGCGGTTACGGGGCGAGACAAAAGCCCAATCAACGGTCGGCCACCCAGCAATAGCTTCCCGCTCCATGAATGACCATAGTTAGTGATGCCGAGCCAAGCAACCACATCCGACAGGATCTACTTTTTCGGCGTCCGGCTCCTCAGCAGGCGTTGACCTAACCGAGCGTCACGAACTGGCGCTGGAGGCCAAATTCCGGTCGCCCCAATCACTTCGAATCAGCGATTGGCAGCTTCAAGCAAATCTCTAGCGGTGATCGTTGATACCGCCTGTTTGCCGAGCGTGTCTTGCCCAAATGAGTCAGCCTGCAATTTGGCTAGTCGAAAGGCTTGCCGATTGATGGCTTGCTCAAACAAGGTTCGGGCGTAGCGAGCGTTTCCGAATCCAGATGTTCTAACTGCAGTCCGGAGCAAATCATCCAGGGTTGCTTCGGCATCACTATCCAAGGCGTAGTCGGCGTCATCGGCCATCTTCAACAGAATGGAGCGAAGCTCGACTGCCCCATAGTCGGGAAACTCGATTTCTCGAGAAAATCGTGAGCGTAGACCAGGGTTTGATTGGAGAAACTTCTCCATCAGGGCGGGATAGCCAGCCACGATAACAACGAGACGATCTCGGTAATCTTCCATTCTTTTTAGTAGCGTTTCGACTGCCTCGGCACCGAAATCGGTACCAACCGGCCCTCCCGGGGCAAGAGCATAGGCCTCGTCGATAAACAGCACCCCGTCAAGCGCTCGTTTAATCGCTCGATTGGTTTTGGTGGCGGTGTGACCAACATATTGGCCTACCAGGCCAGCTCGATCCACCTCAACCAGATGCCCTTTCTTAAGCAATCCGATCGATTGGTACATCTCGGCCAAAAGTCGGGCCACGGTTGTTTTGCCAGTGCCGGGATTACCTAGAAATACAAGGTGTTGACTTGTTGGCACTTCAGCCAATCCATGCTCTTTTCGTTTGGCTTGGATCTGAAGGAAGGCTACCTGTGTTCGTATTTGCTCCTTAACCAGTTCCAGCCCGACGAGACCGTCGAGGTCCGCTTGGATCTCAGCCATCGGGCGCACCTTTGGCGAGGTTGGAAGTGGTAGCTTTTCCAGCCGCTCATCGAGGCCGCGATCGGCCGCCGCGGTTTTAACCACGTCGCCTGCCTCTATCAGCTTTTTCCTCAGATCATCGATTCGCCGAGGCACCCGATCACTCTAGGTGGTTTGCCCGATTGGTGGGGGATTAGGCCAAAATTACGATTGCCACCATTCTTGGCCACATTCAGGCCATTATCGACTAGGCGACTCCTATTGTGTTTCTGGTTCTACAAGCGGTTCCGAGCCAGAGCCCAGCCCGACGAATCCGAACGTTTGTTCGGTTACACTCCTGAGAAGTCCATCTTCTGGGTCGTGCTCGAAGACTCTACGATTTTTGTGTGTAATCAATGTTCATGAATAAGAAAGGCCTGTGATGGCGAAACAAGGCGAGTTGCTTCCCTTTGCCAGAGAAGTGGTGGACGTCCCAGTAGACGAAGAGCTAGGTGAGTCGTTTCTGGCCTACTCGTTGTCGGTTATCACCTCACGAGCAATTCCTGATGTACGTGACGGCCTAAAACCAGTGCAGCGTCGAATTCTTTACTCGATGCGTGAGATGCGCCTGATGCCAGATCGCCCCCATCGCAAATGTGCTCACGTGGTAGGCGATGTGATGGCAAAGTTCCACCCTCACGGCGACAGCGCCATTTACGACACGCTAGTTCGGCTTGGCCAAGATTTTGCTCGTCCCGTAACCGTTATCGACCCCCAGGGAAACTTCGGCAGCCTTGATGATCCGCCGGCCGCCTACCGCTACACCGAGTGTCGGTTAACGCCAGCCGCTCTCGACCTGCTGGGCGAAATAGACGAGGAAACAGTCGAGTTTCGCCCAACCTATGACGGTGAAACCGAAGAACCCGCCTACCTTCCTGGCCTTCTACCTAACCTGCTGGTCAACGGAACCTCAGGCATCGCAGTTGGCATGGCCACCAACATGCCAACCCACAACCTGGGAGAGATCTACGAAGCAATCAAGCTAGTGATGACCAAACGACGGCCAAAGCCCACTCTTGATGAGCTAATGGCAAAGGTTCCCGGTCCCGACTTCCCGTCGGGGGGAATGGTTATCGACGAAGGAATCAAAGACGCCTACCAAACAGGCCGAGGCACCATTCGAATACGGGCTAAGGCTGAGATCGTGTCGGTCACAAGGGCTCGAAAGGGCATCGAGGTAACCGAACTCCCCTACCTGGTGGGCCCTGAGCGAGTCATTGCCAAAATCAAAGATCTTCTAAACAACAACCGAATATCAGGTATCAGCGACGTCAAAAATCTCACTGATCGCCATTCTGGACTCAAGATTGTTATTGAATGCAAAACCGGTGTTAGTCCAGAGGTTCTACTGGAGCAACTCTATAGGTTGACCCCGCTGGAGGAGACCTTCGGTATCAACAACGTGGTTCTAGTGAACGGAGTTCCGACCACGCTGGGGTTGTATGATCTCTGCCACCACTATGTAGAGCACCGTCTCGACGTTGTTACCAAACGAACCGAGTTTCGACTCCGAAAAGCCGAAGCTCGCCTTCATTTGGTCGAAGGTCTCCTGATTGCCATCGATCACATCGACGAAGTGATCGCCATCATCCGGGGTTCGAAGGATTCAGGCGAGGCTAAAGCCAAGCTGATGAAGAAACTGAAGCTAAGCGATATCCAAGCCGAGTACGTTCTCGAACTCCGCCTACGACGGCTCACAGCATTGGCTTACGACGAGTTGGTAGCGGAGAAGAAAGAACTTCTTGGCACCATCAAAGAGCTAAAGAAAATTCTTGCTTCGGAGCAGCGAAGACGAACCATTGTTCTCACCGAACTGAAAGAAGTAGTCGACAAATACGGTAAACCGAGAGCGACCAAGATAATAGGCTCCGATTCCATTCCCGACTTGGCTGAGATGGAACAACAGGTCATCGCCGACTTACCAGATGATCCGTGTGTCGTCAGCCTGACCGCGTCCGGCTTGGTAGGACGAGAGCCACGAGGCACATCGAAGAGTTACGCACCAACTCGTCACGACATCATCACCGACGTAGTGGTAACAACCTTGCGAGGGTCGGTACTCGGCATTACCGGGTCCGGAAAGTTGGCCAAGATCAACGCTGTCGACATCCCTGAAGTTGGTGGACGAACAAGAGGAAAGGCCGGCAACGAAGCACTTGGAGCCGACCGGGGAGACTCCGTCGTTGCCATTTGCGGCACCGAGGGTGATCCGCTCCTACTTGTTTCGGCTCAGGGCATGACAAAACGAATCGACCGACAAGCGCTAACCGAGCTCCGCTCTGGTCGCCCGGTAATGAAACTGGTCTCCACCGACAGAATTGTTGCCGCTTTCGCCGTAACCGAAAAAGAAGAAGTCGTATTCGTCAGTTCAGACGCTCAGTCGCTACGCACACCGGTAAAAGGTATAAGTATCCAGGGGCCGGCGGCAAAGGGTGTTGTCGGTATCAAGCTCAAGGGCAAAGCTCGGGTCGTCGGGGCCGGAGTTGCCAGCAAAGCCTCGATCATCGTTTCGGTGACCGATCGTGGGACGGCCAAAGCCACCTCGACTGAAGAAGTTCCAAGTAAAGGCCGTGGTGGAGGCGGGGTTCGAATAACAAAGTTCAAGGACGAGCAACGAATCGAGTTCGCTTGGGTAGGTGAACCGGACCGAACAATGTGTGTCGTCGGCCAACAAGACGCTCCCTCGAAACCCGACAATAAGCCGGAGCCGCTCAAGCTCCGAAGCACGCGCCGAGACGGCGCCAGCAACCCAACCAGTCGACGCATTCTCGGCGTCGGCTCCCTACGGTGGTGATCTAAAATGGCAGCAGCAAAAAAGACAACCAAAAAGACAACCAAAAAGCCAGTCAAAAAGGCGGTCAAGAAAACAGCCAAAACGACTGCCCGGAAGGGCGCAACGGCGACCTCGAAGAAAAAGACGGGTTCGTCGGCGGCGGCAAAGAAGCCAGGGGTCAACAAGGTGTCAAAGAAGGCAGCAACGAAGTCGCCAGCGCAACGAGCCAGCAAGCGCTCTAGCGATTACGATCAATCGAAGATCCAAGTCCTGGAAGGTCTTGATGCCGTCCGCAAACGGCCGGGTATGTATATCGGGGGCACCGGCACTGAAGGCCTCCACCATCTTGTTTGGGAGATAATCGATAATGCCGTTGATGAGGCCGCCGCTGGGTATGCCTCTCACGTGGAAGTCCTGCTCCACAAAGATGGCTCGATCGAAGTTACAGATAATGGTCGCGGCATTCCAATTGGCAAAAAGTCTGACGGCCGCACGGCGCTAGAAGTTGTGTTCACCGAACTTCACGCCGGCGGCAAATTTGGCTCTGGAGCATACAGCGCCTCAGGTGGCCTCCACGGAGTTGGAGCATCGGTGGTCAACGCGCTGTCGTCAAAACTTGTTGCTGAAGTCGATCGAGATGGCGCCACCTGGCGACTCGTCTTTCTCGACCGCGAGCCGGGCAACTACCTTTCGTCCGGCAAGTTCAAAGGCACCTCCAAGCTGGCCAAGGTGAAGAAAGTGCCAGGCAGCCGGACCGGTACAAGGGTTCGGTTCTGGCCTGACCTGGATGTGTTCGACCCTGAAGCATCAATCGAATATGAGCAGGTCCGAGATCACGTAGCCCGAGTTTGTTTCCTGGTCCCTGGTCTAAATATCAAGCTTCACGACAAGCGAGGCAAGGGGCGAAAGGCTGAGGAGTTCGTCGCGGCCGGGGGCTTGGCTGACTACGTCGATTATCTCTCAATCGGCGAGACCGTTACCGATATCGTCACCATCCACGATGAGGCATCGTTTGAAGAGAAGGTGCCAGTCGATGGCAAAGTGACGATGGTCAATCGGCAATGCACTATCGATGTAGCCGTGCGGTGGGTCAAAGGGTTCGAAACAACCATCGTTAGCTTCGTGAACACAATTCCTACCTCTGATGGCGGCACCCACGTGGCTGGTTTTGAACGGGCCCTATCTCGGGTCGCTAATGAGCAACTCCTGTCCGAAACGAAGAAGCTCAAAAAGCTAGCGAAACAAGGCAACGATCGGGCAACGCCAAACGATATTCAAGAAGGCCTTGTCGCTGCGGTCAAAGTTACCTTTCCTGAACCCCAGTTCAAGGGGCAGACAAAGCAAGAGCTCGGTACTCCAGCCATCCAAAATCTGGTCTACGAGTCGGTAAAAGCTGGGGTCGCTGATTGGGTCAGTGGCGGCGGCAAAAAGTCGCAAATAAATGCTCTTCGAGAGAAGATGACCCAAGCCATTCTGAATCGGGTTGCGGCCAAGCAACAACTTGATCTTCGACGCAAGGCTGCCACCCTAAGCTCCACCGGAATGCCAGACAAACTGGCTGATTGCCGCCTTCACGGGATGGACTCCGAGCTACTTATCGTTGAAGGAAACTCGGCCGCTGGACCGGCCAAGCAAGGGCGCGACTCCGAAACGATGGCAGTATTGCCCCTACGAGGCAAAGTTGTAAACGCCGGTAAAGCAAGCCTCAAACAGGTAATCGAAAATACTGAAGCGCAGGCTCTCATCACCGCTATCGGTGGAGGCTCTGGGCCCGACTTTGATGTTGCCGCTAGCCGTTACGGTCGAATCATCATTTTGTGCGACGCTGACGTTGACGGAAGCCACATTCGCTGTCTTCTCCTTACCCTCATTTACCACCACATGCGTCCGCTTTTGGAAGAAGGAATGGTGTACGCCGCTCAGCCCCCGTTGTTCGCAACAAAGCACAAAGGTGAGATGGTTTACGCTTACACCGATGAGGAGCGGGACAAGATCGCCAAGAAGATAAATGTTCCGTTCGAGAAGTGGAAGCGGTTCAAGGGTCTCGGCGAGATGAATGTTGACGAATTAGCTGAAACGACGCTCAATCCAGCCACAAGGGTGCTCAAGCGGATGGGTATGGATGATGCCAAGCGAGCGAAGAAGGCGGGAGAGCTTTTCCAAATTCTGATGGGGAACGATGTGGCGACCCGTAAGGAATACATCGTTTCAAACTCAAGTTTGATCGATCACGACCTGCTCGACATTTAGCAACGGGTGCGTAGCCAATGCACGGCCTATCAATTGCCGGGTAGGGGTATTGGGCCCATGACGTGGCAAACTGAGACAATGGGATTGCTAGACAAACTGATGTTTTGGAAGGAAGATACCTCCGAAATCGAGTTCGATGTGAAGGGCTGCTTTACCTTGCCCTCGGATCTGGACCCTGTCGACCCTGGCACTGCGGTAGACAACGTGGCCTCCAAGGTCGACGGCAACATCACCAAACCAGACTGCTAGCAGCGTCAGACTTGGCCAGCTCCGCTTGGCCAACATGCAGCCGTGATCTGCTACCTCAGGGTTAGGTCGCTGCTACCTTCTCGGCAACATCCGTTATTGCTTCGTCAACCGTTCCGTTGAGCCGCTGATACAACTTGGTACCTCCGGCGGCGAAGATGATGTCTCGGAAACCGGATCCAAGCGTACTGAAGAACGTCGAGAGTGCCAGCAGAGCAAGGCTAGGTCCGAGTATGTCTTCAAACCTGACGATGTCTTGAACAGGTTCAACCGTTCCCGAATCGCCTCCGGCGATGGCAATAAACGGTTGACCAAGAATCACGAACATGAACAGCGCAGTGAATCCGATGAGAAGCAGAAGTAATAGCCGACCAAGCAACGGGAAAAAGACCGGCCCGGTCATAGCCCAGCTCGCCTTAAACGGATTCACGCTCTGGGGACCAATCGACGCCGAGACATCGACCAAGCAAAGCCGAACCCAAAGAAAGGCGAACACTGGGGCCAGCATGAACAAACCGAGGATAAATGCCGGGGAGACGGTCACGATAAGAACGCCGAGAAGGATCGTCGGGCCAAGATAAGTTAGCGTTCGGGCGAACGAGTAACCGATGATTCGCGGGGCCCGACTGATGGCGTGACGGACCGATACCGACCATTGATATTGCTTTTCGTCATCGGACGTTGGGACGACGTGGTGGCTAGCGGCACCGCTAAGTAGAAACGATGCCAGCATCGTCGCAACGTTAATGCCGATCAAGCCCATCATGGCGACCGACCAGCTGAAATTCTGCACTTCAAACGTCTGTGCTTCAGGGTCGGAGATCATAACGACATCTCGTAGGGCGAACCAGGTCGGAACAGCCGATGCGAGCCCGAGCGGCAAAGCCAAAACGAGAACCATGGGAAGGAAATGACCAGCCCGGGCAACGACAGATCGAATGGTCTCTTGCATCCACTCTCCCACCAGTCCGAGACTATGGGCTGGTCTGACCGCGTTTGGCGGTGGAGGGTCGCCTGGACTTCCAGGGGGAGCCACGCTGGCTGTCCAGTCTGATCCATCCCACCAGCGGTATCCAGGGTCACCTGATGGGTCTTGGTACCAGCCGGGAATTGGTGTCTCAGATGGGGGAGGTTCCTCAGTCATTTACAAGAGTCTGCCGGTCATCGAGCTCAACAACTACTGCATAGTGGTCAGAGGCCACGATTGTCGCACCTTTGTTCGGTCCCGACGGGTCCACCCCGGCCAGCCAGGCAGACATCGGATTGCAGTAGGGTTTGGCGCGAGGCCAGCCAACAAACACGTAGTCCAATCGTCGGCGGGGCCACAGGGCATTAGCGGCATGAGGATTCTCGCGGCTCCACGTATGACCGGGGCCATCACCAACCGCGGCCCAGCAGTCGGTAAACACCATGAGCTCCTCGGCTGGTATTTTCGACGCCTGATCGCTGTACCCGTAGGGTACGTCGATGCCGGTTAGCTTGCGGATTTCATTAGATTCTGGTGTGGCGTTCAGATCGCCGGCCAAAATCGGCGGAAGATCAGAACCAACTGACGGCAGATGTTTGTAGATCAGGTTCACCACCGATTCGAGTTGTGCCGTACGCAGCACGGTGGCGTTGTATTGCCAGGACAAGTGGGTCGAGACCATTAGCTGGGGCCCCCGTGGAGTCTCCACTTTGGCGACGACGGCATTTCGGTGCGATGGGGCGTCATCGTGGCCGGGCAACGCGAACGTTTCGAGCAGCGCTATCGGCCATCGGGATAGAACTGCGTTACCGAACTTGTGCGCGTTGCCTTCGCTATCTCGACTGCGGACCATGTGGTAGCCGAGTTGAGCCGCTATCTCTTCCGCCTGATCTCGTCCGTCTACGCAGAACACCTCTTGACAAAACACCACGTCCGGATTGATACGTTCAACCTCGTGAACTATGGCCGGTTGTCGGGCCTCCCACGGACCAAATTGCCACCAGAGGTTCCAGGTAAGTAAACGCACTCTATGATCGTGCCACCAGAACTTCCTAGACCCAACAATGTGACGTATCCATGTGATCTACTCGCCAGCAATCTCACCGACCCACCGGCTACGTTTCGACTATATTCGCGACCCTAAGGCTGCACAGCCACAACTATGGAGAACCTGATGTCACGAATTCCTGAAGTCTCCGAAGAATCACTCAGTCCGAGGGTCCGGGCTGTGCTCGACGCTCAACGGACGACCTATGGCGCCCCTCTCAGCAATCATCTCTTGTACGCTCACAACGAAGATGTTTTCCGAGGGGTTCGGGCCATGTGGTCGGCGTTAGACAAAGCAGGCGGTATCGAGCCCAGTATGACCGCTGTCATAAACCGGCGGGTGGCGACCAAAATCGGTTGCGTTTTTTGAGCGGACATTAACGCTGCGGTCGGCAGCGAATGCGGAATTTCCGAAGCTCAACTTCTGACGATTGCCAACCCAACCTTCGATCGGAGCCTCTTTGACCCTAAGACCCTGACCGCATTGGACTACGCCGACGCCATGACAGCCACGACTCCCGAGGAAAACGCAGTCACAGACGACCTGTTTGCTCGGCTAGCTAGTTATTTCTCAACCGAGGAAATCGTGATACTGACAGAGATTATTGCCTGGGAGAATGCCTCGGCCCGATTCAATCGAGCTCTTGGCGTGACCGCTGACCAGCTCTGGAAACGCTAGCTGTGCGCTTGGATGTCAAACGATACCTCGACCGAATTGGGTACGACGGCCCGGTAGGCTTGGACTTGGCCACCCTCGACGGGCTACAGCGTGCTCACCTAAGCACCGTTCCGTTCGAAAATCTCGATGTCTATGCCGGCGTTGCGGTCACGACCGACCCCTACTATTCGTTGGCCAAAATAGTCGACAATAACCGAGGTGGATGGTGCTTCGAGTTAAACGGCGCCTTTGCCTTGCTGCTAGAAGCGATCGGATTCAAGGTGTATCGGATCGGCGCCGCGGTACTGGCTAATGGGCCGTCTGATGTTATCGATCATCTCTGTCTCGAAGTGGGCTTAGATGAACCGTACCTTGTCGATGTGGGCTTCGGCGACAGCTTCTCCCACCCGCTAGCGTTAAACCGAACCGGTCCTCAAGACGGCGGACCTGCACCGTTCGAGCTAATGACCGGGGCTAAGGGCACGACCCTTACTCGGTGGAGCGAGGGGGCACCTAAGGCCGAGTATCGGTTCAAACGGGTCAACCACCAACTCAACGAGTTCGAGACTATTTCGCGTATTCTTCAAGCAGACCGGTCGCTCCACTGGCACCGTCGAGCGGTTGCGACCAGGCTCTTGGACGGCGGACCTGATCGAGTCAGTCTTATAGGTAACGAGTTGAAGTTCGAGCGTTCTGGTGCCCAAACGGCTACTACTGTTTCCGACCAAGATTGGACGGAAACCCTGGCCACCTGGTTCGGGATCGATTTTGCCTTGGAAGGTCCGGCCCAGCGACCCGGCTAAGGCCAACGTTGACCCAACCTCGAAGTCGAACCGCCCCTAGCCGTTAGTCAGTAGCCCCGGGAATCCAGCCCGTGCCGGCTAACGGTACTTTCGCCATTGCCGCCGCTTCCACAGTTAGAGCAGCCAGATCTTCCGGTTCCAGATTGGTAATATGGCTTTTCCCGCAGGCCCTAGCTAAAGTCTGAGCCTCTACGGAGAGCACCTTCAAGTAGTTGGCCAAGCGGCGACCGCCAATTATCGGGTCAAGCCTACTGGCCAAGGCTGGATCTTGCGTCGTTATACCTGCCGGGTCGTTGCCAGCTTGGAAATCTTCCCAGAAACCAGCCTTGGTGCCGAGCTTGTTGTACTCGCTCTCGTATTGGGGATCGTTGTCGCCAATTGCGATCAGAGCAGCGGTGCCGATCGAAACGGCATCGGCTCCGAGCGCGATCGCTTTAGCCACATCAGCTCCCGACCGGATGCCACCCGCGGCTATTAGTTTGACTTGACGGTGAACGCCAAGGTCCTGCAACGCCCGTACCGCTTCCGGTATCGCTGCGATCGTTGGGATACCAACATGTTCGATAAATACATCTTGCGTTGCCGCAGTTCCGCCTTGCATTCCGTCGACTACGACTGCGTCCGCTCCAGCTTTGACCGATAGCGCTGTGTCGTAATAGGGGCGGGCCGCTCCCACCTTGATATAGATCGGAACTCGATGACCAACAATCTCTCGAAGCTCGATGATCTTAATTTCTAGATCGTCAGGACCGGTCCAATCGGGGTGTCGACAAGCCGACCGCTGATCAATCCCTTCAGGCAAGGTTCGCATTTGAGCTACTCGTTCAGTGATCTTCTGACCCATGAGCATCCCGCCGCCACCCGGCTTGGCCCCTTGCCCAACCACAACCTCGATGGCATCGGCTTTGCGAAGGTCGTCGGGATTCATCCCATAACGGCTTGGCAGGTACTGATACACAAGCTTCGACGAGTGACCGCGCTCTTCGGGCGTCATGCCACCGTCACCGGTTGTGGTCGATGTCCCCATCTCGCTAGCGCCTCGGCCGAGGGCCTCTTTGGCATTTGCCGACAGCGAGCCGAAACTCATGCCGGCAATCGTGATCGGAATGTCTAACTTGACCGGGTTCTCAGCTCGATCTTCGCCGATAGTTATATCGGTGCCACAAGCTTCTCGATAGCCTTCGAGCGGATAACGCGACATCGAGGCTCCCAAGAAAACCAAGTCGTCTAGAGTCGGGAGTTCCCGCTTTGCTCCCCAACCACGAATACGGTAGATCCCGGTGTTTGCCGCCCGACGAATTTCAGCAATTGCCCGCCGGTCGTAAGTATAGGACTCTCGCAAATTCCACGGCTCAATAACTTGCGCCGCAGCGGAAGGGCCGGTCTCGGGTTGCGGTTGATTCTGATCGCTCATACTGACGCCTTTCCGTTGTTAGCTAGCTCGGCGTCAATATCGTCGACAGCAAAGTTGTATAGCTGGCGGGCTGATCCAAATCGCCTAAATTCATCGGTTCGAGCTGTCAAACCTGAAGCAGTCAGAAGTCGTTCAAGGACAGCAAAGTTGTCGTCGGTCATTTCCTTCTCGATGCAGTCTGAACCGAGTGATTCGATGGCACCTCGAACAAAGATGTTTGCTTCATAGATTGAATCGCCTAAGTCAGCAGCAGCATCACCAAGAACGACGAGGTTGCCGGCCTGTGCCATGAAACCAGTCATGTGGCCGACGTTGCCTCCGACGACTATGTCGACGCCTTTCATCGAGATCCCACACCGAGCCCCGGCGTTACCTTCAACTACAACTAGGCCGCCGTGGCCAGTCGCTCCGGCTGACATCGTGGCGTTGCCGGTGATCCGGACCGTGCCCGACATTATGTTCTCGGCTAAGCCAGTGCTGGCGTTTCCTCGAACCGTTACTGAGCCAACTTGATGCATTCCGGCGCAGTAGTAACCGACCGGCCCGTCGATCTCCACCTCAATGTCGGAATTAAGGCCAGCAGCGACGGCGTGAGCCCCACGCGGGTTCGTGACCCGAAACGAACCAGTTGACGCCGATTGAAGGGTCCTGTTCAACTCTCGAAGGGTAGTTTCGGCCAGATCGATAGTGCTCATGACGTGAGGCTCCATGTGTAGACTTTTCCCGGCTCAGGCTCGAACAACGATGAATGCTCGACATCGGGTAGTTGGGCGATAGCACGATATTCAGATGACATTGCGACCCAATCATCAGTCTCGGCCACTACAGCCGGTTTGCAAGCGATCGGGTCTCGCAAGATGGCGAACCCATCTTTGATCCCAATGGCAAACGTGTAGAACCCATCGAGGTCGAGTAGGGCTTGCTCAAGTGCGGCGTCAATGGTGTCGCCGTTGCGGAGCCGCCACGACAAGTATCCAGCTGCTACTTCGGAATCGTTCTCGGTTTGGAACGACTCTCCGTTACGCTCCAGGCCTCGGCGTAATTGATTGTGGTTAGACAACGACCCGTTGTGAACCAAGCAGGTATCGGAACCGGTGACGAACGGGTGGGAACCGCTCGTAGTTATCGCCGACTCCGTGGCCATTCGAGTGTGAGCAATAGCATGGGTTCCCGACCGACCGGCAAGGTCGTAGCGGTCGGCTACCAAGTCGGGATCCCCTACCGACTTGAACAATTCGATTTGTTGCCCATAGCTCAAGACATCGACGTCGACCACGTTGTCAATAACCCACTGACGGGCCGCCCGCCCATCGCCAGACGTTTCCAAAACAGCATGATCAGCAAGCGGACGGACTTCGACCTCAGCATTCAGGTGACCTTCGAGGCTGGCCGCCATCGACCGCCAGTCGCTCCCGCTGTCAACACCGTCGTAGGTGTCTTGCGTCGCCTTGTTGAGCAGCGTTAACCGAGTTTTGTTTGCGCTTCCTTGGTCATAGACAGCAAATCCTGCGCTGTCTGGCCCCCGACTTCTCATTTCGTGAAGCATGGCCGCGGTCAAACGACCGAGGTCAGAACGATACTTTTCGGTTTTCAAGAACAACCCAACAATGCCACACATAATGCGACCTCTCGTTTCCGCTCACTTTCGATCATTTGCTCGATCGAACAGAACTCAGCAAACTCTACGGGCGACCGGGTACGGAGCAAACACGTTCACGACTGCCGACGGGCCGATCGAGTTCATTTCCGGCGCCAATCCAACAGCGCCCTAGGGATAACACGCTTGCAACTACTACCTTTTTGACTAACGCTGGATCAGTGTTAGCGTCAGCTACTGACGTTTGATCGTCGGTGAATCACAGTAGACAGCCCAGAAAGCGGCAGAAACTTCCGAATCCGGATCATCACAAATATTTGGGGGAACAATGAGCGAAGTAGATGGCGGCGACGTTCTAGAACAAATTAGGGCCAAGACCGAACGGGATGGTGTTGAATTTATCTACGCCATGTTTGTCGAGATGCACGGCAAACCGTGCGCCAAGCTGGTTCCGGTCGAAGCCTTAGATGGTCTGATGGCTGACGGAGCCGGATTCGCCGGATTCGCAGCTGGCCCGATGGGCCAGAATCCATCAGACCCCGATATCTTGGCCCTGCCCGATCCTGCGTCTTATGTTCAACTCCCCTGGCAGCCGAACGTTGCCGCCATGCAGTGCGACCCAACGGTTGACGGCGAGCTGTGGCCATATGCCCCTCGAGTAATTTTGCGACAAGCGTTGGATCAGTTGAAAGCTAAGAACCTGATTCTCAAGACCGGTGTCGAGGCTGAATACTCGCTGGTAGATCGTAACGACGATGGCTCCCTTCGAATAGCCGACGACCGAGACACCCAAGCAATGCCATGCTACGACGCCCGACTTTTAACCACCATGCTCCCCCACCTAACCGAGGTATCACGACACCTCAACACTATGGGCTGGGGAAATTACGCCAATGATCATGAAGACGCGAACGGCCAGTTCGAACAGAACTGGCAATTCGCTGATGCTATGACCACAGCTGATCGACTGATTATCTTCCGCCTCATGATTCACACCATGGCTCAACGAGACGGACGGTGGGCCACGTTCATGCCAAAGCCGTTTTCCGACCGAACCGGAAATGGCCTCCATACCCACATGAGCTTATGGTCTGCCGACACCGATGAACCGCTGTTCGTCGGAAACGACAACGATCCTAAGGGGTTGGGCTTGTCGGAAATGGCTTATCAATTCGCTGGCGGACTAGTTCATCATGCGTCGGCTCTCGTAGCGATCGCATGCCCAATCGTGAACTCCTACAAAAGGATGGGCGTTGGGGCCCCTAACTCAGGAGCAACCTGGGCTCCGGCCTATGCCGCATACGGTGGCAACAATCGAACCCAAATGATTCGAGTACCTGAGCCAGACCGACTCGAGGTGAGGTTAGGAGATGGAGCCGCTAATCCTTACCTAATGTTCGCGGCGATGCTTGCGTGTGGCATGGACGGGGTCGAACAACGTATCGACCCAGGCCAGCCAAACACCGCAAACTTGTTCGAGCTAGACCCGTCCGAGGTCGCAGCCCGAGGCATCGAGACGTTGCCTCCGACCTTGTTGCATGCAGCCGACAACTTGGCCAAGAACGACGTTCTGGGCACCGCTTTGGGCATGACTCGTTCAGGCCGATACACCGAGTACTTCGCCGAAATAAAACGGGCCGAGTTTATGGCCCACCATCACCAAGTTACTCAAGGCGAAATCGACGCCTACCTAACCCTAATGTAACCCGAGGAAGCCCCGACCTGGCTGTGTTGCCAAAGGGGGAAAGCCAACTGCTACGCCAGCGGGGCTGCTAGCTCGGTACCTTCGTCGAGGTTGCTCGGGTCGACAAGGTCATTGTCTACCAGCCGGGCGCGAGCTTCGTCACGGGCTTGGATTACCGATCGACGGCTTGGCGATCGCGGCGCGTATCCGGCCGCCGCTCGCTGCTCGTCGTTCTCGCAACCCCAAAATCCGTGTTCACGATTCATTCTGGCTGTTTCGCGACATTCAAGCATTACTGGGCACGACATGCAGTACGAGCCAGCTATCGCTTCTCGTTCTACTCGCCGCTCTGGTCGTTCAGCAGCGGGGCCGAAGAAGACATGGGTCAGCCCCTGGCAAATTGCCTGGTCAGCCCAATCGAGATTGGTTTCTGGATGGATAGCAAACTCAGTGTCCATAGAAACTCCAGTCATCATCTGCACTCTTTCTTCTGTCGTCCAAAGTAACACAAAAACTGAGCGACTGGTCAAAAGTATTGTGTGCTCTTGGTCACCTTAAAAAGGGCCGTTTTCGGCTGTTCAACCGACCGCACTAGTACCAGCCGTTGCTCCGATCAGCTGCGCCGTTCGGAGTAACAAGTTGCTCTTTGCCCATCGTCGGTTAGGGGCCAAAACTTAACATCGGTAAGTAGCCCGGTAAGCCCTGCCAACAACAAGATCTCTGTTCATGCCGTTCCGACAGCTACGCTGCAGACCGTGACTAGCCCGAAAAGCAGCGCTACTAGTGCCAACGACCCAGCCGCCGATCCTGACCCTTACGATGCTCTACTCGTTCTTTCGTTTGGTGGCCCGGAGCGCAGCGCTGACGTCGTGCCGTTTCTTCGCAACGTGACCGCTGGTCGCAATGTGCCTGACGAACGACTAGTCGAAGTAGCTAAACAATACGAGCTGTTCGGAGGGAGATCTCCCATAAACGATCAATGCCGGTCGCTCATCTCGGCTCTCACCACAGAACTGGCGGACCATGCAATACAACTTCCGATCTACTGGGGAAATCGCAACTGGGAACCGTTTCTGAGCGACACTGTTCAGCAAATGGCTTCTGATGGGATAAAGCGAGCCGCTGTTTTTGTAACCTCAGCATTTGGTTCATACTCGGGGTGCCGTCAGTATCGGGAGAACCTAGTTGAGGCTCAAAGCCAGGTCGATGGCGCCCCTCAGCTCGAAAAGCTTCGCCTGTTCTATAACCATCCGGGCTTCATCGAGCCACTCGCCAACAATCTGATAGCCAGTTTGGCTGAACGACCAGTTCCCGACCGGCGAATTGTTTTCACCGCCCACTCCATACCATCTTCGATGGCTCAATCATGTTCCTACCAAGCTCAGCTTGAAGAAGCAGCCCGGCTTGTCGTAATCCAAGCTGACTTGGATCCTGAGTTTGATCTAGTTTTTCAGAGCCGAAGCGGGCCGCCATCAATGCCTTGGCTCGAACCCGATGTGAATGATCATCTACACCATCTTGCAAGTCGCGGGACAACCGCTGTCGCCGTGGTTCCTCTTGGTTTCATAAGCGATCATATGGAGGTGCTGTTCGACCTCGACACCCAGGCTGCCGACACCGCTTCTGAGCTAGGCCTCGACTACATACGAGTGCCGACCGTCGGAGTTGCTCCCCGGTTCATCTCGATGATTCGTGAACTGCTACAAGAGCAGATCAACCCTTCTTCACAAAAGCTTTGGCTTGGCTCCGACGGCCCATGGCCATCTAACTGCCCCGACAACCATTGCCTCGTGCCATCAGCAAACCGGTCGAGGCCGGCGCAGACCTAGCGCCGATTTGCTCAGCTTTGTGTTTGCTTTAGACTCCGCTCCGACATCCATAGCGCGATTTCCTCTCCCATTGGAGTCGAAGGCGGCCCAAGGCTGAACGGCCACAGTTCACTCGCAATACGATGCCAGTTAGCTTCGGCCTCCAGCATTGCGAACAAGCCCATCAGCCCAAGAGTGATCCGTTGCACAACTACAAAAGCTGGTGGAACGTTTAGCTGCTTCATCAGCTCACCATGCGGGCCCTTGTTGTCGAACAAGTGGGCTACGCCATCGGCCGCATAGGTTGAATCAATCGGAACAACTTTATCTTCCATGACGTACTGATAGTAGTAGCTGAAGTAATCCTCAATTAGCTGATCGTCGAATGGTGCACCGGGAGCAAGAATCCCCATACTCTCGACTAGCCGACGGAACGCCACAGTGTCTTTGTTGATGACCATCTCGATGATCAGGCTTTCAAACAGTTTGGTCTCGGCCGGATCAAATCGTTTCACTAAGCCAAAATCAAGAAAGACGACATGGCCCCCCTTGTTGAAAAGATAGTTTCCGGGGTGCGGGTCGCCGTTAAACGCATGCAGTTGGTAGATGGCACCGAACGAGAAACGAAAGAGCGTCTCGGCCGCTAGATTCCGTTCTTCTTCGCTCCAAGTAACGACCTCTTCAAATCGTGCTCCAGTAGCAAGCTCGGTCGTGAGAATTTCCGACGAACAGTATTCGTCGACCACGGCAGGAACGGTCACATACGGGTGCCCTTCAAAGTAACTTTGAAAGTATCGCTGGTTCTCCGCCTCGAGCAGGTAATCCAGTTCTTCATGAAGCCGATCCTTTATCTCCGCGATAATCGGTTCTGGGTCAACTCCGGGGAACAGGGTGGCCATTCCTCCGAATAGCCAGCCGGCATTGCCCAAATCTGCCTTTACCGCTTTGGCCACGCCGGGGTACTGAACTTTTACCGCCACCGCTCGCCCGTCTTTGGTGATTGCCCGATGCACTTGCCCAATCGATGCCGCAGCAATCGGCACCGGGTCCCATTCAGCGAAAAGCTCATCCGGCGATTGGCCTAGGTTTTTCTCAATCTGGGCTGCCGCCAGTTCCGGCGCCATGGGCGGAGCGTTGCTTTGGAGCGATGCCAAGGTTGTACGCACGTTTTCAGGCAAACCGGTGTCGAGATAACTGGCCATTTGCCCGATTTTCATCATCGCCCCCTTCATGTTGCCAAGCTCTGCGGTGACATCTTCAGCGGTAGTCATCTGAAATTCCATGTCGAGCTCTTCCGCTCGCTCCGCCGAAGCAAACGTTTTTCGGGCTTGTAGAGCGGCGTAACGGCCACCACCTTTGGCCCCTAGGCGCGCCAGTCGAAGATTGCGACTTATGGTGTGGCTACCTGCCACTGGTCCAGCCTTCGATTGGCCCGACAACCTAGATTGCCACCACAGGCCCAGCAGCCCGAGGCCACTTAGTCCAGCCGCAACTGACAATTTCTTCGACATAACGTGAGATCTTTCGGGCCGAATTTGGAGCCTTTCTTGCGCTCCTTAGCAGTGGCTAGCGTAGGCCACCGTTGTTGTTTTCGACCATCCGAGCCAGCGATTAATCAAACTGCTTTCGTGCCACCCCAAATCGGTTTGGTCCAAGAATCACCGCTACCGTTTGCTATTGTTTTGGCATGCCATCATGGGGTCGACCCTTAAACGAAGTCGAACTTGATTCCTATGACCTAATTGACCGTGAGTTAGCAGAAAAGGTCCGCATCTTCAGGACGGTCTACATCCCAGGTGGATTTCACGGAATCTGTCTGACGAACTGGATATTCTTCACTCGAGACGTTCCTGATGATGGTGAAAGTGCATTGCTCGCACACGAACTCATCCACGTTCGCCAGTGGAGCCAGCGGGGAGTACTCGGCTACCTGACCTGGTACCTCAAATGCTTTGGTACGTGCCTACGACAAAAGCGTCGCTGGATGCCGGCATATCACGCAATCGAGGCTGAGCTCGAAGCCAAACAAGAAGCCCGAGACTGGAAGCAGCGTCGGAACTCTATTGATCGCCGCTCGCCGAGCTAGATCTTAGTACGGGTAAACGTCGTCGCCTTCAAGCCAGCAGCCGCCGACGCCTGACTCGATCGCCGTTGCTTTGGCCCGAATAATCTTCCATTCACCGTCAGCAATCACCATCGTCGAAGTTGATTCCACACTCAACACGTTCTGCTCTACCGTCTTATCGGTCGCAACGTTATAGCGCTCGTCGTCAGCAACCGTGCACGCCACAACGGTGGCCAAGGCATCATCAACAAGCTCGACCCGGACTCGGTGTTCGGTATCAGAGTCGGTTCCACCGATTAGCGGCTCGTTCGACTCTCGCAACGCCTCACCGATCTCGAACAACGCTATTACCTGCGCGTAACTTTGCTGGAGCTGGCTACCGGCAGCCAAGTTGAGTAAGGACGGATGATCAGCCGATGGATTAGGAGACGGTGATCGTCTAGCAGTATCAAACGCGTCCCAGTACGCTTCGTAGCGAGCGGCGACAAAGGCTTCGAGCTCTTTTCCTTTGAGCCCATCGGCATTCTCTGGAATCGCTTCCTGGCTTGCCTCAGCGGCGCCTTCCAGATCATCCTGGGCTTGAGCCTCAGCCGGATCTTGAACATCAGCCTGATCTTCAACCTGGTCGGGATCTAACTCGTCACGTTGAGCTTGATCCAGATCGTCATCTTCGTCCTGATCCTTGGTGTCCGTTTGATTCGGTTCGATCTCGGGTTCCTCTTCCTGGAAGATCGACACCCCGCTCACGTCAATTCTGTCATCGTCAGCAACTTCGACCCCAGACCCACAACCTGAGACAATGACTACGATCACAACGAGGAAGGCCCGCCTGAACGACCAAAGCCTCGCACCTCTATCTTGTTTTGATCTTCGAGGTTCTGAAAAGGTCCAAAAATTCCAATCGAAAGTCGAGCTTAGGTCAGATTCGGGCCGCCACATTCAGAGAATGATAGTCGCTGAACAATCGACCATGATGGGCAAATCGGCCGATACGTATCACGACCGGTAGAATCGTCGTGTGACGAATCAACTGCAGATTACGGCGCCGACTCGTTCTTTTACGGGCGACGACGACTTCGCCGATCAGCCTGATGGCCAAGCAACTCTTCGACCCACGCTGGTGCGAGTCGTGGCGACGGTGGCGTTGACCATAGCTGTAGTGCTTGGCTTGGCCAGCCCGGGGTCAGCGCAGTCGGCTACTGAGATTGCCAATGAGATCGAGAGCAGCGGTAGCTACCTTGAGCAAACATCGTCTGGGTTGGAGCAATCAGTCAGCGCCGCCAAATCGCAGGGCATCGCATTTGTGTGGTTACAACGGTCTGGCTCCGACACCGAAGCTACCGCCTTAGCCGGATCCTTAGTCGACGAGCTCCAGGCTCGTAACTCGGGCTACGACACCGCACTGGTTCTTTTCGAAAACTCCTACGGTGCTAGCTCGAACCGGTATGACCAGCAGAAGCTCGACGCTGGCCTTGACGCCGCCCTTGATGGTTTTGGAGACGCTGACGAAGCCGCCGGGTTGGCCTCGTTCACCTCCTCAGTTCAGAATTCGGCACCGACAACGGCTACCACGATTGGTTCCGGCTCAACCAACACTTCACCCCAGAACTCGTCGGACGGAGGTGGGTTTGGCCTCGGCTCTTTCTTACTTCTCGGAGCGGTCGCGGCCGGAGCATTTTGGTTGTTCCGTCGGTGGAGGGCTTCCAAAGAAGCAGCCGAGCGTCAAAAACTAGATATGGAGCAAGATCGAGCCGAAATAAAAGAGCAGCTACGCGATAACGCCGACAAAATAATGTCGTTAGGCGACCGGGTAATCGTCAAGGGTGACCATGGCATGATCACGAAGTATGAAGAGGCAAGCGAGACCTATCAACAAGTCAGCCAGAGTGTCGATGCAGCCTCAACTTCAGCAGAGATCGATTCGTTGGACGACCGAATAGATTATGCCGAATGGCAGCTCGAATCTATCGAGGCAGAACTCGAAGGTCGCCCGATCCCACCGATGCCAGTCGACGACGACGCTCCTCCACCCCCGAATGTGTCTGATCGAACGAAACCTTCCAGGCAAGATGGCGATGTCGTTTCGCCACGAACCGGGCGCTCGTATTCACGGTCTCGGACCCGTTCAAATCGACGTTCTGGCGGCATGGGTGGCGGACTAGGCGGGATCCTCGGCAGCATTCTGGTCGGCGCAATCAGCAACGGCGGCTTAGGTGGCATGTCGAGGCGAACTCAGCGTCGACGGACCGGAGGCGGGCTTGGTGGAGGCGGGCTTGGTGGTCTGGGAGGCAGCGTCGGGACCGGTCGTAGCGGTGGCGGGCTGGGACGCGGTGGCGTTCTTCGGCGAGGTGGTTCACGAACCCGCGGCAGCGGCGGTCGTAGCACCGGTCGCCGACCGAAAAGCAGCGGAGGTCGCCGGTTCTAGCCGCCTTCGAGCGTCAGAACTGCTTCTGCTACGCCACCAACGGTTCGAGAGCGATCGAACCAGCGGGAGCGTGGGCGGGCAGTGTCCCAGCCTGAATTCTCCGATCGATCTCCGCTTGGCCTTCAGGGCACTGATTGACGAATGGACACCAGCCGCACAATACTGTTGTGTTGGGCTCGAACGTGTCAGTGTCGCACGAGATAGCCATCTGGTCCCAGATCCGAGACAAATCAGCTACTGACTCTTCGATTCGCTGCTCAGTGACTCGCACATCCAAGATTCTTTGACCAAGGTAAAGAAGACGAGTTCGGTCTGGAAGTTCCCCAGTTGATGCCCACAGAGCCGCCGCGTATAGCATGACTTGCTGGACTTTGTCCTTCCGCCATCGCTCCCCTGGCAACGCCCCAGACTTGTAATCGCTAACCACCAACTTGCCTGCATCTCGATCGACCCGATCGACGATGCCAACGAACGGAACGCCATCGAGGGCGACGTTCACCTTCTGCTCGGTAGCAACAACTTCAACCTTGGCCGGATCTTCAAGGTCCCATAGGCCAGAAACAGCGAGCCACGCTTGCCATCGAAACGCCCGGGCCTTCGATTGGTCCAGTTCAAGCAATTGATAGTCTTCGTCTTGTTCGAACTCAGGCCATTGCTGTTTAGCCACAATCTTTGCCTGATCAAGGGTTCGCTCTACTGCAGGAAACTCGCATAGCAATTCAAGAACTCGATGAGCGAACGACCCCACCAAGGCCGCTTGGCCCGATGGTTCACGTTGACGATCGACGTATTTGAATTTCCACCGGCGGGCGCAGCCTTCGTATGCTGTCGCCGAAGAAGGTGACAGGTGGGTAGGGAGCTCAGCCATATCTATCCATCATCCTCTCTGCCTGTGACACTTTGGTGGATAGCAGCCGCTTGGCCCTCCAGCGACACGTGAACAACTAGCTATTTCCACTTGAACCTACTAGAGATCCATAACCCAACGATCCACGTCGAAATGCCATCGATAGCAGGACTTGAGCCAGCTCACAGCTGCCAGTTAGCCATTCTGCCCTATCTGGCTAGTTACTAGTAGTCAGATTTACTCACAACAAATCTTGCCACTCACCGCGACATTTCTTCACCCTATGTCGTCATTACCATCATGACGGGCGAAACACGTGAGACGACAAGTACACACAAACCATCCGAGCTGATCGGAAAATCCAATCTCAAACCACGAGCAGGCGCACACTACTCAACACCGCACGACGGCCGCTCCTGTCGGCTTTGTCAACGCTGGTCACTCCATCAACAGCACTATAAGGAGTCGGCCTAAGCGACTCAGGTAGCTGCACCGACGACTACATATCCAACGACTACATATCCAACAATCATGCTCCCAACGACTACATATCCAACGACT
>CALAJV010000015.1 GCA_937922805.1 uncultured Acidimicrobiales bacterium | reverse complement strand
TGGGACTCGTGACCTATGCAGCATTTGGTTGGGTTCGTCGATGTTTTTGTTGTTAGCCCAATCGGGTCGGAATCATTTACACACGGAGATACAGAATTATGCTTCAGTACGAATTTCTTTCAGCTTGGCTTCAGTCAAAGACCGATAGTGAGCGCGGTGCTTCTTTGGTTGAGTATGCGTTGCTTGTTGCTTTGATCGCAGTGGTTTGTATCGCTGCTATTACGTTGCTTGGTCGTGAAGCGGCTACCAACTTCTCA
The DNA here is from genome assembly GCA_937922805.1 of uncultured Acidimicrobiales bacterium. Taxonomy (GTDB): domain Bacteria; phylum Actinomycetota; class Acidimicrobiia; order Acidimicrobiales; family SZUA-35; genus JAHELU01. Next base: position 226,124 of record CALAJV010000015.1, on the reverse strand, counting down.
GAGGTTGCTTCCAGCATCAAGGGTTAGCCCCAAAGCGGATGGATGAGCCTCAACGGAACGTCCGACTCCGCAGGAGGCAAGCAGCGGCACCTAACTGAGGGCCAGCTTGCCTGATCGGAAAGAACCGGTATCGGAGACGGGAGTGCATCTTGCGCTTCCGTCTCTGGCCGTTTTAGAACGACCGGTGCGCTGCCGCCTTAAACGATGACTGGGTTGAATTACACAACTACAGACCTGGCACCGCCGGTGAGGTGAGCAAGGTTGCACATGTCTTTCCACATTCGTTCCTAACCGGAAGAAAAAGAGGTCTTGCTCGCTATTGGGTGGGGCAAAAGGCGATTACAGTAAAGGTCATGGCGGTGAGGGGCGGGCTGGAAGTAGGGCAAATAAAGTCAAGCCGGATTGTTTCTGGCGTGGTCGACTTCGCCACGCTTGTGCCCGGTGGGGAGCTGACATCTGAGACCCCATTGCTGCTTTGGCTCCACGGGGGCGGCGGTTCGCACCGCTTTCTCGAAACTTGCCGTCGGCAGTTCATGCAATGTTGGGCCGACAAAACCCTACCGTCGATGGTTGTCGCCACCCCAAGCGCTGGCTGGTCATTTTATCTCGACCGCCATGATGGCAATGACTCGTGGGAATCGTTCTTAATAGAAGAGTTCATCCCGGAGATCCAGTCTCGGATGGGAATCGCTAACGGGGCAGTTCTGATCGGTGGCATATCTGCCGGCGGTCTCGGAGCGCTTCGGCTCGGGTTCAAACGACCCGACCTCTTTACGTCAATTGTTGCGATTGAGCCAACCCTGGAAGCAGCGCTCACTTGGGACCGAGTGCCGTTGCGAGATCAGGTCTACATGACCCCGGCCCAGCGGGAGAGACTATTCGGAGATCCACTGGATCGCCGTTTCTGGAAAGCCAACCACCCAACATCAATTGCGATTGCGAACAGCTCACTAATAGCAGCGCACCGACCATCAATCTTTGTCGAAGCCGGAGATCAAGATCTTTTCCACGTTCAGCACGGAACCGAGTTACTCCACCGATGCCTGTTCGATATCGGCATTTCCCACGAGTACCGATTGACGGCGGGCGGGAACCATCTCGGCCCTTCCGTCGGCCCCCGAGTAGTTGATGCGCTTCGGTTTATAGGAAGAGAACTTTGGAACGTCTATCATCCTGATTCTTCAATCGACTCAATGGTCGAGATGCGTAACGTATCAAGCCAGGTTCGAAGCCTAGAAAAGCAATCTGGCTACCGAGCATCGCAAACCATCCCGGGGCCGGCTGGCTCGCTCACTGTCAACACCCAAGGCGAGGGACAAGCCGTGGTCCTGCTGCCGTCACTCGGACGTTCGGCTGCTGACTTCGGCAACCTCTCGAACCGTTTAGCCGAAGCCGGGTATCGCGTCCTAGCTCCCGAGCCTCGAGGGTCGTCCGGTTCGTCTATGGCCTTGGCCGATCTAACCTTGTTCGATTTTGCCGACGATGTAGCAGCGGTAATCCAGGCTGATAATCAGAACCAGGCTTGCATCGTCGGTCACGACTTTGGCGGTCATGTGGCCCGGGCAACTGCGGCCCGATACCCCGAACTAGTTAAGAACATGGTGTTGTTAGCAACGGCGGGCCCAGTTCCGGCGAAGTCGGAACCAGCAACCGCTTTGCGTCGAACCTTCATCAGCGAACTCAGCCTTGAAGAGCGGTTAGAAGCGATCTCGGTTGCGTACTTCGCTGAAGGCAACGATCCAGTCGTCTGGGTAGATGGGTGGAACGAGCTGTTAGCAGCGGCGCAGCTAGAGGCCTTGCAACGGACCCCGTCCGACGAGTGGGTCGGTGGCGGGTCGGCAGCTACCTTGCTCGTCCGGCCGACAGAAGATGTCCTAGTTTCCTCTGAGAGTGCCCGGTCGCTGGCAAATGAACTCAACGGACAAGTATTCGCCGTCGAAGTACCGGACGCAGGGCACGCCTTATTGCCAGAGCAGCCTGAAGCGGTTGCCGTTGCCGTGCTGACCTGGCTCCGTCGCAACGGCTAATCGTGCGGGCTCCGCCCCGTTTGACAGGCCACGGAATTTGACCTTGGCGGCGGGGACCAGCATTGTTGTTTGATGGATAATGGGAATGTAACGCCGGGCTATGATCGTGGTGCGGTTGAGAGGTGGGTTGCGAGCAATATTGCTGCTCTGAGCCCGCCGTTCGAGTGGGTCAAGCTCGAAGGCGGCCATTCCAACTTGACCTACCTGCTTACCGACTCGAACGGTGAAAAGGCCGTTATTCGGCGACCACCGCAAGGGAAGCTCCTTCCCAAAGCTCACGATATGAAACGCGAGCACACCATTATCTCCGGCCTTGGCTCAACCTCTGTTCCAGTGGCGGTAGCTATGGGCTTGTGTGAGGACGAATCGATAACCGGAGCAGTGTTCTATGTGATGAGCCAAGTGCCGGGCCGGGCCCTCTATACCGCAGAGGACGTGGACGACTGGTTGTCGATGGAAGCCAGAGCGAACGTAGGTCGATCGTTTGTTGAGACGCTGGCAGCACTTCATCGAGTCGACCCGAACGATATTGGGTTGGACCGACTGGCCCGACCCGATGGCTACGTTGGCCGCCAACTTCGAACCTGGTACGGCTCGTGGCAGGCGTCGCTAGAGGGAGCAGACTACGACGACGCCCGAATTCATCAGCTTCACGACGAACTTGTCTCCTCTATTCCTGACCAAGGCCCGGCCCGGGTGGTTCACGGCGACTATGGGATGCACAACTGCATGATCGACCAAGGTGGGAACGTTGTTGCAGTTTTGGATTGGGAGATCGCAACATTGGGTGATCCACTAGCCGACTTTGCCTACGCCATGAATGGCTGGAGCGATCCCGATGATGAGATTCGTATTTCGCATGAAGCAGCCACAACAGCGCCGGGATTCTCCCGCCGCCAGGAGTTGATCGACTACTATGCCGAGTTGACGGGTCGCGACCTACAGAACTTGGCCTTCTACCGCAGGTTCAACTATTTCAAAACAGCCTGCATCCTGCATGGCGTCTACGCCCGCTATCGACTCGGCAAAAAGAGCGCCGAAGGTATCGATCTAGATGCGATGAAAGACCGGCTAATCGGGGCAATCGATCTAGCTGCCTCGTAATCGGCGTAGGTCAGTTCAGCTCCGCGAGATCGAGGCGCTGCCAGCCGTGAACCGAATTGACTCGAAAGGCTTGCTCTGCAGATCGAAACTGCTCGATCGAGATCGTTGCTTCCTCGATTGTTCCTTCGGCTAACAGTTCGGCCCGCATGGTGCCTGGCAACAAGCCGCACCGGATTGCCGGTGTTAGAAGTCGGCCACCAACTAACACAACGATGTTGCCGATCGCAGTTTCTGTAATTTCGAAATCAGGGTTCCAAAGAACCACATCGTCGAAACCCGCAGCGCAGGATTGGGCTTGTTCGTATCGTTTCCGGTTCGTTGTCTTGTGGTAAAGAAATTCGTCTCGAGGATCGATTGGTTCGGAATCAAAACGAACTCGCAAGCCCGGTTTGGTGGAGTCTTGTTCAAACGGATCGAGAATCGGGTCTATTAGCAGCTGGCTTTCTTCTAGTTCGACCTTGCCCTTCAAATCAACCAACAGCCTGAGTTTCAGAGCGGTGGTGCCATAGACCTCATTTAGCTTTGCCTTCACATCGACGACGTCAAGGGGGACACCGAAGTGGCTGGCGGCTGATTCCAGCCGGCTCAAATGGCGGTCCATTAGCCAAACGCTGCCTTCGGGTTCCCAGCGCATTGTCTCTAGCAACTGAAGATTAGGGTCGGCCCGATGAAGAATACGGGCCTTGTCAATCGCTTCTTTCCACTCTTCGTCCGGATCTGAGTCCCAGACGATGCCGCCACCAATTCCGTATTCAGCCGTTCCGCGAATCCGGTCAATCCAGGCGGTCCTGATGGCTACGTTGAATGATGCGGTTTGATCAGGGGCGACTACCCCGATAGCGCCGGTATATATGCCTCGTGGCGTTGATTCCAGCTCAGCAATAATGGAACAGGTCGACACTTTCGGAGCGCCAACAATGGACGCGGCTGGAAACGTTGCTGCCATGAGGTCGGCGAGCCCGGTGGTCACGGTCGCCGTTACGGTCGAGGTTAGTTGATGAACGGTTGGATAGGTTTCAACACTGTGTAGGTCGGGCACCGCAACGGTTCCCACCTCAGCAACTCGGCCGAGATCGTTACGGGCCATGTCGACAATCATGGTGTTTTCTGCTCGATCTTTTTCGCTGGCCAGCAGTTGGCTGACTGCTTCTTGATCTGAAGCTGGGTCGAAGTGACGAGGCCGGGTTCCCTTCATTGGCCGAGTAGTCACGATGTTGTCGTTTCGGACGAAGAATAGTTCGGGGGAAGCGGAGCAAACTGCTGCCCGCCCGAGGTCGAGGAAGGCTATGTGGTTGCTCGGTTGGGCCTTGGCTAGCGTTACGAACAGACCGGCCGGATCTCCCTCGAAGTTGGTTCGCAACCGATAGGTGTAGTTGACCTGATAGGTGTCGCCGACGGCGATACGGTTTTTCACCTTGCCGATGTTGGCAATGTACTCATCGTAGGAGACGGTTGGCTGCCAGCCAGAGGTTGAGAACGGTTCGGTTTCTGGTAGCTGGTCGAGCACTTGGAATGAGTCGTAGAGACCGAAGGCCAGGAGTGGAACGTTGGGATCTCTGTGGCTTGTCAACGCGGAATCCATCGCTGGTCCGGCGTCGTAGGAGACCATCCCAACCGCCCACAAGCCTTGCTTAGTGAGCGATTCGATCCGGTCGAGGCCGACCCGAACCTGGTCTAAGTCGTCGACGACAACCGTTTCGACCGGGTCATTGAACCGGTACCACGACCAAACGCCGTCACTGAGAACTCGAACGATGGCTACCGAAGGCTCAATGCCAATCGGGATTGAGCCTTCGACCAAGCTGCCACTCACGTTCTTTCCACTCACACTCTTTGCCCTGAAACTAGCTCTGTCGTGTGTCATGTCGCCCTACCACCCCAGCAATTGTGTTCACATCCAAAATTAGGCTGCTGCTTCCAAAAACGTGGCCTCAGAGACTGTATTTGGATGTGTTTCTAGCCGTGCATTAATGAGTGCATCTAGCTCTAACCAAATTCGTCCGCCATTGATTCCTTCTTTTTGGCAATGAAATCAAGCAGTTCGGCGTCTATAGCTTCGTCGAGCGGGGGTGGCTCGTATTCGGCTAGCTGTTGCTTCCATAGCTTGTTTGCTCGCTTGGCGGCATCGAGGCTCCCATCTTCTTCCCACTGTTCGAAGCTCGAATTGTCGGCGACGCTTGATCGGTAGAAAGCAGTCTCGAAGTTGGCGAAGGTGTGGTCGGTGCCGAGAAAATGTTGACCGGGCCCGTTGTCAATGATGGCATCGAGAGCTTGTCCGTTTGCCGACATGTCAACACCTTTCGCGAGTACCTCCATCATGCCAAGCTGATCGACGTCCATTATGAATTTTTCGTAGCCAATTGCTAGTCCGCCTTCTTGCCAACCGGCGGCGTGAAGCACGAAGTTGACTCCACCAAGAACTGTCGGTTGTAAGGTTGCGGCGCTTTCATAGGCAGCTTGCGCATCCGGGAGTTTCGATCCGCATAGAGAACCTCCCGAGCGGAACGGAACGCCGAGTCGACGGGCTAGGGCGGCCACTGTGTACAGGACCAGGGCTGGTTCTGGGGTGCCGAAGGTCGGCGCACCGGTCTGCATCGACATTGAGCTTGCGAATGACCCCATTACAACCGGCGCGCCTGGTCGTACTAATTGGACGAAGGTCATTCCGGCCAACGCTTCGGCTAACGTCTGGGCCGCAACACCGGCTGCGGTAACCGGTGCCATCGCTCCAGCCAAGATAAATGGAGTAATGATGCACGCCTGGTTGGCTTTGGCGTAGGCCTCGGCTGAACCCAACATGGTGGCATCCCAGGAGAGAGGGGAGTTGGCGTTGATAAGACTGGTCATTACTGTTCGATCGGCAAGGTCGCCGCCGAATGCCATCGTCGCCATCTCGATTGAGTCTTCCGCCCGTTCGCTCGCCGTAACGGAGCCCATGAATGGCTTATCGCTGAAACGGATGTGGGAATAGATCATATCTAGGTGACGCTTGTTGGTCGGGATATCGACCGGTTCGCAAACAGTGCCTCCGGAATGGTGTATCGATGGCGCCATATAGGCCAGCTTCACAATGTTGCGGAAATCTTCGATGCTGGCGTAGCGGCGTCCGTTGTCAAGATCGAACGCGAATGGCGATCCGTAGTTTGGGGCGAACACGGTGGCTGTGCCGCCGATTTGAACATTGCGTTCCGGGTTCCGAGCATGTTGTATGTAGGTGCTCGGCGCATTTTCGCTGACGATCTTGCGACACAGTCCCCGAGGGAACCGAACTCGATTTCCGTCAACCTCGGCGCCAGCCTCGGCCAGCAGTCGTTGAGCCTCGGGGTAGTCAACAAAATCGATACCGACCTGTTCCAGGATGGTTTCAGCATTGTCTTCAATTTGAGCCAGCCCCTCTTCGCTCAGCACTTCGAACGGTGCCAACGTTCGAGTTATAAACGAACTTTTGGGTTGGGCCGCCGCTGATTCAGCTCGGGCCGCTTTCCGTCCGGCTCGCCCACCAGAACGCCTACCCGTTCGCTTGCTCGGCTGCTTTTCGTTTTCTGGGGTTGGGGTGTCTTCGCTGGTCTCAGTCACTTCGGTGTTCCTAACTCTCTCAGGACCGACGTCGTCGTCGACGAGGGCGGCCATCGCTAGCCGATTCCTGCTTGGCTGGTAGTTCAATCAGATTTGCTAAGTGCGTTGTCGGAGCGCTCAAATGAGGAAAAGCAAGAGCGGCGACAAAAAGCTCTTGGAACCGAGGTTCGGTCGCAGTTTCGATCTTGGTTACTTCTTCGACTGTGACTTCCAGATCATGCCTGGCCGTACGCGACAGCAGTGCTTTAACTGCTCCCGATCCGGCAGAATTACCAACGGAGGTAACGTTGGGAAGCTCACAGTCAGGGACTAGGCCAAGAACCATGGCATGCAAAGGATCAATGTGGGCCCCGAACGCGCCGGCCAATCGAACTTCATCAACTTCGGTAAGTCCAGTTTCGGCTGCGAGATGCTCTAGTAGAAGATCGATACCGGCCCGGAGGGCCGCTTTGGCCAGCTGAATGGAGCGTACGTCGGCTTGAGTGATGTGAATTGTGTCCGTCAACTGGTATGAGAAGGTCCGTTCGCTTGGAACGATTCGGTTCGTTCTGGCCGCATTCGCACCGTCAATCACACCGTCGCTAGTAATCAAGGTGCTGAGAAACATTTCGCTCATGACCTCGATGATTCCAGAGCCGCAAATGCCGGTAACGCCGGAACTGGCCGTCTGAGCATCAAAATCGTCGTGATCGGACCAAAGATCGCACCCAATCACCTTAAATTTTGGTTCAAGGGTCTGACGGTCGATCCTCACCCGCTCGATGGCTCCAGCGGTAGCACGCTGGCCCGCTGATATCTGGGCTCCTTCGAAGGCCGGACCAGTCGGGCTAGAGGCCGCGAAAAGGTGATCCTCGTTGCCGAGGACAATTTCGGCGTTAGTTCCAACATCGACGAGAAGCTGAATTTTCTGGCTTCGATGAGGTTCTTCGGAACAGATTGCGGCTGCGGTATCGGCCCCTACGTGACCGGCAATACAGGGGGCGAAGTACATCGAGCAAAACTCGGCGTCGACGCCGACGTCGCCGGCGGTGCCGTGGACTGGTTTGTCGGTGTGGAGCTCAAACGGGGCTTGGCCTAAGGGGACTGGGTCATAGCCAAGTGCTAGATGGTGCATTACTGGATTTCCAACCAAGACCAGGTCGAGAATCCTTGATCGGTCGATTTCAGTGCCAGGACCTACCGCATCGACGAGCTCGCCAACCAGCTCGTTCAGAGCCACGCGGATGGCGTCGGTCAACTCGACTTCACCGCCGGGGTTCATCATTACGAACGAAACCCGACTCATAAGATCTTCACCGAACCGAATTTGTGGGTTCATCCGGCCGGCGCTGGCTAGAACTTGGCCTGAACTCAAATCGCAAAGGTGACCAGCAACGGTGGTTGATCCGATGTCGATAGCAACTCCGGCCACCCGGTCAACAAATCCCGGCCAAACCGCAACCAGCACGGGAGCGTGAGCGTCGCCAGGTTGAGCGTTGCGACGAAGGGCGATGGTGAGCGTTGTCGATTTGGCCGCTGTGGCCAGGCTTGAGCTGCAGTGGTCCGAGATGGCAACGTCGGCGATCGACCAGTCGGTCTTGAGCTTCGCCCGCACCGCAGCTATGGCCTCGGGGTCGGAGTCGAACTCACCAGTTTCCAACTCCAAATAGTGAAGTGTGAACGCTGGATCTACTACCAAGTCAGCGATGTTCACGTTTTTTCGCACGACTTGTTTGTGGATCTGACTCTCAGCGGGAACGTCGAAGACTGCGTCTTTGAGAATTTCGACGGCGCACCCAAGTCGATGCCCGTCGCCGATCGCCCGCTTTCCTCGATAGTCGGCTTCGACGGGGCCGCTACTGCTAATTGAGTCGGGCGAAGAACTGATAGCCCATTTGGCAAAGTCTCCGTTGCTGGGGGTCACCTGACAACGACCGCAAAGTCCACGTCCGCCGCAAACAGAGTCTAGGTCAACACCAAGCTGGCGGGCGGCGGCCAAAACGGTAGAACCGGACTCTACTGTTCCGGTCAACCCTGATGGCGTGAATACAACTTTGACTTCGGCCATTACAACGGTACGTGATTAAGCGTCGGCGGCGTCGGGCCGTCGGGCTCGTCGTCCGCCCCGGCGCCGACTTGAGCTGTCGGCTGACCCGCCATCTTCTGACTTTGGTCGATTCTCCGCAATCCAGGTTGAACAGTTTGGATCCTGATTGTTCAAAATGTCGGCCGCTTGTACTGCCGCTTTGACTTCGCCGTGCATCGGATTCATGATGGCCGATGTCATCCCGTGTGAGATGGCCATCGCTAAGAAGCTGCCAGTGACGGCGTGGCGATTCGGCAGTCCGAAACTGACGTTGCTGGCGCCGCATGTTGTGTTGACGCCGAGCTCTGTTCTGAGTCGGTGGACGAGTTGGAAGACTTGCTGGCCTGCGGTAGCCATCGCCCCGATTGGCATGACCAACGGGTCGACCACGACATCTTCTTTCGGGATCCCGTAGTCGGCGGCCCGGTTGACGATCTTCTCGGCCACCGCGTAGCGAACGTCTGGGTCTTCGGAGATGCCGGTGTCGTCATTCGAGACAGCGACTACTGCCGCCCCATACTTGGCTACGAAAGGTAGGACTCGTTCCATCACCTCTTCTTCACCAGTTACCGAATTGATTAGCGGCTTGCCTTGATAGACCGCAATTGCTGACTCGAGCGCTTCAACGATGGAGGAATCAATCGAAATAGGACTATCGGTGACCGTCTGAACGAGCTTTACTGCCCGAGCCAATAACGCTGGCTCATCAGCTAGAGGTATGCCGGCGTTCACATCGAGCATATGGGCACCAGCTGCGACCTGATCAAGCGCGTCTTTTTCGACTCGACTGAAGTCTCCGGTCTTCATTTCTTCGGCCAGAAGCTTCCGGCCGGTCGGGTTTATTTTCTCACCGATCATTACAAAGGGGCGACCGAACCCAATAACTACTTCTTTGGTTGCCGAGCTCAGAATCGTGTCTGTCATAGTCTGGTTGCTTTCCTTGGTGATCTTGGTGTGTTCTCGAACTAGCTAGCGGTTCTATTCAAAGACCCGTCTGGGCGCTTCTATTCCTAGGTGCTAGTTTTAAGGTGTTAGCTAGTAGAAGGAGCCGTCGTGATCAGGCCGCCACTAGCCACCAGTTTCTCTAGCTCCGGTCGAGGGTAGGCGTCGTTCAATTCGCTGGCCCGAGCTGCCGCTGCATCCGATGCTGACAGCCCGTCCTGAATGGGGTTTGTCTCTTTTCGCCATTCGCCAACGTAGGCCTGGGTCTCGGTCAAACCGGCAACGGCTGCAGCGCGGTCGATGGCATGTTGAAACCGCGGATCGAGCAGAATTTTCTCTGCCGACCCGTCACTCGAGGCGGTTACTTGAGCAGGAATATCTCGCCAGTAAATCGTTGTGACGCCAACTGGTTTTGCTCGTCTTCGAGCCATGTTTTCTGTGTCCTTCGATTTTGCCGGATGATCAAGCGAGCTACGCCGCTCGTTTCGCTGATACCAATCGGGTCGCAGTTTCGGCTGCTACTGCAGCGTCTCGACAATAGGCATCCGCTCCGATTGCATCGCCGAACTCTTCATTAAGTGGCGCGCCACCGACCAGAATGATGAAGTCATCCCTTAGACCTTTCTCGATCATCGTGTCGATGACAACCTTCATATAAGGCATTGTCGTCGTTAGCAGTGCCGACATGCCCAATATGTCAGGTTTGTGTTCATCGAGGGCGGCCAGGTATTCATCGACATCGGTGTTAATACCGATGTCGATGACGTCGAAGCCAGCGCCTTCCATCATCATCGCTACAAGGTTCTTGCCGATATCATGGATGTCGCCTTTGACGGTTCCAATCACAACTTTGCCGACCGCCTCGGCGCCGGTCTCGGCCAAGAGTGGCCTGAGGATGGCCATGCCAGCCTTCATGGCGTTTGCAGCAAGAAGCACTTCGGGCACGAACAAGATCCCATCCCGAAAGTCGATTCCAACAATGCGCATTCCTTCGACCAGCGCATCATTCAAGACTTTGTCGGCGGTCCATCCCCGTCCAAGGAGAAGGTTTGTTCCTTCAGTGATCTCATCGGCTAAGCCGTCGTAGAGATCATCATGCATTTGAGCCGTCAGATCTTCGTCGTTTAATGACGAGAGATCAATCTCTTCTTCGTCTGCGGCCGATTCGTTCTCGTCGGTCATTTTTCCGATTCTCCGGTGCACCAGGGTGGCTAAAAGCGCCACTGTCCGTCAAAGATCGCTGTACCACTATACGGAACTGTACCGTATCATGGAAGCTCCAATACGTCTAAATCTTAGTTATTCGTGTGGCTTTCCGATTGGCCCTGTTCGTCTGGCGCTAAGTGGGGATTGCTAGTCGCCGCAAAAGAACAGGTACAAGTCAGTCTGATAGTAGAGATAGTCGGCCTCTAGCTGGGGCATTTCAGGGCAGAAGTCTGAGATCTATATTCACGATCGCAAGTGGGTAACTATCGGTCCCGATCTAGGCATTGGTAGGGGGCGTTGGTAGGGGGCGTTCGTATGGTCTTGGTTGGGGCGCTGGGACCGGTCCGAATTGGCCCATTTCCATCTTGCGGTTAGATGCAGCATCTTCTATGCTATGGCTTCTAACATATGGGGTCGCTCTGGTGCGGTACGTATTGCACTGGTGCGTTATGCGTTGCAGGCTCCGAACCGACAGTTTCATGCCACAGGCTGGTTAGGGAGTGCTCGAACTAGCTGGGCGTTAAATAGTTGGTTTGGCACACTTTGGGGAGTTAACAAGTATGGCTGTAGTAGAAGTGCACCCAGACAGTCCCGGTTCCGACTCATCGGCGAGGGTAGTTAAAGCTCAGCAGCACTTAGTACCGCACTTCACCAAGGGGTCGGCCTGGACCAGTGATCGGTTAGGCATAATCGAGCGCGGTGAGGGCTGTTATGTTTACGACACTAATGGGGTCGAGTATCTCGACGGGTTGGCTGGTCTGTTCTGCACCAACCTTGGTCATGGCCGCAAAGATCTAGCCGCTGTCGCGTTCAATCAAATGGAAAAGCTCGGGTTCTACCCGACGTGGGGGTGGGCTAACCCTCCGGCTATTGAGGCGGCGTCGATGATCGCCGACCGGGCGCCGGGCGACTTGTCTGAAGTTTTTTTCGTCAATTCAGGTTCTGAAGCGGTTGAGTCGGCCCTTAAATTTGCTCGCAACTATCACCTGAGTCGAGGAGATGAGAGCCGGTACAAAGTCATCTCCCGAGAGTGGTCCTACCACGGAACGACACTTGGCGGGCTAGCGGTCACCGGAGTGCCAAAGTTCCGAAGCCCGTTTGCCCCCATGCTGTGGGACGGCGTGCGCCATGTCCGCAACACCTATGGAGATACCGCCGACCTTTTGGCATCGGCTGCCGCAGTTGAACAAATGATTCTGGCCGAGGGACCTGAAACTGTTTCGGCGGTGTTTGCCGAGCCGGTTCAAAATGGCCGTGGCGGTCTTGTGCCTCCTGTCGGCTATTGGCAAGAGCTTCGCCGCATCTGTGACACGTACGGTGTTTTACTAGTCGCCGACGAGGTCATCAGCGGGTTCGGCCGGTTCGGTTATTGGTTCGCCAGCGAGCGGTTCGACGTGGTCCCAGACATCGTCACCTTTGCCAAGGGAGTTACGAGCGCCTATCAGCCACTTGGCGGCATCGTAGCTCGCAAGCCGTTGATCGAGTCGATTTGGGAATCGCCGATGGGCGCTTACATGCACGGCTCTACCTTTGGTGGCCACCCGGTAGCAACCGCGGTAGCGGTCGCCAATATGGAGGCAATGACCGCTGAAGGCCTCCTAGGCCACGTTCTTGAACACGAGGATGGATTTCGGGCCCGGATTGACAAGCTGGTTGAGGGGCATCGTTGCATCAAGGAAGTACGGGGCCTCGGATATTTCTACGCCATCGAGTTGATGGCCGACCGCGAAGCCGGAGTCGAACTCTCTGATAGCCAGCGGAACCAGTTGCAGGGCGGTGTGCTCAATGAATTTGTACGCGATGCTCGGTTGCTAGTGCGGCCCGACGATCGGGGGGCGACGATGCTCGTTCTGTCGCCGCCATTGATTGCCACCAACGAAGTTCTTGATGACCTTACAAACCGGGTTGATCAGATTCTGACGGCAACAGAGAATTGGCTAGCTGTCAACAAGTAGTTTGTGAAATGAAGTTATTAGCGAGATACGTGATTGGGTTTGGACAGTCGTCAGCTGAACTGATGGTAGAACCGGATCTCATGTTATAGAGTCTAATTTCGCAAGAGTTTGCGGGAGTCACTAGGCGGCCGTATGCTCGCATCGTCTAAACCAACGGTGAAATTGTCGAATAAAAATAAGTTGATACCTGTCAACTGAAAAGGGGAGAGATATGAAGAAACTTTGGCTCGTACTTGCTGCGCTTGCCTTTATCGCTGGTGCTTGTGGATCCGGTGACGGAGACTCAGATGCCGGTTCTGATAGTTCAGGCGGTGAAGCTGGCGCTAATACAGCTGAAACCGATCTTGAAGTGCTGAACGTTGCCTACTTCGCAGAGTGGCCAACACCGAACCAAGCAGGTCAAGAAGATGGCTCGCTCGGCGATGCTGTTGGTGTTCCAATCAATTGGGTTCCGTTCAACAGCGGCGGCGATATGGCAGAGGCAATGGAGGCAGGCGATATTGATATCTCTTACTCTCAGGGTCTAACGCCATTCGCAAACTTTGTGAACAACGGAGCAGACCTCAAGCTGGTAGGTATCGCTGTTTCATACTCTGAAGCCGATAACTGCATCGCTCAGGGAAGTCTCGGAGTTACTAAGGAAAACGCAGCTGAAACACTCAAGGGTGCGACGGTAATGACTCCAACCGGCAACATCACTCACTACAAAATGCTTTCGATGATGGATCATCTTGGGGTTAGCCTCGACGACCTTGAAATCGTTCCAGCTGAGGGTGGCGCAACTACCGCCGCTGCTTTTGAAGCTGGCAGCATTGATGTCGGTTGTGCCTTTGGTGGCCCGGTTGTCAGCATGCTTGACTCTGGTGGAAATGTGATAATGACTGGGGCCGAGCACGAAAGTGAGATCGGCATCTTCACCTATGACATCGTTGCTATTCCAACTGCGTTTGGTGAAGAGCACGCTGACGTTGTTACCGCCTTCTTGGCTGCAACCGAAGACTTCAACCAGAGCTGGAAGGGTGACCCAGAAGCAACGAACGCTACTATCGCTCAGGCTGCTGGTATGGAAGATGTTGGCGATTTCCTCGCTGGCGACAACTGGTTTACCTTCCCAACAGTCGAAGACCAGCTCACCGATGATTGGATGGGTGGCAACGTCGCAAAGAACATGAAGGGTCAGCTTGACACCTTTGTCGAACTCGGCGAGATCGACCAGTCACTTGATGACTTCAGCAGCTTTGTCGACACTAGCTACCTCGAAGCAATCGAGTAAGCACAGGCTGCAACGTGTTAACGGCACGTGGCAATAAGCAAGTGCCTTTAGCAAGTAGCTACTAGTAAGCAGCTACTAGGCAGTACTCAGGTAGGTGCCGGGGAGCGGAAACGATCCCCGGCACCTTCTATATGGCGGCTGGGATGCACCAGCACTGAGACACGAGGAGCACCGATGGATCTACTGGTCGATGAAGTTGACATGTTGTACGACGTTCCCAACGGCGAAGCGGTCCAAGCATTGAAGGACGTGTCTTTCCAGCTCGGTGGCGGACGGTTGTTGACGCTGCTTGGTCCAAGCGGTTGTGGCAAAACGACCCTGCTAAATATTCTCGCAGGGTTCTTAGCGCCAACATCAGGCACGGTCAGCCTTGGTGGCGCGCCGATAACAAAGCCCGGGCCGGAACGAGGCATGGTGTTCCAGCAGGGCGCACTTTTCGAATGGCTTAGTGTGAACAAGAACATCTCGTTTGGCCCTCGGATGAAAAGGGCTGATCGAGCGGAGACGTCGGCCAAAGTCGAGGATCTACTCAATACTGTCGGGCTCCAAGGATTTGGCGACAAACGAATATACGAGCTTTCGGGCGGGATGCAACAACGAGTTGCTCTTGCTCGTTGCTTAGCTAACGACCCGGACGTCATCTTGATGGACGAACCCCTCGGGGCGCTGGATGCGCTGACCCGGGAGAAAATGCAAGGGTTAGTTCTAAAGCTATGGCAAGAAACCGGGAAGACAATTGTTCTCGTAACTCATAGCGTCGAAGAGGCCCTCTATCTCGGAGATCAACTGTTCGTCATGGCTCCTCGACCCGGACGAATCGAATACACCTACGAATTGCCGTTCGCAAAAGTGGGGCTTGAGGTGGAGCCTCGTGAGCTGAAGTCGTCTCCCGAATTTATTGAGAAGCGGGAAGAGATCTTGTCGCTTATTTGGGAAATGGAAGAACAGATAATGGGCGGAGGTGTGTCATGACCCCGATCGAAACCGACCCCAAGGTAGATACCCCGAACAGCCGACCTGGATGGCTTAAAAGTCGGCAGACTTCTTCACGCAAGACTGTTAGTTTCGGCGACTCGTCGTCGGTCCGCAGTTTGCCGTTGTGGAGCTTGATTTCGCTGCTTCTCGTTCTCCTCGTGTGGTACTTGGTTACCAAAGCGTGGGGGTTTCCTGACGACTTTCGGGCCAGCGTCGAAGCCGCGAACAAGGCTGACGGCAAGCGATTCTCCGATGCCAACTTGTTAGTCGAATGTAAGGTTTCTGACCAGTGCGATGAAAGCATGTACACCCAGGTTTTGGGGCCTCGAAGGTTCCCAACACCGATGGACACGCTCCGGGGCTTTAACACCCTTCGAGCCGAGGGCTATAAGAACATCTCGCTTTGGGCTCATACCGGCGCGAGTTTGTGGAGAATCGTTCGTGGCATGTTCTTTGGAATCATCGTCGGCGTTCCTGTCGGCTTCTCTATGGGTTTGAGCAGCCGACTCCGGGGCTTCTTCGATACGTTTGTTGAAGCGCTACGGCCTGTCCCTCCTTTAGCCCTGTTGCCGCTATTCGCTCTTTGGTTCGGAATCGGTGACAGGACCGCATACTTTCTGTTGATCTTTGCCTCAATTTGGATAATGGTCATCGCCGCTCGAGCTGGCGTTCAAGCGGTGAACCTCTCGAAGGTGCGAGCTGCCTATTCGCTTGGCGCTTCCAAGCGCCAGGTGCTGTTCAGAGTTATTCTTCCAAATGCTCTTCCGGATCTCTTCACCGGAATCCGGGTTGCAATCGGCGTCAGCTGGGGAACAGTTGTGGCGGCCGAACTCCTCGGAGTTAGCACCGGGCTCGGGGCAATGATTTTCCAGGCTCGCAACTTTTTCCGACTCGACATCATGGTCGCTGGCATCGTCATTATTGCGTTGATCGGAGTTCTAATGGACATGCTGATGCGGTTGTTAGAAAGCATATTGATTCCATGGCGAGGCAAGGGTTGATCCCGTGGACCTGCTAGCCGAATGGTACGGACGGGCCGCCAGCAATCCGAAACGAATTGTGCTGGCCGACAGCGGTGATCAACGGGCCCTTGAGGCAGCAGCAACGCTAAACCGAGACAGCCTAGTTGAGGCAATTGTGTTGGACGATCCAGCCTCGTTCCATACTCCCGCTTTGCTGGCTAAAGCAGGTTCACTGGACAAACCGGCTGATCTTGACGACCCGCTCCAAGTTGCTGTTTTAATGGTGGCTGCTGGCGACGCAGACGGATGCGTAGCCGGTGCTAGTCGACCGACCGCCGATGTGATCCGAGCTGGTCTACGAATACTCGGGGTGGCCGAACAAGCTTCGATCGTCAGCAGCTCGTTCTTTTTTGTGTTGCCTGACGGCCAGCCGATTGTTTATGGCGATTGTGGCGTCGTACCTGACCCCGACGCCGACCAGCTGGCGTCGATCGCTGTCGCCAGCGCAGCGACGTTTGGTCAACTTGCCGGCTTAGATCCGGCCGTCGCCATGTTGTCGTTCAGTACTAAAGGAAGCGCCGAGCACCCTCGGGTCGACAAGGTTCGCGCTGCCACCGAACTTGCTCGTCAACTTGCTCCCGAGCTTGCTATCGACGGGGAACTTCAGTTTGATGCCGCTTGGGTCGACGCCATTGGTCAATCGAAGGCGCCCGGCTCTCCAGTGGCTGGTAAGGCCAACGTGTTCGTGTTCCCCGACCTCGACTCTGGCAATATCGCATACAAAATAACGGAGCGTCTGGGCCGAGCTCAAGCATTCGGTCCGCTCCTTCAGGGACTGGACGGCGTGCTCCATGACCTGTCTCGCGGGTGCTCCGCCGAAGACATCGTCAATGTGGCCGTAATCTCAGCTCTCCAAGCTGGCCACAGGCCAACGGCTAGTGATTGAACAGGGTCTGGAGCACGTCGTAGTCTCCGACTCTGAGCGTTCCGGATAAGTCCATCGTCACCGAGTTGGGGATGTACTCACCAAGGGCTTGATCGATAGTAATGGCACCGAGCGAAAGATCCCCAAATGGTAGCGATCGGGTATTTGGGCTTGGGCGTCGCTGACCAATGGCAGCCGAAAAAGATGACGCTACTGTTCGGAGGTGATCGGTCAAAAAGTTTTCCCGGTTGGCGTTAGCCGTCGTCGCTTCCATCGGAAGCCCATCTGAAATGAGGACTACAACGCGCCGTTGTTCTGAGCGTTGCGCCGCCCGGCTAGCCGCCCATAGCAGCGCTTCACCGTCGACCCCCTCTCGGTAGTGATCGGTGCGCATCATTGCCGCCAACGACAAACGCGATTGACGCCACGATTGTTCTGCACTCTTGTACACGATGTGGAGCGTTTCGCTCAGTCTTCCCGGGTCGGCTGGCGACCCTTGGCTGGCCCAAAGTTGGCGCGACCTGCCTCCAGCCCACGACGCGGTGCTGAACCCTAAGACCTCGGTGGTGATTTCGGCTAGTTCCAGCGCACGAACTAGCGTGTCGACCAAAACGGCTACAGTCTCGTACCGCTGGAGTTTCATTGAGCCGGTTGTGTCAACTACGAATGTAACCATGGAATCGGTCGCTATTCGTTGACGGGGAAGTCGGCGAACATGAGGGTTGAGCGGGTCGGCGACCAGCTGCGGTAGTCGCTGAGGGTCGAGAACGCCCTCGCTTTGACCGGTGCTCCAACCGTCGTTGGCAAAAGAGGGGAAAAGCTGTTTCAGCTTCTGAGCGAGACGAGTGATACTCACGGCCTGATCGGCGATCTGGCTGTCGAGCTGTTGTCGGAGCTGGCGGAGCGAGGCCGGACGATAGAGGTCAGCGCCTGCCACCTCGACGTCGAACGCGGTCGAGAATATCCGATAGTCAGATTCGATCAAGCCACTGTGTTGCTCAGTTTCGACCTCAGCCAGTTCCTCGTTGAGAAGATCCCAATCGACAGGAAGTAGGAGTCGGTGGCGGTCGACGGCTTCAGGGGCGGCGTCGAGCGCCAGACTGGCATCAGCTACCATTTCGCCGATAAGGCGGGCGATTTCTTGAGCCGGTTCGGCGTAGGCCCGTTGAGAGTCGATAAGGGCTGGAAGGTTCTTCAGCGCATGGCCGACTAGTCGAGAGAGGTTACCTCGCGTGCTCTCAATTACGTCACCGACAAGCTCTGTGGTCGGCACTCGGAGGAGGCGGGATCGGATCATCTGGGTGATCGTGAAAATGGCTAGACCCACGCCGGTTTCATCGATCCGTTCTGCCACCGCTCGTTCACTCCACCGATCGAACGCAGCCGTCGTGTTTGCCTTCACGCCCACTAGTGTCGGGTCGATCAGAGCCTCGCACCGAAACTGTTCGGCGATGTCGAATACGATTCGCTCTAGCGGCTCACTAGGGCTTAGTTCGAGATGGAGGGAGCGGTCGCTGTGGCGGAGGCGAAGGCCGAGGGCGTCCATTACGCCCCGTTGGTTTTGGTGGTAGTTCTGTCGGTACTCATCGTGACCCGACCATTCGGGACTTGGCGTCGGGTCTAGCGAGCGGATCGTCTCGAGCGCTAAATGTGGAACCATGAGGGCAACGAGTCGATCGTCTACTTCAAGTCGGGTTCCCCGTAGTTCCGCGGTTGGGATTCTTGATACGGCTCTCAGCCCGGCCGCCCCGGCCCGTTCAGATCGACGGGTACTCATCGATCAATTAGCCGAAGACTCACGTATTTGTCGACATAATCGAGACTGGTAACCCGCGGACTCATGATCCAAAGACTCGTTGGTAATATTCGGCCACGATTGGTTGTTCTGCTTCATCGCACTTGTTTAGGAACGTCAACCGAAATGCGGTGTCCGGGTCGCCGAAGGTTATGGTGTTTTCGGCCCAGCTGATTACAGTCCTAGGCGACATCACGGTAGAAATATCGCCTGCGATGAATCCGGTGCGAGTCATGTCGGCAACTGACACCATTGAGGCCAGCAACGTTTCTCCGTTTTCCCGTTTGTTCATCTCTGGAACCTGGCCGAGTACGATCTGTTGTTCTACGGTCGGCTCCAAATAGTTGAGCTTGGCCACCACATTCCAGCGGTCCAGCTGGGCCTGGTTGAGGGCCTGGGTGCCCCGGTACAGCCCAGTCATGTCACCAAGTCCAACGGTGTTAGCGGTCGCGAAAATTCTGAACTGGGGGTGAGGCGAGATAACTTCGTTCTGGTCGATCAACGTGAACTTACCATCCCGTTCCAATACCCGCTGGATAACAAACATGACGTCGGGGCGACCGGCATCGTACTCATCCAAAACGAGCGCAATTGGCCGTCTGATGGCCCAAGGGAGAATTCCTTCGACAAAGGTTGTGATCTGTTTGCCGTCCTCAACCACAATGGCATCGCGCCCGACCAGATCCATTCGGGATAAATGGCCGTCGAGGTTTATTCGAAGGCAAGGCCAGCCGAGACGAGCAGCAACTTGCTCAATATGCGTCGACTTTCCGGTTCCATGGGCCCCTTGCAGCAACACTCGTCGATTTTGCTCGAACCCAGCCAGGATCGCCAGCGTTACCTCGGGATCGAAGTGGTAGTTAGGGTCGACCAACGGCACATGACTGGTTAGTTCATTGGTCGTTGGGTCCGCGGACGATGTTGATATCTCATCGCCGTTGAAACGGTGAACGTTCATCTCGGAATCGAAGCCGAAAAGCTCTGCTACCGATACTGAGTCTGGCCCTTTTGGGTGTGTCACGACAGGAGCGAAGGAGGCTTAGACGTAGTCTTTGTACTTGTCGAGGTGTCGAACCGGTCGAGAAAGAGCGTCCTTGCGGAATGGATCCCCGAGTTCTTTAGTGCACATGACCTCGATGACTGTCGTCTTGCCTTCGTTCATTTGGGCGTTGATGGCATCGGTTAGGGCAGCGCCGACGTTGTCGATCTTGTCCACGCGGATGCCTTCAGCTCCCATAGTTTTAGCGATCTCGGCGTAGTTCTCGCCGCCGTCGAGCTCACCAGCAACGAATCGGTGGCCGTAGAAGTCAACTTGGTTCTTCTTCTCCGCGCCCCATTGCCGGTTGTGGAACACAACTGCGGTGACCGGGATATTGTGGCGGACTGCGGTCATTACTTCGACCATTGACATGGCCCATGCGCCGTCACCGGCGTAGGCCACAGCCGGACGATCTGGAGCGGCTCGCTTTGCTCCAATTATGGTGGGAAGAGCGTAACCGCAGTTACCCCAGCTCATTGGGGCGAAGAAGGAACGACCCTCTTCAAATCGTAGGTAACTATTGGCGACGGAGTTGATATTGCCAATGTCGGTCGACACCATTACTCGGGGCGGCATGGCCTTTTCGAGTGCTCGCAACACCTGCCGGGGGTGAAGCCAGTCGCCAGACTCGTCCGAGGCTTCGGCGATTGAGTCGAGGCTGAATTGGTCTTTCTCATGGATCCACTCATCGAGCTCTTTTTCCCATGCCTCTTGCTCTTCGACCATTGTGGCCGCTCGAGCATCCTTGGTGGCATCGCACGCAAGTGTTCGATCAGCTAGCCGGTTGGTCAGCGCAATGGCTGCCGCTCCCGCATCACCAACGATGCCGACTGAAATTTTCTTCACCAAGCCGAGCATCTTGTGATCAGCGTCAACCTGAATGATCTTGGCGTCCTTCGGCCAATAGTCCATGTCGTGTTGGGGGAGTGTTCCGAACGGGCCGAGGCGGGTTCCGAGGGCCAGAACAACGTCGGCCTTCGCTATCAGCTTCATAGCGGCTTTTGAACCCTGATAGCCAAGTGGTCCGCACCATTGAGGGTGGCTGGCGGGAAAGGAATCGTTGTGGAGATAGCTGTTGACCACTGGGGCGCCGAGTCTTTCGGCCAAGGCCACGCATTCGTCGAGAGCATCGGCCATGACGACGCCGCCACCAGAGAGAATCACCGGGAACTCAGCGGCCGCTAAAAGGTCGGCGGCTGCGTTCAGGCTGTCTTCGCCGCCGGGGCCCCGGTCGAGCCGCATTGGTTCAGGGATCTCAACGTCGATGTCGCCGTAAAATCGGTCGCGAGGAATGTTGAGTTGGGTTGGTCCGATTTCGCTCATAGCCCGATCGAAACAACGGGCCGTGATCTCGGCCATTCGGTTTTCGTTGTTGATATGGCCTTGGTACTTGACGAACTCTTGGAACATAGGTAACTGATTTGCTTCTTGGAAGCCACCAAGGCCGATGCCCATTGTTCCGGTTTCTGGGGTAACGATGACCACGGGGCTGTGAGCCCAGAACGCAGCAGCAATAGCGGTTACGCAGTTACTAATGCCTGGCCCGTTTTGACCAATGACAACCCCATGTCGACCAGAAGCACGGGCGTATCCATCGGCCATATGGGCTGCGCCTTGCTCGTGAACGACCGGAACTAGCGTGATCCCGGCCGGCGCAAAGATGTCCATTGCGTCCATGAATGCGGAACCCATAATGCCGAAAGCGTCGGTCACGCCGTTCGCTACGAGGGTCTCTACGAAAGCTTCACTAGGGGTCATTCGAGTCATAACTAAGAACCTATAACTAAAACGTGAAGGTGTCTAGACAGGAGCCACGAAGATCATGAATCTTGTTCCCGAACTTTGCTACCGAATGGGTACCAGTTCTGTTTCCGAGGCGGCTACTTCAACTTCCGAACACCGGCGCAGATCAGCGAAATTAGGTGATCGAACGTATCGTCGATGTCTTGTTCTTGGGGGAATCCATCGCCAGCTTCGAGATGGCTGAAGCCGTGGAATGCGCTCCGCAACGTTCGGGCTGCATGAACCGCTTGATCTTCGTTCAAATGGAATCCGATTAACGCCTGGCCCAAAGTGACCACAATTTTGTCGACCGCCGATTCGAGCTCGGGGTCGCCAGCGCACGGATATCGATCGGTGGAAGCGTACAAGCCAGGGTGGTCGGCGACCATCTGCCGCCAGGCCAACCCCATCGCTCTGACCGCATCTTCGGCCGCCAGGCCGACAGCGGCTTCGCTAAGTCTGGTGGCCAGAATCTCACGACCCTTGAGGCTCAACGCCCGTATTAGGTCGTCGTAACCATCGAGGTGTCGGTATAAAGCAGGTTGGCTTGTGCCGAGCTCTTTGGCCACTTTGGTCAATGTCAACGCGTCGATGCCAATCGTGTCGGCAATCTTGGCAGCGGTTTCGACAACCACTTCGGGGCTTAGTTGCGTTCGGCTCAATAAACTCATCGCTGGTGGCGGGAACGCTGATCGTTTTCCCTCTTACTCGCTTGCGAGATCCTCTTGCGCCCACGTTAGACGTCGGCGCACCGGTCTGAAACGGCGGGCAAACAAATCCGCCCGAATGGTCCCTTATTCGGGAGCGAAAGGACGGAAATAATGACAATCAGGCTTGTCACTTGGCAAATCAAACTAGACAGACTATCAGTAATAGTTGACTATATGTAAAGACAAGTTTACATTGTCAAGTGTGGCATCAACAAAGCAAGCTGCGGCGGGCCGACCGACCGGTAATCAGGTTCGTCGGCTTCGGCGGGCTGCTGAACTGACTCAAGCTGATCTGGCAAAAGCAGTCGACGTCAGCAGGCAAACGGTGGTTTCAATTGAAGGTGGCGATCACGCTCCGTCGGTGTACTTGGCGCTTCGGATAGCGGATGTTCTCGATACCTCAGTCGAAGCTCTGTTCAAATCAACGTTTACGTAGACCCCGAATCGGTTGGATCGCTCGTTCCAAACAGTAAAAGGCGCCGGTCTTGAACCCTGACTACACGGATTGTCGACCAGAAACCGCCTGGTGGTAGGTTTTTGAGTTCGCTCAGTACAAGCTAGGACCGTGGCAGAAATCAGCATGGCTTTCAATGGTCTAGTTTCAGTGACCGGTTGTGGTGACGAGCCCGGTTTCGTTTGTGCTCAAGTAGTTGAGCGGACTGGATCCGATCTTGCCGGCCGAGCCGCCGAGCTAGTGGTTGATCGCCCTCTCCGGGTGGTGTTCATTCTGGTGATGGCGTTCTTCGTGAGCCGGTTGTTGCGATGGGCCATCACTCGGATCGGCGGAACGGTGGCCACCAGGGGAGCCGATCAAGTTGTTAGCGCCCGCAACAGAAACGCCCTACCATCGGCCGGCGATCGATTCGGTACCGACGTTGATGGGCAGCAACCCAAGCAGGGAACTGACGCGACCGGGCGAGTGCAGCTACGGGCCAAGACTGTTGTTTCCGCCATTGCAAGCTTGTCGACGGTGATCGTTTGGTTCGTTGCTGGTCTTTTCATCCTTGAACTCTTCAGCGTTAGTCTGGCCCCACTACTTGCTGGCGCCAGCGTGCTTGGCGTGGCTCTTGGCTTCGGAGCCCAATCGATTGTGGCTGACTTTCTCTCCGGCATTTTCATGTTGTTCGAGGATCAATTCGGGGTTGGAGACGTGATCGACGTGGGCGAGGCAACCGGGCGGGTCGAAGACTTTTCGTTACGAACAACCACCTTGCGCGATGTGAACGGCACAGTTTGGCATATCAGAAATTCAGAGATTCGACGGGTGGCCAACAAATCACAGCTGTGGTCCAGAGCGGTGCTAGACGTCGAGGTAGCCTACGACACTGACCTTCGTCGGGCCGAAGGTATCATCCAACGGGTAGCCGACGATCTGTGGGCCGATCGGACCTTCACCGACGGCGACATCATTGACCCCCCTGAGGTGTGGGGAGTCGAGCGGCTCGGAGCTGATGGGGTGGTCATTCGCCTCGTAGTCAAAACCGATCCAGCCGAACAATGGGTTGTGGCTAGAGAACTTCGACTTCGGATCAAAGAAGCGTTGGATGAAGCTGGGATCGAAATTCCGTTTCCTCAACGCACGATCTGGCTTCGGCAAGACGAAACAGTTCCCCGTGAACAACGTCCTGTTGTCGACGTGGCTCCAATTCGTCCGGCTGACCTAACTGGAGACGTGTTCGACAACCCGTCCTAGCGTTCAGGTGCCGCGGATAGCCGATTGACCTCTCCAAGTTAACAGCCGGTCAGTTTCTTAAATTGATATTCGTCGGCGTTTTGTTCGAGCCAAGTTCGAAGCAGTTTGAGCATTCGGGGGGCCGACGCCGTCCCATCATGAAGCAGGATGACAACGCCTTCGCTTGGTCCGCTGGGCTTGAGAGTGGAGGCTTTATTGAGCTCCGCGATGGCTTGAGCATCGGTGTAGTTCCGATTGCGAGCGTTGAACTGCCAATCGTTAGTATCGATATCCCATAGCCAGTTGGCAAGACCGAAGCTGGCGATAACAGCTTTGGTGGCGTCGCTCTGCGCTCCAAACGGAGGGCGAAAACAGGTGGGAGTAACGCCAGTAGTTGCAGCGATTATGTCTTGGGCATCGCCAATCTCGGATTGAGCCGTTCGGTTTCCGCATTGAGAAACTGGCGTTGGCCTAGCCGGGTTCTTAATGTTGCAGTGGGTATGGGTGTGATTAGCAATAGCGTGACCAGAATCAACTATCTGGCGGGTGACGTCTTGGCGGCCGGAGATCTTGTTGCTGTTGACAAAAAACGTGGCCTCGACCTCGTACTCATCAAACAAGGCCAAGTACCGCGACGTTTCAGGCCCCGGGCCATCGTCGAGAGTCAGGTGGACAACCGGCTTTGCCCCCGGCTCTGGCTCCGGAACAGGGTCGGGTTCGTCGGGTTGTAATTCATCGGGAACGCTCGGCTCGGTCACATCGACCGGTTCTCGCCCGGTAACCACCGGGCATGGGAACGGGCTACCGCCGAGCGCAGTAGCACTGTCGATCAGCCACTGATCCCCAATCTGTTCCAACCGGTATTCCATCTCCCACCAACTACACGGCTGGGCATCGCGCCCGAACGACGGATCCTGATCAGTTCGAAACGATGCGAAAACGGTAGCGGCTTGCCGCAGTTCGGAATCTTCGTTCGATACGTCGGGGTTCTCGAGAAGTACCTGGCTTACGTTGACACGAGAAATGTAAGACGTAGACGTTCCGTCGACTAACTCTTCAACCGGAACCCGCTGCTGGAGTTCTTCAGTGAACAGAGCGAACGCCTCTTCCGGCTCTCGATCGTTGATGGCCTCGGTGTAGGTGATCAAGATCTGCTCGAGTAAGTCTTGAACTCTGACTTCCGACTGACTTTGGTCACTATCGGTCGTCTCGGGAGCGGTTGAATTGGGCGTGCTTGAATTAGGAGTGCTGGTATCGACAGCGGTCGAATCAGCTGCGGTGCCGCCCGCTGTTGAACCAGTCGACTCCGCACCAGCGCCGGTCGAAGTGTCGTCGTCCGACCCCAAACCAAGTGCACTGCATCCGGACATGAGAAATCCCGAAACAACAAAGCCGACTGCCGCGAAGGTCTGCATCTTTGTCATCAGGTGGGAGAGTAACAGGGATTGTCTTTGCGTCGAGGTCACCAGCACGTTGGGTACAAGTCTCGGTCAGCGGCGATGCGGTCGACGTCACTCGAACGTCAAATTGTTGGACCTTCAGCGTCGGCGTTCTCCGGCGCAGCATGATTGTTGCCGCCTGGTTGTTTTCGATGAATGACTCGTTTGGCTACCGGCAACGAAACTTTGGTTATGGCCGGTGGAATCTTTCGGGCTAACAGGTTCACTGCGCCAGCAGACGCCCGGGCTGGGAACGGAATGAAGTCGCGTTGGTCATCAACGTCTAGGGCATCAACGACAACAATTCGGTACACCAGATAGATCGCAATTGCGGCATGAGTTGCAATCAGCGCAACGAAATACATCTTGCTGCTGAACACGATCATTAACCCGGCTGCCAGGAGTGGTCCGACAACGGCACCAATGCTGTTCACCGTAACCAAAGCCGCGCTAGCACCAAGAATCTGCGCTTGTTCCAGCCAATCATTGGTGTATGAAATGGAGAGTGAGTAGAGCGGGAAACTGCATCCACCGACCAGGAACATCAGAAGGTACGTGATCGGACCGCTTGTTGGCGCCACCAACAACCCAGTAGTCGTTACTACCGCCCCGATGGCGACAGCGAGCATCACGCCGCGCCGAGGGACCCGATCAGATAGCGAACCAATCGGGATCTGGAGCACGAATCCTCCGAGCATCGGGGCGCCCATGAACAGCGCAACCTGTGATGGACGAAGACCTACAGTCGAAGCGTAAACGGCTCCCATTCCCAACAAGGCGCCGTGAGCCATACCGACCAAGAGCGAAGCCGCTATTCCGGTAGGCACGATGGCAGCTAACGCCTTCAACGACATGGCGGTTGGCACGATAGATGGTGGCGCACTCGACGCCGAAAGCGAAACCGGGACAAGCGACAACGAGACGAGGAGTGAGGTGACAACAAACAGCTCGAAACCAGCCGGATCGGCGACGTTTAACAACAACTGGCCTAGCGAGAAGCCTCCCATGGTGACAGCCATGTAGATCGCCATCAGCTTTCCTCGGGTTTTGTTCGTAGCTAAGTTGTTGATCCACGACTCGGCAACAACGTATAGCCCGGCCATGCAAAATCCAGTCACGAACCGCATTAGGGCCCAGCTCAGCGGTATTGGCGCTAGCGCATGGACCAGGGCCGCTCCTGATGCCAGGGAGGCGAGGGCGGCAAAAACCCTGATGTGGCCGACGTTCGACAAGTTGCGGGTAACGGCTCGGCTGCCAGCGAGAATGCCAACGAAATAGAACGTCATAACGCTTCCGGCCTCGAGGGTTGAAAACCCTTCGATATCGGAGCGGATGCCGATTAACGAGCCTTGCAGCCCGTTGCCAATCATCAGCAAGCCGATGCCAGCGAACAGCGCCCAGGTCGCCGCCACCGTGTTCTCTGGCCCGATCAATGGGCCAGGGTTGTTGGCCTCAAGATGATAATTAGCGTGATGTGGCGCGGTTTCGGGTTGCTCAGTGAGATCAATGTGCAACTCGAGATCATCGGTAGATAAAAACACCTCAGACGGGTGTCGGGGCTCGTCAAGCATGCCCGCTTGCGTGTTCAAATTTTCAGCAAATATGTTGGTGGTGGCAGTACTAGCGTGGTTGCTGTCCGCCGTGGAGTCGCTGCTTCGGGAGTTATCCGACGTCTTCGACAATTGATTGCCGCCATCGTTGCGTTGCTTCGACCTGATTAAAGGTGAAGCAGTGGATTCCGGTAACAACGAGACGTTCGAGATCCTCAGTTAAGGGATCGAGCAACGTCGACGGGTCGTAGTCAGCCTGCGACATGAGCTTTGTCAGGGCCTTTCGATTCTTCTTCAGGAATCGAAGTGACGTTCCGACGCCGAGCCGTACTCCCATTTTCATTAATTTCGCTCGCTCGACTACGCCCGCTATCCCGAGATGGACCGGGAGTTCAAAACCGTTCGCTCGCTCGTTCGATAGCCAGTTGACAATTTGGCTTTCGTCAAAGCACATCTGAGTACTGGCATAGCCAGATACTCCAGCCTCAGCCAAAATGGCCTGCTTTTCGTGTAACGCCTCGGATAAGAGCTGGTCAGAAATGAAGGCGTGCCCATCTGGGTACGACGTTACGCCAACGGTGTGAAGCTCAGGGCCGCGATCAAGCAGGTCACGTAGAAAATGAGCGGCATCGGTGTACGGGCCCTCTGCCGGGTCGGCGTCGCCGCCGACTAAGAACATGCGACCAATTTGTTCGGTCTTCAGCCACGAGGCAATTTCATCAACATGGCTCGCTGAGGTAACCATTCGAGCGGCAATATGAGGGATGGCAGTGTGGCCGGCGTCTCGGACCTGTTCGGTCAAACGCATAGTCTCGGCAATCCCTTTGACCGGCGAACACGTCACCGACACCGGCGCCGCGTCAGGTAACGCAGCGACGGCGGTGTCGAGACTATTCAACGGAATTACTTCAAAAGTAAGGTTCCGGATGAGGCTTTTCTTGTACCCGTCCGGCGAACCGGCGCTTTCTAGGTTTGAAGCATTGCTGCTGAACATAACGCGGTGTCCTAACTGAGTCCGACGATCTCGCCGTTGGCATCTATATCGATATTCTTTGCTGCTGGTGTCTTGCCAAGTCCAGGCATCGTACGCATGTCGCCACAGATTGGGTAGATGAATCCGGCGCCGACTGAAGCGCGTACTTCGCGGACGGGTAAGGTCCACCCAGTCGGGGCGCCCTTTAATTTGGCGTCAGACGAGATCGACAAGTGAGTCTTGGCGATACAAACTGGCAGGTTGCCGAATCCGGCTGCTTCGTAGGTGTCGATCTGGCTGTTGGCCGCTGCGGTGTACTCGACTCCGTCAGCGCCATACACCTTGGTAGCTACTTCATTAATCTTGTCTCGAAGTGGCATTTCATCCGGATAAAGAACCTTGAACGAGGATTCTTCTTGGGCCGCCTCTCGAACCGCCTCCGCAAGCTCGGTAGCCCCCTTGCCGCCATCGGAGAAGTGGGTGGCCACGGCGGCTCGCGCTCCGTACTCTTCGGCGATTTCTTTGATGGCGGCAATATCGCCAGCGTGATCTCCAGGGAACGCATTGATAGCTACGACCGGAGTAACGCCGTGGGCTTGCATGTTGGCCAGTTGCTTGCGCAGATTGTCGCCGCCGAGATGTACCTCATCAGGGTTCTCAGCCAGCAGCGCTGGAGGTAGTGGCTTGCCAGCAACGATCTTGTGGTTGCCGGAGTGGGCTTTGAGCCCTCGGACGGTGGCAACAAGCACCGCAGCGTCTGGGTCTATCCCGGAGTATCGGCACTTAATGTTGAAGAATCGTTCCGCTCCCATATCTGCGCCAAAACCAGCTTCGGTGAGCAGGAATTCGCTCATGTGGATGCCAATTTGGTCGGCAACGATTGAGGAGTTGCCGGTTGCTATGTTGCCGAACGGCCCGGTGTGGACCAACGCTGGTGTGTTCTCAAGCGTTTGCATCAAATTGGGCTTTATTGCTTCTTTGAGAATCACAGTCATGGCGCCGGCGGCGCCGATTTCTTCTGCGGTGACCGGAGTTCCATCTTTGGTGTAGCCCAAAACAATTCGACCCATTCGGGCCCGCAAATCTTGAAGCGAGGTACACAGAGCGAGAGCGGCCATCACTTCGGATGCCGCGGTGATGTCGAACCCTGTCTCTCGGGGAACACCATCGAGGCGACCTCCAAGCCCGATCGTGGTGTTGCGCAACGCTCGGTCGTTAACGTCGAGCACTCGTCGCCAGGTGATGTTGTGCTGATCGAAGCCAGCGTCGTTGCCGTGGTACAAGTGGGCGTCGAGCATGGCTGAACACAAGTTGTGGGCTGCGGTCACTGCGTGCATGTCGCCGGTCAAGTGGAGATTGAATAGCTCCATCGGTACGACCTGGGCGTAGCCACCGCCAGCGGCACCGCCCTTAATGCCAAAGGTCGGACCCATCGACGGTTGGCGAATGGCAATCGTGGCTGAGGAGCCAATATGTTGAAAAGCTTGGCCGAGCCCCACTGTTGTTGTCGTCTTGCCTTCACCTAGCGGTGTCGGGGTGATCGCAGAGACAACTACATATTTGGCCTTCGGCCGGTCCGACATGGCCTCGATAGCGTCGAGTTTTATTTTGGCTGCGCCATCACCATAGGGTTCGAGGTGATCGGGGTTAATTCCCGCACCCGATGCAACGTCAGTTAGGGGCTGAAGGTTTGCACCCTTAGCGATCTCTAAGTCGGAGGGGAAAGTCATAGTTGGGTCCCATCTTGTGGTGGTTCGTTGTAGGCGGTGCCTAGTCGGTCTTTACGTTGCTAGCTGTTCGGTATCTTGAACCGATCATTGTTCTCGTTGTTGCAATTGTCTACTACGGTTATTGGTTTGTCTACTATGACTACTGGTTTGCTGGGAGCGACCGGTCAAGGTGGCGAGGCTTCCAATGCCAGTTCAGGATTTCACAGGTTCCTACTTCGAAGTATCGACACTCGCGAGCGATTACGTTACCCTTCAGGTCAGTAAATTGTTCCGCATTGCAGAACGTTTCCATCATACAGAACTCTGGAGCTGGGGTCGAGCGGCAATTTCGGACAATGTGTAGGTAGTGGATCTAACCAACTAGCCGCCTGGGAAGGTAGCTTTGGTCCGTCAGGCAAGGGAATGTGGCTAGTCCAGCGTTGATTTCAGGTTGAACACCTAATAAGAAGTCTCTACCGGAGATCTTTATGAACGCCGTTAGCTAGTAGAAAAATCAAGCACGGAGATTGTGACCGCCATAGTTGCGGGGGATGAAAGCGAGAATTGAGATGAGCGAGTTTCCGAGTAGCGCCAAGGTCGTCGTTATTGGCGCCGGCATTGTTGGCAATTGCCTAGTCGGACATTTGGCCGACCTGGGTTGGACTGATCTTGTCCTGATTGACAAAGGGCCACTTCCTAACCCAGGTGGATCAACAGGCCACGCGTCGAACTTCATATTTCCGGTTGATCACAACAAAGAGATGGCCCTGCTCGGGGTGCAAAGCGCCAATCAATACCGCGACCTTGGCATGAGCGTTGACTCAGGCGGCATCGAGGTGGCTCGAACCCAAGAACGGATGGACGAGCTAACTCGCCGCATGACATCAGCTACTGCCTGGGGAGTCGAAGCCAAGTTGCTGACCCCGGCCGAGGTTAAAGAGCTGGTGCCGTTCATCAACGAAGAAGTGATCATGGGCGGGTTCTACTGTCCGACTGTGTCAGTCGTCGACTCGCTAGAAACGGGCACAGTCATGCGCAAAAAGGCGCTCGACAAAGGTGCCCTTCAAGTCTTCGCTAACACCGAGGTGCATGACATTGAAACTGAGGACGGGCCCAACGGGTTACCGAAGGTAACAGCAGTTGTAACCAGCCAAGGTCGGATCGAAGCCGAGTATGTAGTTGTGGCCTGCGGGGTCTGGAGCAATATGGTGGCCCAGATGGCGGGAGCAACGATTCCGCTCGCCCCTGCAGTGCATCAAATGGCTGACGTTGGTCCGATGGATGTTTTAGCTGAGACCAACAACGAAATTGGTTACCCGATTGTTCGTGATATGGACACGTTTTGCTACGAACGGCAGTCGTCAGGTTCGATGGAGGTTGGCTCCTACGGCCACCGTCCGATCCTCCACCGCCCCGAAGAAATTCCATCAAATGAAGAAGCAGCGTTGTCTCCAACCGAGATGCCCTTCACGCCCGATGATTTCGATGAGCAGATGGAACAAGCAATCGAACTCATGGACATGTTGGGCGACGCCGAAATCAAGTACGCCATCAACGGTCTTCTCTCTCTAACCCCCGACGCCATGCCTTGCCTTGGCGAAACCGTCGAAGTCCGCAATCTATGGTCTGCGGCCGCAGTCTGGGTGAAAGAGGGTCCAGGCATGGCCCAGGTAGTAGCCGAATGGATGACATACGGTTACCCCCGTGTGATCGACGTGCACGCCAGCGACATCGCTCGTTTCTACGAGTGGGAGCGCGGCGACGAGCACATTTGGGCTCGAGCCGACGAGCATTTCAACAAGACGTATGGCATCGTCCACCCGTCAGAGCAGTGGGAGACACGACGGCAACTGCAGACGAGCCCGTATTACTCTCGACAAGAGGCGCTTCAGGCCGAGTTCTTTGAAGCTCGCGGTTGGGAGCGACCACAGTGGTACAACTCAAACGCAGACCTGATTGAGCGCTACGGCCTGTCTGAACGACAAACTGAGTGGGATAACCGTTGGTGGAGCCCGATCACAATGGGCGAGCACCTAAACTTACGTGAAAATTGTGGCCTAGTTGATCTAAGTGCGTTCCAGGTCTATGAGCTTTCCGGGCCAGGAGCGGTGCAGTTCGCGGAGTACTTAGCGGTGAACAAGGTTGACAAGCCAGTCGGCTCCTCTACCTACACCCCGTGGCTTAATGCCGATGGTGGTTTCCACTCGGACCTAACCATGATGCGAACCGCCGAAGATACCGTTCGCATCGTCACCGGTGTGTTCGACGGTGGTCGAGACAGCTTCTGGATCCGCAAGCACATGCCAGAAGACGGCTCGGTTACCTTCACCGACCTGACGAAGACGACAACAACTCTCGGCGTCTGGGGTCCAAATGCGCCCAAGGTGGTTGGCAAACTCACCGATCACGATCTGAGTCAGGAAGGTTCGCCGTACGGTTCGCTTCGCCAAGTTGAACTCGCTGGCATCCCGTGCACGCTGTTCCGCATCTCTTATGTCGGCGACACTGGCTGGGAAATCTACACCTCTTGGGATAATGGCCCTGCTTTATGGGATGCCCTGATGGAAGCAGGCCAAGAACACGGGCTTCGTCCCACTGGCGGCGGTGTCTACGGCTCGTCTGGTCGAGTAGAAAAGGGCTACCGACTAATGGGAGCCGAACTCGAATCGGAGTACAACCCAGTTGAGGCTGGGCTTGCTCGCCCTAAGGTCAAGGCTGCTGATTTCATTGGCAAGGAAGCCTACCTGAAGGCCCGTGAGGCAGGACCGGCCGCCAAGATGTGTACGTTCACCGTCGAAGACAACACCGATTCGCAGGGCCGCAAGCGGTTCATGCAAGGTGGTAACGAACCCATCCTCACCGCTTCCGGTGAACGAATTGTTGATTCCCATGGCCGAGTCTCGGTGGTCACCACCGCGGCGCCAGGACCATCGGTTGGCAAACATTTGTTGCTCGGCTACCTGCCAGTCGACCTGGCTGTTGTCGGGACTGACCTGCAGGTCATGTACATGAACGAATTGTTCCCGATCAAGGTTGCGGCCGTCGAAGGTTCGGTCTTCGACCCCGAAGACACCCGACTGAAGAGCTAGGTCTCAGATGAGAATTTTGTGCTGTGTCAAACGAGTGCCAGCCCCTGGCGCCAAAATCAACGTCTCTGCCGACGGTCAGTCAGTAGAAACCGCCCACCTCGGGTTTACCACCAGTCCCCATGAGGAGTGCGCGGTCGAAGAGGCTATTCAGTTAGCCGAACGACATGACGGCACCGTTACCGTGTTGACGCTCGGGCCACCCGAAGCCGAAGAACAGTTGCGCTACGCAGCAAGCGTTGGGGCCCATGAGCTGGTGCTGATCCCAACTGATGGAACCAACTGGGATCCTCAACGAACTGCGTTGGCGCTAACGAAAGCGATCGTCGAACTGGAGTCGGGCGACCCATTCGATCTGGTGCTTTTCGGCAACGAGTCGGCAGACTCGGGCGGCTTCCAAGTTGGTGTTCGTGTTGCCCACGCACTCGGACGGCCCATGGTGAACGGCATTAAGGGCATAGACATCGAAGGCGATCAGATTACCGCCCGTCGAGCGGTTGATGCCGGGTTCGAGGTGTACGAATTGCCTCGTCCTGCTGTGTTAGGTGTCAAGGAGGGAATCAACCTTCCTCGATACCCGACAATGAAAGGCCGGTTGGCGTCAAAGAAAGTTGAGATGGCCACCGCTGATGTGGACGCTGAACCGGGTGGGCAACTCATGGTGAAGCTACAGCAGCCGGAAGAGCAGGTAAGTAAGACCGAGATTCTGGGTGACTCACCCGAAGCAGCGTCCAAAGTAGTGGACTTGCTCGAAGAGTTAGGGGTTCTGTAGTGACGTTGCTTGTAGTTCTCGAACATGATCGAGGCGAAATGGCCGAGGCCAGCCGCGAAGCGCTGACCAGCGCTCGAGACTTGGCGGCCAAGCTAGACGAGCCGCTACACGCGGTGCTCGTTGGTGAAGAAGCTGAGCCGCTAGCCGAAGAGGCGGCAAAATTTGGGGCAGAAGTTGTCCATGTCGCATCACATGATCTGCTCACTGACTACGGGCCCGACGCATGGGCCGAAACGGTACGTCAACTTGCTGAGGAGTTAGACGCCGTTGCAGTAATGGCAGTTGGCACTGATCGAGGCAACGAAGTTATGGCTCAGATCGCAGCTCGAGAAGATCTGCCGTTTGTCGCCAATTGCTTGTCAGTTGACGCGGGCGACCCTTGGGAGTTGACCCGAGTGCAATGGGGTGGATCCCTGCTGGAAGACGTCACTCTCGACGCCGATCGCAAGTTGCTATCTATTGCCCATCATGCAGTGGTGGCAGAACCAGCACCAGAGGCTGCGGACGGCGACGTTGAGCAGTTCGAGCCTGACCTCGATGACGAAATGTCGGTAACGATGGTTCGCGATCGTGTTGTGCTAACCCAGGGAATAACGTTGTCGACCGCCCCGGTTGTTGTTAGCGGTGGCCGAGGGGTTGGCTCTGCTGACGGGTTTGCCGTTCTAGATGAGTTAGCAGAACTGCTCGGCGGGGTCGTCGGTTGTTCTCGGGCAGTTACTAACAACGGTTGGCGTCCCCACGCTTCACAAGTTGGACAAACTGGTACCAGAATTGCCCCCGAAATCTATATCGCTACTGGTATCTCGGGCGCGATCCAACATTGGGTGGGAGCTATGGCGTCCAAGAAAATTCTGGCCATTAATACCGACCCGGAAGCCAACATGGTGGTCAAGGCCGATTACGCGGTACTAGCCGATCTGCACAAAGTGGTTCCGGCCATAAGCGAAGAAATTCGTCGCCGCCGGGCCGGTTAGGTCGCCGAGCACGTCGGCAGTGCGGGTGGTTGCTCAGCAATCAGAAATTTCGTGGACCGGCGCCGTAGCGGTGATGGTCGTGATCGGGCTGATACTGGTCGGCAGCGGCTGGCTTGTAATTTGGGTGGCCCGTCGAGCAGCTTCGGGCGAACTTGGACGCAACGGCTGGGCCGGCGTCCGGACTCGAACAACGAGCGCTTCGGACGAAGCCTGGTTAGCCGCTCAACAAGCAGCTGAACCCTCGACCGTACTCGGTGGCCAGCTCAGCATTCTGACCGGAATCTTCCCCGCAGTAGCTGGTTTACTGATTGGCCGCGACCCTGACAACGCAATGGAGATCTGGAGTATCGGGTTCGGAGTAGGAACGGTTTTGTTGCTGGTGTTCGTCATCCGCGGCGCCTTGGCTGGCCAAGCGGCGGCCAAACAGGTCAACGACGGCCAGGGCCCTAACTAGTTTGCTTCCGACTGAGGGTCAGCGTCTGCCGTCGGCGTGGCGTCGACCGATTCGTCTACCTGATCTTCAGGCTCGCTTGTTTCGTCAAAAAAGTCGAGCTTTGGTTCGACACAGCCTCTCGCTCCGCCACTTCCTCCGATGGACTGGTCGCCGAACTGATCTTTCACAAATCCGGTACCTTCGTTTTGAGTAGAGAAGTAGAGCGTGATGGCTTCGGCTAAAGCTTCGGCTTCCGCGTCCACAAACGCTGGGTCGATAAGAAGTTCTTCTTCGCTTGGATTGGTCACGTACAGGAATTCAACCAAGGCAGCAGGTACGTCGCCGCTAGTTCGAAGGATCGACAAGAAGTCACGACCGTCGTCACGAACCCAGGAACGAACGCCGCTGTTCCCAGCTCCAGCCCATTTGAACTCTCGAACCGGCTCCAGCATGAACGAGGGGGGAGGTGGAAGACTTTCAGGAACAGGTACCGTCACCTCAGCAGTCGGTGGCACCGTTGTTGTTGTCACCAGTTGCCGCTGTTGAGGCATCCGAATCGCTCCTGGTTCGACGGTGGTTGTGCTAGATGGCAGGGTTGTTGTCACCTCTGGTGGTACTTGGCCGTTAGCCACGAGCGCCGCGTCTCTAGCCGCAACCGACTGATCGTAGGTTTCGACCAGGCCATCATGGGCGTCCAGTGCGTCGGCGTAGACCTGGTAGTCGAGGCGTTTGGTTTCGGCTGCTGCTTGTAGCACAGGTTGAAGAGTTTCGTAGAAGAGGCCCCCAAATCGGGTGGATTCATCACTGCTGTTTTTGGTGAACACGATCGTTCCCGGTGTATCACCGGACGGAGGAGCGCCGCCATTGTGATGTACCGAAACGAACAGAGCCGGATCGACAGCCTCGGCGATAAGACCTCGAGTTGCGGTGGTTATCTCATAGTCGCCGGTCCGGGTCAGAATCACTGTCGCTCCAGCGTTCTCCAGCAGCTCTTTCGCTCGGCGAGTAACAGCCAGATTCAGATCTTTTTCGGTTGTGCCTTGGGGGCCAACAGCTCCAGGCTCGGCCCCTCCGTGGCCAGCGTCGAGCACCACATGGGCCCGACCGAGCGGGTTCGCCCCAGTTACAAACGTGGCGTTTCCACATGGGGTTGCTACAAGCCATGAGTCGCCTCTTGACTTTATGACTGGCAATACGATGCCGGTCTCTGTCATGACCGCCCGAGTCGTGGCGTCCTCGGGTAGTGGCACGAATGGCTTTGTCTTGGTGCCGAGCTCGACTTCTAGTGGCATCGTTGTAGTGGTAGTGACAATCGTTGTCTCCAATACCGTGGTTGTTGTATCGATGTCTTGGAAGGCCAATTCGTCTGGGGCCGTCCCGGGACCAACCGCCGCATTCTCTCCTCCTTGGCAACCGGAAACAGCGACAGCGAGAGCGACCAGGGCCCCAACAAGGGCCGTTCGGGGTCGTGTTATTTGGGGAAGGGCGAAAGACTGAGATAGATCCACACGACCTAGGTCGGTCGGACCATTCGGATACTAAGCCTTTCGGACTAGTTTTTGTACCGCTTAGGTTGACTGCTCTCGACGATACTTGCTGCCGTGTGAGGCGGCTGAACCAGTCTTTGCCCCCATGCCAACGCAACCGCAGCGACAACGCTTCCAACAACCAATCCAGTTCCGTTGGCCATCAGGTCCGATAGTTGAGCGGCCCGCGAATGCGACAGGTACTTTTGGCCAACCTCGATCAATGCCGACAGCGCCCACAAGGCGGAGAGGGCATTTATTCGGGAAGCGGCCGCTGGTATGAGGACTGAGGCCATGAAACCAACGGATCCCCAAACTACGAAATGGCCGAGGGTGTCGATCCCACCCGGTAGGTCGACGGCACCTACCGGGTTGAGACCGGATCCGGGTACGAGGGCAGACACGAGTTTCATAGCGAACGCAATTGGCTGTGTGTAGCTTGCTCCGACTGAATCAGACAGAGAAAGAACGCCAACTACGGCCAGAACCGTCGTGAAGCACCCGAATCGAAGCCAGCTTGGAATAAGCTCGACCCTGTCGAACAGGGCTTGGAGTCGAGAGGGTCGAGCTTCTGGGTGGGGGGCCGACTTCATAGTTCCAAGCTAGAACAGAGGTATGGTCAGCCTCGGTGGGAATTGTGCAGAGTTTGTGCAGATGCGCGTCGAAGTACTAATCGAGCTGAAGCGATAGGCGGTTCGCTGTTTCTTTGACCATCTGACCCACTTGTTCCGGACCCGGATTTGTTGGGAAACGGTAGGTCGGTCCATGAAGGTGAAGCGCTGCGATTGTTGTTCCACTGTGATCAGTAACCGGCGCGGCGACAGAGCTAATACTGTCGTCAAACTCGGATTGGATCCAAATAAAGCCCTGCTGATTGGCTTGGCGAAGTCGTTCTCGGATGGAGGCTGGGTCGACAACGCTCGCTGATGTTGCCGCTTCGAGCGGTCCGGCGAGCATGGCATCGACTTCATCATCGGGTAGCCCGGACATCAAGATCAGCCCGGAAGGTACAAGGTGAGCGGCGACCCGCTCGCCCGTCCAGCTTCGAACCAGAACTTCTTCCTCCGATTCAACATGATCAAGGTAGTAGACCATGCCGTCATCCAAGATGCTGAGTCCTGATGTCTCGCCAGTCCGCTCGGTTAGTTCGAGCAGGTGCGGGCGAGCAGCAGCGACAAGATTTCGGCCCGGAGCCGACGCGCCAGCTAGGTCAGCCAACGACGAACCGAGTCGGTACTCACCACCGGACTCGACTTGCTCAACTGC
This sequence comes from uncultured Acidimicrobiales bacterium, assembly GCA_937922805.1. GTDB lineage: Bacteria > Actinomycetota > Acidimicrobiia > Acidimicrobiales > SZUA-35 > JAHELU01. The sequence continues at coordinate 188,388 of CALAJV010000015.1, read as the reverse complement.
TCCTTCAGTTTCGAGGGCCCCGAGTAAACGGGCAACGGTACTTTTGGGCAAGTCGGACCGTTCGGCTAACTCCGTTATTCCGGCTGGCCCGACGGCCAGCGCTCGCAGCAATGCGAACGCTCGTTCAATTGATTGCACACCGGACATAGAATCCCTACTGATTGCTTGCGGGGCCAAGTCTATAGCGGCAGGTCCGAACAAGCCTAATGATCACCGTTGACTGTTGAGGCAACGGTCACTAGTCGGTGCCTTCGTCAACGAGGCCTATGACGATTCAACTCGATTACAAATTTAGGTTGGCGACGTTTGTTGATTCATGCGTTAGGATAGGAGCTGTAAGGCAGCTGAGCCGTTGAGGCTTGCGCCCAAAATCTTCAAATAACAGAACATTGGTGGGTCAACGTTATGTGTATAGAAAAATGTGGAACTGTTTCGCTTTTTGGTTGCCCTGAGGATCGAGCGTCAACGGTTGTGAGCGCCGGCAAATGGCGACGGCACGGACGACGGCTTGTCCTGGCATCAGCTCTCGTGACTGGTTCAGTCGGCTTAGTCGGCGTCAGCCAGGCTGCGGCCGATTGCGTCGACTCCGATGGTGATGGGTGGGGATGGGACGGAGCCGGTACTTGTGAGCCTGGCCTCAATGAGTCTGACGGCAACGAATCTGACCCTGCCTCAACTGATTACAGCGGCCGAGCTGACGGTGAGTTCGCGTCTGACCGAGAAATCGATTTACCACTGGTTGATCGGAACGAGTGTGTCGACACCGACGGCGATGGCTGGGGTTGGACAGGCTCAGCCTCATGTCTGATGCCAGACGCCGACATTGTTGCGGCTCATTCTCCTGATGACAACCGACGCTCTCAAGTTCCGACCGATGCCAATGATCCATTCGACCGGCCTGCGTCGCTTAACTCGTTGCCCGGCTCGTCTTTTAATGGTGATGATTTTGGTTCGGTTGATAGCGATGACGCGTTTGACTGGCCTGCGTCGTTGCCCGGTGCGTCTTCTGATAGTGATGATTTTGGTTCGGTTGATAGCGATGATGCGTTTGACTGGCCTGCGTCGTTTGGTGCGTCTTCTGATAGTGATGATTTTGGTTCGGTTGATGTCAACGATCCGTTTGGCCGGCCAACGTCTTTTGATTTGGTTGATGATCCGAATGGGGCAGTAGCTGTCATACTGGCGAACTACACCCCGGAAATATCTGCTGAGAATGCTGCCGACGTTGTAGACGCAATGGAAGCTCGTAATCAGGCTGCTGACGCAGCTGCTAGCGAGCGAATCAATTCCATGCCAACAGAAACGATGGCTCAGAGTGACGCTCGATTGCGAGCGATCCACGAATACAACTTAGCTCAGGCCAACGAGCAGGTTCCGACCTACCAACAAGCAGAGGCAGCGTTGCGAGCCGATGGTCAACATGACCAAGCCGACGCCATAGCTGAGCGGCTGGCGGTCGCCGAGGCTTTGGTGGCTAGTTCGAGCGAAGGGCTCTATCCAACAAAACACAGCGAGGCATTAGCCGGTCATATCTTCGACTACCCGATTACGCTCGCTCAAGTTTCTTTGGTGCACCGCCACGGTGACCGGTTATCTGGATTCGAACAAATCATGCCGGGGTCAAGTTCGCCGACTGACCCCGCTGGCAACCCGATCTCGACTGGTCAACAAGCCGCAAATATCTATAACGGTGGCGTGCCTGGCGGAGAGTTTGTGAACGTTCCGGTGCCGCCAGTAGTCCCACCTGCAGCGCCAACTCCACCACCAGTTCGAGAGCACCAATCCCTAGCCGACGAGAATGCGAACAATTTCGATCATTCCTACAGCGCTCAAGATGCTGCCGACGATTGGGCTGCCGGCAATAATGACCTCGGCGAGTTTGGCTAGATTTAGTCCGACCGAATTAACGTTGACTGGCTAGCGTTCGGCTTTGACCAAAGCTGCGATCTCGCTGGCCGCCGCGTCAACCGAAACGGTCTTCGTCTCGTTGGTCTTTCGGGTTGAAAGCTCGACTTCGCCTGCGGCTAGAGACTTTGGTCCGACCGTCAGTCGGTAGGGGATGCCGATCAGTTCGGCGTCAGCGAACTTTACCCCAGCCCGGGCGTCCCGATCGTCGAGCAGCACATCAACGCCGTCGGCTTTGAGCTGTTCGTATAGTCCGTTGGCTGCCGTCATCGTGGGCTCATCCAGCTTCAAAACCGTGATAACTGCTTCGAACGGAGCGATTGAAACCGGCCACACCAGTCCGTTCTCGTCGTTGTGGACCTCGGCCACCGTGGCCATATTGCGCCCGATACCAATACCGTAGCTACCCATTACTACTGGCTGCTGTTTGCCGTCGGCGTCAGAGACCCGTACTCCGAAGGTCTCCGAATACTTTGTTCCCAGCTTGAAAATATGCCCGGCCTCAACGCAGCGCACAATATCTAGCGCCGTCCCACAGTTCGAGCACGGTTCGCCTTCTGTCACTTCTCGCAAATCGGCCCATTCGGTTACCGCAATATCGCGCCCTATATCGACGCCCCGATAGTGCCAGTCATCCTCGTTTGCTCCAGTAGTTAGATTTGTTCGTCCTTGCAGGGTTATGTCAGCAAAAATGCGTAGATCCTTTACCGCTACTGCGCCGAGGCTTCCGGGCATCGCCCCTAAGGCGGCCTTCGCCTCGTCTGGCGTTGCCGGACGAAGCTCGATCGCCCCGGTGCTATCAACCAGCTTTTGTATATTCAACTGATGATCGCCTCGCATTAGCGCGAGCACGACATCACCGTCAGCAACCATCACCATTGTTTTGATTTGGCGCTCCGCTGGAGCACCGAGCTCAGCCAGGGCGGCGATAGTGCGTACGCCAGGAGTTGGGAACCGCTCTGGTTCAGAAGGGCCAGGTTCGTCTTCGATTGAGGCAAGGGCCGACGTGGCTTTTTCGATATTACCGGCGTAGTCACAATTCGGACATTGGACGACATCATCCTCGCCGGCGTCACAGCGAACCATAAACTCGGTGCTGGTGTTGCCACCCATTGCTCCGCTACTGGCTTCGACTGGGAAAGCAGCCAGACCAAGCCGTTCGAAGATAGTGGTGTATGCCACTCGGTGTCGCTCGAATGCGGCGTCGAGACCTTCCCAATCAACGTCGAAGCTATACGAGTCTTTCATCGTGAACTCTCGTACCCGAAGTAGGCCACTCTTTGGCCTAGCTTCGTCTCGGAACTTTGTTTGCAGGTGGTACCAAACCTGAGGCAACTCTTTATATGAGGTTAACTCACTGGCCACGGTGGCATAAATCTCCTCATGGGTGATGCCGAGGGCAAGATCGTTATCTCGGCGGTCAGTTAGGCGAAACATAATGTCGCCCATCGAATCCCACCGGCCTGACTGCTGCCACACGCTTGCCGGATGCATGGTTGGTAACAGAAACTCTTGGCCGCCGATCGCGTCCATCTCTTCCCGAACAATGTTGGCCACTTTGTTGTGGACTCGCCACCCGAGAGGAAGCAGAGAATAGTGGCCAGCGTGTAGCTGGCGAATGAAACCGCCTTTGACTAACAGGGCGTGACTAACTGCTTCGGCATCAGCCGGAGCGTCACGCAACGTTGGGATGAACAAGTTTGACCAGCGCATGGGCTACTAACGTAGCCGAAATACGGGCCTATCGATGGTGATTCTGGCCGTGAACGCATGACAGTTTAGGTTTGTTCGGTGAGGTGGACCAATGGATCGCGTGAACGACCGTTGAAGGGTGCCGCCCAACGATCAGCTTGTCTTTGACACAGGGTAAAGACCAGTCAGTATCGCTGGTTGAATTATGGCACTGCGTTCTAGGTCTACTCCAATGTCGTGATGGCCGACACCGGCGGCGCGCCGGCTGCGTGGGCCGACATCTTGGAGCCTAGCGCCCAAGCCAAATATGATCCGAGGTGGGCTAGGTCGGCGGCAATCCGAGGTTGCCTCACAAGCCCGTGAGACTCAAGCGCTACTGTGAGTTGAGAATCTCCCACCCCAGTAGAGACACGGAAAGTCGTTTCGACTACCATTTCTGTATCGCCAACTATCGACTGAGACAGGCGAAATATCTGTGTATTTGCCGATGGAGCTGGCACACTACAAGCGGGAGTTATAGTCCCTAACTAGCATCGCTGCTAGCGAAACAAACGAGTACCGCAGCCCTACCGACGAAGAACTCCGTCAGAGAACACACCCGCTCTGACTTAAGCCCCGAAAGGCGTCAACGCCATGGTTCGAAAAAGTCGAAATGATAGCCCAAAAGCTAACGGTCGTCGGACAACCACAAAGCGACCACGAATAACAACACCAATGGTTCGAGACAACGGTGAGCTTCGCCCCGCCAGCTGGGATGAAGCACTAAATCGGGCCGGATCAGGGTTCCGGTCGATCACCGATACCTACGGCCCAGAATCATTCGGAATGTTCAGCTGTTCGAAGTCGACGAACGAAATGAACTATGCGGCTCAGAAGTTCGCACGGACGGTGATCGGGTCAAACAACATTGACTCTTGTAACCGCACTTGACACGCTCCCTCCGTCGTCGGTCTGGCGACAGTCTTTGGAGCAGGTGGCGGAACTTCTTCCTACACCGAAATTGAACAAACGGATCTGATTGTTCTCTGGGGCTCTAACGCCCGCGAAGCGCATCCGATATTTTTCCACCACCTGCTTAAGGGCCTTGATAACGGCGCCCGTATGTTCAGCGTTGACCCTCGTCGTACGTCGTCGGCCAAATTCGCCGACGTTTGGCTCGGGCTTAGCGTTGGAACTGATATTGCGTTGGCCAACGCCGTAGGCCGCGAGATTATCGCCAACGATTGGCACAACAAAGAATTCATCGCTCACTCGTCCACCGGATTTGACGACTACGCGGCCTCAGTTGAGCCGTACACGCTGGAACGAGCTGAAGAGATCACCGGAGTCCCAGCTCAAGCGATTGCCGAGTTGGCGAGAGCGTACGCTCAAGCGGAAAAGGCCCAAATTCTGTGGACGCTCGGAATCACCGAGCACCACAATGCAGTCGACAATGTTCTTTCGCTTTGTAACTTGGCGTTGCTGACAGGCCACATTGGTCGCTGGGGGTCGGGCTTGGTTCCCCTACGCGGACAAAACAACGTTCAAGGGGGCGGCGATATGGGTGCGCTGCCAAACAAGTTGCCTGGCTTTCAAGATGTCACCGATCCAGTAGCAAGAGCCAAATTCGAAGAGATTTGGGGCACTCCGGTTCCCCCTGAGCCGGGCATTCACCTGACGCTAATGTTTGAGGCCATGGCTCGCAAAGAACTGCGAGCCGTGTACTGCATAGGCGAGAACCCGGCGGACTCCGAGGCTGATGTTGGCCATGCCCGCAAGATGTTGGCTGACCTCGACCTGCTCGTTGTCCAGGACATTTTTATGACTCGGACTGCCGAGCTGGCGGACGTGGTCTTCCCGGCATCGGTGGCCTGGGCCGAATGCGACGGCACCGTAACCTCAAGCGAACGTCGGGTGCAACGGACCCGGGCCGCCGTTCCCCCTCCTGGTGATGCGCGCGACGACATCAAAATCATCGCCGACCTAGCCAACCTGATGGGAGCCGACTGGGGTAACCCAACGCCACAACAACTTTGGGATGAACTCCGTAGCCTCTCACCGCTTCATCAAGGTATGACGTGGGAGCGGCTTGAGGCCGAAGGGGGCCTGCAATGGCCGTGCCCAAGTGAAGATCATCCTGGTAGCCCATTTCTGCACGGCTGGCTATGGGAAGACGATTTGGGAGGTCGAGAGCCCTCACCGTTTAGCGTGGTCGAACATGAGGGTCCGAAAGAACAGTTGACCGAGGAGTTTCCACTTCGGCTTACTACTGGCCGGGCACTGGACTCCTACAACACAGGAGTCCAGTCAGGCTCGCTAGACTCACCGATCCGATACGGAGACGCCATCGATGTCAGCGCCGCCGACGCCATGAGCCTAGGAATCAACGACGGCGAAACCGTGCTCGTGTCGTCACCACGCGGTTCAGTGGAAATGCCAGTTCGAGTGCAAGCCGACCTACCAAAAGGGTTGACGTTCACGACGTTCCATTTTCCTGAGCTCGTCGATATTAACCTGCTCACCAACGATGCGTGGGACAAGCGATCAGGCACCGCCGAGTTCAAGGCGGCGTCGATCCGGATCGAAAAAATAGCAACTCGAACAGAAATTGAAGCTGGGGGAGCGGCAGCCGGTGGCTGATCTACATTTCGGAGACGACAAACCAAACGACCAAGAACGAGCGGTGGTCGACCAGGCAGTTGGTCAATCTCTCGCTGAGTCCGGTAACGGGCCGTTGCTGGAGAAAGCCAACGCCGGTCCGGCAACCGGCGGTCCTGCGTTGCTGGTCGAGTCCGAACGACTCGTTCTGGGAGGCTCTACTCGCCGCCACGAACGTCGACATCTCCTTCTTCCAACGCTCCACGCCCTGCAGAAATCCCAAGGTTGGATAAGCCCCGGCGGCTTGAACTACGCCTGCCAGCAACTTCAGGTGCCTCCAGCCGAAGCGTATGGTGTAGCAACGTTCTACGAAATGTTCCGAGTCGATGACCCGGGTCATGACGAAGACGTCATTCATGTCTGCGTCGACGCCGCCTGTCAGATCTCTGGCTCGGCCGACAAGATCGCCGAGCTAAAGGCAGCAGGCAAAAAGGTTCATGCCAGTCCCTGCCTAGGCCAATGTGAGCGTCCAGTGGCCCAGTTCATCCAAGGTCGAGGCAAGGCCGATTGGGTCGAGGCCGATAGTGACAGCGCCACCGCTAAAGCAGTCCCTCAGGCGGGCGACCCTGGTTTGCGCCTGCTCAAACGAATCGGCCGAGCCGACCCAACCAGCATTGACTCATATGTCAGCGCTGGTGGTTATAAGGCGTTGACGAAGGCATTCGAACGCGGCGCAACTGGTGTCGTCGATGAAGTTGTTGCTTCTGGACTTATGGGCCGAGGTGGAGCAGCGTTTCCAACCGGAATCAAATGGCAAGCAGTAGCAGCCGAGCAGCCATCAGGCGATCGGCCGCCTCAGAAGTATGTTGTCGTCAACGCCGACGAATCGGAGCCAGGCACGTTCAAAGATCGAACGCTGATGGAAAATGATCCTTTCGCTTTGATCGAAGCAACCACAATCGCTGGATTCGCAACTGGGGCGACCAAAGGCTGGATCTACATCCGAGGTGAGTACCCACTTGCTACCGAACGGTTAAACAATGCCCTAGATCAGGCCCGAGCCGCCGGCTTCTTGGGCGCAGATATTGGTCGATCTAGCTTCTCATTCGACATCGAAGTTCGTCGTGGGGCTGGTGCCTACATCTGCGGAGAAGAGACAGCTCTGTTCAATTCGCTAGAAGGGTTCCGAGGTGAGCCTCGCCAAAAGCCACCGTTTCCAACCACTAACGGTCTGTTCGATCAGCCAACTGCGATCAATAACCCGGAAACCCTGTTTAACGTTCTCGACATTGTTATGGACGGGGGCGCTACCTACGCCGCGATTGGGACCGACGGGTCGAATGGCTCAAAATTGTTTTGCCTGAGCGGGAACGTGGTAAACCCCGGGGTTTACGAAGTGGATTTCGGCGCCACTCTTGGCGAAGTTCTCGACCTTGCTGGTGGGGTAGTCGGCACGTTGTCCAGCGTGTTGCTTGGTGGTGCCGCCGGGAGTTTTGTCGGCCCCGACCGCCTCGACATGCCCCTTACTTTCGAAGGGTCACGAGCAGCGGGAGCGTCGCTTGGGTCCGGCGTGATCATGGCGTTCAACGAAGATGTCGAGATGTGGCCAGTCGTAACCAGAATCGCTGAGTTCTTCAAGAACGAATCCTGCGGCCAGTGCGTTCCGTGTCGGATCGGAACAGTCCGACAACACGAGACGTTGGTGAAGCTCGGCACGGCGCCCGGCCTCAACGGCTCGGCCCCCGACGCGCTACGCCTCCTCGATGACATCGACCTGGCGATGAAAGACGCTTCAATTTGCGGGCTCGGCCACACCGCCGCAACCGCAGTTCGTTCAGCTATCGATCTTGGCTTAGTCAGTTTGGAACATAGATAATGATCACAGGCCACTCTAAAGCACCCCAAGCAATCGGAGAAAAGCGATGACCGCGCCATCAGGACCAAACAGCGCTACCGATACCTCGAACACGTTAACTGCGGTCGAGACGAAGGTTACGCTAAAGATTGACGGCCAAGAGGTTGAAGTGGCGAGCGGAGCTTCAGTTCTTGATGCTTGTACCGCGGCCGGAATTGAAACCCCAACGCTGTGCTATGCCGAGAACTTAACGCCAGTCAATGCTTGCCGTGTCTGCGTTGTTGAGCAGTCAGGCTCCCGTACCTTGGTTCCATCATGTTCTCGGCAGGCTGAGGACGGTATGGAAATTCAAACTGACTCGGAGCGAGTCAGGCATAGCCGCAAAATGGTGCTCGAATTTCTTGGGTCAGGAGTCGACCTTTCACAAGCAGATCCGCTCGCTCGGTGGAGTGAACAATACGAAGCCGACCCGAGTCGCTACGGCACCGAGGCCGAGAAAATTGAAGAACCAGTTCGGGTTCAGGACGAGTTGTACATTCGTGACTACGACAAGTGTGTGCTTTGCTACAAATGCGTCGAGGCATGTGGTGATGACGCTCAACACACTTTCGCCATAGCGGTAGCAGGACGGGGTTTCGGAGCCCGAATCTCGACCGAATTCGACACCGAGTTACCTGACTCAGCTTGTGTGTACTGCGGCAATTGTGTTGCTGTATGTCCCACCAACGCTCTCCAGTTCAAGACCGAGTTCGACTTGCGCAAAGCGGACAACTGGCGGGCCGACGAACAAACGGTGACCCAAACCGTTTGCTCTTACTGTGGTGTCGGTTGCAATCTGGAGCTGCATGTCCAAGATGAGACAATCGTTAAGGTCACATCACCTAACGACCACAGCGTTACCTCCGGCCACCTTTGCATCAAGGGCCGCTTTGGTTGGCAGTACGTTCACGGCGAATAGCTTTGTATTTGTTTCCCTAACGCCCGTTGGTGACGACACAAGATTCAACAGCGTTAAACACGTATGGTCCACCTGTAATGCCCTATTCGATTGATCGGATCGGTCGGCTTCGGGGTGGCTCTATGCCGCGAACTAGGCCGATTCACCGTGACGGCTGTGATAGCATAATCGGACCGCCGCTATTCCTGGAGTTCGAGTTAATTGACTTCGAAAATTGGTCCCCGGACCCAAACGATCGGCTTAGTCGACGCTGACAACGCTGATCGAATGTTTCTAGCCCCGTTTGTGCGAGAACAACAAATGAACCCCAAGGTTCGCGCCGTTCACTTGGCCGAATTCGGTGAGCCGTCTATTTGGCTCTGGCGTCGAATCGTTGGATGCGCCTTCGCATTTATCGCTATCACGTTGGCCTGGTTCTTGTTGAAACTTCCCGATGGGCTGATCAGCGATCGAGCGCTCCCCACACAAACTCAGGTAGCGGCAGCGCTTAACGAAGTCAGAGCCGACGGGTTCGGCGGTTCTGGGCTATTCAATCACGCGGGTTTGAGCGTGTTCCGATTGGTGGCCGGGAGTGGCGTTGGGCTAGTTGTCGGTGGAGTCCTTGGCGGTCTCTCGACGGTCTCACCAATTGCGCGAACTGTGACCGATCCGATTTCGTCGTTCTTGAGAATGGTTCCAGCGTTGGCTTTCGCTCCGTTGGTTCTGATCTGGTTTGGTACCGGCGAACTGGCAATTATCACTATTGCAGCACTGGCAGTTATGTGGCCAATGCTCGATGTGACCGCTAACGCTATCGTCCGCCAGCAGCGCGGTCTTCCAAACGACCTAGCCCTCGAGATGACATTAGGTTTGCGGAGCGCGTTGCTTCTGGGGTGGGGATCGGTGATAGCGGTTGAAACGTTAGTAGCATCCTCGGGACTTGGTGCCTTGATTTGGCAAGCTCAAGCCCGATCAGACGTGATCGTGGTCGGCATGTATCTGGTTGGTTTGATCGGATTTCTGGCTGATACGACTCTGCGGGCAGCTCACTACTTGATTGGTAGGTTTGGAACTGCGGCCGCCAACCCGGAAATGATCTAGCGTTGCCGATGGGTTGCGTTGGTCGCGGCGATCAGTCAACCACCGAAAGTACAACAGTTGTTGGTGTCTCGACGACTTCAAACTGTTTGGCCGCGCCTCCACCGAAGGTTCTAATTTGGAGCTCAGAAACACCTTTAGCAGTCAGGTAACTGTTGATGCTGTTGGCTTGGGCCTTGCTCAACTGATCGTTGGCCTGACTGTCGGCAGCAGAGAAAGCAAAGACCTCGACTACGAGGGTGGCCCCTGACGAGGCGAGGACGGCTGCGATCTGATCTAGCACGGCCTGACCTTCAGCAGTTATGCGTTCGCTATTGGATTCAAATGTGAGCGATGACGCATCCAAGGAAGCGATGTCGAATGCCGGTGTCGACCCGTCTTCGATTTTGATTTCGACGTGGTTGCTCCACGCTGAGTCAATTTGATACTCGGCTATGCCAGGGGCGATAGTGGAAATTCGTCCGGGGGCAATCCCATGATTCTGTTGCAGATACTGAGATGCAACTTGGGCGGCTTGAGAGGCTCGCGCTTTGTTTGTCTCAGCGCTACTCTCAGAGAACGAGTAAGCAGCGAGCGTCAAACGGGCGGACTCGATAGCGGTCATAGCTTCGCCAACTTGATCAAGCGCGGCCACGCTGGCCGGCCGAAGGCTTGACGTGCCGGGTTCGAGCCCGACTGCGAATGGGTTGATCACGCCAAGTCGTGCTTTGAAATCGGATTGCCCAATACCGGGGTTGACAACGACGAAACCGTCGACCGGCTGGCTAGGTCGAAACGGTGCCGAGCCCCGCGGTACTACACTGAACTGTTCTTCGCTAACCCCCGCACCAGTCAAGTAGTTGGTGATTGCCCCGGACTGGGCAAGGCTTAGATCGTAGTTAGCGGCCGAGGTTTCGGCCGAGTAGGAGCGGACCGAGATCGTCGCTGTCGTTTCAGGACTGGCCGCTAGGATCTCCGCCAATCGGTCGAGCGTTGCCAGATCTTGATCGGCTAGATCCGAGGTTCCGGCAGAAAACTGTATGGCGTCGGCTCCGAATGTCGTCGCCACAGAATCGCCTTGGACGTCTCGTTCTTGGCCAACTGTTGTTTCTGATTCGGCTAAGCCTGCATCGTCAGTCGTTGTTTCATCGGGTGCGTTCTCCGGTTGGGTTTCAGAACTAGCTGCGTCTTCAGGGGAGTCACGCAGGCTGCTCAGCAAGAAGGTGCCGACCAGACCGAGTGCGGAGCCTAAGGCAATGGCAGCTGCTATACCGATCCAGTTCGTGTTGCGCCGCGATGAAGTTGATGGCGGCCGCGGTGCTTGAGGTCTTAGGTCCGGACTGGGTTTGCGATGATCTTCGAAGCTGACTGGCTGATTCGGTTCAGCCTGGGACTGAACCGTTGGTAGTTCAACCTCGTCGGCAGGATCGAATCGCGTAGGTGGTTCGACCTCACCAGCCGGCTGGAATCGAGCCGGTGGTTCAACCCCCGGATGGACGTCCGGGGAGAAGAGGCCTGACTGCGGTAGTGGGGCAGCTTCGTTCGGTGATACCGGGGTTGCAGCACCAGTTCTGTCGTTGATCGGGGATACGTCGACGCGAGGAGTCTGTAGTGCTTCTGTCGGTGCCGGTGACGGCATCGTCCAGCGGTCGTTGCTTCGAAGTGGCGCCTCGGCCGGATCTTGAGAGGGCGCACCCGGATCGACCCGGTCGGTGTCGAATGAATCTAGCGAAGAGTTTTGTTGACTCAGGTCAGTTTCGCTGCTTTGGGTGTCGCTCGGTTGTTGACCGCTTGTTGGCGCTTCGCTGCTTTGGGTGTCGCTCGGTTGTTGACCGCTTGTTTGCGCTTCGTAGACGTGTTGTTCAGTGGTTGTCGGTGCGACTTCGGAGCGATCGACATTTGCGTTTGAATCGTCCTCGGCTTGATCGAATGCCGCTGCGTCTTCATCAGTCTCAGAGTCTGTCGCTAGGTCATCGAAGAGACCATCGAATACCGAAGGGTCGAGTGGGCCGTCTTGGTCTAAACCGCTCGGTTTGTCGGCGACCAGATTACTATCGCCACCTTCGGCATCGTCGACCAATGAATCTATAGCTTCTATGTCGCTGTCGAGATCTTGTTCGATTGCGTCGCCGCCGTCAGGAAAGAGATTAGTCTCGGTGTCGTCAGGGTCGCTTCCAGCGATGAGCAGGGTTGATTCCGCGTCGACGGTGTCATCAGGTGTCTTTTGATCAGCGTCATCGGTCGTAGGTCCAGTCGCAGGGCTGCCTGGTACCGGACGGGGAGGAGGAGGATCGTTCTCGGTCGTCCAAGTCACGGTAGGCGGCCCTCGATGAGGAGTCCAAGACTTGCTGCTGCACCAGGGCATGGCAAAAAACGTCGTCGAGTGAGCGTTAGCCCGCTGAAATGAGCCCTAACCACCATTAGATCTAGGATACCTCTTGCAATGGGAGAGGACCGATGAGAAAACAACGTTTCTCTAGATTGTGGCAAAAAGCGTCGTCGCCCCCGGCCGTTTGCTTACGCATTCGACTGGAGGCGACGTCAGATTGGCTTGAAATCCACCAATATCGATCTGATCAGGTGTACTGTTCGTACCGATATCTTCACTGCCCGTCGGCCGAAATGGTCTGGCGGGCAGTTCGCTTTGTGGGCTTGACATCGTTTCCGACATCTCGTCCACTCGCCTGACGTAGTGATCCTCACGGTTGGAACGCCGAAACTAGTTCTGCGATCAAACTGTTTGGATTTTGGCCACAACATTCTGGCGACCGTTCCCAATGGCTTGCACCGGTGGAGACGTGGTCTTGCTTCTGCCCATCAAACTTTCGTTGTCCTAGCTTCTGCGGACCGGTGAATTTCTTCCTAATTAGTATCGCTCTGCAGTTTCACTACTTCAGATCATTCAGTTTGGCTTTCCGGTTTCCCTTCGAGCCGTGCCGAGTTCCTTTGCAGATCCCATGCTTCGATCAACCAACTATCCATATCCTGTTTGACTGGTTGCCACTGGTCAAGAGCTTTCGCGAAATCCCCAGGGTTGTCCGCAGGATTTCTCCCACGTCCCCAGATTCTCTGCGATTGTCCACTGGTTTTCCACTAGCAATACACAGGCTTCAGCTTGGGCGAATCGAGCGATGGTTCTACCTGTTCGCCGAGTATCGGGCAATCTCAGCGCGACCAACGACCATGTGGTGCACCTCGTCTGGGCCGTCGGCTAGTCGGAGGGTTCGCTGCGAGGTGTACATTTCTGCCAGGGGAGTCCACTGCGAGACACCGGTCGCCCCATGCATCTGGATGGCTTGATCGATGATCTTGCAGGTCCGCTCTGGCACCATGGCTTTCACCGCGCTCACCCATACTCTTGCTTCGGCGTTGCCCATCAAGTCCATAGCCTTGGCTGCTTTGAGAACCATGAGGCGCATTGCCTCGATTTCAATTCGAGCTCGAGCAATAATCTCGGTGTTTCCACCGAGAGCAACCAATGGCTTGCCGAAGGCTTCACGGTTCAAACCACGCTCAACCATCAACTGCAGCGCCTTTTCCGCCGCCCCAATTGACCGCATGCAATGGTGAATTCGGCCAGGCCCGAGTCGTAACTGTGAAATTTCGAACCCGCGACCTTCTCCCAATAACAAGTTCGACTTTGGTACCCGAACGTCAGTGAAACGAATATGCATATGACCATGGGGTGCGTCATCTCGTCCGAACACATGCATCGGCCCGAGAATGTCGACCCCGGGAGTGTCGATCGGAACCAGAATCTGGGATTGTTGCTGATGAGGCGCAGCGTCTGGGTTGGTTTTGACCATGGTGATCATGATCTTGCACCGAGGGTCGCCAGCTCCCGAGATGTAGTACTTCTCGCCGTTCAGAACGTACTCTTCACCGTCGGCTACCGCCGACATCGACACGTTCTTAGCGTCCGACGACGGCAAAGCTGGTTCGGTCATAGCGAAGGCCGATCGAATCTCTCCGGCAAGAAGAGGTTCGAGCCACTCCTTTTTCTGTTCCGGCGTGCCGACTCGTTCGAGGACTTCCATATTGCCGGTATCGGGAGCCGAACAGTTGAGGCTCTCGGAGGCCAAACGGTTTTTGCCGAGCTCGGCCGCTATGTAGGCGTAGTCAAGGTTAGACAGGCCTCCAACTTCGGAATCAGGGAGGAAGAAATTCCAGAGACCGTTCGCTTTGGCCTTCGACTTTGATTCTTCCAACAGCTCAAGTTGCCCTGGTGCGTAGCTCCAGCGGTCCGTTTTATTCTCTTCGAGCTTGTGGAACTCGACTGACATTGGCTCAACCTCTTCAGCGATAAAGGTCCGGACCTTTTCGAGAAATGGGCGGGCAGAATCAGACATGGCGAGCTGATGGAGTTCGCCGCCGAAGTCGTCGGTGTTTAGCGGGTTCACTGGCATGGGTTAGTCCTTGTTGTCTTTCTCAGGTGTCACTATTCGGATATCACTATTTGGGTTTGAGGCTCGACCGTCTGTGGGCTGGTCGTGCTTCGGTTTCTGCTTCGGCTGCGTTGCACCGAGTCCTTATCCATACTGTCACTATCTGGAGCCATGTACCTATTTCGTTCCTACCGAGCCAATCCCGGCTCGTGATCCAATTCCGCCGTGGGCTTGAGCGAGCCAGGTCCCCTCAACGCGTCCAATTCATGCTCATCTATCACTAAGATACCTGAGTGGCCAAAACAGTAATGATTGGGAACTCTCTCGTTGAGTGTTATCGGCAGGCGGGAGCATAATGGCAACGCCCACCGCTCCGCCACCTGTTGCGCCAACGTCAAACGCAGTTGTTGGCTCGCAAACTCAATCGCCGTTTGGGCCGGCGCCGGATCAGCGCAACGTTGTTGCCGATGGTCGGACCACTCCAAGTTGGTATCGAACAATGGCAGTCATCACTGTGGTGTTGACCTTGGTTTTCGCCGCAGTGGCGACGGCCGCAGCCTTGGTCACGAGATCAGCATCTCAGCGGCTGGAAAATAGTACCGCACCATCGCTAATAGCGGTGCAAGACTTATCTTCAAGCGTCGCCGAGGCGGACGCAGCAGCGACCGCAGTGTTTCTGTCCGGTCAAACTGGGGTCGAAGATCGCGGCCTTCGAAACTTATACTCGGCCGCTCTCAGTCGGTCATCGCGCCAAACCGAGCAGGTGGCCAGCCTAATCGGAGCCGATGAGGAATCGCACGCTGAACTGCAGAATGTCGCAGTCGGCCTTGTTGACTACAGCGGTCAAGTTGAGACGGCCCGAGTTAGAAGCCAAGTCGGCCAGGACAACGCTGACCGAGCGCTGCAAGCCGCGTTGGATCTGAACCGAGTTGAAATTGCGCCCTCGCTTAGCATCGTGACCGATCGGGCTCAAGAAGGATTCGCCCGCGATTCAACCGAAGGTAATTATCTCGGTATCGCTGCAGTTCTCGTTGGTTTGCTTGCATTGTTGATGCTGGTGCTGCTGCAGGTAGGTATGGCCAACCGAAGTAGGCGGATCTTCAACTTGTTCTTACTCTTAGGCACGGTCGCATTACTTGCGACGATTATCGTGTTGGGCCGAGGACTACTCGTTCGTCAGGTTGCGCTCTCAAACGCTGAGTCGGGCGGCTACGACTCGATTGTCGCTACATCGAATCTTCAGTCTTCAGTGTTTGACCTGCAGTCCGATCTAGGCATCGGGCTTCTCGGCAACGGTCGAGCTGAAACCGCAGAGGCGCTACTCCAGATCGATGAGGACGTGGCTCGGATCAGAAACCGAGCGGTGCTCGACGAGTCCGATCGTGAAGTTGCAGCCGTCGACTTGCTGGAAGCAAGGTTGAGTCGATACCGAACGTCGGTTGAGTCTATCGCAGCATCGTCAGGGTCGAATCAAGCCGCTGCAATTGAGCTGTTCGAAGGAGAAGGTCTTTCTAACTTCAACGGACTGAACACAGCGATAGAAAGTGTGTTGTCCGACAACCGAGCTCAGTTCAACTCTGGCGTAGCTGCCGCTTCTGATTCACTTTGGTTCGTTCCCTTCGCCACGATCATACTGCCCATTCTGGCCGCGCTGGGCACGATCTTGGGAGTTCAACGACGGCTAGGGGAGTATCAGTGAGTCGATCTAGGAAATCGAAGTCAGCGGCGGCAAGCTCGCTGTCGATCGATCAGGCGCTTAGCCCGGTTAGTCGTCGAACTTTTTTGCTGGGCCTCGGTGCCGTTGGCCTGGCCAGCTGTGGCACGTCGGCAGGGTCACCAGCATCGTATGATCTTGGCGGTTCAAACCAGCTAACCATGTTGAACTGGCCCGACTATATCGATGAGCCATCGAATGGATCTGGGAGCACTATCGAAGATCTTCGTGCGTCGCTCGGTATCGACGTCGAATACGTCGCCGAATACGCTGACAACATTGATGGATTTCAGCTGATCGTTGACAACGCGATTAACCAGTCGCCTCCGCTGTACGACATCGTTGTCCCAACCAACTGGCGGGCGGCCGAGATGATCGCCGGCGGCAATGCCGAGCCGCTTCCCATCGAGCTGATTCCGAATCATGCCAATCTCGACTCGGCCTACATGACGAACGCTTGGGATCGTGGGTCACGATTTCAAATGCCGTGGCAAGCCGGGATCACAGGAATTGCCTACGATCCGGCACTAACCGAACGGGAGTTGAATTCGGTTCAAGATCTGTTTGATCCAGCATTCGCCGGTCGAGTTGGGATAATTGGAGAGATGAGAGAGGCGGTTGGCCTGGCAATGTTGGCCAACGGCGATGACCCGTCTCGGCCAACGCTGTCAACGGCGCAGGCTGGTCTTGAACGATTGGTTGATGCGGTTGGTTCGGGCCAAATAACGACCGCAACCTACGAAGACTTCGCTGATCGGTTGAGTAGCGGCGAGTTGGCAGCCGCGATGGCGTGGTCAGGCGACACTGCGTTGTTGCTTGGGAGTCGCCCCGATCTCAAATTCTTGATTCCTGATGAAGGTGCAGTCCAGTGGTTTGACACAATGGTCATTCCGAAAGGTTCGCGCAACGTTAGCGCTGCCGGACGGTTTATGAACTACGTGTACGACCCGGTCAACGCAGCGAGAATAACTGCGTTCGTTGGATACATCTCGCCGGTCTTGGGCGTCCAAGACGAGCTGAGATCACAAGGACTCTCCGATCTAGCCAATGATCCGCTCCTGTTTCCCGATGAGTCGAATCGCTCCCGGCTGTTCACTTGGGGCGGACTATCGCTGCAAGAGGAAACCGACCTTGATGCCGAGTTCTCGGCCTTGATCGAACCGCTTTTCCCCGAAGAGTAACGACACGAGTGGAATAGAATCGATGCACGAATACACCGCCGAAACCGAGAAGCTTGCTGATGACATCGTGTCGTACGCAAGGTGGCGAACCAGGCTTGACCCGATCCCGCTCGACCACCCTCGGACTGAAGCTGAGCTGACCGAAATCTGTGGGCCAACCGTTACCTCTACCGGTATCGGTGGTGAGCAGGCTCTTAGGTTGTTCTCTGAAGTGTTGGCCCCGGCGTGTTTGTCGGTGGACTACACCCGCTACTTATCGTTTGTCCCAGCGGCCCCTACCGAAGCGGCAGTTCTATTCGACCTTGTTGTCGGTGCCTTTTCGATTTACGGCGGTTCTTGGATAGAGGGCGCAGGCGCTGTACACGCAGAGAATGAGGCGTTGCGATGGCTGACCGACCTTTGTGGGATGCCAAAATCTAGCGGCGGGGTTTTCGTTCCGGGCGGAACAATTGGCAACCTGTCAGCCTTAGTAGCCGCTCGCGGCGCCGCCGAGAAGAAGTTGGCTGATGCCGGAAAAGACCGACCGGATCGGTGGGCCTTTATCGTGTCGGCCACCGCTCATTCGTCGGTTCCATCAGCGGCAGCGGTGATGGACGCCGACGTTATCAAAGTCGAGACTGGCCCCGATCGTCGATTGACTGGTCCTTTGGTCGCCGCCGCTTTGGCCCAGCACGGTGATCGAGTGGCTGGCGTGATCGCTACTGCTGGCACGACGAACCTCGGAGTTATTGATGACTTGGCTTCAATTGGAAAACTCTGCCGAGATCGTGATGTGTTTTTCCATGTAGACGCCGCCTACGGGGGAGCGGGATTGGCCGCTCCGTCCGCTCGGCCGAGTTTTGATGGGATCGAGTTTGCTGATTCAGTGATCATCGATCCTCATAAGTGGCTGTTTGCCCCATTTGACTGTTGTGCGTTGTTGTGGCGCGACCCAGATCAGGCTCGGGCTGTCCATGCCCAACACGCCGGGTATCTTGAGTTCCTCGACGCCTATGGGGACTGGAATCCGAGCGACTTTGCCATTCACCTAACTCGACGGGCCCGCGGTTTGCCGTTTTGGTTTTCGCTGGCCACGCATGGGACCGACGCTTACGCCGATGCAGTTCAGGTAACACTAGACCTGGCCGCTGCGGCTGGCGCACGAGTAGAAGAGGCTGAGCACCTAGCACTGGTTTGGGAACCGCAGCTGAGCATCGTAGTGTTCGAGCGAATCGGCTGGGATGCGGCTCAATATCAAGCGTGGACAGAGGCGATGATGCAAGCAGGTACTGCGTTCGTCGTGCCATCCCGACACGATGGCAAACCAGTTTTCCGGTTCTGTTTCGTTAATCCGAAGACCACAGTCGAAGATATCGATCTAATAATCGACGCGCTCAAGTAGCGCGTTCGAGAACCGACGTGGGCTTATCGGGCTCGGGCCGGTTCGATGGCGGAGACGTAGTCGATAACTCGGCTTGCGATCTCAAACGGTAATTCTGGCTCGTCCAGATCTTCGTCGAGCCAAGCTTCTGAGATGCGGCGCCAGTCGTCGGCACCGTAAAAGACGCCGACTTCGGCCTCCGGCCCGATCAGCTCACGCCACTTCTTTTCAGTAGTTTGAAGATGATCGATTGTGGCCTGGTTTTTCGCTGGCTCAGGATTTTCAGCGTGAAACCCAATCTCGATAGCGTGACCCTGCTCACCATCGACATAGCGGCGAGGTAGGAGCTGGGCTTCGTAGTGCTCTCTCGGTGGTTTTTCTGGTCCGAACCACAGCTTGAGACCTCGCCGATTAGGTCGGATCCGCAACTCGCCGAACTCATCCGGCGCCATAGCACGGACAAGGTCTGACACTTGCTCGAACAAGGAGAGTTCCACGCTCCTAGTCTAGGTAAAGCTAGCTGGTCTGAGAGTAGGAGCAACAAACGGTGAGTCGAGGCATCGAAGATATAGGTAACGGTGTTCCTGGTAGGCCGAGTGACGACTCTCAGATGTCTGCTGCTTGCTGGAAAGGTAGCGACCTTGATGACAGCGGCCGAGGGTGGCAGATCTCGTGGCCTCCGGATGCAGTAGAATCGCTCCTTCAACTTTGCTCGATCGTGGACTTCCAAGATCCTGATGCTCTAGCGTCCGGTATGACCTTGTCGTCCCTCCGTTCGGGCTCGGGGTCGAGCCACGTCAGTGATCACTACGTTGAACTCGCACAGATGGTTGCGCACGTGCGAACAGCGTTGATCACCGGTTTGGGTTTCGTCGTGGCAACGGGTTTCCCGACTAATGAAGTTGGGTATCGACACGCAGCGAAGTCGTTCGCACTTTTCAGCGCCCTCGTAGGGTCGCTTCGGTCTCAGAACGCCCAAGGGCACTTGCTTGGGCACGTTCGTGATGTCGGCGCAGATATACGAGATCCGAAGAATCGAATTTACCAAACCAATAGGCGACAGACGTTTCACACTGACTCAACCGACGCGGTTGGTTTGATGTGCATCAACACCGCGTTGGAGGGGGGAAGGTCGATGTTGGTGAGCGTCGAAGCCGTTTACGAGGAGTTCAAGCGGCGACGGCCCGAGCTAGCGGCCCCCTTATTTTCCCCGATAGCGACTGATCGTCGGGGAGAGGTGCCAGAAGGGGAGCGGCCCTGGTTCGAAATTCCGGTGCTTTCTTGGTTTGAACAGCATCTAACGGTTCTCTATCAGCGGCAATACATCGACTCAGCTCAACGGTTTCCGGAGGCGCCACCGACAAGTAAAACGACGGTCGAAGCGCTCGATTTGTTTGATGAAATCATGAATGAGCCGGACATGCATTTCGCTATGGATTTCGAGCGCGGCGATATGCAATTCGTTCACAACCACTCGCTGCTCCATGATCGAACTGAATTCGTTGATCACGAAAACCCGGCCCAACGTCGGCACCTGTTGCGAACGTGGATGTCGCTGCCGGGTGATCGCCCGCTGCCAGCGTGTTTCAAACAACGATACGGAACAATCGAAATCGGCGCCCGAGGCGGAATCCGAACTCCAGGAGCCGATTTGTGTCTGCCCATTGACCCCAACGGGTGTTGAGCCGAGCGATTATTACCGTAGCTTGTGTCCATGGAGCACCGATTCTGCCAAGTTGATGTTTTCGCCCGAGATCGTTTCGAAGGCAACCCACTCGCCGTTGTCATTGTCGAGGAGCAACCGAACCCAGCAACGGGCCAGGTTGGCCCGTCGACCGAGCAGATGCAGCAGTTCGCCAACTGGACAAATTTGTCGGAAACAACCTTCTTGTTGCCGGCAACTGAGCCTGGAGCTGATTATCTGGTACGAATCTTCACACCCATGGGCGAGCTTCCATTTGCCGGACACCCGACGTTGGGAACATGCCACGTTTGGCTCGATAATGTTGATCAGTCGGATCGGCCCCAAACCGACGGCCCCCGAGTGGTCGTTCAACAGTGTGAGGCTGGTCTAGTCGAAATCGAAGTTCGTGGTAGTAGCGGCACTCGGGAGCTGGTATTCAAAGCTCCGCCGATGATTCGTTCCGGGCCAGTCGAGCCTGATGTCCTCGCCGAGATTGTGTCTCAGCTGGATATTACGGCTGGCGCCGTGATCGACGCAGCGTGGATCGACAACGGCCCTGGTTGGGTCGGACTGTTACTCGATGGACCGTCATCAGTATTGTCGGTCAGTCCTAAGACCGTTACCTACGATATTGGCCTACTCGGGTTAACAACCCCTGATGACCCAGGGCCCGTCCCCGGTGCCGGTCTAGTTCTTCGCAGCTTCTTTCCCAAAGATGGCGCCACCGTTGAAGATCCAGTTACTGGAAGTCTTAATGCCTCGGCCGCCCAATGGTTGCTTACGACGGGACGAATTAGCGCCCCCTACACGGCGTCGCAGGGCACGGAGCTCGGACGAGACGGCCTGGTTTTGATTTCGCAAGACTCAGACGGCGCAGTCTGGGTTGGGGGACATGTAGTTGATTGTGTGCAAGGCACCGTGCAAATCTAGCGGTGACGGAACGCTAGACGTTACTGCGGTGTATTGATCATATGGGTTGACGCCATCTCGAAGTAATCGATCATTCGCTGCTTAATCTCCACATCAGCGTTGCTTATCTCGACCGCTGCGACCATGTGACCCAACCACGCATCTCGCTCAGCCGAGCCAATGGCGAACGGGGCGTGACGCATTCGGAGTCGTGGGTGGCCTCGTTGCTGGGAGTATGTGTCGGGCCCACCCCAGTACTGTCCTAAGAACCCGACCATGTGTTGTCGGGAGTCGGTTAAATCCTCCGGATAGAGCGGTCGTAAAACCGAATCGGTGTCGACCCGATCGTAGAACTCATCGATTAACGACACGAACCATGGCCATCCGCCAACCGCTTCAAAAACGGTGGGCTGTTGATTGGCCATTGACTGTCCCTGTTCACTCACGATGTAACTCTAACCGGCAGCCACAGCGATCCAGGCGCTGTCGTCTACGCCGGTTGTGCTGATCTTACTCTCTGCCGTCGGGCGGCAGAAGGCCCAGCCACGTTTGTGGTAGTCGGGGAGCAGTCGGCGGTTTGTTCTCAGCCGTGTTTGTGGTAGTCGGCGTGATGCTATCGACCGCCACCAACGTCGAGTAAGGCCCCAGTGACGTAGGACGCCTCGTCCGACAATAACCAGGCGATTGAGGCTGCAATCTCATCGGGAGTCCCGCCTCGTTTCATAGGGATCCGGTCGGCTAGTTCCTGCACCCTGTTGGGTGCGCCGGCGGCAGCGTGAATGTCGGTGTCGATTAGGCCAGGCCGAACCGCGTTCACCCGTATCCCTTTGTCGGCGACTTCGGTAGCCAGACCGATAGTAAAGCTATCTATCCCACCTTTGGTGGCAGCGTAGTCGACAAACTCGTTTGGCGAACCAAATGATGCGGCCCGAGAAGATACGTTCACGATTGCTCCACCCGCACCACCTCGATCGGTCTGCATTCGATTCACAGCCTCGAGGGCACAAAGCAGCGAACCAGTCAGGTTCACGTTCACAGTTTCGGCAATCCGTTCGACAGAGTAGTCGGCGAACGGTTTGATGAGTCCTACCACCCCGGCATTGTTCACGAGCGCTGACAACTGGCCTACATTGTCAGCGACGCTGAATACGTCTTTAACCTGGCCGGCATCGGCCACGTTCGCCTGAACGATGTGGGCGTCAACCCCAAAGGTTCGAACATCTGCCGCAACTGCCTCGGCCGCTTGCTGATTTGACGCGTAGGTGAGAACTATGACAAGCGGGTTCAGGTCGGTTTTGGTTTGAGTAGTCTTCCGCCCGTTATGGTCTTGGGCCAAACGTCGGGCGGTGGCTGCGCCAATACCTCGACTCGCTCCGGTTATGACCGTGACCAAAGGTGTTGCGCTCAATGTATGTTCACTCCCGGTTGCTGACATGGGTTAGTTGGTGAGTATAGAACCGACAGCCAGCGGCTGGTAACTAGGGCTACCAGCTAGCTCTGAACACATACCAGCCGCCGCCGAGGCTTTGGAAACTGGCCGTTGGTTCGATTGGTTTGTCGACCGTGGCAATAACTCGTTGGTCTGGCCCGTCGGGGAGATAGGCATATCCAGCGTGGCCAGTTAGGCCACCATCGGTACTGTGAAAAATCACTGCTTCACCAGCTTGCGCGGCTCTTGCAACGGGTTGAGTTCCAATCCGTTCTGGTACGTCAAGTGGGATCTGGTCATTGAGGTTTCCGACTGGTTCAAGACTCTTGATACTGGCGTCGAACGACGGGCGGTCAGCCACGAACCGGACTTGTGTAGCCCAACCGGAGAAGAGCACTGTCAACGATGCCGCTGCGAGAAGCGGTGCTAGCCCAAGATGAAAAAGTCGATGTTTTGTTCGTTGGTTCAACGTTCGAAATGCCAGAATAAGCCAAAGGATTGCAGAGATGCCGAATAGGAAAAAGGCAGCAACCATCAGACCGAAATGTACGCCAGGCCAACTCGCCGCCAAACAGATAGCGATTGCTGTCGCGATCGGCGGACCGTGAAACAACACGAAATGCGACAAACCCGGCAAGCGGCGTCGGCCGCCTGATCGGTTGGCCAAATTGTCTTGTGGTCCGTTCATGCAGGGAGCGTATCGGCCATGACGGTAGATCTCCCGAAGGCGCTGTGCAGATTCGTTGCAGCTCGACTGGTGGGCAGAATTCGAATCTTGGTACTAGCTTGCGCTCGGGGCCGACGAGGTTCATAGTTGGATATGGGAGTAGTTCCGAAGTTTTCCGAGTCGCAGGTTGCCTCACAGATCCAAGGCGGAGAGACGGGTGGGGGCGACGGCGAAGCTGAACTCGATTTAGAAACGCAGAATCAAATTCGACGGCTGGCCCAGGCGGCAGAAGTTGTTCATAGTCTGACCTACTACAGTGCTGAAATTAGTACGATGCCAAGCGAGGGGTTTCGAGGTTGGTGGCACACGTACTTCGCCTACCGTCCAGCACCAATGGGGCCAGTCGGACCTGGCGTGGTGACGGCCTCTTTCTACAATTTTGCTCCTCGATTTGTCGCTCGGGCCGTACCCAGTGTGTGGTCGATCATGACTCCGGAGCAGGCCCATAGTCGGCGCCAGGAGTTAATCGGACAAGCGATCGAACGGATCTCGGCCGACGGAAGCCTTGAAGAACCGCTTCACACCGCTAGTGAACTAGTAAAGATATCGGTGGCCGAGCTAGCGCCCGAAGGACGTCCGCTTTACGCGGCATACGCCGACCTCCCTTGGCCCGACACAGTTGGTCTTGCGGTCTGGCACGGGTGCACGCTGCTGCGGGAATATCGGGGCGACGGCCACAACCTGGTACTAGCGGCTTCGGGCATCGACGGTTGCGAATGCCATGTGTTCATGGCCGCTAATGGTCACGGCAATCAGCCGACGATCACGGGAATTCGCGGTTGGACGGCCGAGGAGTGGCACGGAGCGGTTGGGCGGCTACAAGCACGCGGCTATATAGCAAACGATGGGTCATACACCGACGCTGGCCTTGTGGCCCGTAAAGCGGTTGAGCGGCACACCGATGCCTTAGCCACGAAGGCTATTACCGCCCTTGGTGCTGAGCGAGCTGACACGTTGCTGTTGGCCTTGGAGTCGGTGGCCAGCTACTTGATCGAACATGGTGAGGTCGCTGGGACGTGGCCGCCGCCAGCCACACTTAAACCTGCTTAGAGTCCCTGCCAGAAAGTAACGGTGATTTGGGAGCTCGTAGCTCTGAGCTTAGATCCGGTTCAGAACGAGGCTTGATCGTTGACCTGGAATCAGAGTTGAGCCATTTCGAGTTGTCCTGGCCCGCCGACCGCCAAGCGGCAACCATGTAAGCGATGATGCCCCAAACTATGGCGAAGTCGGCGATATTGGCGATGACCACGGCGAGGTCGATAAAGTCATGCACTGCTCCGGTTGCTAGGCGATCGACGCCATTGGCTAGCGCCCCGGCCGGAAGCATCACGCCGTTGACCGGTGACAATCGGCCGCTACGAACGAGCAGCAGTGTGTGTAATCCGACCAGCGCCGAACTACTCACCAAAGCGGCGATTACGGCCCAATGAGCATCAAGGGGAACGATGCCTAGAGCAAACTCGGGATTCGAGCGCGGCGTAATCATGCCGACGTCTGCGCCACCAGCGATCGCTACAGCCGCGGCCTTAGAGCCGAGATCAACCGCAATTATGGCTATGAATGCGATGAGGGCCTTTCTGCCTATACCCATTCAGGTGAAGCTCCCCAATTCCTACGGATCGAGCGATCTCGTGCCGTATTGGTATGACACGCAGATCGAAGTACTCATCTAGAACTTCGACCACCATCCACGGGAGATTTACATGAAAAAGGTTTCATTTCGTTTAGCAGTAGTAGTCGGTGCGATTGGCACGTTTGTGGCCACAGCCGCTCCACTTAGCGCTGTTTGATTGGGGGATGACATGAAAAAGGTTTCATTTCGTTTAGCGGTAGTAGCTGGTGCGATTGGCACGTTTGTGGCCACGGCCGCTCCATTGACCGGTATCTAACCAACGAGAACTAGTTCGGTTCGATCCCTGCTCTAGGGGTCGAACCGGAACTCTTCGCCCGTGAGCTCCCAGTCGACGTGGCAAACATGGTCGGCTGATGATCGAGCTACTACGAGCCGATACGTGCTGGGTTCGATGTACCACCCGGGTGTGCTGTGACGAGCTTGGCCTGCAGCTGGAACCGGACCGGCCGGAGGCGCATTGTCGAAAAACTGATCGCCGGGGTCGTAATATGCGAACGCTCGGCGACGAAGCACGATCCGAACAGATTTCGTTTCACCGGGATCAAGGTGAACTTTACCGAACCCCTTTAGTTCCCGAACCGGTCGTTGAACCAATGCCTTGCTTGGCTCGACATAGAGTTGGACCACGTCGGAACCAGGCCGAGTGCTGGTGTTGGTGACATCAACTTCAACGACTACTGCCTCGTCAACAGACGTTGTCGACGCCCCCGATACTCGGGGAGCGCTCCATTCAAACGTGGCGTAGGATAGCCCGAACCCGAAGGGAACAGCGGGTGGAATTCGTCGGGCGTCGAACCATCGGTGCCCTAGGAATACCCCTTCGCCGTAACGAACGACGCTGTTCTCTCCCGGGTAGTTGAGATAGGACGGCGATTGCTCCAACTCGGCTGGAACGGTGGTATTCATACGACCCCCGGGATCGGCCTCGCCCAACAACACGTCAACGAGAGCCTCTCCCATCTCTTGGCCTCCAAACCCAACCGACAGAACGGCAGCTGGATCTTCTAGCCAGTCGAGACGGTGAGGGCCACCGGTATTGAGCACGACAACAGTATTAGGATTAGCAGCCGCCACTCGCCGGATAAGGGCCGGCTGATCTCCCGGTAGTTCGAACGAGTCACGATCTCGGCCCTCGGTCTCCCAATCGTCATTGGTACCGACGACGACGATCGCAGCGTCACAAGAGGCGGCGGCTAGTTCGGCCTCGCCTAGAAGGTCTCGGTCAGATTGAGTTGTGATACCAAGTCGACAACCCAACAGCAATACTCCATCGCGGCTCGAGTACTCGATTTCGAGGGTGTGAGTTGTTCCGGCTTCAAGCTCAAGTTCGGCCGTTATCTCTGCGCTAGCCATCGAGAAGTACTCTTCGCTGTGGCCGAAATCGCCGGACGTGCCGTCAATGATAGTTTCACCGTCGACGAGCACCCTCGCTCGGCCACTTTGCACCATGCTGAAGAGGTGAGTTCCCGAAACCTCGGCGGTAAAGGTACCGGTAGCTCGAGCTGAATAAGCTCGTTCGCTTACCCCCTCGGCTGGCGCTCCAAAGAAAACCATTGACGCCGTTCCCATTGTGCTTGACTCGGCCGGTTTGAGCTCTCGTTCCTCAAAACGTAGGTTCGGATCTTCGTTGTCGGAAGCGAGGACGTGCCCTTCGAAGATGTCGAGCGATAGTGGGCCGTCGAGCAGCGGAGGTCCAACCGCTCGTACCGACCGGTCAATGTTGCATCCTTCAGCAAAGGTGATATCGGCCGATTGTCCGAGCCGATTTTGGAGCGCTTCGAGCGGACTGGTTTTGCGGTAGGCCTTAACTGTTGCCGACCCGCCCCCCATAATTCTTGCGTTTATCGCATTCGGGCCGATTACGGCCAGAGACGACAAAGCGTTCGGGTCAAGTGGCAGAACGCCGTTGTTTCGCAACAGGACGGTGCCCGCAGTAGCTGCGTCGTGCGCTAGCTTGCGATCTTGCGGTCGATCGAGCGGTTTCTCCGGCTCCGCTCCAATTCCGTCGAGCGCCCCGGTGCGCTCAGCCAACATCAAAACGTCGGCCGCTGGTTGGTCCAGGTCTGACTCGTTTAGCTCGCCCGCCGATAGGGCGGCCCGAAGCTTGTCGCCGTAGTAAATCCCAGGTCCGGGCATCTCGAGACTTGTTCCAGCTAACGCAGAGGCGACCGAGGACCGTAGAGCGAACCAATCCGAGACGACGAGTCCGTCAAAGCTCCATTGTTTTCTGAGAACCTTGGTGAGCAGCCAATCGTGTTCGGCAGCGAACGTTCCGTTTAGCCGGTTGTAGGATCCCATTAGACCCCAACTTCCACCGTCTTTGACCGCGTGTTCGAACGGTACAAGATAGACCTCGCGCAGCGTGCGCTCATCGATCTGCACATCAATGGTGTTTCGCTCAAACTCGGAGTCGTTGCCAACGAAGTGTTTCGGAGTGGTCGCCACGCCTTTTGTTTGCACCCCTTGGATTAGCCCGGCGGCCAGAACCCCCGACAACACCGGATCTTCTGAGAGACACTCGAAGTTTCGGCCTCCCAACATGTTGCGGTGCAGGTTAATAGTTGGAGCGAGGAGCACATGGCACCCTTTGGCTCTTGTCTCATCTCCGAGCAGCTGTCCGAGCTGATGGCAAAGCTCTGGGTCCCAGGTGGCACCAAGAACTGATCCGGACGGGATGCAAGCAGTGGGCGTCCCGGTACCCATAAGGCCTCCACCTCGGGCACCATTTGGGCCATCGGTGACGACGACAGAAGGGATGTCTAGACGCTCGATCGCCTTCGTGGTCCACACCCCAGCACCAGTAATCAAATCTACTTTTTCGTCGAACGTTAGCGCAGCAAGCAACGTTGACACGCGCTCGGACAGCTGCGGGAGTTGTTGATCGGAGTTCATCGTTACCTCGGGCGGTACTGCCGGGTCGGGGGCCGGTGAGCTAGTCAACGGTGATTACACCTCTTCTATCAATCTGGTTGTCATGGGCGCCGTCCAGCGTTGTTCTTAGGCCCCCAAATGGTCAGGCCCGCCATCTTAACCAGTTCTTGATGTCGGTAGCTAAACCAACCGATCGCTCGCCTGACCGACCGGCGATCCCGTCATTCTCCACTTATTCGGGCGATTTCGCTTCCCGTTCTGCATCCCAATTTTCCTTGCCGAAACCTTGTCACTTTGTTTCATTGGCCCTGCCACTAGGCCACGAAGATAACTACATAACAAACAAGCCCTCACCACGAGGTGGGGAAACAAGGAGAAAAACAATGAACAAGACACTTGCAACCATCGGTATTTCAACTGCGTTCGCACTCAGCGGACTTGGCCTAGCCCAAGTAGCTTCGGCTCAGAGTGGAGGCGAAGACCTCACCGAGAGCACCGAGAGCACCGAGAGCACGGACCGGGGCCAGCGGGCGGAAGGTGACGATCGGCAGAGCCGAGGTGAAGGTCGAGGCAAAGGTAAGGGCTGCAACAAGAACCTTGACGCGGTAGCCGAAGCACTTGGTCTGGAAGCTGACGAGATCAAGGCTGAACTTGAAGCAGGATCAACCTTGGCCGAAATTGCCGAAGCTAACGATGTTGACCCTGAAACGCTAGTCGATGCAATGGTTGCTGCGGCGACCGAGCGAGTCGAAGAAAAGGTTGCTGATGGCGATCTGACTGAGGAAGAGGCTGCTGAAAAGCTTGCAGCCAAAGCTGATCGAATTGAGGACAAGGTATTCGGATCAGACGACGTCGACTCCGATGACGCCTAAGGCGCCCTGCGTCTTAGTAGTACTCAGTTCAAAACAACGTTGTAGCGCTTCCGGCCGATAGTCAGCTGGAAGCGCTACCGGCGTTATAACGTGTAGAGATCTTGTATAAAGGGTGACCTCAAGTATGGCTGACTCAAAAATAAAGAACGCAACAGTACTCATTGCCGAAGACGATCCTGAGATTCGCAAAGCCCTTGAACGAATATTGAACTACGAGGGCTATACAACGGTTGCGGTCAACGACGGAGCAGCGGCTCTTGAGGCAATAACAGATCAGTCGCCTGATGCCGTCGTCCTCGATGTCATGATGCCGTTCGTGGACGGGTTGGCCGTCTGCCGCCGCCTTCGCGCCGACGGTGATCACACTCCGATTCTTATGCTGACCGCTCGCCACGAAACATCGGACAAGGTAGCAGGACTCGACGCTGGGGCCGACGACTACCTGGCCAAACCATTCGACATGGAAGAACTTCTTGCTCGCCTCCGCGCTCTTATTCGACGATCGTCTGAGTCCGAGATTGGCGAGGGGGTCTATACGGTTGGCCCGCTGCAAGTCGATAGTCCACGTCATCAGGTCACCGTGCATGGCGCGTCGGTCGATCTGACCCGGACCGAATTTTCAATTCTCGTGTTACTTATGTCGAATGTCGATCTTGTTCTGGAACGGGCCGTAATGTACGACCGGATCTGGGGCTACGACTTCGACGGCGATTCTCGTTCTCTCGACGTTCACGTCGGCTACCTCCGACGAAAGCTAGAAGCAACTGGGTTGCCCCGCATGATTGAAACGGTCCGAGGTGTTGGCTTTGTGCTTCGACCGCCCTCTGCTAGTGAAGTCGGCGGTTAGCGATGAGCTTAGCTTTTCGTCTTTCAGCCGCCTTCGTCGGCCTTATCACGCTGACTGCTCTTGCTTTTGGAGCCGCCGCTTTTGAAACGGCCGAGCGCGGCGTGAACAGTCAAGTTGACAACTTTCTTGAACAGCGAGCAAAAGAAATCGACGGAGGAAATCGAGGCCGTCCTGATGCTGATCGACGCATCAGCAACAATAATCGCAGCGCCAACTCCGGTGGCGAAGATTCAGTCGACGCCGATTCTGTGGTTCAGGTGCTCGGCCAAACCGGAGAGCCGGTGATCTCAACTGGGTTCGCCCTTCCGGTCGACGCAACCGATCGTCTCGTGGCCACCGGTGAGCTATCACAGGCATACCTGCGAACGGTTTCGATCGACGGTGACAACTACCGGATGTTGACGTCACCCCTCGATGACGGCGGAGCGGTTCAGGTGGCCCGGGAACTTTCTGAGTCGTCCTCAGCCATCAGCCTGATCCGGTCCCAGCTTGTTCCTATCGTCTTGGTCATGGCCCTGCTCGGCGCTGGGCTTGGATTGCTGTTAGCTCGACGGATAACGAGCCCGCTTCGTTCGTTGGCCACCACCGTCGATACGGTGGCTGAAACTGGCAACCTGGATGTGCCGGTGCTAGTAAAAGGCGATGATGAGGTTGGTCGCTTGGCTTCGGGCTTTGAGAACCTTCTAGCCACGTTGGCGGATAGCCGTCAACATCAACAACAGCTAGTTCAAGATGCGGCCCACGAACTCCGGACCCCTTTGACCAGTGTGAAGGCCAATATCGATTTGTTGGCCCTGGCTCCAGAC
Source organism: uncultured Acidimicrobiales bacterium (assembly GCA_937922805.1). Classification (GTDB taxonomy): domain Bacteria; phylum Actinomycetota; class Acidimicrobiia; order Acidimicrobiales; family SZUA-35; genus JAHELU01. The sequence continues at coordinate 157,927 of CALAJV010000015.1, read as the reverse complement.
ATGGGCCCCGAAGATCGGGCACAAACATTTACCAGCGTAAGGGCCGAACTTAATGAGCTGACGCAACTTGTAAACGAGATTGTTGATGTTGCTACCGATCGATTTTCTCCCCAGGAGCTCGTAGACCTTGACCTAGTTGAAGTGGTCAACGAATCCGTAGCTAGGTTTCGGGTTCGTACCGGGCGGTTGGTCGAGTTCGGTGCTCCCCAGTCGGTCCCAGTTCGGGGCGATCGTGACAGCTTGGAACGAGCCGTCGGCAACATTCTCTCAAACGCCGACAAGTACAGCCCGGTCGACACGCCAATTGATGTCACCGTCACCTCGGACCGGTCGGTGGTCGTGGTTGATCGAGGTAGCGGTATCTCACCGGCCGAACAGTCTCGAGTTTTCGACCGATTTTATCGTACCGATGAAGCTCGGTCACAGCCAGGGTCAGGATTGGGGCTATCTATTGTTAAGTCGATTGTCGATGCTCATGGGGGCGACGTCGAACTAGCCGACGGTCCTAGTGGCGGCACGGCGGTTACCATCACGTTGCCTTTGCCGTCGGCCTAGCGTCGCTACCTAACCGGCAACGAGATCCAACGAAGTCGCAGTCGCAGCTAGTCACCTAAGGAACGGGCTCGGAGTCGACGCATGCCAGTTAGCCAACGATCAGGGTCCTCAGCCTTACGTTGCACGTAGGTTGCGACTTCAGGGTGGGGGAGTACGAAGAAGCGCTCCTGTCGAACGGTGTCGACAATGGCATCGGCCACCGTTGAAGCCTCGATGATTCCGTCGGTTCCCCCATCGCCTAGCTGACGGGGAGCCATTGCAGTATTTACTCCCTGAGGGGCAAGAACCGATACTCGTATCCCGTCGTCTCCATGGTTGATTGATATCCACTCAGCCAGCTTGATGCACGCTGCTTTAGTAACCGAATACGGCGCTGACCCGATTGCGGCCAATAGTCCAGCTGCTGATGCGGTTTGAATAAGGTAGCCCTCGCCCCGCGCTGTCATCGATGGAAGACATGCTCGGGCCGCGTACACGTGAGCCATCACATGAAGTTCCCATTGCAGCTGCCAGTCAGCGTTCGATGCATCAACGCCACCACCAGCTGAGGCGCCAGCATTGGAGAAGAACAAATCGATCGGGCCTGACCGTTCGATGGTCTCCTCGACTAGCGTTGCAATTGCGGTCTCGTCGGTGACATCGATGGCTACGCCTCGACACCCAAGTTCCTTGGCGGCACGAGAAACCTGGTCGGCGTCGAGATCAACGATAGTTACTTCGCGAGCTCCCAGTTCCAAAAACTTCTTGGCTGTAGCACTGCCTATCCCACCCGCTCCGCCGGTGATGATGGCAACCCGATCCTCTAATTCCATTGTGTCTACCTTTCACAGCGCTCGTGGACTCCCCGGGGGAGCGAGACCAAACTTATGTCTTCCAGCTGCTATGTCGCAACTGGCGAATAGCAAGATGGGCCGTGCGGCAGTTGCAATCGGGTGCTTTGCCGCGAAATCAACTGAGCTGGGCCTTCACTCGTCTAGATTTAGTGGCATGGCGGCTTCTGCATCCGATCTACCAGTGAACGATTCACTTAGAGCTGACCAATCCTATGTTGGTCAGGTTATTGGTGTGGACGACGCCACGCCACTGGAATTCTGGGTTGCGGTGGCCGAAAATCGAACCCTTCAGCTAGACGATGTGGTCGCCTTGGACCGGCGGCTACCTGACGGTCAGGTAGTGAAGATTTTTGGAGTGGTTAGCCAAGTCAGGGCTCGTCATGAGGGCGCTAGCTTTCAAAGCGATGTGTTCTTGATTTCTGAAGGCGTGTTACCGGGCCAAATTAGTGAAGCAGCCCTGATTCAGCCGACCCGGTTTGAGCCGGAAGTTCTTTTGCCGCCGCTGCCAGGCACGCCGGTTCGGCTAGCCGAAGACATTGAGCGAGAGATAGCGCTTTCGTTCGACACCGTGGAACGGCGACTGCCAGCCGGAATGTCACGATCTCGAGAGCCAGTATTTCTAGATCTCGATTTCATTGATGGAACCAAGGGCGCCCACATCAATATTTCCGGTATTTCCGGTGTTGCTACCAAAACCAGCTATGCGACCTTCTTGTTGTACTCAATGTTTCATTCCGGGGCATTGGGAGCAGATGCTGCGAATACCAAGGCGCTGATCTTCAACGTCAAGGGTGAAGACCTTCTTTTTCTCGACCACGAGAATAGTTCGCTCGACGATGACGCCCGAGCCGGATATCAATCGCTGGGATTAACGGCAGGGCCGTTTCGCGATGTTGGTATTCTGGCCCCGCCCCGCAAAGGTGATCCAAGCGCGACCCCAGCTACTGGATCCCGAAGCGTTGGCGTCGCTCCGTTTTTCTGGACGATCGCCGATTTCTGTCAGCAACAGCTGATGCCGTTCTTGTTTGCCGACGCCGAAGATGAGCGACAGCAATACACAATCGTTGTTCAATCAGTCACCGCTCAGCTTGCGCAACTGCCAACGACAGATGAAGGGGCAGTGAAGCTCGGCGACAGCTTGGTTCGCACCTTCGGTCAGCTGGTCGATGCTATTGAAGAGAAATTGGTCCCGGCCGATCCCGACGAGGCCGCCGATCAGCGGTGGACCGGAAGGGCGGTTGGAACCGGCACGATCAACGCTTTTATTCGCCGTCTTTTCAAAGCCCGCCCTCATATGGAACATCTGATCCGCGCCGACATCGCTGATGCCCGCAAACATGCCCTTGATCTTGACTCCCACCAGGTCACTGTGGTCGATATTCATAGCCTGCATGATCGAGCAAAGCGATTCGTAGTTGGCGTTGTGCTCCGGCAGGCGTTCAAGGCCAAAGAAGACAGCGGTGTGGCAAAGCCATTGCAATTCGTCGTTCTTGATGAGCTGAACAAATACGCCCCTCGAGATTCATCGAGCCCGATTAAGGAGATTTTGCTCGATGTAGCTGAACGGGGCCGCTCGTTGGGGATCGTTCTCATCGGAGCTCAACAGACCGCTAGCGAAGTTGAGCGACGGGTAGTTGCTAACAGCGCGATCCGAGTGGTTGGACGTCTTGATCCAGCAGAGGCTCGTCGGGATGAATATGGATTCTTACCGGCAGTGGCTCGACAACGAGCAACGATTCTTAAACCAGGGTCGATGTATATGGCCCAACCCCGGTTGCCAGTTCCGTTGCTAGTGGAATTCCCGTTTCCGTCGTGGGCGACTCGACCGGCGGAGGCCAAGAGATCTACTGCGGGCAAGGCCAAGGTCGCCGGGAATGGAGCTGCCAATGGTGGCCATGATGGAGAGCTTGCCGACGACCCTTTCGCCGGACTGGCACCGTAGCCGTCGCCAATGAAAATCCTACACACCTCGGATTGGCATGTCGGCAAAGGAATCAGAGGACACAGCCGAGCGGACGAGCACCGGGCCGTGTTGTCCGAAATAGTACAGGTGGCCAGCGAGGAACACGTTGATCTAATTCTGGTAGCTGGTGATTTCTACGAAACAGCGGCCCCTTCTCCTGAGAGTGAGAAGATCGTCACTGATGCCTTGATTCAGCTCGGGAAAATTGCGCCGGTTGTAACTATCGCCGGCAACCATGACAACGCCCGAAAGTTCGATGCGCTAACCCCGTTGTTGAGCTTGGCTAACGTGACAATGCGACCGTTCCCAGTCAGGCCCGATCTTGGTGGAACCATAGATATTGAGGTCAGAGATGGCACGCCAGTTTCAGTGGCTCTCCTTCCCTTCGTCTCCCAACGTTCGATCATTCGAGTGGATGCCTTGATGGGTGAGGCTGGATTCGAAAACAAACTGACCTACGAAGACCGGTTGCGTTCACTACTCGAAACTCTGACCGACGGCTTCGACGGTGACCGCGTCAACATTGTGCTAGCCCATGCCTTCGTTGTCGGCGGGGTTACCGGTGGCGGCGAACGTCAGGCCCATATTGCCGACGAGTACAGTATTCCGTCTACCGCATTCCCGTCGACGGCCAACTACGTAGCGCTCGGGCATCTCCATCGTCCCCAAAAAGTCCTTGGTGCCACCTCGATCCACTACAGCGGGTCGCCGCTTCAGCTCGATTTCGGCGAAGCGGAGCAAGTGAAACAAGTGAACGTAGTTGATGTTGAGCCAGGACTACCAGCGAAGGTCCGGCCGGTGCCGTTGACCCAAGGTAAACAACTACGAACATTGTTTGGAACCTTGTCACAACTTGAAGGGTACGCCGACGATGTTGGTGATGCCTGGCTTCGAGTTCGAGTGGACGAGCCTAACCGGGCAGGGCTTGCTAGCGAAGTTCGGGCGATGCTCGGTGCTGGCGTTGTCGATGTGCGAGTTGAGCAAACCGAAACTCGGGTAGTTCGGAGACGGCGCGAAGGGGCTAGCCCTAAAGAGCTTTTCGTTGACTATTTGGCCGAGAGCGGAATTGTCGACCCGCTCTTAGTGAAGCGGTTCGAAGGCCTGCATGACTGGGCTATCGAAGCCGATCCCGAAGCTGGTTCACCGCTATGAGACCGCTGGTTTACCGCTATGAGAGCACCGCTATGGGGGAGCTCTAATGAGGCCGCTGCGGCTAGAGATTAGGGGTTTCTCAACGTTTCTAGAGTCGACAGTTGTTGATCTTGAAGGGTTAGATCTGGTTGCGTTTACTGGCCAGACCGGTTCTGGCAAGTCGAGCCTAATTGATGCCATGACCTTTGCCCTCTACGGTTCAGTAGCTCGGTACGGGAAAGAAAAGCAGGTCGCTCCCGCTATTCATTCCCTGGCGAGCGAGGCAAAGGTGCGGCTTGATTTTGAAGTGTCGCAGAAACGGTACGTCGCTGTTCGGGTTCTTCGCCGCAAAATTAGCAAAGATCCAGATGCGGCCTCGTCCGCTTCAACTAAAGAGGCTCGGCTAGAGGACGTTGAAACCGGCCAGGTGATTGCTGGCAACGTAAAAGAACTAAACCTCAAAGTGGTTGAGTTACTTGGACTGGACTTCAACCAGTTCACTCGAACCATTGTGTTGCCCCAAGGCGCCTTCGCCGACTTCTTGAACGACGAACCGGCCAATCGTCAGAAGCTGTTGCGTCGTTTGCTTGACATGGAGATATACGCCAAGATGGGTAAGGCGGCTCGAGCAGAATCGAAGAAGGCCAATCAGCAAGCATCGGTCCTGGTCGCCGAGCAGGAACGAAATCCGGCGCCGACCGATGAACAGCTAGTTGCGTTGGAAGCAAAACACGCGGCCCTTCTGGAGGCCCACCCGACCGTTAGCGCCGCTTTGATTGGGTTGGAAGCGGTAGTCGATCGACGACAAAAACTGCTAGAGGAACACAAAGCAGCCGCTGAAGCTATGAGTCGGCTGAGCGCGGTCGAGGTGCCAGCTGAAATCATGGAGGCCGACCAACAACTGCGAGACCGGAGTAAAGACCACCTGAAAGCCAAAGCGCTCCTGAGCGAAGCTCAAGACACGTTGAAGCAGTCGGCGGCAGGCGGGTCGGGAATTTTGGCTGATCTCGGCCTCACTATTGATCGCCTTCAGCGGTTGACGGTGGTGCGATCGGCGGCCAGCGACCTGGAGGTCGACGAGCCTGAGCTCGTCAAGAACCTGGAGCTTCTCGATGCCGAGGGGGCCGAGCTGGAGCAAAACCGGGCTGAGCTGCAGGCGACCTATGAAGCGGCACAAACTACAGCTAGTGCCGCGGATTGGCTGACTAGTCTTTCGATTGGGGACCCTTGCCCGCTCTGTCGCCAAACTGTTGACCTAATTCCGGATCATGACCCTGACCATGAGTTGAGCTTGGCCAAGACGGCACTGGCGGATGCGAACGAACAATACAAAGGGTGGGAAAAGAAGCGATCGGATATGGCGGCAGCACTGAATGAACGGCGACGTTCCGTGAAGACTCAATTGCAAGCTCGAACGGAACTGGAGGCGCTGCTTGCCGACGACCCATCTGTGCCCAGCGGGGGTTACGCCGACGACAAGGTCATTGGTGAACAGATCGATGAATTAACAGTGAAACGAAACGCAGCAATGGAGTCGGCCGAATCTGCAACCCTGGCCCAGAGCCATGTGGATTCGGCCCAGGATCAGGTCGCCAAAGCTGAAGCTCTGGTGCTGCAAGCTCAGTCACAGATAAGGCAACACAACCTGGCATTCAGCGCAACCCGAGATACGTTGGCCGACCTTGAACCGCCGCCGGTCGTTGATGATTCAACAATCGAGAACTGGCAGACCCTGGCTGATTGGGCTGAAGGAAAAGTTCGGAGCTTTGAAGCGCGGGTAAATCAAATAGTTGACGACGGACAAAAAGTAGCGGACGAGTTGCGGCTCGAACAAGCGTCGTTGAGTAAAGCTGCCGAGCAACTCGGCCTACTATTCGACAAAGGTTCGCCGGCCCAGCTGCTCGATGCCTTACTGGTAGCTACTACTAAGACGCAATCTGAAATTGATCAGGCAAGGCGGCACCGAGACGAAGCCCAAGACAGGCAAACCCGAATAGATGGACTAGGCCAGGAGGCTGAGTTGAACAAAGTGCTCGGCAGTCACCTTGACGCGTCGGGGTTCGAAGGATGGCTGCTCAACGAAGCACTCGACAATATTGTTACCAAAGCGACTGATCGTCTGCTCCAGCTTTCAGCTGGTCAGTATTCCTTACTGGTTACCGACCGACACTTCGCAATTATTGATCACAACAACGCCGATGAGCGCCGAGATGTCCGAACCTTGTCTGGAGGCGAAACTTTTTTGGCTTCGCTGGCTCTGGCCTTGGCCTTGGCCGACTCCATCGCCGAGTTAGCTCCAATCGATGCTCCCCGTTTGGAATCAATGTTTCTAGATGAAGGGTTCGGAACCCTGGACCCGGAAACGCTCGATGTCGTTGCCTCAGCCATCGAGGAGCTGGCAGCTGACGGCCGAATGATCGGCATCGTCACCCACGTTCGAGACTTGGCTGAACGTCTACCGGTTCGGTTTGAAGTTACTAAGGGTCCAACATCTTCGACCGTTGAACTGGTTGAGTTATAGCCATGGAGTTCGTCGTTGATGCTTGGGATCCCGGGTATGGGTCGTCGACCAGTGATGCTGGATTGTCTGACTCATCGCGCCCGGTGGATGCCAGCTGCGAGGTACCAGAAGCTGAGTGGAAAGTAGTAAACCCTGATTCAGGAGTTGCTGAACCTGAAGCGGTCACGTTCGTTGATGGTGTCCGCCGTATTGACGCCCGGCTGTGGCTCAAGCAATCAAACGACAACGATGACAACAGCCGAACTCAGAACGAACCGAATCAGTTTCATGAGCTCGGCATTTGTGCTTCGGTAGCGGCCGGTTCGGTCCGTTGTACCTCGACTGAAGCAAAAATTGAGACAGTACTGGTCGAGCGGGGTTTGCACACCGCAGCGAAGTCAGCTGATTCGATCAAGCTTTTCCCCGAGCTTGGCGACATTGGAACCTATGAGCTACGTCAGCTCGATCGTCATGATGAGGCCGATAGCAGTCCCAACGAACTTGGCCAGGATGAAGTTATCTATCTTTCGGTTCACAACCACATGAGCGAACTAGAACATAAGTTGGCTAAGCAGTTAACTGAGCCGGGCCTTGTGATTTTTGATGGACCCCTTGGGCGGCGAGACGCTCCTAACGGAGCAGGCTATATCAAGACCCAACACGTTCAGTATCTGAGTCCCAGACTTCAGCCGGTTGTGGCTTCACTAAGTCCGGGCCAGAGAACGCCGATTTTTCAGATCGGCGGGGCCTGGTCTAACTGGTCGTGGTACATGAAACTGCCGTCGAACGGCAGCCAAGCCGACCATCCGATGGCAGGAGTAGTACGGATCGAGCTGCCCGGGCTCGGTGACGCTTCGTGCGCCGCCGAGCGAGCTGACATCATTACCAGAGTGCTCCCTCGGTTCGCCAGCGAATCCTACAAAGACTCTCGAGCTCCGCAGAACCTGTATCCCATTGGCGGGCTGGAACGTGAGCTACGTCACCGGCTTGGTGATGGCCGCCTCATCGATCGAGCACTGCGCCGGTCTGCGGCGTAGCAGTTAGCTGCGGTGTTCCTCTCTGGCGTAGCGGCTGGCTGTGGCGTAGTGGTTAGGTCAGCCTCGAGTCAAAGCCCTGGGTTCGGCCCTTAGCCGGTACGCTTGGGTGTCTAGTGGTCGGTGAAAAGCGAAGACGTCAACCCAGTTACAACGCGGCGGCTGTTTGCGCTCCCGGTCTCGAGAAATTCTGTGCGGCCGAGTTAAAAGGCCTTGGTATCAAGCCTAAGCCAGCTGGTCCCGGTCTGATCGAGTTCTCGGCTAACGCCCGGCAGCTCTATTCGGCCAACGTGTGGCTTCGCACCGCAACCAGAGTCGTAGTTCGGGTAGCGACGTTTCGAGCCACCGACTTCGAGCACCTCCAGGCCCATGCGTTAAAGATCGACTGGTCGAGGTGGCTCGGCCGAGACCACGTTCCGAAGTTCCGGGTTTCAACCAACGACTCAAAGCTCTATCACACAAAAGCGATAGCCCAGCGACTACACCAGGTAGCCGGCCCACCCTCAACTGGCGAACCGGAGCAGTTGTTCATCGTTCGGATCGAACGGAACACGGTCACGCTGTCGATCGACTCGTCAGGCCAGGCCCTAAATCACCGGCCGTGGCGACAAGACCTAGGCGAAGCACCGCTACGAACAACGATGGCGGCGGCAATGATTCAAGCAGCCAATTGGGATCCAACCACCGAATTGGTGGATCCGTTCTGTGGGTCGGGAACAATCGCAATTGAGGCTGCATTGCTGGCCGCGAACATGCCGTCTGGGGGTGACCGGAAATTTGCTTTCCAGCATTGGCCCGACTTCGATCCCGGTTCGTGGGCTAGCGTCAACGGCACGATCGCCGCTAATCGATCGTGCGGACTTGAGGCTTTGGCCGCCAGACCGAAACTGCAGGCTTCGGACCGAAACGACAAAGCAGTGGAAATGGCCAAGGCCAACGCAGACCGAGCTGGCGTGGGTGACTTTATCAACTTTGAACCGGTCGTTGTTTCTCACCTGAAGGGTTCGTCGGGAGTCGGAATGGTGATTACGAATCCTCCGTACGGAAAACGGATGGGTGATGCCAAGGTGGCCAACCTTTATGGTCGGCTCGGCTCGGTAACTCGAGAGCGGCTACCTAACTTCGGAACTGCGCTAGTAACCCCTGATCCGAAATTGGCCAAAGCGGCCGATGATCTTTTGGTATCGGTGGCAACGTTCCGACACGGCGGGCTACCAGTCCGACTCTATATCCGGCCGGCCCGACCGTCCGCCGACGAGGCAGCCAATTCAGCCGCTTCCACCGACACCTAGACCAGTCGGGTGGAGCTTCGCCCCTAGCTCCCTCCCACGCTAACCCGTTGGCTGGATCACTAACGTTAGAGCAGACTGATCGCCGATCAGCTCTACCCGTTCACCGTTCACCGACCACGAACCGATGTCACCGAAAGCAGCGATTAGCCGCCTCTCCGACATTTCTGTCGCTGCATCGCACGTAGTGTTGGTCTGACCAGCAAGGGTGAATGAGGCGAGGCCGCTATCAGCCAAGGTGAACGATCCGAAGTGATCGTTGCACCCTGCGTCGACCCGCAACGTCCCAAATTCAGTATCGATGCTGACAGTCGGTGGTTCACCAAGTTCGATCGGGCCGCGCCCATCGGTTGCCCGATCCACGGTATAGAGACCGCCTAGCTCTTGGGTCTCGCTCAACTCAGCCGGGTCAGGCTCGGCACTGCCACATGAACTAAACAGGGCTACCGAAAATATGGAGAATCCCAGTAGGTACAACCTGGTGGCAATGGCCCGATCATTTGAACGGCGTCGGTAGATAGATTTCACACTGGGTCGGTTCAGCTGTTAGGCCAAGAACTCGGCAATACGACCTTTTGGTCGACCGATGATTGCTTTCTTGCCTTTGACCACCACTGGTCGTTGCAACAGCTGCTTGTGCTTGACCAAGATGTCGACGACCGCTTTCGGGTTGTCGACGAAATCATCAGGGTCCAATTCAAGTTTTTTGAACTTTGAGTCCTTACGAACTAGATCTTCTACCGGGTCTTCAAGCCCAGCAACAATTTTGGTCAATGTCTTTTCATCCGGCGGTTCTTTGATGTATAGGACCGTTTCAAAGTCAACTCCTAGTTCCTCGGCGACCGCCAAGGCGTTAGTAGAAGAGTTTCAATGAGGATTGTGATAAATGGTGACTTTGGCCATGGCCCTATCGTATCGACCTAGGCGCCATTCATCTCGCTTAGCCGACTGCCAAATTCATCGAACTGGTCGGCTTGGAGGTTGGCGTAACTAAATCGGATCCAGCGGTCGTCTGATGGAGTGAAAGCAGTTCCCGGGATGGCCAACACGTCGTGGTCGAGAACAAGCCGTTTGACTACCTCGGCGGTAGGTACGTCGAAATTATGGCGGGCCCATCCAAAGAAGGCGCCACTACTAGCCAGCTGAAACCCTCCCGGTTCGGTAGCCATTACCGCTCGGAACTGGTTCAGACCCTGGTTGATTCGATCGGCCTGCTCGATTCGCCAATCACCGGCCTCATTCAGTCCAGTAACGACGGCCTCTTGCCCAATTCGAGGGGCACTAATTTGAACGCAATCCAAGAGTTTCAGAATCTCGTAGATGAGTTGTTCACCTGCCACGACCGCACCAACCCGGTAGCCGGGAATGGCAAGGTCTTTGGAAAAACTATGCAGGGTGACAAGGGTTTGGTCCCAGTCTTCATAGCGGTAGAGCTGGTGAGACGGGTCGTTGCTGGCTCGAAAGTTTCGGTAGGTTTCGTCGAGTATCAGAGCGATCTCATGATCGCGGGCAAACAAGAACAGATCCTCAAGGTCGTCTGGTGGCAAAGTGTGACCGGTCGGATTGCCCGGGCTAACCACACAAATAGCCCTCGTCCGCTCGGAGATCAGACCGGCAGCTTTATCTAGCGAGAACGATCCACCCTCATCGGCTTCGAGATAGCGGGGGGTTACCCCATCGAGCTTCAACCACATGTCATGGTTGAAGTAATAGGGAACGGCAATGATCACCTCATCGCCCGGCTCGGTCAGAGCCGACGTGACGACGCAAAATGCTTGGTTGCAGCCTGCGGTCGGCAAGATTTGTGTTGGCGATATCGAACAATCATGATCCCGAGAAAGCTCGTTAGAGAAGGCTTCGTTAAGGGCGGGAAGGCCGGGTGGGGGAGCGTAGCGGCCGCCGTCGGCCTCCTTTGCCACCTCAGCAATTCTCCTAGCGATTACTGGCGCGGTTGGGTAGCTCGGAGCAGCTTGTGAAAGGTCGAGTAACTGCCGGGTGCTGTCCCGGTGGGCAAGCCAGGCATGGGCCTCGGCGATGGGAGACGCCACGAGCCGTTTCGTTCGGTTGGTTAAGCGCATCCCAGGACTCTAGCCACCGGCGCTACCTGTTAGCAGATTGGACAAACTGGTCTAGTGGTAGGCCTACGTGCCACTGAAAAGTTCCGGAGGCGAGATTTGCTCAGCCAGGTCGTTGGCGCTTAGTCATTGTCGAGCGGCTTCATGAACGACCAAAGATGTCCTTCGAGGTCGATAACCGAGTATTCGCGGTATCCGTAGGGTTGATCAACCGGCTCGTAGGTTATTTCCGCCTGCTGTTCAACCGCGTGTCGGTAATGAGCGTCAACGTCGCCGACCACTACGGCCATGGTGGCTGTTGCGTGTCCTGTCGTCTTTGGAGACGCCAAGTTGAAGTCGGGTGACTCGGGGTGCAACCAGACGATTCCATCTCCGGCTTCGAGCTCACCGTGTACTACCACGCCCTCGGGGTTTCTCGTTAGTTCGCCAGGCCCTAGTCCGAAGACTCGGATTAGGTAGTCGAACGCCGCTTCAATGTCGGCGTAGACCAGGATCGAAATTTGTTTGTCGAGTGAGGTTTCCAGCATCGTCGTATCCTCCATGATTTTTATGATCTCACTGAGATCGTGGTTCGGGTTCGTATCTAAACACTCAAGGAAATTGGTGAGTCGGCTACGCAAGCGGTTCGCCGTTTCCAGTTGTTGCTCAATTTCGTTTCTATGGGTCCGCATGGCCGTAGCCAAACCGGCTCCTTTATCATCGATGTGTTCTCGGATCGCTTCGAGCGGCAGTCCAAGCTTTCGGAGCTGGCAAATTCGATATAGGCGGGCCGCAGCTTGTTCGTCGTATCGACGATGCCCAGCGTCAGTACGATGAGATGGCGTTATCAGGCCAACTTGTTCGTAGTAGTGGAGCGCCCGGACGGTCAGGCCAGCCGAGTGGGCCAGCTCGCCAACCGCAAGATCCGTCGTGGATTCCGTCATGTGACCAACCATATGCCCTGACGCAACGTCAGGTGCAAGGAATTTGGACCGCCTCAGTGTTGAAGCTGCACTTAGAACAGAGCGTCTTGGACCATGATTTCGGCCGGCTTGTGGTCGCCAATAGCGAGTTCGATACCGAATAGTTGGCCTAGATCTAACAAGAAGTGATCATTTGAGTCTGGTTTGGTCACTAACGCGATTCGGCCGCAGTTGCCCGTGATCTGAACATGATGGTGATCCTGATTCAACGGAGCAGAGTAGATGTAAGGGCCGTCGAGCAGTTGCGCTGCCGCTGCGGAGTCAACAGTGTCGGTAAAGCGCCAAATATGTTCGTTCGGCGAAAGTTTGGTAGAGGCTGTTACAAGGGATGAACCGGATGAAAGAAGCTGTTGAACCTCGGCTGCCTTCTCATCCAATTTCGATGCCAGAGCCTTCTCATCGCTCGGCGTAGCTAGACCGCTAAGTTTTCTCTTTATTGAAACTGACTGTGGAATACCAAGTTGCTCGGTCACTAAGTCTTCCAGTTTTCGAATTTCGATTCCATCGGAGGTGGTAGCGACAGTCCTCGCCATCCAAGCTCCTTGTTCGAGTAGCCGAGTGGTGTGCCGACGGCTGGTTGTAGTGCCAACCTTAATCGAGCCATCTCGAAACATGGCTAGGTAAAGGTTATTCGGCTGCTGTAGGTGAGAAGCCATGGTTGAGCTTTGGACTGTCGGCTCTTTTGTGTGGGCATGGTGGAGTCCAGAAGCGTGATTGGCCTCAGCAACGCTGCAACTTACACAAGTCCGTTCACCAGGTTGAGGGGACTTATGGCAATCAGAATAAGAGCTAGCAACGTGAACACCGAAGCCAACACAGTGGGTTGTGTTGGTGGCCTGGTATCGGAGTACTGAGCCGATCAATTCGAACAGCTGTGAGTCTTCGCCGGGGTGACGCATTCTGAGTTGGGCGATCCCTTCTACCCAAGTCAGTCCAAGAACGACAACAGGACCCGATTGGTCGCTATCAAAGTGCCGTCGGTCGGTCATTCCTAGGAGCTTATTGGTCGGCAAGGCACTTCAGTTCGCGGCGGTTGAAAACTGGTCCGATGGTATCGTCGGTGGGCTACAGTTCGAAGTATGGAACAGCCAACGCCAGACACGAAAAATTGGACCTGGGTTCTTGAACGAACTTGCGATCAATGCGGCTTCAATGGTTCAGAGATGGATCCAGGCGCCGTGGCGGCTCAGATTCGCGCTAACGCTGCGGCGTGGCGATCGGTTCTCAAAAAGGGTGATGTTGTTTCTGAGCGTCCTCCGACCAAGTCGGCTGATGGCAGCCCGGTTTGGTCAGCGCTCGAATATGGAGCCCACGTTCGAGACGTTTACGAGGTGTACCTCAAGCGGGTGACGCTGATGATGAAAGAGGACGGTCCAGAATTCGCTGACTGGGATCAAGATGCTTCAGCGATCGAAAAAGGCTATATCAACGAGGACCCAGATTCGGTGAGTTACAACCTGGCGGTCAACGCTGGCAAGATGGCTGACCTTTTCGACAAAGTCCGAGATTGGAACCGGCCCGGCCGCCGCAGCGACGGCTCTGATTTCACAATTGGCACGATCGCCGTCTACCTGCTTCATGATCCGGTCCATCACCTCCATGACGTTGAACGAGGATTTGAAGCGATCAAGGCAGCAAAGAGTTAACGGTCAGTCCTAGTAGTCTGCTTGAAGTGGCTGTCGTCGTCGCCTTGTTGTCCACCAAATCCAGCTGAGAGCACCGAGCGGGATAGGAACGATAAAGGTAGCGAATCTGAACAGTAACACTGCGGCCACAATCGTGGCCTCCGGTCCATCACCAACAGCTGCCAAGGCGCCCGTGAGACCAACCTCCATTACTCCTAACCCTCCTGGGGTAATGGGCAGAGCGGTGACAAGCCGACCAAACGCGAACGCAGCCAAGATTGGAGCCCAACCCAAGACGGAGCGTTCGATCCCGACTATTCGGACGCACACAACGAGTAGTAAATACAAATTGAAGTGTCCGGCGAGCGTCGAGAAGGTCAACGCAGCCCAGCGGTCCGCCAACAGAGAAACGGTTTCGACCCGGAGCTCGGATAACCGCTCCGACCACGTTTGACTACCGAAGCTTCCCACCACAGGGATTCGCTCTAGTCCACGACCGATGGTGGCCGTAACCGATGGGCCGGCAAGCACCACGGTAAGCAACGTCGCAGCGATGACAAACAAGATTGCTCCGATTAGTGATGCTTGCAAAAGGGTGGGACTGATCGGTCGTTGCGTTGCAAGCCAAACTATGGCTAGGAGCGGCATGCCTAACTTAACAAAAGTGTCCCACAGACCGGTCACGACGATCGAACGGGTAATTGCCCCTGGTTTCAGGCCCAAGCTTCGATACATCGAAACGTTGAGGCCAAGGGCTACTGCAGTGCCGGCCGGAACCACATTGGTGGTTGCTGAGGTAATCCAGTCAGTAACCACCGCATCTCGGAATCGCAGCTTTGGAAGCGCCGCGACTTGGGCGGTGGAAGGAGCCAGAAGGTTAACAATCCCCACTATTCCCAACGCAGCGAGTGTCGACGTGGGGCCCTCTCCGATAGTGCGCAATTGAGGCCAAACGTCGGCGTATGAGGCGAACGAGGGAAGCGCCCAGAAAAACGCCAATACGACAACGGCAAGACCAGCGACTGCCCGGATCGAAGGTTTGCCAATCCAGTTACGCACCAAAGCGACCAACGATCTGAATCGCGATAGTGGTTAGAGGACGGTCTGGCCGTACATTTCGCCTAACGAGTCGGCTAACAGTTCTAGCCGTTCGCCGTCGGGGCCGAGAAAATAGATTGACGTCTGGTCTTCGAAGAAAATGTCGACACCAGCGGTCTCCAGCTTGGCTCGTAGATAGTCGGACCGCTCTTTGGTAACAGAAATGGCGATGTGGTGAAGTCCGCCAAGAACTTCAGCGTAGGGGCCAAGATCGAGTCCAGGAAAGTCGAAAAAGGCCAGCGCGTTTCCGTTGCCGATATCAAAGAAGAAATGAGTCGACCCTTCGTAGTCCCGATTCTCGAACAACTCGGTAAGCGGAAACTCCAATATGCCTTGGTAGAAAGCAATGGTCTGTTCAACGTCGGAGCAGAGTAAGGCAATGTGATGGACGCCACGGGCCGAGGATGACGGTCGATCATCGGGTGGTCGGAGATGTTTCTGACGTAGTTCATCCCACTCGGCTCCCCGGTGACCGGTATGCGGGGCTGGAGCCTTTGGATTTTCCGACGTTTGAGCCATGACCAACATCGTAGCTCTCGAGTCTCTTTTTCTCTTATCGCGTGGCTAGGGGATCGATAGCTTGGCGTGTCGACCGACACGAGTCTTGGCTCGGATCGTGGTTCAGTTAGAATCGAAGAGGGATCAACGACGTCGAGCAAGGAAACGGTTGTGACAACAGATCCACTACTAGATTTCCTGCGCCTCTGTTCCGACCAGGTATGCCTTCTCGCCAACTCAGCCGAGTTCGCCAACTCAGCGGAGTTCGCCAACTCAGCGGAGTTGGGGGCTGGTGCTTCGGTCTTTGCTGGTAGCCTTCGCGATGTTTGCTACCTTGATCGTCAGGTGGCTGAGAACGAAGTCCCGGTGACCTCGGAGCTAGCTCGAATGAACCTGTCGCCGCTGGTGTCGGCGGCCCGATGGGCGCACATGCTGTTGCCTTGGACCTCGTCTCACCGCATGACTGACGGCGGAACCCAAGCGGCCCTGGCGCCGCTCAACGATCTACTCGATTTCGATAATCACGGTGTCACCGTCGGGCTATTACTGGTTGGTGCCAATTGCGAGTATCCGTTGCACCAGCACGCTCCCCAGGAGCTCTACCTCACCATTTCAGGCACCGCCCTGTGGCGATATGGCGGTGCCGAGGACCTTGTTTCAGTGCCGCCGAATCGGCTCGTTTACAATCATCCCAACGATCTTCATCGAGTTGTTGCTGGCGCGGATCCAGTCCTGGCCCTTTATCTGCTCTGGTGATCGCACCGAAGAGTTGCCCGGAGCGCGTTGGTTGCGCCGTTTAAATCCTCAGTGGTTGATCCGATGGGATAGCGGCAGAACTGCTCCGATCGTGTCCAGCTAGGCTTCGATATCCGTTCGGTTTTAGGGAAACGTGTTCATAGATGGTGGATGGTAGGAATTGGTCGGGCATCATAAATCAACTACCAATCAGTGCGACCAACTAGCACTGAATCAGCATTGTGGAAGTTATGACAACTGAACGAATCGATCGAATCGAGCACCGTTGATATGGCGAGCAGCCCAGCTGACATAGTCGGCCTCGATTCTTTTGCCAACGACGAAGAACGAGCCGCTGATCTGAAGAAGATGAAGCTATTGGCGACGGCTCTGTTTGTGTTGGCCGCCATTGTGTTCGTCGTGGCCAAAATTCTGGAAGATTCTCGGCCCTGGATGGGATACGTTCGAGCGACCGCCGAGGCAGCGATGGTCGGAGCGTTGGCCGACTGGTTTGCGGTGACCGCCTTGTTTAAGCACCCGCTCGGCTTGCCAATTCCCCATACCGCTATTATTCAAAAGCGGAAAGATCAAATTGGCGCCAGCCTTGGCGGGTTCGTTAAGGACAACTTCCTAACCCGAGAGGTAGTTACCGAACGATTAGTTGACGCTGAGTTAGCCAGTCGGCTTGGGAGTTGGCTAGCTAAGCCGGCTAACGCTAGAACAATCGGGTCTCAAAGCGCAACAGTGGTGAAGGCCGCAACTGAAGTGCTACAAGACGAGGTTCTTCAATCAGGGCTTGAGTCGTTGGTCGTAGATCGAGCTAAGTCGATAAAGGTCGCGCCAATTGCCGGTCAATTATTGGATTCCGCTATGGAGGGTGGTCATCATCAGGCGTTGTTGGAAGGTGTTCTTGCGAACTTGAACGCATTCATGACCGAGAACCGCGAAACGTTTCGAGATCGTCTAATTCAGGAGTCGCCTTGGTGGGTGCCCGAGTCCGTTGATGACAAAGTGTTCGATCGGATCTATGCCGGTGTTCGGAGTTTTCTAACCGATTTGGGCAACGATCAGTACCATCCGGTTCGTAAAGACCTCGACGTTCGGACCGTTCAGCTGGCCCAAGATCTCCGAAATTCACCTGAGCTAATCGCTAAAGGCGAAGAGATGAAGGCTCAACTCCTCGAACACCCCGATGTTAAGGCTTGGTCGGCAACGCTGTGGGCTCGGATTAAGCAGGGACTGATCGAGGCCACAGACGACCCCAACTCGGAACTGCGGCTTCGGCTGGAGCAGGCTTTGGTTGAAGCTGGCCAGAATTTGGAGAAAGACCCGGAGCTGCGGGCAAAGATCGACGGTTGGATAACTGATTCGGTTGGCTACGTTGCCGAGCAGTTCCGAGGCGAGGTCGCCGATCTTATCGCAACCACTGTCCAGAGCTGGGATACGGCCGAGACCGCCGACCGGATGGAGTTGCAAGTCGGACGCGATCTGCAGTTCATTCGCATCAACGGCACCTTGGTGGGCGGTCTCGCTGGACTCGTTATTTACACGGTGTCCGAATTGTTTTTGTAGTACGTCACGACGTTGGGCGTTCGATTCAATCGGCAAGAAAATTCGGTTCTAGCACAAGTGGCTCGGTTGGAAGGCCGGCCGGATCGAATCGTTGCCGGAGCTCCGAAGCTGTTACCATCTCGCCTGGTTGGCAGAGGTTCAGCGATGCGGCTAGGTACGAAAGGACATCGGCCGGTGTCTCGCCATGACCGGCTCGATCCTCCAGCGTGACCGCCCCATGGCGCTTTGCTAACCGGTCTCCATTTGGCGCGAGTACGAGCGGAACGTGGGCGTATTGAGGGGGTTCGTAGCCGAGTAGCTCGTACAGAAATAGATGGCGGCTCGTTGAGTCTGTCAGGTCGTCAGCACGGACGACTACTTCAATATTGCTGGCAGCGTCATCAACTACTACCACTAGGTGATACGCCGGTGTCCCATCATTGCGTTGGACTACGAAGTCGTCGACAGCGAAGTGCTGATCACCGAGTACCAGGTCCGAAAACCCGCGACCGTTTTCATCTCCCCGGATTCGAAGGGCGGCGCTACGGGTTTGCGCTCGCTCGCTTCGTTGGGCTGACGAAAGATCGGCGCAGGTTCCGGGGTAGTGAGGGCCAGCATGACTTCTGTGGGGAGCGCTGGCTGCCTCACGAATCTCTCGGCGAGAACAAAAGCATGGGTATACCAAGTCTTGGCTTACGAGTTGGGAGAGCACGTCGTGGTAGATGTCTAGTCGGTCTGTTTGGTTGACAATCGGGTCATCCCAATCGAGGCCGAGTAATTGGAGGTCTTGTTGCTGACTTTCGTAGTGCTCGGCGGCCACGGTTCGCTCATCCAAATCTTCGAATCGAAGTAGGAATTGTGAGTTGTCGTACCGAGACCAAAGCCAGGCCACGACGGCGGTGCGGAGATTCCCAATATGTAGTCGCCCGGTTGGGCTTGGGGCGAATCGACCGGTAGGCACTGATTTATGGTAGCGCTTCATCTCCGTAGAGCCCGGTAGTCACGGTTCATGGTTCAGTTAACATCTCGGAAACAAAGCCGAAATAGTACTGGTTTGTTGCGCTGGCAAAGTGGGGATTGTTGATAGAGCACGTGCAGCGTGGCCGGCCCTACAACTTGTGGGTGAGAATCACCCAGTCTTCATCTGTTAGTTCAGGGCGATGACGAGTCATCGCATGATGAAAAGGTTGGCAAGCTGTGGAGTTAGATCAGATAAGTGCGCTTTGGGTGATGGTGTCGGCGGCCCTGGTGTTGTTTATGGTGCCGGGCCTTGCCCTTTTTTATGGTGGCATGGACCGTTCGAAAAACATGCTGAACATGTTGATGATGAATATGGTCTGCCTTGGGATAGTCCCGATCGTTTGGATGGTTGGCGGTTACTCTCTGTCATCAACTGCTGGTCCCAGTGAGTGGCTAGGTGGCTTCGACGCCTTGTTTCTGAACGGGGTCGAGACGGTCGCTGAAGACGGAAGCAGTCCACTGTTACTAGTGTTTTTCGGCTTGACGTTCGCCTGTATCACGCCCGCTCTTATTTCTGGTGCGGTCGCTGATCGAATGAAGTTCTCCGCGTGGCTCATATTCGTTCCCGTCTGGCTACTGCTAGTTTTCGTGCCATCCTGGGCTTGGGTTTGGGGGGAGGCGGGACTGCTTCGGAACCGAGGCAGCCTTGACTTCGCCGGAGGCACTGTTGTGCACGTGGCTGCTGGAGCGTCTGCCTTGGCCCTCGTGGCCGTGCTTGGAAAAAGAAAAGGTTGGCCAAAAGAGCCAATGCCGCCCCACAATCTGCCGTTCACCATGTTGGGCGCTGGAATCCTCTGGTTCGGCTGGTTTGGGTTCAATGCCGGGTCTGCCTTCGGCGTGTCCGAGGTTGCAATCCAAGCGTTTGTCAATACATTTGCGGCCGCAGCGGTCGCCATGGTTGCGTGGCTCGCAGTTGAACGGTTGGTCGATGGACACCCAACATCGCTTGGCGCTGCATCGGGAATTGTCGCTGGTCTAGTCGGCATAACCCCAGCTGCCGGGTTCGTCGATACATGGGGCGCGTTCGCGATCGGAGCTGCCGCTGGAGCGATTTGTGCCTTGGCGGTTCGACTGAAGTTCAAATTCGGCTACGACGACGCGTTGGACGTTGTTGGTGTTCACATGATCGGAGGCTTAGTCGGCGGTGTTCTAATCGGCCTCTTCTCAACGGCTTCAGTCAACAGCGATGGCGCTGATGGCCTCTTCTCCGGCGGTGGAGCTGAGCTTTTGCTCGAGCAAATCGTTGCCAACGCCGCCGTTCTGCTGTTTGCATTCGTCGTAACCTATTTGATTGCGTTAGCGCTCGATAAGACCATTGGTCTGCGGGTCACCGAGGAAGCCGAGCAAATGGGATTGGACCAGTCCGAGCATGCGGAGCGGGCGTACTCTTAGGCTTAAACAATGTCTTCGGGGGGTCCGAAAATGGGTGGTGGATAGCGACGGTTGGCACACGTATGACAGATACGCCGAGCGTCGCTATCTATACCCATTAGTGCTCGCTCAGTTGTCGATGGAAGGCTAAATAGATCGGCCTGTCCGTAGCTGACGCTGTATCCCAAGTCTTCGAGGCAGCCAATCGTGATCGTCGAGAGCGGTTGCCATTTGCCTGTGGTTGATTGCTCCCAAAGGAATGACCAGGGCCGAGGCCTCTTGATACCAGTTTGTCGATATTCGTTGCTGGTCTCGTGCATACTGGAGGGGTGATTCAATCGAGCGTTTCGACGTTGTCGAAGTTGGAGCCCGGCCAGCTAATTGTGTTTGGTGGAAATCAAACAACCGCCGTTCCAGCCGACCTGGCCGCGGCTTTTGTTGAAGGGGATCGCCTGATCGTGGTCGACGACACCGGCGACCTGCTCCACATTCCCCAGAATGAATGGACTACCGCTTCGACCGCTGTCAGTAACGCTAGCTCAGCCTTTTTGGCGATGGGGGCTGTCTCCGATGCCGCAATAACCGACTTCTTCGAGCAGTTTGCCGCCAACCTGGCTAACGACAGGATCTTCCAAATGGTCCAACGGGCCAACGAGCAAGACATAGCAGCGGCCAACAAACGAGGTCGATCAACGACGAGACTCGAACTGTCGTCAACCATGCGAACAGACATGATCGATGGCCTTCGACTCTGGCGAGACGTGCCTTCAGAGCGAGACTCTGTTATCGAAACGATCGATCATCAAGATTGGAAACTTGAGCAGCGAACGGCCGGGCTAGGTCCGGTTGGATTCATATTCGAGGGGCGACCAAACGTATTCGCCGACGCCTGCGGTGTTCTTCGGGGTGGCAATAGCGTAGTCTTTCGAATCGGTTCCGATGCGCTCGGTACCGCCCGAGCCATCGTTGAACACTGCCTCGATCCGGCGATCCGTTCGGCCGGGTTGCCATCGGGGGTAGTAACCCTGGTAGACAGTTCGACTCACGCTGCCGGGTGGGCGCTATTTAGCGACCCAAGATTGGCGCTTGCGGTGGCGAGGGGGAGTGGCGCTGCGGTCGCTCAACTCGGAGCGGTCGCCCGTCAAGCAGGAACGTCGGTAAGCCTGCACGGGACCGGTGGGGGATGGATTGTAACGGGCGAAGATTGCGACCAGGTTCGACTAGAGGCAGTGGTTGCAGCCTCGCTAGATCGTAAAGTCTGCAACACAGTCAACACCGTCTGTGTCTTAGCCTCGATAGCTACCGCAGCGGTTCCCCGTGTGCTAGCCGGACTTGAGCGGGCCGCTCAACACCGGGGGACAGAGCCAAAGCTGCACGTCACAGAGAACGTCCGACCGTTCATTCCCGGCGACTGGTTTAGGAAAGCGAGCATCAACCGGGCCGAAGGCATGGTCAGCGAACCACGAGTCGAGTTTTTAGATGCCGCCGACTTGGGAGTTGAGTGGGAATGGGAAGGTTCGCCCGAAATCTCACTAACAATCGTTGACTCTGTCGAGACCGCTGTTGATCTTTTCAATGCCCAATCGCCACGGTTCGTTGCCAGTCTCATCTCTGACAGCGCAACCGAACAAGATCAGTTTTGGGCCACAGTCGATGCGCCGTTTGTGGGCGATGGTTTTACTCGGTGGGTCGACGGTCAGTACGCCTTGAATCGACCCGAACTCGGGCTATCCAACTGGCAGTCGGGTCGGCTATTCGGCCGCGGTGGCGTACTATCGGGAAACAGCGTTTACACAGTTCGATCCCGCGCGTTTCAACGCTCTGACACGCTGCGCAGATAACGCTGTTAGGCAGTGGCTGATAAATAGCGCTGTTAGATATGCGCTGTTAGATAT
Source organism: uncultured Acidimicrobiales bacterium (assembly GCA_937922805.1). Lineage (GTDB taxonomy): Bacteria > Actinomycetota > Acidimicrobiia > Acidimicrobiales > SZUA-35 > JAHELU01. The sequence goes on along the minus strand of CALAJV010000015.1, from coordinate 135,792 downwards.
GCGCTGTTAGATATGCGCTGTTAGATATGCGCTGTTAGATATGCGCTGTTAGATATGCGCTGTTAGATATGCGCTGTTAGATATGCGCTGTTAGATAGTAGTGACTAGAGTTGTTCAGTTAGATTTTCGTCTAGTCGACGTCGAGCGTCAAAGACATAGTCAGATAGCGAGACAACGCGCTCGTAGTCAACGTCATCGTGATCAGTAACCAGTATTACTGCGTCTGCGTTGGTAAGAATTGCTTCGGTAAGTTCAACCCGTTCTATACGCTCATCCAGAACGTAGTCATCGACGTGAGAATCGTGAACTTGGACGTTGGCCCCCAACGACAGAAGTTCTTCAATTAGCGGGCTGGCTGGCGTCTCACGAGCATCGTTCGAGTTTTTCTTGTAGGCAACACCTAAGACGACGATCGACGAACCGTTTACTGGCTTTTGTCGATCGTTCAGCCCAGCCTGAACTCGGCGGGCCACATACATCGGCATTGACTCGTTAACATCGTTAGCGATTTTGACGAACCGGGATACGGTTCCCAGTTTGCGCTCGAACTGCCACGACAAATATGTCGGATCGACCGGAAGGCAGTGGCCGCCTACTCCTGGACCGGGGTAGAACGGCATGTAACCGAATGGCTTAGTCGATGCAGCATCGATGACATTCCAGAAGTTGATGCCGAGCGAATGAGCGTGCATCGCTAGTTCATTCACGAGCGCAATATTGACGTGCCTGAACGTGTTCTCCAAAAGCTTCGTAAGCTCGGCTTCTCGGGTGCCGTTGATGGGAACAGTTACGTCCACTAGCAACTGGTAGAACGTGTCAATGGCTTGCAGCGATGCCTTGTCGATGCCCGAAACTACTTTCGGGGTCGTTTGAAAAGTCCACGTTTCGTTTCCCGGGTCGATTCGCTCTGGTGAGTAGCCGAGGTGAAAGTCAGTCCCGGCGAGAAGCTGCGACTCAGTCTCAAGAATCTCAAGCACCACATCTTCGGTGGTTCCCGGGTAAGTGGTGGATTCTAGAATGACCGTGGACCCTGGTTTCATTGACCGACCGACAGTTTCGGCGGCCGACGTAATGTAGGAAATATCCGGTGCTCCATCGCGGAGCGGTGTCGGAACTGTTATGACGGCGACATCGAAGTTTTCCAAATCCTGGACCGACTCACTGGGAAGGTAACGGCCGGTGGCCAACGCATTAGCGATGTCAGCGTCGGAGACATCGTCGATATGGGTTTTGCCTGCCTGTAACCCGGAGACCTTCTGTTTATCGAGGTCGTACCCGATAACGGTGAAGCCGACTTCGACTGCTCGGATCGCCAGCGGTAAACCCACGTATCCTTGGCCGACAACCACGAGTACGGAACGATCGCGATAACTACTGCTTGCTACTGCCATTTCGGCCATAGTGCACTCCGCCTATCTGGTAGGTTCCCGACTAGTGGACAACCCGCTCGTTCTACCAATTGTACCAGGGGTGCCCTGAGTGCTTTTGTAGGCAATTTCGTAACGCCGTGCTCGTTAACCTAGTCCGGCAGCGGTTTCTGGCTTAGGCGGATTTGCCTCCATGGCTGTTTTGATCACCCGAAAGGCTACTCAGAAGTACCCACAGTGATCGTGCGCCCCTCCGGCGTAATCTCGTCGGCCAGAGCAGTCATTGAATCCTCGATTGCTGGTTCGATCGCGGAGTCAGTTCCAAGATCGACAACCAGGCTGTCACCCGGATTGGCGGCTGCGAGCGACCGGAGTTGCCTATCAAAGCTCCGATACGAGCCAAGCCACACCAGGCCGAGAGGCGTCACCACTTTGGTCGTTGCGGTTGGCACCGGAAGCGATCCGAGCGCCCCATCTGGAGCGGGGCGGGGAAGGGGCGCGTCGCTAAGTTCGAGTTTGAGGGGGCGAATTAGATGAACGACACCGGTGAGCACAACGCCGAGCAGAATGGCCCACTGGATGTTGGGAGCGAGCACCAAAGTGGCGATGAAGGTACTCCACGTGAGCAGAGCGTCGATCCAAGAACGTCGCAGTTGGCGAATAAGTGTTCTCGGCTTTATAAGCGTGTATACCGCTCCGATGATAATTGCCCCCAGAACAGCGAGGGGGAGTGGGTTAAGGATCGAGGCGAAGGGGAGAAACGCCAGTACCGCTACTCCGGTGATACCGCCGCTCCAGAGCGTCTTAGCTCCGGCGACTCGATTGACCGAGCTACGCGAGAACGATCCGCCGACTGGGAACGAACCGGAGAAGGCCGATGCGACGTTGGCTACTCCGGTACTTATGAGTTCTCGGCTTGAATCCCATCGGGAGCCATCCTCGCTAGCGAATACCCGAGCAATCGAAGCCGGTTCAGCGAAGCCAATCAGAGCGATAACCGCACCACCGACGACGAGAGCGCCAGCCTGATCCCAAGGGAGATCAAGGCTGATCGACGGCAGGCCCTCGGGAATACCGATGGGTTCTCCGGCGACCGCGCCGGGGTTTTTCGATCTCATCGAGAACCCAATGCCGGCCACCACGGCTACCGCCACCCCAGGAAACAGACGGTGAAGCTTGCGCCCGCCGATCATGAGCACGACGGTCAGCACTGCCATAACCAAAGCGGTCGCCTGCCACTGGTCGATACGAGTTAGGCTCCAGGCCGCTTGCCCGAGAATAGAACTATCGGGAACCACCGTCGTGGTTCCGAGAACCTTTGGGATTTGAGAACAAATGATGATGATGGCGGCGGCCGACGTGAAGCCTTGCATTACTGGACCAGAAATAAGGTAAACAACCCAACCCATCCGGAGGACACCAAGCAGAAAGCGAAAGACGCCAACGAAGAGCGCCAGAAGAGCGCCTAGTTTGGCGTACTCGGGGTTGTCGCTTTGAAAGCCAGCGCTCTGCAAAGCGGCTAACGTGAGAAGACTGGTGAGCGCTACTGGACCAGTTTGCAAATACGGCGACGATGCAAACGGGGCGCGAACTATTAGAGGTATCGCTGACGCGAACAATCCGGTAATTAGCGGCATTTCGGCCAGTTGGGCGTAAGCCAGAGATTGAGGGATCAGCAGCAGGGCGACGCTAAGGCCCGCAATTAGGTCGCCTGCAGCGGGGCGGGGAAACCCTTCAAACCAACCTCTCACCCCAGAACCTTAACTGTTTGCACCTAAGATGCTTCGGATCGTTGGTCGCTTGACCTAAATCTGTGGCCTAGTTTTAGTAGTCAGAGCCTGATTGTGGCTTTTTCCTAAGGTTCTTCTTTTGACCGTCTCGGCGTTTCTGGTCGAGTCGCCGACGCTTCGACCCTCGCGTTGGCTTAGTGGCGCGACGGTCCCTTGTCGGCCTCAGGGCCTCTCGGCATTTGGCTGCAAGTCGCTCTTGGGCGGTTTCTCGGTTTCGGAGTTGGGACCGGTATTCGTCGACCACAAGCCGGACCTCGTCGCCAAGGGCGGCGGAGATGGCGGACCGTTGACGATTGGTAAGTACCTCCGAAGATGCGATCGCCCATCGAAGTTCGACCCGAGTATTCGATCGATTGGCATGCTGGCCGCCCGGCCCGCCAGATGGCGTGAACTTCCATTCGAGCTCTATGTCCGGAATGACAAGCTGGTTGTTCACAAAGATCGGCACGTCTCCAGACTGCCACGAACCGGTCAATCTCGTCGTTCAATTACCTTACGTTCAGGGCATCAGGCCTTACCCATCGCAGCTTGTTCAGACCTGTGTCGTTGAGGTCCGGATCAAGCAACAGTAAATCAGAAACAGTAAATCAGAAACAGTACGTCCGGCCGTGGGGTTTCTGCGGATGTTCTCTAGCCTGATTGGGTGAATACAGCTGCTGAAAATTCTCCTGCCCCGTCAACCAGCCAAACCGACAAGCCGTTGTTGGTTATCATGGCAGCTGGCCTCGGAAGCCGATTCGGGGGTGTCAAGCAACTAGCAAGAGTCGGACCGAACGACGAAGCGTTTCTCGACTTTTCGATTAAGGACGCCCAGGCTGCCGGCTTTGGCGACACGGTTTTGATTGTTCGCTCCGATATAGAGGCCGACGTTCGGGAACAGATCGAGGCTCAGCACGGTTCTCTGCCGGTTCACTATGTTCGCCAAGACGACCTCGGTCCCTCTCGCGAAAAACCGTGGGGAACGTTACACGCAGTGCTGAGCGCGGCGTCGGTAATCGACCGACCGTTCGCTGTTATCAACGCCGATGACTACTACGGTCCGAGCTCATTCCAACTTGCCGCCGAACTCCTGGCAGAGTCGGCCCAAGGTAAAAGTGGAAACGTTGCCTTCCAGCTTGGCCGAACAGTGCCGCCCAGCGGTTCGGTAACCAGAGCAGTCACGGAGGTAGCCGATGGCAAGTTGACCGCAATCGTTGAGACGGACGGCTGCGAAAAAGTTGCCGATGGCAGCTTGTCCGCCGGTGGCGTTACTGTTCCGTCCGACACTCCCGTTTCTATGAACCTTTGGTGCTTCGATCATTCGGTAATGGCCGATTTCCAAGAGCGTTGGGAAGTTTTTCTAGCGGAGAACGCCGATCAGCCCAAGTCAGAGGCTCAACTGCCGACGGTGGTTGGCGAGCTGATGGACGACGGACGGCTGGTGGTCGACGTTGTTGCCTCGTCAGAGCAGTGGATCGGAATCACCAATCCAGAAGATTTCGAACTAGCCAAGGCCGCCTTAGCCCATCGCTGATTACGGCCGTAAACACCCAGGCAAAACACCTTGGCACTAGGTCACCGGTCGAACGGTTGTCAGCTAATTCGATTCTGCTAACTCGTTTTTCTTAACCTTGCCAAGTGTTGTCTTGGGAAGAGTCGAACGAAGTTCGATTTCTTTCGGGGCGCTCCAAGGGCCGAAACGTTCCTTCACTTGCGCTCGAATAGCCTCTAACGGCGGAGGGTTTTCTGGGTCGGTTGGAATTACAACGGCAACAATCCGGTGACCCCATTCGCTATCGGCTCGGCCAACAAGCGCGACCTCGGCGATATCGGCCCGCCGAGCCAAAAGGCGTTCAATCGGACCGGGCCACACCTTTTCTCCACCAGTAACGATTACATCAGCGGCTCGCCCCCTAACCACAAGGGATCCGTCTTCGCCCCAATGGCCCAGGTCTCCAGTTGGGAACCACCCATCGGCCCGGAATGGGTCTGGACCCGACCGGTAACGCCGAAACAGCATCGGCCCTCGAAGGAGTATTTCACCGTCGTTCGAATCGTCGTCGAGCCGTATTTCCAGGCCTTCGAGGGCGGTCTTGTTGTAGATGACCCCAGAGCCGGTCTCAGTCATTCCGTATGTCGCTATAACGTTTGGGGCCTTGATTGGCGGCGGAGCTGCGCCCCCAATCAGAATAGTCCTGAACAACTCCGGCGGGATCTGGTTCAATGCTCGGGTGACAAGCGAAACGAGCGTGGCGCCATTTTTGGCGGCGGCTACGACCGCTTCGGCATTGAAGCCGGAGTGAATTTCAACCTTTGTGTCGGTAACGATGGATCGGAGCACAACAGCTAGACCACCGATGTGGCTGAGGGGGAGACAGGCCAACCATTTGTCGGTGTCTTGGTCTACCGATAACGCTGTGCTGGTGGCATGCGCTGATGCAGCCACCGACTGGTGGGTGTGAACAACACCTTTGGGTCGGCCTGATGTGCCGCTGGTAGCAAGTACGACAGCGTCACCGACTTCTGTGGGCATTCCCGTCGGCAGCCGTTGTTCCGATCGCCCATGTTCAATAATTGCGCTTGGTTGGAGGGCTTGAAGAACTCTCTCTATTTCCGGCTTCGGGAGACGGTAGTCGATTGGAGCGAAAGCATCGCCATCGGCCCAGATCCGCTGAACGTTGGAAACGAAATCTTGGCCCATGTCGGGCTGGTCTGTTACTGCTAGTCCGATAAGCCGGGGCACAGAACCAGACTAACCCTGTCGACGATGCTAACTACCTATCTCGGGCTCTAATGCGGTGTGCTGCTACCGGTTCTAGTGTCGTATTCTGATGTGTTCGCAATGTGCGTGTTCTCACACTGCGACTGGTTGCTAGGTCCTAACAGTTCGACTGCAATCGCCGAATAGGACGGAGTGAACGGCTACACGGCAAATCCCGGCGGACTCTCGGCACAAGCCTCTTGGACGAGTGGCGCGGGCGACGGCCTCGCCACCGCTAAGTTAGCTTCAGTGGAAAAGAGTAATCCGGTAGACAGTTCACGGCTAGGGCTTTTGGTGTGGCGTGACGGACAGTTAGGTCCGTTCGCCGATGCCACCGTCCACGTGATGTCACACATGGCGGCTCGTGGATCCCAAGTGTTCGATGTTTTGGCCGTCCTCAGCCTTGAGGCCGGTGCTCACGCAGTCGGACTTCGTGAGCACGTCACCAGATTTCTTCGCTCGGCTGAACTTATGGGAATGACAGATGTTGGTTTGGTCGGCGAACTAGAAGCAGCCGTGAGTGCCGTCATTGTCGCCAACCAGGAGCAGTTACGAAACGATCAGCCTGAAGGATTCACCGTCAAGCTGGTCGCGGCATGGGAAGATGAGCCGAACGGAGTCGTGCCAGCTTCGCTGAAGCCAACCGTCTACGTAGTGGCGATACCAAATAGAGGACACCAACTAACTGAACCTTGGCCACTCATCCGAGCGAAGACGGCGACGATGCCGAAAATTCCGGCGTCGGTATTGCCTCCAGGACTAAAGGTTGCAGCCAGCTACACCGGTGGCGTCAGAGAGCAGATGCAAGCCAAGGCCGCCGGATTCGATGAAGTGATCTTTAAAACTATCGATGGAGATTTGGCCGAATCGACGACGCTGAGCACCTTTGTCGTTGCCGACGGACGGCTCATGGCGCCACCACTTGACACAGTTCTGGACGGGATCACCCGCCGCCTAGTCTTAGATGTTGCTGCGTCACTAGGGATCCCGATCGAGATTCGCTCGATTCGGTGGTCTGACGTTGTTTCTGCCGACGAGCTATTTCTGTCTTCAACGAACAAACCGGTACTCGGCCTTTCGCATCTCGATTCAATGGCCCTGGGGCCAGACAACCCGGTCACTCGCTCGATCACAGCAGAGGTCATCACCGTATTGAAAGGTGAACACGAGCTTAGTTCTCGGTGGTTGACCTCGTTACAGTAACAGCGCTAGTCGGGTCCGTACTCTGTTCGGTACGCGACTATCGCTCAGCAACGAATTGCTGAAGCGACGTAGTTGCCCGTTCGGCCGCAGAGTCCAAAATGCCGCTAAGAGGGCCGGACCACATCGCGCCGCTGTAGGTAAGTCGTAGATTCGATGCGCTTTGCATGCCCTTGGCGTCGCATGGTTCCACGATTGCACGCAACTGCCAAGCCGAGTGGCTGCGTTCGTCGAGCTCAGATCGGTCGAACACGACAGTCCTGGTATCGGGGTCAATGCTGGTTCGAACCATTCGTAGCCGCTTCGATCGAGCAAACGGGCCAACCCGAGCCTTCAATGTGACAAGCCACGCAGGCTTTGTAGATCCCTCATCGCCGTCGCCACCGACTGGCGTGGCCTCTGCTACTACATCGAGCCATTGTGGGTATGTCGAAAGATCGCTCAGCACATCGAATAGATCATCCGGGGTTGCCACGGTTTCGGCGGAAAAGGTCTGCTCCACCGCTACGAGGGTATCTTGGCTGAGGGGCCACACAATCTGTTAACTCGCCGATTTGGTGGTGTCGCCCGAAACCAGGAAACGACAGCAGCGAAACAGCGGCTCGCGTTAGCGGCTTCATGTGGTGACTTGAAACAGCGGCTCGCGTTAGCGGCTTCATGTGGTGACTTGAAACAGCGGCTCGCGTTAGCGGCTCTATGTGGTGACTTGAAACAGCGGCTCGCGTTAGCGGCTCTATGTGGTGACTTGAAACAGCGGCTCGCGTTAGCGGCTTCATGTGGTGACTTGAAACAGCGGCTCGCGTTAGCGGCTCTATGTGGTGACTTGAAACAGCGGCTCGAAGTTGTGACCCGAACTAGAGCTGTGAGAACAGAGCTGTAGTTGGGCTGTTCCGTCTCGATCAGAGCCGAGGGGTTTCCGAGCGGTATTGTTGGACTGTGAACGAGTTGTCGAAGTTGATGTCTGTGTCGGTGCGGGTAGACCTCGATCTGCCAATACTAACCGTCGGGGCCCGATCCGGGTTGCTGTGGAGACGGAAAGACACCCAGATCGCTGGGATCGGCCAAGCGGCCAGTATCACGCTCGGGCGACCTCAGGGCTTTAGCGATGCAATGGCCAAACTTCAGTCGGTTTCGTCACTGAACGAAGTCGGACTTCCCGGTTCGGGTCCGTTAGCTTTCGCTGCTTTGGATTTTGATCCGGAGTCTGATGGTTGTCTTATTCTGCCTGAAATCGTGTTAGCCGTCGGACCAAACGGCGAGCGGTGGGTCACGATCAACGGCGGAGCGAACAGTAGTTTCGCCCCAACCCTGGCTGCCCTAGCGGCGGGCCAGCAACGTCCACTGACCGTCGATGAGCGCACCAGCTTGATCGAACAGGTCGAGGTCATAATTGGTCGAACAATCAACTCCTACGAAGGCAGCCGAGCAGAATCGCCGACCGAGTTTGGTCTCCAGTCGGTGCTACCACCGGAAACGTGGCGAGACCAGGTTGTTGATGTAGCCCGCCAACGGATCAAGAGTGGGGATTTGGACAAGGCGGTTCTCGCCCGTGAGCTGCGGCTGATCACCGACCAGCCAGTCGATCAAGCGGCTGTCATTGAACGTCTAGCCGAAACGTATCCGACGGCGGCCTTGTTCGCAGTTGACGGATTTGTCGGAGCGTCACCCGAGCTCTTGGTATCGCGTCGAGGCGATGTCGTTCGAGCCCACCCGTTGGCTGGAACGGCTCCGAGGGGTTCTGACCCCCAGGTCGACCAGTCATTGGCCGCTGGTCTCCTTGCGTCGTCTAAGGATCGGTGGGAGCATCAAATCACTATCAGCTGGCTCCTAGACAACCTGCTGCCGTTCTGCTCTTATGTTGACGCAGAACCGGAGCCTACGATTGTGTCGTTGGCTAATGTTCATCACCTTGGCACCAAGGTGGAGGGGCGGCTATCACAACCGGCCGCTCCGGTCTTAGAACTTGTGGCTGCGCTTCATCCAACACCGGCAGTTGGTGGCGATCCACAGAAGGAAGCGCTGGCGTTGTTATCCGAGATCGAACAGGCTGATCGAGGTCGCTACGCTGGACCCACCGGCTGGCTCGACGCTGAAGGAAATGGCGAGTTTGCGGTAGCGATTCGATCGGCTCAGTTTGGCGGCGAATCAATTCGAATTTTTGCTGGTGTTGGTGTCGTCGCTGATAGCGATCCTCAGGCTGAGTTGGACGAAACGAGATCCAAATTCCGAGCGATTCTTGGAGCACTAATTCGCCCGTAGATCTGGGTAATAGGGCGGTGCAATAGGGCGGTGTAATAGGGCTGTGAAGTAGCGGTGCAATAGGGCTTTAGAGCTGAGCTATCTCGTGAACAGATGCAGCTGCCTAGCTCCGAAGGGCCCTGATTGGCTGATGGAGGATAACATGTGGTTGCATGGAGTTCATTCTCTTTCGTGGTTGATACAACTGCTCACTATTCGCGGTAGATGTGCCGCATCCAGCAGTTTCTAGGGGTCTCTCGGTATGGAAGAAGCAAGCGAATCTTCGTCGTCAGCGAAACCGGTATCGGACGAATCAGATTCCGATGAAAGCGTCGATATCGCCGACGACGATTTCGTTAGTGGAATAGTCACCACAATGGAGGGCACCCGGGGGGAACTACCGGAGAACGCAAACATTGCTGAGCCGCACGTGGCTGAATCGGACGTGGCCGAGCCAGACGTGGCCGAGCCGGAGGTAGTTGAGCCGCATGTGGCCGAGCCGCACGTGGCTGAATCGGACGTGGCCGAGCCAGACGTAGACGAACCAGATGAAAACGACTCGTCAGGTCCACCTTCACCACCGTTGAAGTCTGAGCCGAACTCATCCACTGAAGAACCGAACTCGGCTAGGGCAGATAGACAACAAACACAAGACTTCACTGTTCCGAGAACTGATGACAGACAAGTCGATCATCAACCGATTTTGTTGAATGGTGTTCCGCAACCGAGACCAGTTGAATCCACACGGGATGAGCCGCCTCCTATAAACCCAAAGCCAGCTAACAAACGACTTGGTCGGCCGCCATCGTCCGCGGTGCAAGCAGCTAGGGCCGCCGAAGAAGCTAAGTCAGCCGGCCCGAAAGACGATGCCCTACGTCCTCGGTCGGCGGCCAAATTGACGTCGGATACTCCGGCTCGGTCGCCGAGGTCGGAGACTGCGGCGACTAAGGAACGAGAGCTCAAGCCGAGCGGGACGAGGTCGAAACGGCGCTCACAAGTAGTTACTGTGACCCGGGCGGCCGGTTATGCCGCTATCACGTTCTTGGCGCTCATGGGGATGGCGGCCCTTGGGTATGTCCTAGCCGCATCCGACGTTTTGGGCTGATCGGTATATAACCGGCTGGCAACTAGGTTGACGATACGACCCAGTACAGTCGGCTAGGTGATGGATGAGATTTGGGCTGCGTTTGCGCTGGCGGTAGTAACCCTCGAGCTTGAATCGGGCTCGGCTGTTCTGCGCCCCGACGAAGTAGGACAAGTGGGGTCGTTCCCATTCGACAATGCGGTACATATCGTGACCGCGTACAACCCTGGAGGTTCGATCGACTCGACTGTCTCCGCTGATGTTTTGGAGCAACGAAATCAATCTCGACATCAGCAGCTTGAGACAATGTTGCTCGATCACGAGTGTCTCGACAGTGTCGGAAGTGCAATCGATGGCGGCTTTGCCGAACCAGGTTTTGCCATTTTGAACATTGACCTTGAAGTCGCGATCGAAATCGGAGCCAAGTTTGGGCAGAAAGCAATTTATCAGTGGAGCGATGATCGCTTACTTATCGCTGGGGTAGACGAACCAGCTCAGCTTGAGCTCGGCTGGTCGTTGAACCGGCGAGGAATTGTTATTCCGCCGCTAACTAGTTGACTCGTACGGTTGTTCAGAAGTGGTAGGGAAACGAGGACCAGTCGGGATCTCGTTTTTCAAGGAACGCATCGCGTCCTTCTTGGGCTTCTTCGGTCATATAGGCTAGCCGCGTTGCCTCCCCGGCGAAGACCTGCTGGCCCACCAGACCGTCGTCAATCAAGTTCAAAGCAAACTTGGCCATTCTTTGTGCGGTTGGGCTCTTGGCACAGATTTCGGCCGCCCACTGGAGCGCTTCAGCCTCGAGGTCAGCATGGGCCACTACTGCGTTGACGACTCCTTGGCGTTGCGCTTCTTGCGCGGTGTAGGTCCGGCCGAGGAAGAAGATCTCTCTCGCTACCTTTTGTCCAACTTGGCGAGCCAACAGAGCCGAACCAAACCCTCCATCAAAGCTTGCCACGTCAGTATCGGTTTGTTTGAATCGAGCGTGCTCGGCGCTGGCGATAGTCAAATCTGATACGACATGAAGGCTATGGCCTCCACCAGCCGCCCACCCGGGCACGACACAAATGACAACTTTTGGCATCATTCGGATTAGACGCTGACATTCGAGGATATGGAGTCGACCACTTCGGCCCGGATCGATTGACTCCGCAGTTTCGCCCTCGGCGTAGCGGTAACCATCTTTGCCTCGAATTCGCTGATCGCCGCCAGAACAAAAAGCCCAACCACCGTCTTTCGGCGAAGGCCCGTTACCAGTGAGCAGAACCGCTCCAACGTCGGTTGCTTGGCGAGCATGATCAAGGGCGCGATACAACTCGTCCACCGTGTGTGGTCGAAAGGCGTTGCGGATTTCCGGTCGATCGAAGGCAATCCGGACCGCACCAACATTCTTGGCTCGGTGGTACGTAATGTCAGTGAAATCGAAACCGGGAACGTCATCCCAGTCTTCGGGTCGGAAGATGTCGGATACCTTCTCGGTGGTCATTGCTCTCCTGTCAGCGAATCGATGGTTGTGAGGCGAACGTTAGTCAGAATACGCAGCCTTAACACGGTGAGTAACTTAGTTCAGTGCTTGATCGACTGCCTCATGGAGCGCGTCGTGGACGATCACATTATCGTCACGGTTGGTTTTGGCGACCAGGATTGAGACGCCTCCCTGTTTTTGAGACCGCTGAAATGCTTCGACCGTCCAAGGATCGGCAGCGATGCCTTGGGCTTTGGCCAGGGCTATCAGATCGACTCCGTGAGCGGTGCCGAACAGCTCTTCAAAGACTGGTCGCGGCACCTCCGTTGCTTGCGGGAGAAACGAGAAAATGCCGCCACCATCATTGTCGATTACGACGATGGTCAGATCAATCGGTCGACGACTGGCGATCACTAAGGAGGAACAGTCATGAAGGAAGGCCACATCGCCAATGAGCAGAGTTGTCCTGGCCCCACTCAGAGCTACGCCAATCGAACTTGCGATTAACCCATCGATGCCGTTGGCGCCTCGATTGGCGAAGACTCGGAGATCTCGCCGGTTCGCTCCGAACCATTCAAGGTCTCGAACTGGCATAGACGAAGCGACCATGAGCGCTGCTCCGGCCGGCAAACCGTCCACAACTGATCGAACAACATCCGGTTCGGTCACCTCGGGATAGCCGGCCAGTGTGGCGCTAATCGCGTCGGCGGCGAGATCGTCACAGGTGAGCCATTGGGTGGCCAACGTATCCGATCGATAATCTTGGGGGATTCGGCCAAGCAAGCCTTTGGCTAGTCCAAGCTCGGGCACTACCACCGAAGACTGACGCTCCGGGTCAACCCATTCGCCGGGGGCGGCGGCCGCAATTATTTCAGCCGGTAGCACATCAATCCACTGCGACAACGTCTTGCTCGCCAGTGTTCGACCAAATCGAAGCACAACGGCTGGTTGTTCCGTTTGTCGAAAGGTATCGCTGCGCAGCAACGACTCGAAGTGAGCGATTGATTGACCTTCTACCCTACATCCTGATTGATGGTCGGCCAGCAACGGCCAACCTAGACGACGACTTAGTTGGAGAACTCCTGATGGGTCTGTTGTTCCGTTCCCGGCAACAATCACTCCGGGCAGACCTCGCATTCGACTCCACAGTTCTTGAATCAAATCGTCGGACGCTGCTACCTCGGTCATGGCTCCTGGGAGAGCAGTTGGCCACTGATGCCATGCTGCTCCATGTGGGCGCCCAGCCGGTAACTCGTGAGGTTCGCCGACCAACGGGTCGCGGAACGCGAGGTTGGCATGGACTGGTCCGGGTTGCCCGCTGGCCCCGAGAGCTTCGACTACGAGCCGAGCTCCCATCGAACGCCACGCATCACTAATGGCCGCGTCAGGGACTCCTGGTTCACAGTAGAACCGCGTGGTCGAACCGAACAGTCGGGCTTGGTCGATCGTTTGGGGCGCACCGATGCCGATTAGTTCCGGCGGCCGGTCAGTGGTGCACACGATCATCGGCACCGACGACAGATCCGCCTCGATGACGGCGGCATGAAAGTGGGCGGCGGCGGTTCCGCTGGTGCACGTCACTACTGCCGGTTCGCCGGTGGCGACTCCATGGCCGAGGGCAGCAAAGCTGGCTGACCGTTCGTCGTGAAACATGTGGAGGCGGATTCGTTTGTCATTGGCCAAGGCCAACACCAGCGGGGTTGACCGAGAACCAGGTGCGGCAAACGCTTCGGTAATACCGGCCCTTATCCACTCATCAACCAAGGTTGCACAAAATGTTGCTCCGGCCGTCATTGTCCTTCAAGCTACCCAGAAATTGGTCGCCCCGAAAGATCGGGCCGAAGTCGTCACCTGGAAGTAGGAGACTGGCGTCGCCGTTGGCGCGATTGCCGGAGGGATTGATGGCACTATGAAGGTGTGACACTCCATACTGAACGTATCGGCAGCGGGCCCCGGATTGTGATGGCGCACGGGTTCACCCAAAACCGGCAGTGCTGGGGGCCGCTAGCCGAGGACCTGGCCCGCCATCACGAAGTATTGTTGGTCGACTGTCCAGGACACGGGGAATCAGGCCATGATGATTCCTCTCTTTGGGAAGCCGCTGAGCTGCTCCTGGATGTCGGCGAGACAGCCACCTACCTAGGCTATTCGATGGGCGGACGTATGGCCTTGCATGCCGCGTTGGCTGCCCCATCCAGCGTGTCTCGGCTGATTCTGATTGGAGCCACGGCTGGAATCGATGATGAGGCCGAGCGGGCTCAACGGCGCGAACGAGACGCCGAACTGGCCGAGGGTCTGATACGCGGTGGGCTACCGGCCTTTCTCGACAATTGGCTGAGTTTGCCCTTGTTCGCCGGATTGACTGAGCAAGTAGCTTGTCGGGATCAACGACTGTTGAATCGAACCGAAGGTCTAGCAGCGTCACTGAGAAACTGCGGAACTGGGGCTCAAGAGTCGCTTTGGGATCGGCTCGGCGAGCTAACGATGCCGCTACTTGTTGTGGCGGGAAGCGACGATCATAAGTTCACTGAGATAGGGCATCGGATTGTCACCGGAGCAAACAATGCTCACGTTGAAATGGCGGTTCCGACCGGAACTCACGCCATCCATCTGGAACAACCAGCGTTGGTAGCCCAAACCGTACGGGACTTCGTGGCCAGAACCGGCGGACCGATTTAGGTGATGACTTCGCGCTCAACCGTAAGGAGATCGAGAACAGTCTCGTCGGGGGGTGGTGCAATGCCTGGCCCGATTGGAACAGCAATTCGGCCGTTGGAGAATTGAAGATCAGGCCACGGATCTGTTCGTATCCATCTGCGGGCCGGAGATACATCTCCGACAATAGAGAAGTGCGGGAGGCCAGCTATGGCGGCTAGCGCATGGCGACCAAGTCCGGATTCAAGCATTCCGCCTGCGGTTGCGGCGATACCGCGGGTAGCGCAAAGGTTGTGGGCCAAAACCGCAGCCCTGATGCCGCCGAACCGTGGTGGCTTGATCGAAACTGCCGTCAAACTTGAGGAGCGGTCAAGTCGCTCAACATCGTCAATCGTCATCGCCGCCTCGTCAGCGACCACGTGAATGTTCGACGGACCAACTAACCCGACTAGTTTGGTGGCGGAGTTGATGTCATCCGGTGCGAATGGTTGCTCAATTGCTTCGACTCCGAAACGGTGAGCAAGGCTTGCCAGATGCTCGACATGTTCGTTTCGATACGAACCGTTGGCGTCGATTTGGATAGTGATGTTGTCGGCTTGGGCCCTAACTGTTTCGAGCAGTCGAACGTCATGGCCCGGCTGAATTTTGAGTTTTACTCGCCCGAACCCGTCGTCGGCAAAGCGAGCCACTTTGGCTGCTGTCGCTTTAACTTGATCCAAGCCGAGACTGACTCCGGCCGGAACCGAACGTAGCTGGACTCCGAGGTGGTCGGCCAGCGAATGTCCTGCCGCTTTGAGGTGAAGATCGAGCATCGCCATCTCGATGGCGGCTCGGGCCATCGGCTGGTCCAGCGCCAGGTTGTGAGTAGGGTCTTGGTTGCCGGACATCTCTGGTTCTGGTGCACGAGAAAGTGCTTCCGGTAGATGCTGTTCGGCTAAAGCGGTGAAGGCGCCTCGGGCCGATTCGCTGGTGTAGGTTGCGGCCGGAAGAGCCGAACATTCACCCCACCCGACCTGCTGGCCTTGAGAGATTCGGACAACGGCCAACGTCCGGGTGTGAGTGGTGCCGTGGCTGGCCACGAAAGGTTCCGTCAGCGGAAGCTCAAGAAGCCGGACCTCAGCTCGGTCGAAAACGTGGTTCATTCCGGTTTCGGTCCAACCACAATGTGTCTTGCCCTGCTCGGCACCCGTGCTAGCACCTTGATAAGACTAGTCAGTCGTAGCGCTGGACGATTGATTGACGCTCATGATCGCTTGTGCAAGCAGTCTGGTTTGATGTGGCGACAGAAAATAGGCTGCGAGACGATTTCTTCCCGTTGCTTACGGGGTGATTCTAGGTCGCTTGTCACAACCGAATCTTTTTGACCGTAGTTCGCGACTCAGATTGCAGTTGCGGCGTCATCAGTCCAGTCTTTCTCGTTTTGTCTCTTTGGCGAAACTAGAAATCTCGGGGTCAATCACCATTCCCTCCGGTGGTTGGCCCCGACCTTTCTGCTCGACTGGACGTGTCTTCAGCAGTGGTCCGGTATAGTCGATCCGCTGGCCTACCTAAAGGGTCAGTTTATTCAATTCAGCGAAATCCGGTTAGATCCCGGTGCTGTCCCGCAACTGTAGTCATCCTCGAAGGGTGCAAGCCAGGTCGCCTGAGTTGAGTAAGTGAGTGAAATCCTCGGAGTAAGGATAAGCCTCGTCGACTACGGTCAGCGATGTTCCCTCCGAGCAACGGAGGTAAATACATTGCGTGTAGAAAAGTTGTGTTTCGACAAGTCGTCTGCGAAAGAGTCGACGGCTCGGGCCGAGGGCAGGCGCCGTCGTAGCGGGTTCTCGTTCCTGTTGCTGCTGGTGGCGATGGCAGTTGCCGCTGTTGGTTGTTCAAGCAGCGAAACAACGGCTGATGACAGCCAAGAACCAGCGGCCGGGTCAAGCGAAAACGCTAGCGACTCTGAAGACGCTGGTTCTGAAGATGCCGATTCTGAAGATGCCGGTAGTCAGTTTCCAGTCACGATTGATTCGGCTGTTGGCGAGGTTGTAATTGAGCAAGCGCCAACAACAATCGTGTCGTTGTCGCCAACGGCAACTGAAATGGCCTTTGCCATTGGCGCTGGCGCTCAAATTGCGGCCGTGGACACCTACTCCAACTACCCACCGGAAGCACCAGAAGGTACTCTCGATGGCTTCGCTCCTGATCTAGAAGCGATTTTGGCCCTGAGCCCGGATCTAGTTTTGACTTCAGGCTTACCAGAAGATGTGTCGGCCGGTCTGACTGGCGCCGGAGTGCCGGTTCTGGTGCTCCCAGCTGCTGCCTCGTTTGATGACACCTACGATCAAATCGGTCAATTGGGAATCGCCACCGGTCAAATTGATGGTGCAGCCGAGGCTAATGCCGCTCTTCGGTCTGGTATCGAGGAAATTCTGGCCGATCTGCCCGAGTCGGATGAGCCAGTCAAGGTCTTTCATGAGATCGACGATTCGTTCTACACCGCAACATCCAATAGTTTCATCGGGCAAGTCTACGCGACGCTCGGACTGGAAAATATCGCCGACCCCCTCGATGACGGCAGCGGGTTTCCACTAGTAGACGGTGAGTCAATAATCGCCGCTGACCCCGGCCTCATAGTGTTCACCAGTCAAGCCAGCTATAGCGCCGATGACATCGTTGCCCGGCCCGGTTGGGAAAGCATTTCCGCAGTAACGGACGGTCGTGTTGTTCAGGTTGATGCCGATATCGCATCTCGCTGGGGTCCACGTATCGTTGAATTCATGCAAGCCATAGTCGACACCCTAGTTCCGGCCTAACAGTCTTTATGTCGGCATCGAACGCGTTGGACGCGAAGTCTGAATCTGCAGCATCAGCTGTCGATGGACTAGGCGCTTGCGCGTTCGGTGCCGAAACTGCCTCAGTTAACCCGGAGAAGGGGAAGCAGCCTGCCAGTGGGTTGTTTCAGTCGGACAAGGACGAAGTAGAGAACGAATCAGCGAATAGGGCGTTCACCCCGTCCGCCGCGGTAGCCGGGGCAACAGTCAACGCTTTCCGGCTGAGCCGGACCACGCTGGTAGTTAGTTTGCTGGCGCTAGTTCTGGCCATGTCATTCTCGGTTTCTTTGGGGAGTAGCGGCGTCGACTTCTTCGATGTCGTCCGAGATTTACTCGGTCGACTGCCGTTCGTTTCGATCGAGTCCAACTTGACCGAAGCTGAGCAGGCCATCGTCTGGCAATGGCGGCTACCTCGGACTGTACTTGGCGCTCTGGTTGGTTCGGCGCTCTCACTGAGTGGGGCGAGTTACCAAGGCGTCTTTCGTAATCCCTTGGCCGATCCCTACTTGCTCGGCGTCGCGGCCGGCGCCGGACTTGGGGCCACCTTGGCCATCGTGTTCGATTTGCAGTTTGGTTGGGGCCCCGTTCATGTCCTACCGGCAGCGGCCTTCCTCGGGGCCATGATCGCGGTGACAGTTTCAACCGTCCTTGGCTTTGGGGCGGGTCGGTCGTCGGCTGCGTTGCTCTTGGCCGGAGTTGCAGCAGCGTCGTTTTTTACCGCGCTGCAGACATTCGTGATGCAACGTAACTCAGATGTTTTGCTCGAGGTCTACTCGTGGATACTTGGGCGACTCGGGACGTTTGGCTGGGGTGAGGTTGGATTGCTGGCCCCTTACGTTGTGATTTGTGGGGGTGTGATTCTTGCCTTTCGCCGTCAGCTCGACGTGATGCGTTTAGGCGACGATGACGCAAAAGCACTTGGAGTACCGGTTCGACGGGTCCGGATTGTTCTTCTGATCGCCAGTTCATTGTTAGCCGCCGCGGCGGTATCGGTAAGTGGTCTCATCTCTTTCGTTGGGATAATCGTTCCCCACTTCGTTCGGCTCGTTGTCGGTTCGAGTTACCGGGTTCTGCTCCCTCTTTCAGCGATTTTGGGGGCGGTGTTCGTAGTCCTAGCCGATGCTGGGGCCCGGAATCTGGTCGACGGTGCCGAGTTACCGATTGGCGTTGTGACCGCCTTTTTCGGTGCCCCGTTCTTTGCCTACGTCCTTTGGCGCAACCGAGGACTGATTCGATAAATGCGGGCCAAGGGTAGACCCAGGCACAGTCGTTCTGTCAATGTTCAGGATCTCACAGTTCGATATGGTGATGCTGAAATTCTGTCTGGGGTGACGTTCAGCGCCGAGAGTGGTCAGTGGACGACCATCATTGGCGCCAATGGCGCTGGCAAATCGACGATCCTCAAAGCCATTGTCGGCGTTGTGCCTTACGACGGCTCGATCACGTTCGGAAAGCACGCGTATCGAGGTCGGGAGTTAGCTCGTCAGGTCGCGTATGTGCCCCAGCGGTCGGAGTTCCCAGAAGGGATGACGACGGCCGAGTATGTTCTGCTTGGTCGAACAGCTCATTTGAACTGGTTTAACCATGAGAGTAAATCCGACCGGGATCATGTAGCCGCGATCCTTGATCGCCTTGACCTTGACTCGTTAGCTGATCGAGCCGTCGCCGAGCTTTCTGGGGGTGAAGCCCAACGAGTGGGGATGGCGCGAGCTTTGGTTCAGGAGGCTGGCACACTCATTCTCGATGAACCAACCAGCGCTTTGGACCTCGGTAATCAAATAGCCGTTCTTGAATTAGTCGATGAGCTTCGAGTTGAACATGGGCTCACGGTAATCGCGGCCATGCATGATTTAACTACAGCTAGTCGGTTTGGTCATAAAACGGTCTTGTTGGAAGACGGTCGCGTCGCGGCCGACGGACCTAACGCCGAGGTACTTAGCGAGGAACTTCTGTCCGCCCACTATGGGACTCCGGTGAAAGTAATGGACGCCCCTGATGGTGGGGTGGTCATTGTTCCGCTTCGTCAGAGCTGACCTGTTGTTAGGTTGGCTTCGGTTGTGTTGCTGTACGAGTCGGCCTGTTAGCGAGTTCGACGAACCGGAGCGGTCTTGGCGCTGAATACCGAGGCCAAAAACCACGTTCCGCCAAAGATGGCTATTGGCCACCAAAACTCCGGGCTCCATCTGTTTTCGAGCTCGTAGCCTAGGGCTTTTCCGAAAGCCAGAGCCGCAATGAGCATCGTGGCAACTTGCCATCGGCGTGAGTATTTGAATAATCCAATTGCTTCTCCGACAAAGGCAATGGTCGCGGGTATGCACAAGATCCAGATCATCATCGGATCCAACGTTGCAGGCCACAAAGGTAGTCCGATAACGCTGAGCAGCGCAGTTAGGAATCCCAGCGGATACAGCGCTGCGCATCGGCGACATATCTGCCGTCGACCGATCTTGACGCACTTCTCGGCGTAGTCTTGGGGCCAATGATGGCTCAGCCATAGCGAAGACGAAGCTTGCCGTTCGAGTTCTCTTTGGCGGACCTGGCTCAGCGTTACTTCGAACAACGCCAGAGCTACCTCGGCTTTGAGCGGATCATCATCGCCTGGCCGCAGCAGTTCGTCATCGAGGTCGATTCCATCATCGATGTCGTTGATGTCGTCGTTTTCGAAGTCGTTGAAGTCGTTGAAGTCGTTGAAGTCGTTGATGTTGTTGTCATCGACTTGGCTGGCGCCGGACTCATCAACGCTGTAGTCGAGATCTAGTTCGAGGTGGGGGTCGGCTAAATCGATGTCGACCTCGGCTTGCGTCGAAAGGACAGATCGATCGATTTGCTGGTTGTTGCCTGACGTAGGCAGTTTGTCCGACATGTGTATCTATCGGCTCATTTGTGGCCGGTTCAAACAGGTTGATAGGAATTCGAACATCGGCTGGAAACGGTGTGGCTAGGTCGGTGTTGGGCCGCCTGCTGCCTTATCGCTGATTAGGGCTAGGTTGCGTCGACATTCTTGTTGCTTGTTCTGGGGATTTAAGTCCGCCTTGACGATGCCGATCGTGTTCGCAGCAAGCAACATACGATTGGAGCAAACATGAAGATCGGCATTGTCGCACCACCTTGGGTTCCTGTGCCTCCGCCAGCCTACGGCGGCACCGAACTGGCTGTGGACACGCTAGCGAGAGGTCTGCTGGCAGCAGGTCATGACGTCGAGCTATTCACAACCGGCGATAGCACATGTCCCGTTCCTCGGAAGCACTTGCTGGATGAGTCAGAAGGGATGCTGATCGGCACAACGACGATTGAGCTCCGGCACGTCTTGGCGGCATACGAGGCCGTCGAAGACTGCGACGTGATCCACGATCACACCGTCATCGGGCCGATGCTGTCCAAAGAACTGAGCGACACTCCAGTGGTTACCACAAACCACGGACCGTTCGCCCACGACACAATGGACATTTGGCGAGAAGTCTCTGACCGAGGCGTGCCCCTAATATCGATTTCTAGGCACCAGGCAAGCACCGCAGATCCTGACATCAACGTCAGCCAGGTGATCCACCACGGCATCGACCCGAGCCATTTCCCGGTCGGCGACGGCAACGGTGGATATCTTGCTTGCCTGGGTCGGATGGCATCAGCCAAGGGAATTCATACCGCTATCAACGTGGCTCGAGAAGCTGGTATGCCGCTACTAATCGGAGCCAAGATGCGAGAAAATCTCGAGCATCAATATTTCGAAGCCGAAGTTCGTCCGCTGCTTGGCAACGGCATCGAGTACTTAGGCGAATTGAACACTGGTGAGAAGTTCGAGCTTCTCTGTGGGGCAACGGCGCTTCTCAACCCGATTCAATGGGCCGAACCGTTTGGCCTAGTCATGATCGAGGCAATGGCGTGCGGCACGCCGGTGATTGCTACTCCGTGCGGCTCCGTTCCAGAGATCGTAACCCCGGGACGCACTGGCTTTGTTTGTTCGACCGAAGCCGAGATGATCGCAGCGGTTGAGCAGGTCGACACGATCGACCGAGCTGCATGCCGCAATGAAATCGAGACAACATTCTCGATGGGTAGAATGGTTGAAGACCACGTTGCCTTCTATGAGAAAGCGCAACAGCTACAGCCGCTATCTCACGCCATCGAACAAGATGGGCTAGCTGTTTCATTCAACTAAACTCATCCAGAATCGCGTGGGGCGAGATCTTCAAGAAAGAGCCTGACTCACCAGAGTCAGGCTCTTTTGATGATGTTGGGTCACCAGCTTCACAACCCGACGCCGACAGTCCATCGAGCAACTATGGCAGCCCGGACGTGAGCGTTCGGGAAGTATCAGGATCGCCGATTTTGTTTTCGGTGCCTACGTCCAGCGATCCCGGGGCCGTCCTGGTCGAAGTCCTCGCATGAGCTCGACTCCCTGAGGAAGGCCTTCCACTTCGATCTCTCCGTTCTCGACCGTCACCGAAATTCTGGCGCCACCGATCGGGATTTCGCTGACCTTCAACCGAGTGATACCCGGAGGCAGAATCGGATCAGCCCACAAACGTCCTTTGGAACACCACGGGTCTAGGCGAAGCATCCAACGCAAGAGCAACAACGGCGCAGCAGCTGACCAGGCTTGAGGTGAGCACGAAGCCGGATAAGCCATTGGGCTGTCGAACTCGTCTCGACCGAATCCGGCCATCAACTCTGGCAGGCGGCCACCGCTGCGTTCGCCCGCTTCGAACAATGCCATCATCAGCTTGTGAGCTGGCTCTACCTGATCGTAACGCATAAGCCCAGCGGCAACGATCGCGGTGTCATGGGGCCAGACCGACCCGACGTGGTACCCAGTCGGGTTATAGCCCGGAGTGTTGGAAGCCATTGTTCTGGTGCCCCAACCATTGAACATTTCGTCGCTCATCAGCTTCTCAGCCACGATTGCAGCTTTATCATCGTCGATGATGCCAGCCCACAAACAATGACCGATATTGCTCGTCAGCGAATCGATAGGCTTCTTGTCGGCGTCAAGCCCGATTGCGAACCAGCCTTTTTCGGCGATCCAAAAATCTTGATTGAATCGCTCCCGCAACGTTGCCGCTTTGGCTTCCCAATGCCGTGTGGTTTCAAAGTCACCATCGTCCTCAGCCAATCGAGCCCGGGCCCGGTAAGCAGCATAGGCGTAGGCTTGCACCTCGCAAAGGGCGAGCGGGGCGGTAGCCACAGTGCCATCGGCATAACGAACCCCGTCCCACGAATCCTTCCACCCTTGGTTGGCGAGACCGGTCTCGGCCGACCGTTCGTATTCGATGTAGCCGTCACCGTCGGTGTCGCCGTAGTCGGTCATCCATTGAAGAGCCCGGTCGGCGTTAGGTAAGAGGCTTTCGACAACGTCGTCGGCTGCGCCCCATCGCTTGAGTTCGCCCAGGAGCATAACGAATAGGGGCGTGGCGTCGGCGGTTCCGTAGTAGAGCTCACCTTCGTCAAGAGCAGCCGAACTGGCATCGGAGAACCTAATCTCATGCATGATCTTGCCCGGTTGCTCATCGGTAGCAGGGTTAACTTTGGTCCCCTGGAACCGGGCCAAGGTCTGTACTACTCCAGCGGCTAGATCAGGGTCAACCAGGAGCGCCATCCAGGACGCGATCAACGAGTCGCGGCCGAACAAGGTCATAAACCAGGGGGCACCGGCGGCGACCACAGGCTGATCGGGGTGCTTAGGGTCGAAGATGCGGAGTGATGCCAAGTCGGCTAGCGATTGGGCCGTGCAGGCGTTGACTGCGTTGTTGTCGCTGCCAATCACCGGCATCTTCTGAATCCAGTCATCCAGGCGTTTGCCCGGGGCGACATTGTTCTGCTCTTCTGAGCTGGTCACCGGCTTGCCTGCCAGCCACGGCGTGAACTGGACTGTGGTCGACCAAGTTCCACCAGGCTCGATCTCGGCTGTCCAATCCATGCGTCCCGGCTCGGTCATGTTCGGGGTGACATCTGATTCGACTCGAAGGCCAATGGCTCGGCGATCTACCGGCTCGAACCACACTCCAGTCTCGTCGTGGGTTCGAATCACCTCCATATCATCCGGCACCCTTCGTTCTTTGACCGCAAATAAGTTGGCGAAGTCAACGTCTATGATCAATGAGACAAGCAGAATGGCCGACTCCTCACCATAGTTGCGGACTTCTAATTGCTCAGATAGGCCAGAGTCCAGCTGCCGGTTCCTTACGGCGACGGTTGGAGTATCAGCGACCTTTACTGCTCCTATATGCCGGCCGACAAAGCTAGCTGAGAACGAATTCTGTTGATCGACACCGAGCGTTTCAATTGGATCGCCATCGATCAAAAATCTGAGTCCGCTTATGTAGCGGGTATCAAGCACGAAAAGGCCTTGAGGGCCGTGGTCGGAGATGTTGCCGCTGGTCTCTGAGATACAAAAAGTTCGGCCGTCTACAAGGGTTACTGCCGGCCCAGACGTGGTTACAGGGGCGCTTTCCCCGTCAAAGGACCATGGTGAGTTGTCTGGGAGAGTCAAATTATCCACATTCGTTGATCGGCCTCGGATCGATGCCGCTTAACCAGCTTTGTTTCTAGCACTGCCGCTAGGCCATCGAACCTAGAGGCAGAGTTACTGATCACGGCCCTGTTGACACTGTTTCGGCACAGTTTCTAGCACTGCTCCTGACACTTGTTCTAACGTTCTTTCTGACCCCGTTCTGGGCACGTCATTTCAAATACTGCGATCTTCTAGGTCTCGATCAGCCTGCCGTCTTCGTTTGATGAGCGCTGAACTGGCGGCTGCCAGCGCAGCTAAACCCGCTCCGCCCCAAGCGAACCGAATCCATCGTCGCTGTTGAACGGCGGTATCGAACGGTGCTGATGTGACATCGCCAGGTGCGGTGTCCGAGAGCGCTCGCTCGGTGGTTGAAGACGTTACTCGTGAAGGTTGATCGGTAGTAAAAGTCGCTTCTGATTCGTTGGTACTAGACGACGGCGTCGTGGTTGAAGAAGAAGTTGTCGTCGATAGATCTAGCGGTCCCGACCCAAGCCGCAGTTCGGTTACCGCGACCGGAAGATCTTCGTCAAGGACGGCGAAGGCCAGATTCCCTGGACACTGGGTGGATGACATCTCGCGGTGGCCGGAGATGGTTCTTGCAGTAACTTCTGAGCCGCTCGGCCACTTATTTGAACCCCTGGATATGAAGTTAACGGTAGCTCCAGGGGTGGTATCAACCCCGTGGCGCTCAGCGAGCCAGGCCAGCAGCTGAGCTAGAGCGGCAAACGCTGGGTCACTAATCGGTTCGGTTGAGTGGTCTCCGATTAGGGCGATCAGAAGTGCGAATCCTTGCGAGCCGCCGGTGGCGTCGCCTCTGATGGCCGACTCGATACTGCCCGCTCTCGCTTCCCAAATTGTGCCGAACCGGTCGACAAAAAAGTTGTAGGCCACATCGGGCCACCCTTTTTCAGCCCCAGTGTGAAAAGAGTGAAACCCCCGAATCGTGGAGGCAACGTCGTCGGGGCCGTAGTCGTTAGTGGAGGCTGTGTGATGAACGAGCAGAAAGCGGACGTCTTCCTCTGGCGTGAGTTGGCCAAATGGCAGGCCCCCGGCCCACTCTTGGCGGGGCAGTATTGCTGGGCGTAAGGCATCCGTCACCGCCTTGTTCTGACCGACGGTGGCCGAAGCAGCGCCAGCGAGCAGCGGGCTTGCCCCAGCCGCTAGTGTGGCCGCACCGCCCAGCTTGAGCGCGTGACGACGGGACAGCGCCGCCGGGAAACCAGCCTCCGGAGCCCGCTGATCAGTCTGGGATGGATCGCCAGTCGCCTCAGTTGTTGGTTCTGAGGATGGGTCTGTGGGCTGTGTCGAGGGCACTACGGCAGATCTTAGGCTTTCTACGCTCCGAGTTGGATCAACCCCGGTTCGGTTTTGCCGGTTGTTTTATTGCGGCTGGTGCCGAGTGGTAGCAATACGGCCTGTATATAGCTAGAAATAGCGCAATGATGTCTTTCATCCGATCTAAGAAAATACTTGGGCTTGGGGCCGTCGCCGCTGGGCTACTTCTCACCGGCTGCTCTGAAGGAGCCGGCAGTCAAGAAGAGTTAGTCGACGTTTTGGCTCGTGAAGACGGGTTCACTCAGGTCGAGGCCGAATGCATTGCTGATGCAATATTTGGCGAGTACGGCGAGAACGACGATGCCCTGAAAAAGCTCTCAGCTCAGTCGTACGAGCAGCTGGAGAGTGAAGATGGAGTTCCTGGCTTCGACGAGTTTTTGACTGGTGCAGTCGGAGATTGCACCACCGTTGGCCCCAGCGCCGACGGTTAGGCCTACGCCGATACCCCCTGAGTACTAGCCAAGAACTGGTTCAGTTTTCCCCACGCAAGAGGAAAAATGTTGAAACCCCGGCGAACCGGGGCTTCAAAGGGGAGAGTATTCAACTATCTGACTAGCCGATACCGATCTACGTTACATTCTCGAACGTGTTTCGTCCAAGCGGCATGACGCTATCAGGCTAGGCGAAACTACACACGCTCGATAAGCATGGCCATACCTTGGCCGCCTCCGACGCACATTGTCTCTAGACCTATTGTTTTGTCAGCGTCTTCGAGCCCGTTGATAAGGGTGGTCATTATCCGAGCTCCGGTCATGCCAAACGGGTGACCAAGCGCAATTGCTCCGCCATTCACGTTTAGCTTGTCGTGATCGATTCCGAGGTGAGCAGCCGACGGCAGAACCTGGGCTGCAAACGCTTCGTTGATCTCGACTAAGTCGACATCATCAATGGTCATGCCAGCTCGTTTGAGGGCTTGGCGAACAGCTTCGATCGGACCAAGGCCCATGATCTCAGGGTTGAGGCCAGTCACTCCCGACGAAATAATCCGTGCCAACGGTTTGATTCCAAGCTCGGCTGCTTTGGTGTCACTCATCACGATAACGGCGGCCGCACCATCGTTAAGCGGGCATGCGTTAGCGGCGGTGACGGTGCCGTCAGGCCGAAATACTGGCTTCAGTTGGCTGACCCCCTCGACGGTGGTTCCGGCTCGGGGGCCGTCATCGGTCGCTAAGGTCGTCCCATCGGCCAGGGTCACGGGGGTGATGTCTTTTTCGAAGAAGCCTCGGTTGATCGCTTCTTCGGCTCGGTTTTGGCTACGAACGCCCCAAGCGTCTTGATCCTCGCGGCTAACGTTCTCTTGCTGGGCAACGTTTTCTGCCGTCTGGCCCATGGAGATGTAAACATCGGGCAGACCTTCGGGCGGACTCCAGGTCTCAGCTCCTGCTTCGGAGCGACTCATGGTTCTAGCCATGGCATCGCCGAAGATGCTGTTTACGGCTTCGCCGTTGTCGGATGCGCCGTGGCCGTAGCGGCTCACGAACTCGGTTCCGGCTGCGATGAACGCATCACCCTCGCCGGCTTTAATGGCATGGGCAGCCATGCGAATGGTCTGCAACGACGAGGAGCAGTAACGGTTGACGGTCACCCCAGGAACGTTGTCGAGACCAGCCATAACTGCCACCACCCGAGCCATGTTGAACCCTTGTTCGCCAGCAGGCGAGCCAGTGCCCAACATCAGATCTTCGACCTGGTCGCGGGGGAGCGATGGTACTTTGTCGAGCGCCGCGTTAATGATTTGGGCGGTGATGTCGTCCGGGCGCTCTTCCTTTAGGCTTCCTTTGAATGCTCGCCCTATTGGGCTCCGAGCAGTTGAAACGATTACTGGCTCAGCCATTGGCCTGCTTTCTGTTCGCGGTTGCGGTATTGCAGCGTTCAGGATTCTAGCTTGATCTGGGGTTGCTGTTCACAAGCTAACTTGCTCCGCCGAGCGAGTGTTCTGACGCTGCGAGATACACAGTGATTACACTGCGAATCTTACACTGTAATGGATTAGGGTTTGAATCAGGTAATGGGGGGACAACGGCCGAATTTCATGATGCTCGCTTTAGCCGGAAACACCGAGAATCAAATGCAGTCAACCTTCTACCGACTGACCCCATAGCGTTCCAGAATATTGTCGGGCTTGAACGTCTCGTATGGCACTTCGGTCGCAGTGCACAGCTCGACCATGGCATCCACGACCTCATCGGGGTTTGCTTGGTTGCCGAGCATTCGTTCCCGGGTGCTCGCCGCGAGCGCCAGTTCTTGCGGTCCTCCGTCTGTCGCTGCGAGTTGGGAGTCGACTCCATCGACCATGGCGTCATTGAATCCGGTTGCATAGGGGCCTGGGTTGAGCTTGCAAACCTCTATCCCATGCTGGCCCATTTCTGCTCGTAGCGACATGGTGTAGGCCTCCAAGGCGTGCTTGGTCATGGCATAGGGGCCAGTTAGCGGGCCGCTGAAGAGCCCAGCGATGGAGGAAACGACAACGATGCGGCCTGCACCCTTGGCCTTCATAGCCGGGGCTACCGCCTGGGTGATTCGCATCGTGCCGAACACGTTTACTTCGAACACTTGCCTGACAAGGTCCATGTCAATGTCAGTAAGTGGGCCAAGTTGGCCTCGGCCGGCGTTGTTGAGGAGAACATCAACGTCGAGATCGCTGGCCTTTTCTAGATCGGCTGGGTCGGTAATGTCGAGCTTGCGGCCTTGTAGGTTGTTGTTGGCTTGGTCTAGATCGTCGGCTTCTTCAACGGTTAGCGTTCCCCCAATAACGTCGTGGCCGAGTTCAGCCAACGTAATGGCCGCCCCTCGACCGAACCCGGTGCCAGCGCCGGTTATCAAAATCGTCTTTCTTGCTCCGTCTTCCATGGGTTGACAATAGCTAGACCGGCCAAGCAACTCCCAATTTCGGATCCATCGACAGGTCGTCGAGATCGGTTCTGCGAGTTGGTTGCCGTTGGTGGATTCGGTCTACTGGAGACCGGGGTATGAGCCGCCGTCAACTTGTATCGCGACGCCGGTCATAAACTTGGCGGCGTCAGAGCAAAGGAAGGCGGCCACCTTACCGAAGTCTTCAGCGGTTCCAAGCTGTCTGGCTGGCAGCGAGTTGGCGGCTGCTTCTAAGTCGGTTCCGAGATTTTCGAGGCGAGCTGTTCGGTGCAATCCCGGTTGGAGCGAATTAATCGTAATCCCATGCTGTGCAACGTCGGTAGCCGCCGTCTTGAGAAAGGCGGTAGCTCCCGCTCGGGCCGTGTTCGACAGTATTAGTTGGTCCATTGGTTGGCGGACCGAGATCGAGGTGATGGCGACGATTCGACCCCAGCTATTCTGCTTCATTAAAGGTACAGCGGCCTTAACCATCGCCACCGTCGACATGAGATTCAAGTTGATGGCGTCCATGTAAGCTTCGACTTCGACGTCGCCAAATCCTCCTGCTGGTGGGCCGCCAGCGTTGGCGATAAGAATGTCGAGGCCGCCGAGTGCCTCGGCTCCTTGCTCCACAAACTCAGCCGCCCCCACAGCTGAGCTGACGTCGGCGACCAAACCAACGGCCCCGTCGAGCTTTGCCGCCGCCAGGTCGATACGTTCTTTGGACCGGCTGCCAATTGCGACCTTCGCCCCCTCAGCCGCCAACGCGGCAGCGCAGCCGAATCCCAGTCCAGCTGACGCTCCCGCAATTAGTGCTCGTTTGCCTTCAAGTCCGAGATCCATTCGTTTCCCCTTAGAAATTCGATGCTTGATCCGTCACTGGTGCTGTTCGATCAAAATTTGGTAGGCAGCGAGCAGCGAATAGTTCCTTACGAACAACGAATCGGATCGTTGCAGCTCTGCTGGTGTATCGTCGTGTTGTATCACGGAATGGCTTGGGGCGACAAGACAGCACTACGAATGAAGTAGTGGCCTGATGTGTGTTGGGCCGCCAACTACTGGTTACGAATGCGTTGGCTTCGTCACGGTCGCTGTCAGCCGTAGGCCGCCGAGATTACCAGCTTGAAATAGGGCGGCCACGGTTTGGTAGAAGTGGTCTAGCTGGGCAACTGTTGCTCGGCCGTATCGATGCTCGAGTTCTGACCGGATACTAGCAAACGTTGAATAACGGCTCGCTACAAACTCGGTCCAGTCTTTGGTCTTATCAACGATCGTGATCGATGTGAAGCCGGCACCTTCTAGGTCAGATCGATAAGTCGCAAGGTCGGGGAGGTAGGAGCAAAATACTGACTCGGCCAACATTTGCGAATCTGATGCGGTCAAGGGAGATCGGGCGAAATAGTCATCGATGAAGATTTTGCCGTTTGGTTTCAATGCTTGGGCGCACCGAGCGAGCAGCGTTGCCCGATCAGGTATGTGTAAGAAGCAGAGCATCGAGACCAAGCCGTCGTATCGGTCGACGCCAGCGATACCGGTCAGTATGTCGCCATGACTGTGGGTGACGAGGTGTTGCAGTTGACATCTACTGGTTAAATCGTTCGCCAATTGATGGAGGTCTGTTTGGAGCTCGAGAGCGGTTACTTTGGTGCCGCATTTTTGGGCCATGTACCGAGCCGGACCACCAAGTCCAGACCCAACATCGAGGATGTTTGTTGAGTCGTTGGCTCCGAGACCGAAAATTGCATCGTCGACAGCGTCGGTTCCTTCGTAGTGATACTGGTCGTACTGGGTTAGGTCGTCGACAGTGAGCCGATCGGTGGTGTCTATCCCAGAAGCGGCGAGGTCAGTCAAAACCCGGTCAACGTTACGATAGAGTCCCATCGATTTTATATCGGTCACGAGGCTACCGCTGAGTACTCGCTCGCTGGAACGGATCCTGTCCTCATTAGCAACTTCATGATTAGAGCATCGCAGGTTGCGTTCGCTCTAGCCATTTTTGTTGGCGTCGCAACGTAGTCGTTGCTAGACCCAGCTGATTAGGTCGCCGAGCCACGGGCCGACGGTAGTGGCAGCGATGGCCAAGCAGAGAAGGCCCCCGTTGCGGAGCAGATGTCGAATCCCAATCGGGTGAGAACTCGTACCGCCGAAACAGGCGCAGGCGGCGGTCACCCCAGACTTGATGATGGTGGCCAGAACGGTCGTGAACACAACGAGCAATGTGAAGGCGGCCACGCCACCCCACCCAGGCCAGAGCGCCAGCAGAATTGCGACCATGATTTCCAACGCTGGAACAACCGTTGCCAGCAGCCGCGGTCGAGGAAGGCCGAGGGAGGCAAAGTCGGCGATGGTGTTGGTCTGGTCACGAAGCTTAGCGACGGCGGCCCAACTGAACACGAAAGCCAGAACTAGTGCAGATCCAAGACCAGCTAATTCCCAAAAGCTAGCTTGAATCGTAATTGTGGCCTGGTAGCGGGCGAGTGCGGCAATCGTTTGTGATGCCATAGGAACCAGATATCTTATCGAACAACACTGGGGACAACGCCTGCTTTGACAAGAGTAGCAACTCCAATCAGCGGGTAGAGGCAAAGTCAGACGGGCTCCACCTTTTCGCCATCTTGGTCACTTTGAGTTGGTCTCGGGAGGGGTTAGCTAAAGTTCGGCGGCCGTAGGGTCGATTCCTCAGTGTGGTAGGTAATGAGTCCTGGCAAATCCTTACGACCGGAGTGTGCTTGGTTGATCTGAACGTTTGTTTTTCGGTGGCGATCTCCGGGGCCAGGGACCGGTCGTGATTCGAACGTCGATCGTTAGTCGGGATGAGGCTCTTTCTGACCTTCATTCGCTGTTGAGCGGCACAACGGCGGTGACCCGTATCTCCTACGATGACGTCACCACCGTCGAGGCTGTCGTCGATGGCCTGGTCGCCAACCGGTCTGAAATCGCGATCTTGGGACCTGACGTGGAAGAGTCGTTTACGCTTTCGTTGGCAACGGTGTTGCGAACATCGCACCCGGAGATCGAATGCTTGGCTTACCGACTAAATACTCCAACGTTTTTGGTTTCAGCAGTCCGTGCCGGGGTTCGGGATGTATTCGATCCGCATGGCGATGGCATACAGGTGCTAGCAGAAAATGTCACAGCGCTGGTGCAATCACTTGAGTTGCGCCGCCAGCATACCCAAGCGCCAGTTGAAGACGATTGGAACGGTGGAACGATAACCATCATCGGTCCTAAAGGGGGCACTGGCAAGACGACCGTCGCAGTAAACCTGGCGCTAGCGCTTTGCCAGATAAATCCGGGCGAGGTGGTTTTGGTCGACCTAGACCTAGTTGCGGGAGAGGTGACCGACGTGCTGAATTTGGAAGCAGTTCGGTCGGTGGCCAACGTCGCCGGGCCAAACTCATACCAAGATCCAACCACGCTAAAGATGACCCTCAGCTCTCATGCCAGTGGGCTATTCGTTCTACCAGCGCCAGCTTCGCTGCTAGACGCTGAAATGATTGATCAAGCTAGCTTGTTCGACACGCTAGTAATGCTGTCGAACCTGTTTCGATACGTTGTAGTCGACACCGGCCCGGGTTCGACCGACGCCACTGTGACGGCAGTCAAAGCTTCGAAAGAGCTGGTGCTTGTTGCCACCCCCGATGTCGGTGGGCTCCGAACCCTCGACCGGCACCTTGAAGCATTTGCCGCGGCCCGGCTTGATTCGGCTCGAAGACATTTCGTCCTCAACAAGGCCGACAGTAAATCGGGTGTCACCGTCGCTAACGCTGAAGACATTCTCGGTCTTGACGTCGATTTTGTCATCCCAGCGGACCGCCAGTTTCTTCAAGCAACCAATCTAGGAAGCCCGTTTCTAGAGTCGAAATCTCGAGGTCTTCCTTTGGCGCCCTTCACCGAGTTGGCCGCCACTATCACTGGCGTTCAAGCAGAGGTACCTTCGGCCCAACCCGAAGCTGGTCAGAAACGGCGGTTCTGGTAATGGCAGGGTTAGGACGAGTACTCAACGAGCTTGGCTCTAGCCAGCCGTCGGCCCCGACGCGCCACACCAGAGACTTTGCCCCCAAACCATCGGCCGCGGCGCAGGCGATCAGCCCAATTGAGAGCTTTGTCGATCGGGCCCGAATCCAGCTCGTGGAAGTTATTGGGGCTTCTCTCACTGCTGAAGGCATCGGGCCCGGCGAGTTGCGGCAACGGGTAACCGAAGAGCTTGCCGGGCTGATCGAGAAAGAAAATCTGCCTCTTACCCGATCGGAACGACAGAAAATTCTGACCGATGTAACCAACGATGTGGTCGGCTATGGCCCAATCGAGGCACTGCTAGAAGATCCATCTGTCAGCGAAATCATGGTCAACGGAACTGATTCGATTTATGTCGAACGGGATGGCCAAATCGTTCTCACCGACATTGTCTTCCGAACGGACGCCCATCTACGGCAGATAATACAGAGAATCGTGTCGTCGATCGGCCGCCGAGTCGACGAGATGTCACCGATGGTCGATGCCCGGTTACCCGACGGTTCGCGGGTCAACGCAATAATTGCTCCGCTCGCAGTTGACGGTGCGTCACTGACGATTCGAAAATTCAGCCGGGACGGCCTCTCCGCCGCTGACCTGGTTGAAAGAAACTCACTCAGCCGACAAGCACTGACGTTCCTCCAGGCTGCTATTGTCGGCAGGCTCAACATTCTCGTATCGGGAGGTACCGGCACGGGCAAAACGACGTTCCTCAATATTTTGTCCGGCTTCATCCCAGACACTGACCGAATCGTCACCATCGAAGATGCGGTGGAGTTGAGGCTCAGGCAGCGTCACGTCATACGGCTTGAATGTCGTCCCGCCAACGTTGAAGGGGTTGGCGCGGTCGGAACACGAGAATTGGTTCGTAACTCGTTGCGAATGAGACCGGACCGCATCATTGTGGGCGAGTGCCGCGGCGGCGAAGCACTCGACATGCTGCAAGCAATGAACACCGGTCACGATGGATCGCTTACTACCCTGCACGCCAATACGCCCCGAGACGCCCTTTCCCGAATCGAGACAATGGTCATGATGGCCGGATTTGACCTACCATCTCGTGCTATTCGCGAACAAATTGTTTCCGCAGTAGACGTAATCGTTCAGCTGGAACGACTCCGCTCTGGGGCACGGGTAGTGAGTAGCATCGCCGAGGTCAACGGAGCTAGCGGTGACGGCGTCCTGCTAAATGAGCTGTATGCCCTTGACTACTCACTCGCTGACTCAGGGCGTCAACTGCTTAGACCAACGGGGGAGACTCCCAAGAACGCCGACAAGATGGAAAAGAATGGAGCATCGCTCGACCCTTCCATGTTCAAGATGAAGAAATACGGTCCTTGGATCTCGTGATGGCATGGTCCGACGGCGAAGAGGCCAGCTACTAGCAGCGTTCGTTTGTTACTCAGATAGTCGGTTGAGCCCTGTTTCGGTAGCCAACAAGACCCATCGACAACCACATCTGGAGTGGACAAATAGCCTTAATGAGGCGAACCGATAGGCAAGCTCGCCTGCTGATCTATCGCATGAGGGCAGAAGCTGCCAAGATTGCTTTGTGATCGAAACACTGATTCAAGAACTCCGAAACGACATAGACGGTGAAGTAAGCGACAAATCTCGGGTCACCGATCATCTACTTGATCTTCGGTTGGCCGCAGCGTCTGAGCCGTCTTTGATTACCGAGATCGATCGGGTCTTAACTGATGTCCCAGGCCGGACGACAGTAGCCAACGGTTGGTGGCTTGCCATCCTCGATCAACTTGAGCGAGCCTGTGAATCAGTAGCGGTCGCCTAACGTCTCTTCGGTGGCTAATGCCCGGATGGAGTGCCCGCTAGCTCGAATCTCTCTTCTTTCGTTCGAGCCGGTCTGCGCCGGCATCGATGCCGGGTAGTTGCGGTTGTACAGCATCTTTCTCCGCTGCTAGCTGCGACACAATTTGTTCGGCCTCCTCCCAGCTGCCGGCTCGAAGGCCATCAATGTTTTGGTTATAGGGTTGGTCGAAAACAATCACGGTATTGCCAGCTCGACGGAGTGCGTCAATGTTGTGAGGGGCATCGTCGATGTAGGCATCGGCCTCGACCTGAGGTTTGTCGCCGAGAAAACAGAGGTCGCGATAGGGAATTCTGTTTTCGTCGAGCCAAGCTACGGTGTCGGAAACAACGATGGCATGGCCCCAGTTGGTGTAAAGCCGATGGGTAATCACCCGAATCCAAACTCCCAAGTCCGACAGTCGCCATAGGGCGTCGTCACAACCAGGCAGCATCGCCATGGTTCGAAACATCCGTTTTTCGGTGACGGCGAATTTGTGCAGCCTCATGAACTCGTGCTCGTCGAGTCCCCAATGGTCGTAACCCCACCTTTGTGGTGGTTTGAGCGTCGTTGGGTCAACCCCTTTCTCGACCGCGACAACGTCGCGAAAACCGTTGGTGTAGTCGGCGCATACACCATCAAGATCCACCCCAAGAACAAAACTGCCGCTCACATTCACACAGTACCGGCTAGGGTCAGGCTGCTGGTCGATCGAGGCTGTATTGGCGCCCCGGTCGAGCGGTGACGCTAGCCCAGGTGGTCTATAACTCGGGCCCAGCCGCCCTGCTTGGGGGGCGGAATGATGACATCGGCCAAGGCTTTTGCCTCTGGGGAGGCGTCTTCCATGCTCAAGGCGAGGTCAGCCATCTCTAGCATCTCGAGGTCGTTGGTCCCGTCGCCTAAGGCAACTATTTGGTCTGGGGCCAGGTTGGCGTATTCGAGGTAGGCCTCGATGCCTTCTCTTTTGGAAATACCTGGAGGGTGCATGTGAAGCGACCAGCCGCCAAACAAGGGGTCTTGGTAAAAGGAATAGTCGGCGCACCGTGTTGGTGGGCCAGAACTGCTTTTTGCTTGAACCGTCGACGCTTCGACCGCGCTGACTAGCGGAGCCAACGCGTCGTGGCGTTGAGAGAGAAATATGAACGACAACGCATCCGATTGGCCGGTAGCCTCCGCTGGTTCTAGTGCCGTTACATCGTCGCCGAGAAGGCCACGGTGGGCTGGGCTGGTTGTTGTGTTTTTGCCGACGGCTACCCGGCCGTCGGCTAGGTAAACGGAGGGTGAAACGTCTAGCTGCTCGAAGATATCGATCGCAGTTTTAGTTTGGGCGTCGGTGAACGGTTGAATGTGAAACTGGTGCTTGATCGGGAAGTCGATTCCGAGCGCCCCGTTTAAAAGTACGGTAGGCAGACACAGGCCGTTCTGGCTTAATCCTAGCTGCGCGCTATTGGCCCGGCGACCGGTGGCGACCAGAACAGGAATCTCGCGTTGGACAAGTTGCGCTAGCGCTTTTAGCGTCGCTGGATGACACTTGATTGAAGGGTCCCAAAGAGTGCCGTCAAGATCGGTGACAACAAGATGAGGTACTACTCGGCGTTTGTCGTTATCTGTTGAGTGAGTTTGGCTGGACTCGCTTTTACGTTTCATCTGTTCCTCAAGCTGCTCTCTCATTTGGACGGTTCGCCAACGTTGCAAATTGCTGATGTTGAGATGGCATCCGTTCGCTTGGTTGCTTTCTGGCCGCTAGCGTCAGTCGGGTGCGTATCGCCTCAGCCAAATCGACCAATGGAGACTCAGTCTTCGGAGTATTGCAGGATGATCATCTTCATGTGCTCAATTCCGACTTTGCCGATGTGATTACCTTACTGGCAGCGGTGTCTGACTCTGGGCAGTTTTCGGAACTGAACAGCATGATCGCTGAAGCATCGACCATCCCGCTGGCCGAGATTGAACTGACGGCGCCGATTGAAAAACCGCCTCGGATCTTGTGTGTTGGTCGCAACTACGTCGATCACATCACCGAACTCGATAGCGCTGGTAAGCCGGAAGACTATCCGACACTTTTTACCCGGTTTGCCTCATCGATGGTTGGGCCAAGTGAACCACTTGTTCGGCCCCGAGCTAGCACCAACTTCGACTACGAGGGAGAACTGGCGATAGTCATTGGCAGCTCCGCCCGCCGCGTGGCGGCTGAAAAAGCGTTGGAGGTAGTGGCTGGTTACTCATGCTTTCTCGATGGCTCAATTCGAGATTTTCAACGTCACACAACGCAGTTCACTCCCGGAAAGAACTTTGACAGAACTGGGGCTTGGGGCCCGTCGATTGTGACGACTGATGAGGTGCCCGACCCATCGTCGCTCACCTTAACCACGACCGTTAGCGGTGAGGTGCTGCAGCGCTCATCAACCGATCTGATGATTTTCGATGTCGCCGCCATTATCTCCTACTGCTCAACGTTCACGACCCTGCAGCCGGGCGATGTAATCGCAACCGGCACACCTTCTGGAGTTGGGTTGGGGCGGACTCCCCATCGATGGCTAGTTGCTGGTGACGAGGTAACCGTTTCTATTTCAGGTATTGGTGATCTCGTCAATCCAGTAGTCGACGAGTAGCGGCAACTGCCTGAGATTTCTGACCCCTGGTTCTTGACCAGCCGGTTGGGCCGAGCTGTTTACGTTTATGTTCGGCCTCAGCCGTCCAATTAGCTGGTTCTTCGCCTAGCTTGCGGTATACCTAATGAGTAGCTCGGCACAAGATAACTAGCTCGGAATACTACGTGTCGTCTAACTAAATACCCGTGATCCTATGTCTGAGGGACGAACTAGCCAGAATGAGTGACACACACACAACAAGAACTGTCGGATCGGCCGGCGAAATGGCCGATCGAGCGTTCGTGATTGGTCCCGGCAGGGACGATCGCAGCTCGGATGGCCCTAAGGCCAAGGCGCACATGCTTGGCATTGCCGTCGACCGAATCGTGGAATTTCGAGTTGGTCATATCCGATCCAATTTGACCACCGAAGAGACGGCCCGTCTGGCTGATCGACTTCTCATTGAACCAGTCGGACAATGGTGGGTAGATCGCGACGGCCACCAACCAGAAGCCGGCGTCATCGTCGTCGAGACCGGACTGCGACCTGGTGTGACCGATAGAGAAGGTGCTGAGCTAGTTCGGGCGGCGGCTCAGTTCGGACTTCCGATCGAGGCCGGGGCCGTGGCCAAACGCTGGTTCATTGAGGGCCAGCTGTCGCCGGCCGAAACTGAACTCCTCATTGAACGGGTGCTCCATAACGATGTAATCGAGCGGTGGGCATACAAAGCTCTTCCACCCTCCCACGCCGACCAAGGAGCTGTGGATGGCACAACCGCTTTCATTACGTTGACCGGCCTTGGCTACGACGGACTGGTAGAACTGAGCCAACAGCGGCGCCTCGGCTTGACCGGTGACGAGATGGTTGTGATTCAAGAGTGGTTTGGCGAGCAGGGTCGTGAACCAACCGATGCCGAACTAGAGATGCTGGCCCAGACGTGGAGCGAGCACTGTTCACACAAGACCTTCCGAGCCGTAATCGAAACCGACGACGGCGAAATCGACGGTCTGCTAAAAACCTACTTGCGAGGAGCGACCGACGCTATCGACGCCCCTTGGGTAGAAAGTGCGTTCGTCGACAATGCAGGAATAGTCCACTTTGATGACACCTACGACCTGGCCTTAAAGGCTGAGACCCATAACCACCCGTCGGCTCTTGAGCCATTCGGAGGCGCCAATACCGGTGTTGGGGGAGTAGTGCGAGACATCCTCGGCGTCTCGGCTCAACCGATTGCCATTACCGACATTCTCTGCTTCGGGCCAGAAGATCTGCCTCCAGCTGATGTGCCTGAGGGCGTGCTCCATCCGCAGCGAATTCGCAGCGGTGTGATAGCTGGAGTAGGCGACTACGGAAACAAGATTGGCGTCCCGAATATTGGCGGGTCGATCTTGCATGATCCTTCGTACACCACAACGCCGCTGGTATTCGCCGGTTGTATTGGTCTATTGCCC
The DNA here is from genome assembly GCA_937922805.1 of uncultured Acidimicrobiales bacterium. Lineage (GTDB taxonomy): Bacteria > Actinomycetota > Acidimicrobiia > Acidimicrobiales > SZUA-35 > JAHELU01. The sequence goes on along the minus strand of CALAJV010000015.1, from coordinate 97,887 downwards.
CGCGGCTCGAATCCGACAAACGCCCAAGCTGGTGACTTTATTGTTGTGTTGGGCGGAGCAGTTGGACGTGACGGAGTTGGTGGTGCAACGTTTTCATCCCAATCAATGACGACTGATACCGCCGACGTTGCTGGATCATCGGTGCAGATTGGGGATCCAGTTGTTGAGAAAGGCCTGATCGATTTGGTGCTGGCTGCCCGGGAAATGGGACTCTACACCGCTATAACCGATTGCGGCGCTGGTGGACTCTCATCCGCGGTGGGCGAAATGGCCGAGGTGCTTGGGGCCGAGGTCGATCTAGAGACAGTTCCTCGGAAATACCCCGGACTGGCCCCGTGGGAAGTGTGGCTTTCTGAAGCTCAAGAGCGGATGGTTCTGGCCGTGCCCGACCCGGGTCCGCTTCTCGAACTCGCCAAGAAATGGCAAGTCGAAGCTGCTGTCATTGGCAAGTTTACTGGTGACGGCCGCCTACAGGTGAAGACCGGGGGCGTGAACTTCATCGATCTAAACACAACGTTCCTCCACGATGGTCGACCTCGGCTACGGCTCAAAGCGTCTTTGGCCGATTCACCTCGCCTTCCTCGCTCCGAAGCGAGCGAGGACGAAGCCATGTCGGCCGAGGAGATTCTGCTTGCGATTCTGGCCCACCCTTCGGTTCGATCAAACGAAGAGGTGATTCGAACCTACGACCACGAAATTCTGGGTGGAACGGTCATCCGTCCCTATGGCGGTGTCGAACAAGACGGACCGGCAGACGGAACAGTAATCGTTCCGCCCGGAACCGCCACCATGGGCGACGTCGGCCCTGTCGCCGGTGCCGTCGTCGGCATTGGTTCGGCTATCTTGATTGGTCGCCACGACTGTGAAGCCATGGCCTGGGCGGCGGTAGACGAAGCTGTTCGCAACGCAGTTGTTGGCGGTGCCGACCCCGACCAGCTCTCGCTTCTCGACAACTTTGCTTGGGGAAATCCGACTCACCCAGAGACACTTGGTCAGCTGGTTGCAGCCTGCAAAGGCTGTCATGATGCCGCTCTCGCTCAGGGCGCGCCGTATGTTTCGGGCAAAGACTCATTGTTCAATGAGTTCGTCGTCGAAGATGGTGCCGGAGGAAAAACCAGAGATCCGGTAACCCCAACCCTGATTATCACGGCTGTAGGCATCACTCCCGATGTCGACAAGGTGCCAGCAACTGGCGTGGTTTCGGCCGGCAACGATGTTTGGCTAATCGGCCCGGCGGCCGGGAACCTCGGAGCCAGCTATCACGACGAGGTCATCGGTACCGACCTCGGAGGTCCGGTTCCGGCCCCGAACCCAGACGCAGTTGGACATCACAGACAACTGTTCGCAGCCATAAGGCAAGGACTGGTAGTTAGCGCCCACGACTTGTCGGACGGAGGTCTCGCCGTCGCCGCGGCCGAATGGGCGTTTGCTGGAAGGCTCGGTCTTGAGCTGCAGCTTGAAGACAGCCAAGTCGGTGCGGACGCAATCATGTTCGGTGAAGGACCAGGCCGGTACTTAGTCGAGGTGGCCCCAGATCAACAAGATCGATTCGCTAGCCTGGTTCCAGCAGCAGATCGAGTCGGCTCAGTCACTGACAGCGGCGAACTCCAGCTCACCGCTAATGGGCAGGACCTTCGAGTTGGCCTGGAATCGGTTGGCAGTGCATTTAAGAACACCGCGATTACCAGCGAGGTAGGACAATGACATCGATGACCCCCTCGGTACTAATTCCGATTGCTCCGGGAACTAACCGGAACGCTGAACTGGCTATTGCTTTCGAAGCTGCCGGCGCTGTCACGGCTCAAGTACCGCTCGAAGCGATTCGAACAGGCGAAACGAAATTGGCTGACCATCAGATTCTGGCCTTACCAGGAGGATTCTCCTATGGCGACGCTTTGGGTGCAGGTCGGTTGCTTGGCCTTGACCTCTCCGGTTGGTTTGCCGATCAAATGAATGAGGCCGTCGAGCGAGAAATGCCGATTATCGGCATTTGTAACGGCTTCCAGGCGCTAGTGAAAGCGGGCCTTCTGCCCGGAAACCAGCTCGCCAGCTTGACCGAAAATAACAACGGTCGATTCGAATGTCGATGGGTTACGCTTTCTCCTCGGTCATCACGCTCGGTCTGGACCTCAGAGCTGAACGAAGATCTCCGATGCCCAATCGCTCACGGAGAAGGTCGCTTCGTTGGAGACGACGCGGCCCAGCTAGTGGCTGCCGATCAAGTTGCTTTTGCCTACGTCGACGCCAGTGGAGGGCCGGCCAACGGCTCGTATCCAGCCAATCCCAACGGTTCCGACGTCGACATTGCCGGAGTAACTGATGCCAGCGGACTGATCCTTGGCCTTATGCCTCACCCCGAAGACCACGTATTTCGGCGCCAGGATCCGCTTAGAGCCCGCCGCAACGCCGAAGCTGGCACCGGATCGTGCCTTGGTTTGTTCAGCGCCGGGGTGAAAGCGGCTGCTAGCTGAACTGTGTAACCGTCCGGGGGTTTCCAAAGTGGCCCGATGCTGGAAATCGAGCCAAAAAGTAACTTGTACTTTTTGTTAAAAAGCGCGGGAAGGTCATTCTGGATGCCATCATGTAAGGCGTGGGATTAGACCCGACGCTGGAGTCAATCGATTTCGATCTTGTGGGAAAGACCTCCGGCAAAGTGCGGGAGGCATGGCCGCTCCCAAACAAGCGTAGGTTGCTGGTAACCACTGACCGCCTTAGTGCCTTTGATCACATCATTGGCTTGGTGCCGTACAAGGGGCAGGTCCTCAACCAGGTTGCCGCCTGGTGGTTCAGCCAAACCGAAGATATTGTCGCCAATCACGTTATTGAGATTCCAGATCCGAACGCCCTAATTGCGGTTGATGCAACGCCGCTACCGATTGAAGTAGTCGTGCGAGCCCGACTTACCGGAAGTACCTCGACCGCTTTGTTGCCTCGGTACCAGGCAGGGGAGCGGCTGCTCTATGGATACCAGTTGCCCGATGGGTTGACCCCACACGGTCCTCTCGATGAACCCCTTATTACGCCAACGACTAAGGCAGCCAACGGCGGCCACGACGAGCCGATCACCTGTGCTGAAGTGGCCGACAGTGGCCTCGTCGACCGTGGTCTGTGGGCGGAGATTCAACAAGTGGCGCTCAGCCTGTTCGCCCGGGGGACCGAGATAGCGGCAGCTGCTGGATTTATCTTGGCCGACACCAAGTACGAATTTGGTCTTAGCCCAAGCGGTGAGCTTCTCTTAATCGACGAGGTGCACACGCCCGACTCGTCGCGGTTCTGGGCCGCCGACACCTTGGATGAACGATTAGCTAGCGGGAAAGCGCCGGAGGGCTATGACAAAGAACCGGTTCGGCTGGCTTTGCGGGCCCTCGGGTACCAGGGCGACGGCGAGCCGCCTAAGCTTGAGCAAGTAGTTTGGGATGAAACTTCGGCCCGGTACGTGAAAATTTTTGAGTCGTTGACGGGTGAAACCTTCAGCCCAGGCCAGTTGCCGGCGGCGGATCGATTAGAAAAGAACCTTGAGTTGTATATAGCATCGGCAAATGAAGCGGCAATTTGATGAGAGTCGTGCCACTTCCCGATTCCACCCCTCACATGGCAACGGCCCAGCACCAGCTGATCGTCGGCGCACAACACACATCGGGAGCATAAATGAGTGAGCCTGCTGATCTCGACCGACCGAGAGAAGAGTGTGGCGTCATCGCAATAGCTAGTCCCAAAAACGACGCGGCATCGCAAGCGTTTTTTGGGCTGTATGCGTTGCAGCACCGGGGTCAGGAGGCGGCAGGAATTGCCGCCGCCGATGGCCGGTCTGTTCGACTTCACAAAGATCAAGGATTGGTTGGCCAGGTATTTCAGCCCGGTACTCTCGATCCGCTAGTTGGTGGTTTGGCTATCGGCCACACTCGGTACTCGACGACCGGAGCCAACTCGGAGCGAAACGTCCAGCCGTATGTCGTCGAGACAATACACGGTCCGCTAGGAGTTGCTCACAACGGCAACTTGGTGAACGCTGACCGATTGCGCACAAAGTTATTGGAGCGCGGCGCTGGCCTTCAATCCTCATCAGATTCCGAAGTCTTAGCGCTGATGCTTGCTGCGGCCGAGGGAGCAAATTGGGAGGAGCGGCTCGCTTCAGTGATGCCGCAGTGGGAAGGCGCGTTCTCGTTAGCGATCATTGCTGCCACCAAAGTAATTGTCGCCCGCGACCCGTGGGGTTTCCGGCCTTTGTCAATGGGACGCCTTCCGTCGGGGGGCCATGTTGCTGCCTCTGAGACTGGTGCCCTCAACACACTTGGCTGTCAGGCTATTCGAGAGGTAGAACCTGGCGAAATTGTGGTAATGCAAAGCTCGATTGCTCGAAGTCATCGGGCAGTTGCGGCCAAGCCGGTCCAAGCCCGTTGTACGTTCGAACACATCTATTTCTCTCGACCCGATTCGATGTGGGACGGAATGCGGGTCCACCAAGCCCGCCAAAAGCTTGGCGAAGAGCTAGCTCGGGAGCATCCAGTCGAGGCCGACGTGGTCATTCCGGTTCCTGACTCGTCGATGCCGGCAGCCATCGGATACGCCGACGTCTCAGGCATCCCTTACAACGAGGGATTTGTCAAGAACCGCTACATCGGCCGGACCTTCATCGAACCAACCGATGAATTGCGACGTCAAGGTGTTGCGTTGAAGTTCAACACATTGCCCGAAAACATCGCCGGTCGACGAGTGATAGTTGTCGATGACTCGATCGTAAGAGGTACTACCTCTGGCCCGCTCGTTCGACTGATTCGCGATGCGGGAGCCACTGAGGTCCACGTTCGAATCACATGTCCACCGATTGCACACCCCTGCTTCTTTGGCGTCGATATGGGTACGTACGAGGAGTTGATTGCTCACCAACTCGGAGTTCCAGAGATCTGTGACCACATCGGAGCTGACACGCTCGGTTTTCTCTCGGTCCCAAGAATGATGAAAGCCCTTGGCCGAGACGATGGCTACTGCAACGCTTGCTTCACCGGCGACTACCCGTTACCGGTTCAGCTTTCGTTGAACACATCAAAGCAACGGTTCGACGGTGTTCTTGGATAGGTCCCATAGGTGATGACATGACGGTGGTCATGGGTATCTCAGATCATCGTCGGGAACAGAAGTTGAACGGAATTATGCAGTGATACTACTAACACGTACGCACGCAAAAATAACAGGCAGGCACGTTACATGAATGCGAAATTGAATGTCTTGGTCATCGGCTCAGGCGGCCGGGAACATGCATTGACGACGGCCATCTCCTCGTCAGAAATGCTAGGCGAGCTCTATGTTGCTCCCGGCAACGCCGGGACTTCGGCTCATAATGTTGACCTCGATGTCGACAATCACGAGGCGGTTGTCTCCTTTTGTCGAGCCAACGCCGTCAACTTAGTTGTGGTTGGCCCAGAAGGCCCGCTCGTTGCTGGCATCGCCGATGCTTTGGCCGAAGCTGATGTTGCCTGTTTCGGGCCGTCGAAAGCAGCCGCTCAGCTTGAAGGGTCGAAGTCGTTCGCGCGGCAATTCGCTGCTCGCCATTCGATTCCCGGACCGGCGGCAGAGTCCTTTGCTGACGTTGGTCCGGCGTTGGAATGGGTTGAAGCGCTCGGCAAGCCGGTCGTAGTCAAGGCTGATGGTCTGGCATCAGGCAAGGGCGTGATCATTCCCGAGAGCACGATCGCCGCTGAGCGGGCCATCTACGACCTGCTCGCGGATCGAACGATGGGTGATGCTGGCGCCACGATTGTCGTTGAAGAGTGCATCGAGGGCGAAGAGATCTCACTGTTTGGGTTAGCTGATGGCTCGACAGTTGTTTCATTGGGAATAGCCCAAGACCACAAGCGAGTAGGCGATGGTGACACTGGCTTGAACACGGGCGGGATGGGAGCGTTTGCCCCCGTCCCAGGAATGGCATCGCTCGAACCCGATTTGATCGAAGAGTTTCTAACCAAAGTGGTAGACGGCATGGCGGCCGAGGGCATGCCATACGTCGGTGTGTTGTACGCCGGAATAATGCTAACTGCCGATGGTCCTCGGTTGATCGAATACAACTGTCGATTCGGTGATCCAGAAACGCAGGTCCTACTCCCTCTAATCAAATCTGACGTGCTCGAGTTGCTCTACAACGCCGCAACCGGCAAGCTCGAAGACACTAACTTAGATCTCGCCACTGATGTAACGGCAGCGACAGTAGTGGTAGCGGCCCGAGGGTATCCAACATCGCCAGCGGTCGGAATTGAAATTCCCCAGGTTGAAGCCCCCGAGCACGTCAACGTCGTCCATAGTTCAACGTCGGTTGTCGACGGACGGGTCGCCAACACCGGCGGTCGGGTACTGTCTATAACTGGAACCGGCCCAGATCTAGCTGCTGCCCTCGACCGGGTTTATAGCGTCGTCGATGATCTGGTCGGCCCGGAGCTGTTTGCCCGCACCGACATTGGCTGGCGCCACGCACCTCGGGCCGCCGGCGCCGCTCCGGGCTCCGAGGGAGACGCTTACGCCAAAGCGGGGGTTTCGTTTGAAGCAGCGAAGACGGTCACCGAGCGAATTTCCGCTTCGGTTGCTAGCACCCATGATGAACGAGTCGTAAGTGGGATCGGCGGATTTGGTGGTGTATTCGATCTTGCCTCACTATCGGGACTCAAAGACCCGCTTTTGGTCGCCAGTACCGATGGAGTCGGCACCAAAACCGTCATCGCCGAACAGCTCGACATTTGGGAATCAATTGGCGCAGATATTGTCAATCACGGAATCAATGACGTGATCGTGCAGGGCGCTCGGCCGCTGTTTTTTCTAGACACCATTGCTGCCGCATCGCTGTCGCCAGATGTTGTCGCGCGAATCCTCGAGGGGATGGCCGCTGCTTGCCGTGACGCCAATTGCATTCTTCTCGGTGGTGAAACAGCAGAAATGCCAGATGTGTTGACTTCTGGGTCGGTTGACGTTTCGGGAACGATGATCGGGGCTGTCAGCCGACAGGACCTGCTACCAAAACCGACCGTTGCCCCTGGGCAAATTTTGGTAGCTCTCGGTTCATCCGGGCTTCACACGAACGGTTATTCCCTCGCCCGTAAGGTTGTATCTGGAGAAGACTTAAGCTCGCCGCTGCCGGGAGGTAACGGTGAAACGGTGGGAGAAGCGTTACTCGAACCTCACCGAAGCTACCTTGAGCCATTGTCGGATGCGCTTGACCAGGATTTGATCCAAGCGCTGGCCCATATCACCGGCGGTGGGATCATTGACAACCTGCCACGAGTTCTTCCGGAAGGTTGCGGAGCCCAGGTTGAAACTGGGTCGTGGGAATGGCCGCCGCTATTTACCCACTTGGCAAGGTTGGCTGGTTTGACCAAGCACGAATCTCATCAGATATTTAACCTCGGCGTCGGTATGATCGCCATCGTTGAGCCGGGAGATTTAGAAGCATTCCAGAAAGCGGTCCCTGAGCCTACGACTGTTATTGGCGAAGTAATTGCCGGTAGCGGTGTAACCCTAATCTGATCGACCGGTCGTTGGGGAGTGTTATGACTAAGCCATACCGCCTTGTGGTCTTGATTTCTGGGTCAGGAACGAACCTACAGGCCATTCTCGACGCCTGTGCTCCGAGGCTAGAAGGTGAGCCGCCGTCGCTCCCAGCCGAAATTGCGCTGGTGATTTCGAACAACCCGGATGCTTACGGCATAACCCGAGCCGAGGAGGCTGGGGTCCCGGTAAAGGTCATGCCGTTTCCTGGGGGTAGCCCCCGCGGAGCTACCCGCGAACAACGGGATTCCTACGATACTCAAGTGGCGTACGAAGCAAGTCTCGTTGGGGCCGACCTGGTTGTTCTAGCCGGATGGAACCTCATTCTTGGCTCGAACCTGCTGAGTCATCACACCGTCATTAACCTCCATCCGGCTAAGCCCGGCGCCTTCCCAGGGTTGGGTGCGATTGGCCGAGCGTACGAGGCATGGCAACGAGGCGAAGTTAGCAGTGGCGGGGTCATGGTTCACTATGTACCAGACGAGGGCGTTGACAGCGGACCCGTTATTGCCTGGGAAGAGATCGTGTTCGAACCGGGCGAGGATCTCGCCAGCTACGAACAGCGAGTGCACAAGGTCGAACATCGAATTCTGGTCGAGGCAATTCGGTCTGTTCTAAGTGGACAGAACTAGTACAGCGACTTCTCAACCCTGTCGGTCATTAACCGTGCTCTCAACTACTGGTACCAAATATTGGTTTCGAGTAGAGCTGGGTAATAGTACGAAAGCAGAAATTCTGGACTCGGCCCCGCAGATGCTTTAGTTTTGCGCGTATTGTAGTGTCGTACTAAGGCGAGCTTTGACCTATAGGGGTATCTGAAATGTCGGAAGAGTCCCAATCAGACCGAATGAGCGGCGACGGCGCTGGACGTAGCCGAAACCATGACCTCTTCAGTGGATTTGAGTCCTTAACGTTCGATGACGTCCTCGTCGTGCCGGGCTGGAGCGAAGTGCTGCCAGGAGAGGTGACTACTGCCACCTCTATTTGTGGACTAGAGCTAAGCGTTCCGCTTATGTCAGCGGCGATGGATACCGTCAGCGAAGCACCGTTAGCCATAGCGCTAGCACGTGAGGGCGGGATTGGCATCCTCCACCGAAACTTGACGGTCGAAGAGCAGGCAATCCAGGTCGATCGAGTTAAGCGAGCGCAAGCCGGGATGATTACCGCGCCAGTTAGCCTCCCTCCAACAGCGACCCTGGCCGAGGCCGAGATCATCATGGCCCGGCACAGCATTTCCGGAGTGCCGATAACGGCGCCCGACCGCCGTCTCGTCGGGATCTTGACTAACCGAGATGTTCGATTTTGCACCGACGCCGAAGACCACCGGCCGGTCACTGATTTCATGACAACGCAGAATCTGGTTACCGCGCCGGTTGGCACGTCACTTGAAGATGCAGTAGCGGTCCTTCATAAGCACCGCATCGAGAAACTTCCTTTGGTTGATAGCGAGGGTCGGCTCGAGGGCCTAATCACTGTTAAAGACATAACGAAACGAATCGAAAAGCCTCACGCATCACTTGATGACAGCGGTCGACTCCGAGTCGGCGCCGCCATTGGTGTGGCCGATGCCATCGAACGATCAGAGGCCCTGGTAGATGCAGGGGTTGACCTGCTGGTCGTCGACACTGCCCATGGCCATACCCGGGGAGTCGTTGACACGGTCTCAACCGTGAAACAGAAGTGGCCAGATGTGAAGGTTGTCGGTGGCAACGTAGTTACCAGCGAAGGCGTATTGGCCTTAATCGAGGCTGGAGCCGATGCCGTTAAAGTCGGGGTCGGTGCAGGGTCGATCTGTACTACCCGCATCGTAGCTGGTGCCGGAATGCCCCAGCTTTCAGCGATCTACGAGTCATCACAGATCGCCCGTGAACGAGGTGTCCCTATCATCGCTGATGGCGGCGTCGTGACTTCGGGCGACATCGTCAAGGCGTTTGTCGCTGGTGCTGATGCGGTGATGCTCGGTAACGCCCTAGCCGGGGTAGACGAGGCTCCGGGCGAGCTTGAGCTAGTCGACGGTTCTATGTGGAAGACGTACCGAGGGATGGGTTCGGCTGGAGCAATGCGAGGTCGAGCGGCCGATCGCTATGCCACCGGTCAGGGGCAAGGCAAGCACGTTCCAGAAGGAGTTGAGGCTCGAGTCCGGTATGCCGGTTCGCTGGCGGAACTCGTAGGTCAGCTCGTGGGCGGACTGCGTTCAGGTATGGGATATGCCGGCGCTGCCAATCTCGAAGACTTGCGAAGCAAAACTCGCCTTACCAAGGTAACCAGTGCTGGACTGCGAGAAAGCCATCCCCACGACGTACAGGTCACCCGCGACGAATAGCACCCCGGTTACAACGCGTCCGACCGACTGTTGGCAACCACCCGAGCAGCCCGACGAGTCGGGCCAACCGATACTAAATCTTGATTGCGTCCGGATCGTTTCCGGCGTCAAGCATTCCCTTGCGAACGTTTACCGGAATAAGTAGGCCGATTCCGACGACGAAGAACAAGATGAGAGCAAGGATAGCTTGGCGTTGGCTCCCGGTGATCTGGTTCACAATCCCGAACGCAGCGGGACCGATCCATGACGTGCCGCGAGAAGCAATTTCGTAGAACCCGAAGTACTCGGCCTCTTTGGCTGCCGGGATCATTTGCGAGTACAGCGAGCGGCTAATTGCCTGCGAGCCGCCTAAGACCAATGACAGGACCGCTCCCATGTACCAGAGCTTTGTTATCGAATCGAGTTCCAGGTAGGCGTAGATAACCAACCCGGCCCAAACCCCGAGGTTGATAAGCAGTGTTTTCTTCGAACCGACACGCTCTGCAATACGCCCGAAGGCAAGGGCACCTGGAATGGCGACAAACTGAATGAGGAGAACGAGGGTGAGGAGCTGCTCACTTTCAGCATTCAGTTCGTCGGCGGCGAATGAACCAGCGATAACAATTACGGTCAAGATGCCATCATTGAAGATGAGGTAGGCCAGAAGGTACCTGAAAGCAACCGGATACTTCTTAGCCATTTCCTTGCCAGTTGCCAGCACTGAACGAACACTGAAGGCGAGCCAACCAATATCGCTCGGTTTTTGCCGACTAGCGGGTCGCTTCTGAATTAGTCGTTGAGGGAAGCCAAAGAACAATGCGCACCATAGGCCAGTAAGACCAAGGCAAAGTCGCACCGCTAGCCCGGTGTCTTCCATGAGAACAACGAAAACAAAGTTGGCTGCGAGCCAAAGTCCGCCTCCAAGATATCCGTAGGCGAATCCGGCGGAGCTCACGCGATCTCGAAGGTTGGGTGGCGCGATCTCCGGCAGATAGGAGTTGTAGACAACACCGGCGGCGGCGAACCCGATGGAGGCGAGGATGAATAGTACCCCGCCGAGAATCACCGTTGAACCGACGATGAAGAACATCGCCATGGTGCACAAGCTGGCGCCATACGCCATCGCCATCATGAGCCGCTTCTTATGATCCGTGTGGTCGGCGATGGCTCCGATTAACGGCAAGGCCAACACCTGCATGATGGCCGACATACTCACGGTGAAGGGAAAAAATGAGCCAGCATCTATCTGCCAGCCAAGAAGGTTTACTCCACCGTTGTCTTTTGCCAATTCTAGGAGATACGGCCCAAGCAACGCGGTGCCGACTGTGGTCGAGAACGCCGACCAGGCCCAGTCGTACATCTTCCAGCCGAAGATTTCTCGCTTGTCTCCAGTGTCGCTATCTTGGGGCTCATCGGCTCCCAGTTCGATAGTTGAGCCGCTGCTGCCGTCAGTCATGAGTAGGTCCCAGCATTGATCACCGGATCACTGTAGCTCCGCCGGTAAATCGTTCGACCAGAGCGGAACCTCATTGTTACAAATCGCCCATTTCGGTCTTTTTGTTAGCTCGATTATCTAACGGGTAATCCGAGACTAGACTGGTCTGGAACCTAGATTGGAAGGGCGATAATTATGATTGGACTCCTCGGAAGCTTGCTTGGAAGTCAAGGCGGCCGCATGCTTGGTGGCATGGTTGGCGGTCGAACTGGAGCGATGATCGGTGGCATGGCCGGGGCGATGCTCGGTGGTCGAAAGTTAGGCTCTGCCCTAGGGTCAGGGAAATCTGGTCTCGGCAGCCTTCTTAATCGCGGCGGCGACGGTGATTCTGAAGCCGACGGCGACCAGATGACAGAGGCGGACGCCGAATTCTTGGTGAGAGCTATGGCAAACTCGGCCAAGGCCGATGGCCATGTTGACTCATCTGAGATTGATCAAATTCTCGGAGAGCTCGGCGAAGACGTAACTAGTAAAGAGCAGGCGTTTCTCAGCAGCGAGCTGTCTTCGCCATTTATCCCAGCCGAAGATATCGCCAAGATGGTGCCCGACGGACTAGCAGTTGATGCCTATGTCGTTTCGCTACTATCGATTGAGGTCGACAACGGTAAAGAGATCGACTACTTACGAACTCTGGCCACCGCTATGGGCATTGACGAAAATAGTCGTAACGCTATCCACGATGAGCTCGGCGTAGACCAGATCTAACCGAACACGACAACGACAACAGTCGGACCCGCGCTTTCCGTGAAAGGTTGGTGCGGGTCTTTACTGTTTTGTCGCCGTGTCGGTGGGGTAGTTAGTCGTGGCGACAGGCGGCGGTGTGTTTGTGGTGGGCGACCGCAACTAGTTTCGAGCCCAGCAACTTTTTCTTGGTGACCAATTCGACCTTGCTTGAGTTCTGCGCCAGAACTTGAGCAACCATTATTGTGATGTCTTCATGGTGGATGCGTTTGTAGTTAGAGGTGTTCTTGCCTTTGAGGTAGGTGTCGACCGACACCGCAGAAACGCCGCCTCAACCAATTGGTTGAATGTAATCGATGGCAACCGTGCCACCTTTGTCTCGAACAACATCCATAGCTAGGTCGCTTATTGCAAAATCCATGAACCCTAAGATATCGCCTTAGTCAGCCCGAATGTGGAATCGATTGGGTTGCCGGGGAGCCGATTGGCCCGAAACCGAGCGCTCGGTGAGCTGCGGCGGCTAGTGTTCGTCGGATGACAAGTGACTCTGGTCTACCGGTTCCAGCGTGGGTTTCTGAGGTCGATCAACTAATTGCCGCCTTATCGCCCGAACTCGGTGAATTACCCTACGATGCAACGCCGCTCCGGCTCTACCGCCAACAAGAGTTGTACGCTGGATTCGAATCCAGCAATTCGTTCTCGGCGACTATTGATCAACAGATTTATCGGCTGGCCCGAAAAGCCGGAGATCCGCCGATCGGCCCTGTGCAAGCATTGGCTCAACGGTTGCATGACCACGGGATTACCGTCGCTCTCGATGAATTTCGTCAAGACCATCGACTGGTCGGCGTCATGGGTGGCCATGCGCTTCGGCGCGGCAGCAAAGGATATCGTCAGGCGGTAATGCTCGGCCGAAGCATCGCCGCCAGCGGCCGATGTGTGGTCACTGGCGGAGGACCAGGAGCGATGGAAGCGGCAAACTTTGGTGCTGCTTCGTCAAATTCGTCGGTAGCGGAAGTGGACCAGATGCTAGACCAACTGTCGACCGCCCCTGACTTTGCCACCGACGCAGACAACTTTATTGCCGTCGCTCTTGAGGTCGTGGCTAGCATCAAAGATCCGGTAGACAACCTGTCGGTCCCGACATGGTTCTACGGTCATGAACCGTCGAACCCGTTCGCAACTCATATCGCCAAGTACTTTTCGAACAGCGAGCGGGAAGACGGTTTGCTAGCCATTGCTTTGTCCGGGATTGTATTTCTGGCCGGTGGACCAGGCACGATGCAAGAGGTCTTCCAAGATGCCGCTCAGAACGCCTACAAGACATACGGCCGGACCAGTCCGATGGTGTTTCTCGCTCCGCCCGACGACGAGGACTATTGGCATCGGTCGGCCATATTGCCAGCACTCGACCACACCTTTACTGCCTATGACGGGTCTCGCCGACCGGGGTGGGACCTTTTGAACGCGACCCAAGATATCGAGACAACGATCGGCTACTTACACTAACGGCAAGTCCATTTCGGCACTGCGGTTACTACGGGAGATGGCTGAGCAGCCCACCCGAACTCATTCGGTAGGACCGCTAGCAAGACGGCGAGCCACCGAGAACAGTGAGAGGTTGTAACCGAAAGAAATATGCTCAAAATGGAACGGATCAGGCCACCGACGGGTGAGTAGGGCGATGCGTTCCACAGTCGGTACATATTTGTCGGCCATCAGGTCGGTACGAAATCCGTTTTTGGTGATGGGTGTGGCTACGTTGGTGGCTGCAGTTGCCATCGTCGCAGTTGTGACCATGACGAGGTCAGACTCGGATTGCGATCCAGCTTCGGTAGTCGATGGAGCGGCGGGGGAGACAGTGGTATGTACCTCCAGTGCGAGCAAGCAGTCTACCAATGGCGGCGAGACCGATGAACCAACTGACTCCTACCCCATTACGGCCAAGTCTGAGTCCGATTCGAACGCGCTTGTAGTACCAAACGGTGATCAAACCACCGATTCAGCCGATTCCGATGAACCAGGCGAATCCGACAATGGCGACCCAAGCGAAGTCGCTTCTAGCCAGCAGACGACATCGACTGCGGCTAGTGCTAAGCCCGGCTCAATGAGCGCGGAAACTAGTAGCGGCGACGACTCTGGCAGTTCGTCCCCGTCCAGTAACGATTCGAACAGCAGTGACTCCAACAGCACCGAACCCGAGAGTGGTGATGCAAAAAGCGGTGATACACAGAGCGGCGATACACAGAGCGGCGATACAAAGAGCGGCGATACGAAATCTGGTTCATCAACCGAGAAGAACGACAGACCCGGCAGTGGGTCAAAGGGGTCGGTACCGTCTACAACCGTAGCTGAGGTCGGCTCAACCGATGCCACGAAGCCGTCGGTTACTGCTAGTAAACCGAAAGACCCGGTGGAACCGACGCCAACCACAAACACATCGTCTTCTGCTCCTGCCTCGGCTCCTGCTCCGGGCGCTCAAAAAGGGTCATGTCGAAACGCCCCGGCGTTGCCGGCGCCATCAGGTTCAGTAGTCCGGGTTAGTTCCGAGCCAGAGCTACAAGCCGCGGTGGGGGCGGCAACAAGTGGCACCACGATCCTGATTAAGCCGGGCGTATACAGTCTCAGCTCAACCCTAATTGTCAAGCGTGATGGCATAACCATTCGAGGCGACAGCGCCCGGTGTGACGCGGTTGTCTTGAAAGGGCGAGGCATGGACAACGCCAACTATGGCGACGTCCCTCATGGGATCTGGACGAACGCAAAGAATCTAGCAGTACAAAACCTGACCGTTACTGATGTCTACTACCACGCCATCAACCTTAACTACGGCTCAGAGTCTCCTAGTTTCTACAACTTGATGCTTCTGGACACTGGCGAGCAGCACCTAAAGGCGAACGCCGGCCCAACCTGGGGCAACGGAACCGACAACGGCAACGTCAACTACTTGACTATCGGATATCCCAACGGTACGCCTCGCACCGATCATGGTCCAGGAACCGGATACGTCCAAGCCATTGATGTCCATGGTGGATCTAATTGGGTTATCAGAAACAGCCACTTCTTCAACTTCCATACCCGTGACACCGATGTTCATCTGTGGTCGCCAGCAATCCTGATGTGGCGAGGTTCCAAAAACACAATCATCGAAAACAACACCTTCGTTGACGTTGTCCGGTCAATCGCTTTAGGACTTGGAACCGAGCCGAGCGGCAACAGTCACTCCGGCGGCCGAGTAGCTGGCAACACTACAACAATTACTCCCGGCCTGTTGAGTGCTAACCGGACTGCGAATTCTGATGGTGCCATAATTGTTTGGGACTCGCCCCGCACCGTCGTTGAAAACAACACGTGCAATACAAACGACAACCTTAGGTTCTGTATCGAATTTCGATTCAATACGACCGGTTCTGTGGCTCGAAACAACGTCGGAGACAAACCAGTTGCCGGTCGAGACGGGGCCCAGTTTACAGAAACCGGAACTGTGCTGCGTTGATCGACTAGTCCTCCGTAGCTGGCTCGGTTCTAGGGCGAACGAGCTGGCTACGGTCGGTTTTGCTAACCTAACCTACTCTGCTAGCTCGTCAAGAATTTCGTTCGTATGTTGACCGAGCGCGGGTACGGGCCCCGATGGGGGCATCGTCTGTCCATCGAACCGGACCGGTGAAGCGACTGTCGTGACGACCTCGTCCCCCTCGACCGTAGCCAAATACGAGTCTAACGCCAGTGCCTGAGGGTCTACCGCTACCTCGGCCAGCGTTTGGCATGGCGCCCACCAAACATCGTGCTCGTCGAATTTGGCGGCCCAGTGACTCAAGGGCTTCGAGCCAAACGCGGTGTCGAGTAGCGCTATTAGGTCTTGTCCGTTTTTGCGAATTAGAGCCGCCGAGCGGTATCGCTCATCGTTAGCCAAATCTGGGTTTTCGATTGCAGCACAAATACCCGGAAAGTGTCGTTGTGCTTCTACTCCGATCAGGTAGAACCATTGATCGTCGCTCGATTGATAGGAGTTAGCAAGCGGCGTTCTGCTTTCGGATCGGTGCCGCATTCTTCCGATTCGTCCTAGCGTTAGTTGGGTCCCAAGGTCCATTGATTCGACGTACAGTCCGGTCTGGAACAACGACGTTTCAACGACTTTCCCCTTGTTGGTTACTGTTCGTTCATAAAGCGCAGCTAGCAGGCCAGCGCAGGTGGTAACACCAGTCGTGTGGTCTCCAATGCCGCTTCTGAGATTTATTGGTGGCTCGCCGATGGGCCTATTGGTGGAGGCGATTCCAGTTCTGGCGACGAAGGCACCGATATCGTAACCCGGTATGTCTCGGGCCGGGCCGACTGACCCGTATCCAGACTGAGCCCCCACGATCAACCGAGGATATTGCTCGATCAGTTGGTTTGGGTTTAGTCCGAGTCGATCGAGCGCGTCGGGGCGAAGATTGGTGATGAAGATGTCGGCCTGAGCCAACAACGCGTGAAAGTTCACTTTGGCCTCGGTATCGCCCAAGTCAAGCACAATGCTACGTTTGCCTCGATTGTCTTGTGCGAACGCCGGGTTTGGCATTGGTTTATCAACGCCAACTGAAGCAAAGATGCTCCGCTGCGGGTCGCCTCTCGGAGGTTCTACTTTGATTACATTGGCACCCCAGTCGGCCATTAGACCAGCGGCCGACGGCCCGGCTATCCATTGAGCCAGCTCAACCACATTAAGTCCGTCAAGGGGGCGGTGAGATGGTTCGGCCGGATTCTGTCGTTCACCGGTGGTGGCGTGAGCATCAGAGGCGACGTCGGCCCCGTCGGGTCCGGAGCTACCATTTCCGGCGTCTGAAGAGCTCGGATCAGCTTGCTCATTTTCGCGTGCAGTCATGTAGACGAACATAGTGCCGACTACGGTGTTAATCCATATGACCCAATCGTCTGCTACCAGGCCAGCTGATGCTCAGGGCCACAATGTTCAATTCAAAGTCCGATTCGGCGAGCTTGACCCGTATGGTCATGTCAACCACGCCATGTACTTTTCTTACCTGGAGTTTGGGAGAACGGAAGCTCTTGCATTTTGCGGGCTGGCTCTGGATCAAATTGCTGTCAATGGTTTTCAGCTTGTCGTCACGCACGTAGACGTCCGGTTCCGACAAGCGGCTGGACCAAACGACCTGCTAGTAGTCGATACCAGGATTGGCCAAGTGAAGCGGGCCAGCGCAATTTGGCGTCAACGTATCTCTCGGCGTAGCACCGATCTAAACGGAGTGGAAAGCGACCAACTCCTTGTCACGGCTGAGATCACAACGGCAGTGACTGGCAGCGATGGACGTCCGACTCGGCCTCCACCGTGGCTGTTCGAAAACCTTGCTCCGCTTGTTGTGCAGCAGCTAGGCGTCGGCGAAGCGGGTGCCAGCGAGGTCAAGGCTGTTGAGACGTGAGCTTCGTCGGGACCGGGGGAGAGGACTGGGTCGAGATCGATGGTGACCTCTTTGACCGAACGATCACGGCAACGACGCTTGAGTCGGTGCTGCGCGACGACTACGAACAGGTTCTCGACGCCATCGGCGTTCCGTTCGAAATTGATCGAACGGCAGAAGGGCTGCTATTCATCGTAGTCAACGGTGAGCGACGTTATCGAGCTGAGCTTGGACGACGGGGCCGACTAATATTCACCAGCATCATGCCCACCGATGGGCCACTTTAGGAACTGGGAGCAGCAATGGGTATTGCCTTCAACCGAAAATTTGAGCCGATGTATGGCCAGATCGAACAGGTTTCTCCTCTGATCCGCAGGTTGGTGGCCGAGAACCCAAACCCGTTTACGTTCACTGGGACCGGGGTGTACCTGATTGGCCGCGGTGAGCTGGCCATAATCGACCCTGGCCCGCCTCTTGATGTGCACCTAGACGCGTTGTTCGAAGGCCTGGGCCCGGACGAGCGAATTACTCACATTCTGGTGACGCACACGCACACTGATCACACTGCTGCGGTTCCCCAAATTAAAGAGCGGACCGGCGCGAAGACATACGGATTCGGACCTCACGGCCCAGTCCCTGAATCAGACCCGTTAGACAAGGTCAGTTTTGATGAGTACTTCACCGCCGAAGAACGAGAGGAATTCGAAAAGGTCTGGAACGACACTCCTGACGAACTGAAACGAGAAGGTCCGGACGTCCATTTTGTGCCTGACATCGTGGTTGGTGATGGTGATGTGATCGAAGGCAACGGATGGAGCTTCGACGTTGTCCACACACCAGGCCATACGTCGAACCACGTTTGTTTCGGATTACGCGAAGAGCGGGCCCTATTCACCGGCGACCATGTAATGGGCTGGGCTACCTCAGTTATCTCGCCACCGGACGGCGACTTGTTTGATTACATGGCCAGCTTAGAAAAACTATTGGCTAGAGACGATCAACGGTACTGGCCCACTCACGGCGCACCCATCGATTCGCCTCAAGAATTTGTGCAAAGCTACATCGACCATCGGCTGAGTCGAGAAGCGCAGATTGTGGCCGCTTTATCGGATGGGCCAGCAACGATTAAGAAGATCGTGCCGCCAATGTATGCCGATGTCGATAAGCGATTGTGGCGGGCGGCCGCCAATTCGGTCTATTCACATTTGCTGGGCCTGTACCGCCAGGGTCGGGTCTCCGTCGACGATGCCCAGGGGCCGATGCTCACCTCAACATGGGTCTTGAACTCTGTTGCTAGCCCCGAGTGAAGGCTAGTTACTCATACGGTGGAGAGGGTCATTACCGGTGGGCCGCTGTAGTTGGCCGCCGGTCGGATAATTTTGTTGTTGGCCGCTTGCTCGAGGATGTGAGCACACCAGCCGAACACGCGACTGGTAGCGAACGCTGGCGTGAACATTTCGGGCGGAATTCCAGCGAGGTGCAACGCTAAGGCGGCATAGAACTCGACGTTGGTGACGATGACGGTGTTGGGCTTCCATTGTCGAAGGACAGCTAGCATTCGCTGTTCCACTTCCTGCGCTCTGGCAACCAGTGGCCCACCGATCTCCAAACAAACTTCTCGGAGCAGGTCTGACCGGGGATCTTCGGCCCGATAGACAGCATGGCCGAATCCCATGATTTTGTCGCCGTTGGCTAGAGCTTGTTTGGCCCAGGCTTCGGTGTTGGTGGGATTACCGATCGCCTCAACCATGTCGAGCACTCGGCTTGGAGCGCCGCCATGCAAGGGGCCAGATAGGGCACCGATAGCACCGCCAATAGCTGCGCTGACACTGGCCCCCGAACTGGTAATGACGCGGGCGGCGAATGTTGAATTGTTGAAGCCGTGATCCATGGTGAGCGCCAAATATATTTCCACCGCCCGAGTAGCTGCATCGCTTGGCTGCGAACCGGTGACCATCCGCACGAAATCGGCCGCGTGCCCAAGGCTGGGATCGGCAGCGATCGGCGTCACGCCCGACTGTGCCCTCCAAGCAGCGGCCAAGATCGATGGCGTGACAGCACAAATCTGAAGACAGGCCGACATCCTTTGAGCGGCGTTCTGATCGAGAGTCGGGGTATCGTCGGCAATCATTGGGAGAGCTATCCGTAGCGCCGCCAGTGGATTTGGAGCCATAGAAGCGACGGTAGTCATCATCGCTGCGACTTCAGGTTTGACTAGGCGGCTAGCTCCTAGCTCAGACCTAAAGTGCTCAGCTTGTTCAGCGGAAGGCAACCGACCGTTGACAAGAAGTGACGCAATTGATTCAAGGTTCCTTTCCCGGGCCAACACCGGTGCCGAATATTGCCGATAATGATAGAAGCCTTCGTTCCCTCGGACTGCTCCAACTTCGGTGTTGGCCACAACCACCCCTTTTAGGCCAGCGGGAACTTGAGTTGCTTTTGAAGACTCGATGGTCAGCGAATCGGAGGCTGTTGGGTTCGAACTTGTGGGCGACTGCTTTGAAGTCATAGTTCCACTGTGGATGATTTGCACTACATTGACAATATTGATCAAGTCAAGGTTGATTGCATCAATGTCGATGGTGAAATATTCGGAAAGGTCAGGTGAACAATGTTGACCGCAGAAGAGGCGGCAGCCCGCCTTGGGGTAAAACGAGACACGTTATACGCCTATGTCAGTCGGGGCTTGATTGGCCGACAAGTAGCGTTGGACGGTCGTACTAGCCTGTTCGATGCCGATGAAATAGCGTCGTTCCGATCTCGACGTCGTCGAGCTGGGGAGGGCGAGCTCGGAACGATCATTAGTTCGCGGGTGACATCAGTAAACGATCAAGCGCTGCTATTTCGAGGTCGTGATGTATCAGCCATGATCGCTGATCGGGTCTTATTCGAAGACGCAGTCAATTGGCTTTGGCAATCGACCCAGCCATGGCCTGAGAGCGAACATCCCGATCGTCAGACGGCGACTCGTGCGGCAGTCAAAGCACAAAAAACGCTGCCCAACCGGGCGGCACTAATTGACCGCCTGCGGATGAGCGTAACTGTGGCGTCAGCGTTTGATCCGCTGCGACACGATTTGAACGAGTCGGCGGTCTATTCCGCAGGCCGGCAAATGATCTGCGTCATGGTCGATTCGTTACCGATAGTTTCGCCAGGAGAAAAGAGTGAACTATCGGGTTCCGTCGCCGATCGATTATGGCCTCGTTTGAGTTCTAAACGGCCGACAGCTATTCGCCGTCAAGCACTCAACGGGGCTCTCGTTGCTTTGGCCGATCACGGCCTGGCCAGTTCGACTTTCGGGGTTCGAGTTGCCGGATCGGTTCGAGCTGATCCGTACTCGGCCGTTCATACTGGTCTGGGAATAATCGGAGGTTCGTTGCATGGCGCAGCCAGCATGGATGTCCACGATATGTTCGTCGCTGCTGAGATGGCGGATGACGTGGCCGAAGAAGTAGGCCGAGCTAGGCGGCGGACCGGTCACACTCCTGGGTTTGGTCATATGGTGTACACCACCCAAGACCCCAGGTACGGAGCGGTAATGGCCCAAGTGGTTGACGGGTGGAGTCGAGATAGGCGATTAGCAACTATCTTCGAAGTGCGAGACATTATTCAAGCGAGGTCGGATGAGCTGCCCAACATCGACTTCGCCGTTGGCGCTCTGAGCTATTTGGCTGGGGCAACCTCCGACTCGGGCGAAGCAATAATGGCGATCGCTCGGACCGCAGGGTGGATAGCTCACATGGTCGAAGAACTGAACGAGCAGCCGCTGCGGTTCAGGCCGAAGGCCCGTTATGTTGGTCGGCGAGACGACCCCGGTTCCAAATAGCGGACGCCGCTAAGGTCCATCGACTGGTTCCAGAGCTCTCGAGCGAGCGTAGCGTTAGCTGCTCCGGGCGATAGCAGGATCTGTTTCGGCGCGCCCCGCCTCTGGTTGCGACCGCCAGGCCCGTAGTACTGGCCTCCCTCAACAGAAGGGTCGGTAGCGGCTCGAAGAATCGAACCGGCCCCATCGATCGGGGACTGGGCAACGGCACCGCTGACCCTCAGCGCTGCCCGTTCGAAACCAGGAACGGGTAAACCAATACTCTTAGCTAAGTTAGTGTGAGTGACCCCAGGGTGGGCGGCCACCGAGATAGTGCTGCTACCGGCGCGGTGCAGGCGACGGTGCAGTTCGACCGCGAAAACTTGGTTCGCCAGCTTCGTGGCTTGGTAAGTCCCATAGCGCGAGTAGCCATCGATGCTCAGCGGGTCATGATTAGTTATGGTTCCGCCGTTGGCAGCCAGACTGGAAACAGCGACTATTCGAGCTCCTTGCGTGTCGGCTAATAGGGGCAACACAAGGCCGGTCAAGGCAAACGGACCAAGATGGTTGGTGGCCCACTGTAATTCTACTCCCTGGTCTGTAAGCGTGGGAGGTGGGCCCATGATCCCAGCGTTGTTGATCAGGACATCTACCTGATCGAAGTGGTCAAACATGTAAGACGCGAACCGCTCGATTGATGTAGGAACGGCAAGGTCAAGTTCTTTGACGGTTAGTCGGGGTTGGAGCTCACTTGTGACGACTGCTCGAGCCGCTTCGCCTTTTCTCGTATTCCTACACGCCATGACGACGTCAGCACCCTGCGTGGCAAAGGCCCGACTCAAGGCAAATCCAATTCCAGAATTTGCGCCAGTAATTATGACCGTTCGCCCTCGTTGGCTTGGCATGTCGTTTAGAGTCCATCCAGTCATAGGTCAACTCTACTGAGCGGCTTGCCAGCGCGGTTTCGGAACGACAATTCTGAACCATGTGCAAGTAGCTTGAGTGATCTCCAATCATCGGGTTCAATCATGAGCCACACAAGATGAGAAAAGAGCCTCTTGACGAACGACTCCACAGCTGGAATGGTGTTCGAGTCCAACCAGTCGTGGGGCTGAGTCGCGTGCTCGGCATACCTGGTTGTTTGGAGAAAGGGGATCGTGTTCGGGCCCGCAGTTGCTTGTGGCGGCTAGCGGAAAATGTAACACGATCCCCCTCTCCATAATTTCTAGTCGCTGGCACGGAGCAGATCGCGGAGCCAATCCAATTTGGTGTCGTTGGCCAGCTGTCTCGGCTCGCCGAACGCAGCGACCCGCCCGGCCTCTAAGCCAACCAGCAGGTCAGCGGCCTGGGCGTGATGGTGGCCGTGGGTCACGATTACCTGGGTCTGCGTAGGTGGCCGCCACTGATCCATCACCGAACGGAGCGAGTGTCGACTATCGGCGTCAACGTTGGACAATGGTTCATCGGCCAGCAACAGATTCGGTTGGACAACGAGGGCTCGGGCAAGAGATGCTCGTTGTTGCTGGCCGCCCGAAAGCTGGCCAGGCTTGCGGTCGCGAAACCGGTCGAGTCCGACATCTTTAAGAACGTTACTGATAGCGGACTCAGCGTCTTCGACTGGACGGTACCTGAGGCCGAAGGCAACGTTTTCGGCCACAGTCATGTGCGGGAAGAGAAGTGATTTCTGGGGGACAATAGCAACGCTACGTTTTTCCGGCGCAACGACTAGATCTTTGGTCGAGTCAACGACAACATGGCCAGATATCACCACTCTGCCTCGATCGACATCAACTAGTCCGGCGAGGGCGCTAAGGAGCGTCGATTTGCCGGACCCGTTAGGGCCGACGACAGCCAAGCTGGCGCCTACTGGGACTTCGAACTCGCAGGCAAGTACAAAATCGTTCACGGTGGTCTTGAGGTCGACAGAGAGCCCGCTGGTGGTCATCGTCGTATCCACCGGTCCCGTAGCGTAACGAGAACCACCAAAGAAACACCAAGCATGAGCAAGCTGACGGCTGTGGCTCGGCCCGGGTCGCTCTCTAGCGCGACGGCGATTTCGAGCGGAAGCGTACGACTAACTCCCGCGATATTGCCAGCAAATGTGATGGTGGCACCGAATTCACCCAGAGCCCGGGCCCAGGCCAGGACCGCCCCAGCAAGAATGGCCGACCGAGACAACGGAAGACCGATACGCCACCATCGGGCCAGTGGTGGAGCGCCAAAAGCGGCTGCCACCCGTTCATAATCTGGATCGATCGAGTGCAACGATCCCTCGACGCTGAGGACGAGGAAGGGCATGGCGACGATTGTGGCTGCCAGAATAGCGCCGGTCATTGAATTCGATAGCCCAAAACCGAGCAGCTGGCCCAGAACGCTCCGCCGACCGAATCCAGCGAGCAGGGCGACGCCGGTGACTACCGGCGGCAAAACGAGTGGCACGGTGATCACGGTGCGCAGAAGTGCCTTACCGCGAATGTTAGATCGGGCCAAGATGAACGCCAGCGGAACCCCAAGCAAGACCGACAGCGCGGCGGCGGAGAAGCTAACGATCATTGAAACCCGGATCGCACTCTTAGTTTCAGCCGAACCGAGATGGCTTCCTACTTCGGCCCACGGCGCCTCGAAGATGATCGCAGCGAGGGGAACGGCCAAGACGGTGACGCCAACGATGCCCACCGCAACCACGGACCGCGGGACAGCCCTAATCGATGAACTCACGGTTGTTCAAACCCTGCACTGGTCAAAATCGTCTCTGCTTGTTCTGAGCCGATATACGACACGAAGCGAGCTGATGCCTCTTTGGATTCGACCGAACTCGATCTGGCGCTGTCGGGCGGCCGGCTAGCGTTGAGGTCGATCGCCACCAGCTGGACCGCGGGCGAGTCGAAGCCCTCAACGACATTGACCTCAGCGGCTACCTTGGCGTCAGTTTGGTAGACGAACCCGGCATCAACTTCACCGGCAACCACTTTGGCTAGCACCGACCGCACGTTCGTTTCTTCGGTGACGAGACCCAGCTCAATTCCAGCTGACGCCAAACCTCTGTCGGTGGCATCGCCGCATGGGACTCCGCTGATGCACTTAGCGGTCAAGATGTCTGATTGCTCAAGACGAATCAATTGCTCAATCGATTGTGGATTGCCCGCAGGCACAACCAGAACCAGTCGATTCTTTGCGTACGGTTCGGGCGGGGTGACCGACGCTTGAATGATGTTGGGTTCCAACTGATCCAGAATCGACAGATCGGCCGGGGCAAAAACATCGGCCGGAGCTCCGTCGTTGATTTGGCGGGCCAACGTTGAGCTGCCGGCAAGATTGAGACGGATGTCAATATCGGGGTTCGCATCTTCAAATCGTTGTTCGATTTCGGAATATACGTCAGTGAGCGACGAGGCTGCGTAAACATCAACTGTTGTCGGTCTGGCGTCATCCAGGCCAGCGGTACCAGAGCCGAATCCGCAGCTGGAGACACCGCCAGCCACAATTAGGCCAACCAGGGCCGATGTGGTTGCCAATCGAACGATGTCCATAGACACCCGAGGGTACAGGACCGTTGAACCAGGCGGTTGGCCCCTTGAGCTATACGATGGCCAGACCGCAACAGTCACGGTTGGGCGTGGCTGATCCGTCGGGTTCAGTTCCTTGGAACTGTCGAAGAAACTAGGCTCCGAGCGGTCGATAACGTCGCTATTGTTGAGAGTCATGATCAGGCTCTATGACACCGCTACTAAGCAAGTTGTTCCTCTTTCGCTTCGGGAACCAGGCAAGGTCTCGATCTACGTTTGCGGTCCAACTGTTTACGCAGCGCCTCATCTCGGTCATGGGCGCTACGTGCTGGTTTATGACGTCCTCAGACGATTTCTGGAATCGGTTGGTCTCGATGTGACCTTCGTGTCGAACATTACCGACATCGACGACAACATTATTGAGCGCGGTCAGCGAGACGGAAGGGATCCTGCTGAGATTGCGATCAAATGCGAAGAGATCTGGTGGGGAGCACTCGATCGAATCAACGTGCGCAAACCCGACCATATTCCTCACGCAACCGAGTATGTCGAACAAATGGTAGATCTGGTTCAATCGTTGCTCGATGCCGATCGCGCTTATGTCACCAGTGATGGCGTCTACTTGAGTGTCGAACAAGTCGAAGGATATGGCCTACTGGCTAATCAAGATCTTGAGTCGCTACGAGAGGGCGGTGGCGACCGCGCCGTTGTTGGTGCAGAAAAACGGCACCCGGCCGACTTTGCGCTGTGGAAGTTGGCCAAGGAGGGTGAGCCATCATGGCCGTCGCCTTGGGGAGGCGGGCGACCGGGTTGGCACACCGAGTGCGTGGTTATGAGTCTCGATATTTTGGGCGAAGGATTCGACATTCACGCTGGAGGGCTCGACCTCGCCTTTCCGCATCACGAGAACGAGCGGGCGCAAGCGGTAGCCCTCGGCAAGGAGTTTGCCTCTCATTGGATGCACAACGGTTTTGTTGAACTCGGTGGCGAAAAGATGTCCAAGTCGTTGGGCAACGTTTCGAACCTACTGGACCTCACCGAGCAGTACGACCCTCGGGTATACCGATTGTTGATACTGCAGTCTCACTACCGGTCGCCGATTGAAGTTACCGAAGTTACGTTATCGAATGCTTCAGCGGCGCTGGAGCGACTCGACACCTTTGCCCGACGCACGGCTAAGGTCGCGGCATCTGGACCGACCGACAACACTGAGTTGGGAGTCGATGCGGTAGCTGAATTCACCAGAGTTATGGAGAACGATTTAGATACACCTGGTGCGGTTGATCTGCTGTTTCGGCTAGTTCGTGATGCCAATACTGCTCTTGACGATGGCGATGAAGTTCGAGCGGTCGACGCAGCCATTGCGGCCCGCAGAATCGCGGCAATTCTGGGTCTTGAACTGAACGACTCGGCAGCCGAGGTTCCACCAGATATTCAAACTATGGCTGATCAGCGGCAACAAGCCCGAGCCGACAAAGATTTCGCCAAAGCTGATGAGTTGCGCGACAAGCTAGCGGAAGCCGGTTGGGTCATCGAAGACAGCGCTGACGGCCAACTACTTAAGCCATTGTCCTGACCGGTGCGTGGTTAGCACTTCGGGTTTGGTTAAAACAGGGGGAATACATAGTGAACGAAGAACTGACCATTGGAGATGCAGCCGCTCGCATTGGGATTGCCACGTCAGCTCTTCGGTTCTATGAGGAGAATGGCCTTATTGTCTCTAGGCGAACCTCGGGCGGTCAGCGGCGGTATGCCCGCGACGTGTTGCGGCGGGTCGCTTTCATACGGGCGGCCCAGCAGGTCGGTCTAAAGCTGGCCGAGATTCGAGAGTCGCTAGCAGATCTGCCCGCGGATCGAGCACCGACCAAAGATGAGTGGGAAGCGTTTGCCGGGCAGTGGCGCCCAAAGTTGGATTATCAAATCTCGGTTCTTGAGGCGATCCGAGACAAGCTGTCGGCGTGTATTGGTTGCGGCTGTCAAACTCTCGACGCATGTAGCGTGTTCAATCCCGGGGATCAGGCGGCCAGTCAGGGGCCAGGTGCCCACTACCTGCTCGACCAAGCCGATGAGGCAGAGTTGGCGGAAACAGAGTCTTAAAACCGGTCGATTGGGTCGACGTCAGCCAGTGAGCTGTGCCGATCGACACAACACTGGGTCGATCGGCACAGCTCGTTTGGGTAGCCGCCGAGATAGGAAACTTCAGCGTGGCGGTGAGCGCCAGTTTCCAAATTTGGCCAGACTAGATGGCATCAACACCAGCTTCACTGGTTCGGATCCGAACCAATGAGTCGACCGGAGTTACCCAGATTTTTCCATCGCCGATCTTGCCAGTCTTGGCCGCCTGCGAAATGGCGTCGATAACCTGATCGACTGCTGGGTCGTCGACGACAATTTCAACTCGAAGTTTCGGAACAAAATCGATCTTGTATTCGGCGCCTCGGTAGGTCTCGGTGTGACCTCCCTGTCGTCCGAACCCTCGGGCTTCGGTGATGGTCATTCCGGTAACATCGATTTCACCAAGTGCTTCTTTGACCGAATCGAGGACATGTGGTTTGAGTACTGCTGTTATGAGCTTCACTTTTTCTGTCTCCCTTGTATCGAATTAGCGACAAGTCGAATCCCGCTCTACTCGAACACGCTTGCTCGAGTAGAGCTGGAACTCGGGTTAATCAGAGGGCTGATGTTGTCAGCATGTCTGATGCGTAGCCAGGGCTGCCATGCTCTGAGATGTCGAGGCCAGCGGTTTCTTCCGCCGGTGATACTCGCAGCAGGCCAACCGAGTTGAGGGCGCTGAACAGGATTCCAGTCGTAATTAGAACGAAGGCAGCGATAGCTAGCCCTCCGACCAGCTGATCGATGAGTAGGCCAGCACCGCCTCCATAGAGCAGCCCTGCACTTTCCTCGGCGCCGTTTATGGGCGACGTCGTGGCAAACAGACCGGTCGCCAACAGACCCCAGAATCCGCAGACTCCGTGAACCGAGAAGGCGCCGACTGGGTCGTCAATCTTGAGTCGTTCAATGCCGTAGACCGAGAAGACAACGACCACGCCAGCGACTAGGCCGGTTGCGATTGTGCCTACCGCTGACATTTCGCCAATGCCGGAGCATATAGCGACAAGTCCAGCCAACATGCCGTTGCCAGCCATCGAAACGTCGGGCCGACCTCCGACGATCCACGACGTAGCCATGCCAGCGACGCCTCCAGCCGCTGCAGCGAACGCGGTCAACACTCCGAGGATCGGTACTGCCATGTCGGCTTGTAGTTGCGACCCAGGATTGAATCCGAACCAACCGATAAACAGAAGAAGCACGCCAGTCATAGCCAGTGGAATGCTGTGGCCAGGCATTGCCCGAGGTTTTCCGTCTGGCGAGAACTTGCCGAGGCGAGGTCCGATCACCATGGCCCCGACTAGCGCTGCAAACCCACCGGTCATGTGGACGAGACCTGATCCAGCAAAATCAATGAAACCCATTTCGTCGAGGAACCCTCCGCCCCATTTCCAACTAACGACAACTGGATAGATGAGGCCCGTGATAATGACCGAGTAGGTCAGGTAACCAACAAACTTGGTCCGGCCAGCTACGGCGCCGGAAACGATCGTTGCTGCTGCTGCGGCAAAAGCCGCCTGGAACAAGAAATCCACCGGAACTGCCAGTGGATAAAACCCATCGTCGGCCAGAGCTTCCGGACTCACGTCCACCAGTGAGCCGGAAAAGAACCCGTCAATAAAGGCGCCAGCAGATCCGATGTAGCCGTTGAAATCCCCGGGGTAGGCAATTCCCCACCCGACAGCAGCAAAGATGAGAATACCAATGCAGGCATCCATCAAGTTCTTCATCATGATGTTGGCAGCGTTCTTCGATCGGGTTAGCCCGGCTTCGACCAAAGCGAAACCGACTTGCATCATCAAGACCAGAACGGCACAAAAGAAGATGAATATGTTGTCGAGAACAACCATGTTCACCGCTCCGGCACCGGTAGCGCTAGATCGGTCGTACTGGTCTGCAATCTCTTGAGCTCCCGCCGGACTGTTTGTAGCCATCCACGTTACGGCCATAGCCAGAACAGCAAAAAGCAATTTCCGATTTCTAAGCTTCTTTTTGATATCGGTCACGCTGTCAGCACCGGGCGTGACAGCGTTCGATCTTACAACTGTTGATGTCACCGCTATTACCTCCATCTCGTTGCTACCGAACCTACGGCTGCTTCTTTTCGACGTTGTGTTCAGATGATTACGCCTCGGTCACCTGTTTCTTACTCGAGTCTGAACTTGGGCAGCGGTGATGGTCTGGCCTGTCAAATGCAGCGCCACTGGGCTTGGTCTGGCAGCGGCGCAACGTCTTTCACGACAACGGGGCCGTCTGTAGAATCCATCCTCGTTTTCGAACTGTTCGTATTTCGAGTCCAGCTGGACCGATACGGCGGCGAAGACGATGGAGATGAACGTCGAACAAATTGCGGCTTGGTCGACGGTCAGGCCAACCCGCCTCCATCAGCTGGTCCAAATCGGCGATGCGGTCAAACCGGTCTAGCATCACAGTCAAGATCTGAGCTTCAACGCCTGGTATGACGACAAATCCGGCTGAGGTGCGGAGAATCCCATCGTCATCAAGGGTGGGTCGCGACGGTACAGCCCGGTGGGCCAGACAGGCAATACGAGCCTCTATATCCCTGCTGTCGCTCGGCAGCCGAATCCAATCTTCGAGAGGTCCGATTTCCTGTGGGGGTGGGGCGTCGCCCGCGACCAACAGCAAGCAGCATTTGTTGGCCGATCGAAGTAGACGGCGGCGTTCGGGTTCGTTAGGCCAATCCAAGAGCTCAACGGTCATGGTCTCAACCGTAAGGAACGTGTGTTTCCCTTTTGTTTCGGCACGGTGAACAAGATCGAGGCCAGCTCTGTTACATCGCGACCATGTTCTCTTACGCTCCGAGGCGGCAGACGTTGGCTGAGAGAAGTTCGATCAAGTGTCGAGGAGCAATTGTGATTTCGAGTCCCCGTCTTCCGCCGCTGACATTCACTTGTGGATGATCGAGGGCGGAACTATCAACAAATGTTCTGAGACTGGATTTTTGTCCCAGCGGTGATATTCCACCAACGACGTAGCCAGTCATTCTCTGGGCGACCATAGGGTCGGCCATCAAAGCTCGTTTCGCAGTTGCGTGTACGGCCAAAGCCTTAAGATCGAGCTTGTGCGTGATTGGTAGTACCGCTACAACGTGTTCTGATCGTTTGTTAGGCCCGGTCTCAATCGAAACTAACAGCGTCTTGAAAACCATTTTTGGATCGAGGTTTAGCGCGTCAGCCGCTTCTAATCCGTACGACTCCGATGCAGGGTCATGGTCGTAGGCGGCAACTTCATGTGGAATCCCTCGTTGAATTAGGAGCCGAACGGCTGGCGTCATACAAACGATTGTCCCGGAGTTGCTGCCCATATCCAACTCCTGGCCGTTCAGCGCTAGGTGTTTCTAGCAAGCAGGTTGGTTAGAATAGTCCCACGAGTGTCACGCCAACTGGCGTCTCAAGTAGCTAGCAGTTGGCTCTGCGCTGTAGAGCAGCACTCGCAAATTAAAGAGACCGGGGAGCTCGGAAATGCCGGGCTGAGAGGACAGCATCGCTGTCGACCCGCTGAACCTGATCTGGATAATGCCAGCGAATGGGAGAAACTATGAACTATCGGAAATTAGTAGCCGTCGCGTTTGCAACGGGACTGACGCTAGCCGCCTGCTCGTCAGAGGGCGAGGAAACAGCTGGCGTTTCGGCTGACCAAGACGAGGTCGACCCGGCAGGAGTCGACTCAGAGACTGAGAACGGAACCGGTCAAGACGGTGACGGCAGCTCTGATCAAGCAAGCGCCGACGAAGAGCCTGGCTCGGAAGAAGGGGCCAACGACAGTGACGATTCTGACAGTAATTCCGACCCGGTAGCTATCGCGCCTGGCACCGAAGTAACGTTGCTAACCCACGACTCCTTCTCGGTTAGCGACGGCCTTTTTGACAACTTCACCCTCGAGACAGGGGTGGACGTGAATGTTATCCAGGGCGGTGACGCGGGCGAGCTGGTTGCTCGGGCTGTGTTGACGGCGGGCGAGCCCGAAGCTGATGTGCTGTTCGGAATAGATAACACCTTTTTGCAGCGAGGCCTCGATGCTGATCTGTTTGTTCCTCATAAGTCGCCTTTGCTTAGCGATGTTCCAACCGAATTGCAGCTTGACCCCGAATACCGAGTCACACCAATTGATGTCGGCGATGTTTGTGTGAATTATTGGATCGACGCTGTGGGCGATACTGTGCCCTCAACGCTCGACGACCTAGCTGAGCCAGAGTTTGCGTCGCAGTTCGTCACTGAGAACCCGGAGACGTCCTCTCCTGGTTTCGCGTTTCTTCTCGCCACCATTGCTAAGTACGGCGAGGACGGTTGGGAAGACTATTGGCAAAAACTCGCTGATGGGGGGGTATCGGTCACCCCGGGTTGGTCCGAGGCATACTACGGCGAGTTCATAGCCGGCGGCGGAGACCGAAGTCTGGTTACGTCATACGCGTCTAGCCCCGTAGCAGCTGTATTGTTTGCCGAAACACCTACTGACGTTGCACCAACCGGCGTGCTGACCGATAGCTGTTTCCGCCAAATCGAATTTGCCGGTGTCCTAGCTGGAACTGACCAACCTGATGCGGCTGGTTTGCTGGTCGACTTTATGTTGTCAGAGACATTCCAAGAGGACATTCCTCTTAACATGTTCGTTGCTCCGGCCAACTCAAAAGCTGTCGTCCCGGATCTGTTCGTGACCCATGCTGCCGATCCCGGAGACCCGCTCAGCTTGAGCCCAGCCGAGATCGAAGCCAACCGATCAGACTGGACCGAGCGTTGGGCCGAGATTGTTCTTCGCTAGACAATCTCGTCGACGGTGCTAAAAAAGACGATTCTGGTTAGATCACTTGGGCGCTCGCTACTAGCTGCGCCCCCGTTGATTTTTCTTGGACTGCTGGTTCTTTGGCCATTGATTGCTGTACTACGCCGCAGTTTAGGGGAATCGTCGGCCGCCCAAATAGTAGATATCTTGAACCGGCCGGCTCTTATCCGAGTCGGTTGGTTCACCCTTTGGCAGGCATTGGTATCCGCCGCGCTCACGACGATTATCGGACTACCAATCGCTCATGTACTAGGCCGGTACCAGTTTCGCGGCAAGGCAGTGGTCCGCTCCGCCTTTGTTGTCCCCTTTGTACTGCCCACTGTGGTAGTGGCCGCTGCCATCAGATCGAGCTTCGATCGAATAGGCGTCGATCCAAGCCACACCTTGGTCGCGGTTCTAGCCGCTCACGTGTTTTTCAACGTTGCAGTTATTGTGCGCATTGTCGGGGGCTTCTGGGCCACGCTAGATAACCGTCAAGTAGAAGCGGCTCAAGTGCTTGGAGCCAAGCCATTTGAGGCATGGCGCACCATTACGTTCCGTCAACTGATGCCGGTGATAGTCGGAGCGATGCTGTTGGTCTTTTTGTTTTCGTTCACCAGTTTTGGTGTAATCAGAGTGCTCGGAGGGCTTCGGACAGCCACCATCGAGACAGAGATATTTCGGTATGCCATCTCTCGACAAGAGTTCGATGTTGCTGCGGTGTTGTCATTGGTCCAGATCGCCGCCGTTTCAATCATGGCTCTAGCGTCGTCAGTTTTTCAGCGGCGTCACTCCGTTGTCAGCAAGGGAACAGGTGCTCTGACGTCGGTGTCGGCGTGGCGGCACAAGATCCATCTGGGGTCAGTGATAGCGATAGCGGCAGTCGTGTTCGGTACACCGGTTGGCATTCTGGTCGAACAGTCGCTTCGGGGTGCAAACGGCTATGGCTTGGCAAACTATCGGGCTCTGTTTACCCGGGTCGATCTCTTGCCGGTCAGCGCTATCGGCGCGTTAACTAACTCGTTTTTCTTTGCTGCCATTGCGGCTGGTTTGGCCATTGTGGTTGGTCTCGCCGCATCGATAACTGTGGTTCGGGGCGGCCGGGTTGGACGAGCTCTCGAAGCCTTCACATTGTTGCCGCTGGGTATCTCAGCGGTGACCTTGGGGTTCGGTTATCTGCTCGGATTCGCGATATTCGACCTACGTCGATCGCTTTGGTTGGTTCCGATCTCTCACGCCGTAATCGGTCTGCCGTTTGTGATGGCCTCGACTGTTCCAGCTCTTCGTTCAACTGACGCTCGGGTCCGACAAGCAGCAGCCACTCTTGGCGCTAGTCCAATTAGAGCGTGGTTTACCGTGGATTGGCCCCGAGCGCGAGGAGGCTTAGCGGCAGGCGGTGGCCTGGCCGCAGCCGTCAGTATTGGCGAGTTTGGAGCCACATCGTTCCTCGCCCGAGGGGCTGATTCGTTTACCGCTCCGCTTGCCATCTTCAGGCTCCTTGGCGTTCCTGGGCCACAACTACGCGGCCAGGCCTTAGCCTTGAGCGTTGTAGTTGGGCTGTTGGTAGCGACACTGGCCGCCATCATTGAGTGGCGGCGAGCCGATGGGCTTTCACTTCTGTGATTGAGGGAAAGGGGAGAACGACCCATGACTGATGTCTTGGTTGAGGAAGCAACAGTCCGCTTCGGGGTTCAGCTCGCGGTCGACGAACTCTCGCTCGCGGTTGGATCCGGCGAAATCGTCGCCGTCGTTGGTCCCAGCGGTTCTGGAAAGTCGACCTTGCTTCGCGTCATCGCCGGTCTACAACCCCTTCACGATGGACGAGTTCTTATCGGCGGCGAGGACGTATCGGGAGTACCCACACACCGGCGCGATCTTGGTTTGATGTTTCAGGACCACGCGTTGTTTGCTCACCTGAGTGTCGTGGCCAACGTCGAATATGGATTGAAATTCAGCTCCAGATCGATGTCTCGGTCGCAACGAAACCGCCGAGCGGTGGAGCTTCTCGACATGGTTGGTCTGGGCGCCTACCAAGATCGGCGAGTCGGGTCACTTTCGGGTGGTGAGGCCCAGCGAGTTGCCCTGGCGAGAGCGCTGGCACCTAAGCCGGGCCTGTTGATGTTGGACGAGCCGCTTGGCTCGCTCGATCGGCCACTGCGGGTTCAGCTCATTGATGATCTCGCCCGCGTACTTCGCGACGTTGGGCAAACAGCTCTCTACGTCACGCACGATCAAACCGAAGCCTTTGGGTTGGCAGATCGTATTGCGGTTATGGATCACGGCCAATTGCTGGCGGTAGACCGGCCAGCAGAACTGTGGGCCCGCCCTAATTCTGAATTCGTGGCGACATTTCTTGGTCACCGCAATATTTGGACAGTCGACATCTCATCGACAGGTGAAGTTCGATGGAACGGGTATGCGTTGGGTTCAATTCCCGATTCGATGGAAATGCCGGTCGGTAGCGTGCGAGTGGTAACTCCAGTTCCAGCATTGTCAATCGTGCCTGAAGCTGATCGGTCAGCGTCGGCGGCGCTCGTTACCATCGTTGATCGTGTCGAATTCGATCAAGGGGTGTACCGGGTTCGTGCCGGTGTTGTCGCCCGAGGCGACGATACCGCGGCCGCGCAAAACAGAGCTTGGGTCTATCTTGACAGTCGGCAACCTGTGGTGGCAGGCGATCGACTTTTGGTGGCTGTAGATCTAGCTCAACTTTGCGTGTTGGAACTGATCCATGAGCCGTGAAAGCCGTACGGCACCCGCTGCGGTAACTCAACTTCGGCTACCGGTTCTGCCTTAAGATCTCGAGCGTCGAGAATGACAAAGCTGGATTTCTCAGTTGGTTTGTCATAGACGTAGGTCATGAGCCACCCGTCGTCCTCGGCGGTTCCAGCTTCGCTCGGCACGAAGACCGCCTCGCCTGGGACCCTGTTTTGACCAAAGTCATGGGCCTCGCCTTCCATAGTTGAAAGGTCGTACTTCACCAGCGAGTTCTCCTCGTCGTACGAAGCCACGGCGTACCCAAACGAGTTCTCCAAGCCGACTAGAGAATCCGGTACCCGTGGAAATTCGATTGGACGGTCGTCGAGTTTGTGCTCACTGACCAAACCAGTGTCTAGGTCGAACCTCCACCGGTGGAGGGCCCCGTCGTTTTCGAAATCGTTTGCGTTTGCCTTCCACAAACTGGGATAGCGGGCACTGTCGACGTTGACCGTTCCGTCAGACCCAACGAAGGCGTTCATTGTGTGAAACACATAACACGGGTCGATGTCGAACCACTGCACGGCTGGGGGTGAACCGCTGGAGCTGTTCCTAGCCATGATGCCAACTCTGGCGCCGTAGTCGTCGTCCCACTTGTATGGCATCGAACCACTCATGGCCAGTTCAAGATCGAACACGACCGGGAGATCCATAAAGATGACATGATCCTTGGTAATGGCGAAATCATGGATCATTGTCGGGCCCGGAACCTCAATAACCCGGGACTCAACGAGCACACCTTCGGCTGAGACTCGGTTGTAGGTCAGATATGGAGCGAAGAAGCCGTAGCCAAAGAAGAGCATTTCACCGGTGACTGGACAAACCTTCGGGTGCGCTGTCATCGGACTTGTCAGCTGCCCACCGAAATCGTAAACACCTACAGTTTCGAGTTGGGCGTCAACCTGGCAAGGAAAGCTTGATTCGACCAAGGCCAGAATCCGACCGGCGTGGCCGACAACGTGGGTGTTGCTGACGCCAATTGTTAGATCAACCTGCCCAACGTCGTCGATCATCTTGGCATCAGGTTCATTTAGGGCCCTCGTTTGCACCCAACGATTTCGATACCAGGCCGCTCGGCCGTCATCGATCTTCAGACCATGGAGCATGCCGTCGCCGAGGAACCAATGGCCTGAAGTGCCCGAGGCGGGGTTCGGCCCGTTCCTCACATACAAGCCTGACAACTCCGCCGGAATGTTTCCTCTTACCGTGAGTTCGTCATTGAGTCCATCCGCGGTTACCTCCTCGGCGACCGGCGCATAGTTTCCACGCAAGTGAAAAGGAAGTGCATCTTGCGGCTCAGCTTGGGTAGTCAATTTGATCTATGCCTCCAAAGAAATCTTTGTACGGCCTTAGTCTGACTGATCTGGTTGGTTGGCGTCTAGTCCAGCCGTTTGAACGACGCTTTAGAAATTTCAATGTGTACTAGTTCACTAAAGGCCCCCCTTTGGGCCCGCCGATAGCCGGACTATGTTACATCGGGGATTTAACAGACGGGTTTTTGTGTATGCCGGAGCGGCGGTTGCCGTGACGGGGGCCATGGCCTTCGCAAGTCTAGAAGGTGCATCTCGGTACTCGACCGAGGCTGTTTCTAGCCAAGCAGTCGGTAGCCCGACCGAGATCGAAGTCGGTGATCCAAACCAAGGTTTGGATGAAGAGGTTCCATCCGAACTGGCGTTTCGAGATGACGCTGAGGTTTCTAAATCCGGCGACCGAACCTGGTCAGCTGGTGAAGTAGCTGAACCGGGCCGGATCCAGCGAGGTGGTTCGAGTAATCAACCAAAGCCCAAGGCCGAAAAGCGACCGACCGGAGCTGATCGGTCCCTGACCGCGGCGGCGCCGAATGCGGCTGCAGCTAGATCGCCATTCAGTCCGCCAGCTAACCTATCAAAATCGACTGAAACTTCTAGGTCAACAGATCGATCGAACGCCGACCCCGCGGCCGGACGGAATCCTGCCGCTGGTCGTTCTGGTACGAAGGTAAAATCGTCAGCGGTGCCATCTCCGGCGTCTTCTTCAACCGTGGCATCGTCGGCCGCAACGTCGAGTTCAACCTCTACCACTCCATCATCAACAGCGCCGCCATCAACAGCGCCGTCATCAACAGCGCGATCGACAGAGTCGTCATCGACGGTTTCGAGCGTTGCTCCATCGACAGTCGTTACCTCTCCGGCCCACCGCTCAACGTCGACGGACGAATCTGGGAAAACTGCGCCATCTAGCTCAGTGCCATCTAGCTCAGTACCATCCAGCTCGACTCCGTCGACCACGTGGCTGCCAGCGACAACCTCAAACTCAATCACGACTTGGGGGGAAGAGGCGACAACGAGCCAGACCGCAGTGACCAGCAAAACACCAGTCACGCTATGGACAGATGGAACTCAACCGCCAACAACGGCACGACCAACGACGGAGCAGAAACGTGAGGCGGCTAGCCTGTCGACGACTACGACGCTGGGATCAACAACTCGACCAGCGACTACGCGGCTAACAACGACGACCCACCTAGCAACAACGAGTGCGACTACTCCGGCAACGACAGCCAAGCCGACCACGGTTAAACCAACGACCGTGCCTCCAACCACGGCAGCAACTTCATCGCCGGCCACCGCGGCACGGAATGGAGACTTCGCCTCGATTCGAAATAACAATGCACAGTTTCGCCAGTACCAAAACGTTCCATCATCACAGCTCGACCTAAATGCTCTCACTACCCATATCGACCAGTACGACAATGGGGCTGGAGACGGTAACTTCAGGGCGGCTTGTCAGTATTCGCACTTCTCCTACGACGACCCAATTGTGTATCCGGGCCAGCCTGGTAAAGCGCACCTCCATATGTTCTATGGCAACACCGAAACCGATGCCTATTCAACCAAGGAATCGCTTACGTCATCTGGCGGCGGTACCTGTAGCGGGTATGAGCTGAATCGGTCGGCCTACTGGTCTCCAGCTCTGCTCGATGGCAAGGGCAACGCAGTGGTTCCGGAGCAGATAATTCTCTATTACAAGACAAAACAAGAAGATCAGATTAATCGGATGCCCCAGGGGCTCCAGCTTCTGGCTGGCAACACAACGGGCGATTCGTTCCAGGTTTCGCAAGACCTGTATTGGTCATGTGGGGCATCAGGTATCCGATATAACTTGTCGAATCAAATTCCTGACTGCAATGGCGACACGATCGCTGCGACGATTACGTTCCCTCAGTGTTGGGACGGTGTGAACCTTGAATCTGCCGACAACCACTCTCACGTTCGCCAGGTCAGCGTCTACGACATCTGCCCGTCGTCGCATCCAGTTCGATTGCCTCAGATCAGCATCTTGTTGTACTTCCCGGGGCAGGAATCGATCGCTGGGTGGCGTCTCTCTTCTGATGATGTTGACAGCTACAACATGGTTCCGGGCGGGACTCTACACGCCGACTGGATCGGTGGATGGAACGATCAAACGATGGATCTTTGGACCGATAACTGCGTCAAGGCCGGGCGTAATTGTTCATCAGGACAAACGGGCACCAGTCGCCTGTTGGCCCGAGTCAATAACTACGGCGGACCCCACTTCCTTCCAGTTGGGGAGAAGTAGTTAGGCCGACAAAGGAGCCGTCAGGTCAGGTATCTGGGGGACTGCCAGCTTCAAACAAGCGTTATCCAAAGGGTCTTGGA
This sequence comes from uncultured Acidimicrobiales bacterium, assembly GCA_937922805.1. Taxonomy (GTDB): domain Bacteria; phylum Actinomycetota; class Acidimicrobiia; order Acidimicrobiales; family SZUA-35; genus JAHELU01. The sequence continues at coordinate 59,874 of CALAJV010000015.1, read as the reverse complement.
TGTGGGTCGTTGAACCTACGCCGAGGCCCTTTGGCCGTTCTGGCGAGGCTATAGATGAGCGCATCCAGACCGGCACGCTAACTTTTGCTAGCACTATGTCCGATGGCCTGCTACGATTTAGAGTACCGAACCTTATGGTGTAAGATATAGTTTGATGTCGTGGATGCTGCGGTTCGATTTGCGCCATCGGTTGCAGAGCAAACACACAGGTAATGTCTTAGGGCAAGTCCTATACAAGTCGAGGTAATGAGCGCACACGTCTTGCGCTGAGATGTTGGTAGAGCAAGCCCAAGGGCAGTCGTACTGGGGCCAAAGAGCGAGGTAAAACGATGAGCGAATTCTCACTAGAACTTTCTGAAGACCAGCTGCAGTTGCAGAAATGGGTTCACGACTTTGCCGAAGGCGTGATCCGGCCCGCTGGCCATGAGTGGGACGTCAAAGAAGAGACTCCTTGGCCGATCCTGGAAGAGGCTGCATCCATCGGACTTTACGGCTGGGAATTCATGGCCGAGATGATGATGAACGACCCGACTGGCATTTCGATGTCCGTGGCGCTCGAGGAGCTGTTTTGGGGCGACGCTGGAATCGGCATGGCGATGATGGGTTCTGGATTAGCAGCCGCAGGCATCGTTGCTGCTGGCACCAATGAACAGGTCATGGAGTGGGTGCCTCAGTGCTACGGCGATGCTACTGATGTAAAGCTCGGAGCGTTCTGTGCCTCTGAACCAGACGCCGGCTCCGATGTAGCCGCTTACCGGACGCGAGCGGTCTACGACGAAGCGAAAGACGAATGGGTACTGAACGGCACGAAGACCTGGATCACTAACGGCGGAATCGCCGAGATCCACGTTGTGATAGCGGTAGTCGACCCCGAGCTTGGCTCAAAAGGCCAAGCAAGCTTTATCATTCCACCTAACACCCCCGGATTTTCGATGGGGCAGAAGTTCGCAAAGCACGGACTTCGAGCCAGCCATACATCTGAGGTAGTCCTTGATGACGTTCGTGTGCCCGGCTCTTGCCTGCTGGGCAGTAAAGAGCGCCTTGATGAACGCCTCGCCGGTGTTCGCGAAGGTAAAAGCAATGATCGTCAGGCGGCCATGCAAACCTTCGAGGCGACCAGACCAGCAGTAGCGGCTCAGGCCGTTGGTATCGCTCGGGCCGCTCTGGAGTATGCAACTGACTACGCGAAGGAGCGGGAAGCGTTTGGTCGTCCAATCGTTTACAACCAGTCAATTGCCTTCATGCTGGCCGACATGGCCACCGAAATTGATGCTGCTCGAATGCTCACCCACCGGGCCGCTTGGTTGGGTAAGCAACGAAAGTTCAAGAACGCCGAAGGTTCAATGGCCAAGCTAAAAGCTGGTCGGGTAGCTGTATGGGCAACCGAGCGAGCCATGCAGATCCTCGGCGGCTACGGCTATGTCAACGAGTATCCAGTCGAGCGTTGGCATCGAGACGCCAAGATCTACGACATCTTCGAAGGCACCGAGCAAATTCAACAGCTTGTAATTAGCCGGGCGCTAACCGGGCTGCGAATCGAATAGCTACTGCAAACAGCCCCAACATGGATGCGTTTAGCAGCTGCTAGTTGCTGATTGTTTCGTCAGACCGCCGGGTTGTCGGCGGTCTGACTTGTATCCGGGCTGATTGAGAACCGCAAGACAACAGGCTTCTACCTTCTACACTTCCCACCATGTCTGTGCCAGTGTCCTTGCCGGTGTCGTTGCCAGTGTCGTTGAGAAGTGCGGTTTGTTGATGGACTACGAGTCTGCTGATCTGGCTGCCAGAGTAGAGGAAGCCGAAATCTATGCGGTGGCGTCCCGAACGCCGCTGGCCCTAGCGTCACGGCTGTCGGATCGGTTGAACAACAGAATCTTGTTGAAGCGAGAAGATCTGCAGCCCTCTTTTTCGTTCAAGATTCGAGGGGCAACGAACCGAATCTCGGCTATCTCAGAAGCCCAGCTGGCCAAAGGAGTAATTTGCTCGTCGGCCGGAAATCACGCGCAGGGCGTTGCGATCGCAGCGGCGCGGCGGGGAATCCGGGCCGTGGTCGTCATGCCCGAGCCGACTCCTGAGATCAAGGTGCATGCGGTTCGTTCTCAGGGGGCTGAAGTTGTGCTCCATGGAGCAAACTATGACGACGCTCAGGCCCTGGCCCGAACAATGGCTGAGCAAGAAGATCTTACCTTTGTGCACCCGTTCGATGATCTGGACGTCATAGCTGGCCAAGGCACCATCGCCATGGAGATTCTTGACCAAGTCGAAGACGGTCCGGAGGCGATATTCGTGCCGATTGGCGGTGGCGGGTTGGCAGCCGGAATCGCAACCTACGTGAAGGTCAAGCGTCCGGGGGTAAAGGTCTACGGAGTCGAGCCAGTTGAATCGGCCAGCATGAAGGCTGCTCTTGACGCTGGGGGCCCGGTCACCCTTGATCACGTTGGAACCTTTGCTGATGGCGTTGCTGTTCGGCGCGTCGGTGACTTGTCGTACCAGGCTTGCTCGAAACACCTCGACGGAATTGTGTTGGTTACCACCGACGAACTATGCGCCGCTATCCGAGACATTTTTGAAGACACGCGTACTGTTGTCGAGCCGGCGGGAGCGCTAGCGGTGGCTGGAATTCGGCGGTACGTCGCCGATAATACAGCCGCCGGACGCGAGGTTGAAGGCAAAACGTTGGTTGCGATTAACTGTGGCGCCAACATGAACTTTGATCGTTTAGGCCACGTCACTGAGCGAACCGCCGTTGGTGATAAGCGAGAGGCTTTGTTGGCGGTACAGATCCCCGAGCAGCGTGGCAGTTTCTTAGAATTCTGCAGCGACATCGGGGAGCGACAGGTGACCGAGTTTAACTATCGGCGCAACGATCCAGATACTGCCATAGTCTTCGTTGGCCTAGAGCTACGAGACGGGGCAGCTGAGCGTTCCATGCTGATCGATCAGCTCGCCGGTGATGGTCGAGTTGTTGTAGATCTGACTGACAACGAAGTTGCGAAGCTTCATATCCGCCACTTGGTCGGAGGGGCCACCGCCGATGTGGCTAACGAGCGCCTTTACCGGTTCGAGTTCCCCGAACGGCGGGGCGCAATGCTGCGGTTCTTAGAGTCAATCGGAGTCAACTGGGAACTCACCTTGTTTCACTACCGAAATCACGGGTCCGATTACGGTCGGGTACTCGTTGCCCTCGACGTGTCACCTGAAACTGAATCTGAACTCCATGCCCACCTTGACGAACTGGGATATCCCTATTGGGACGAATCAGACAACGATGCTTTCCACCTCTTTCTTCGCCCCTAGTTTGGAGCTGACGGCGACGGCAACTTCTTGGAGGCTGTCGTTAGCGGCCAGCTGCGTTGATCGGCGTGGTTGGTGACGGAAACTGTTGAGCTACAAGGTCTGTCATCGAAACGGCAGGAGAGAACGCCCAACCTTGGAGAGCCGTGCAGCCCATGGCGGCCAATGCATCAGCCTGTTCCAACGTCTCGACTCCTTCCGCCACGGTGTTCTTGCCAAGGTCGTGAGCAAGCTTGATTGTCGACTGGACGATCACCGAATCGGTATGGTCGTGCGGAACGCCAGCTACGAACGATCGGTCGATTTTGATGGTGTCGAACGGCAAACTTCGCAGTCGAATGAGTGACGAGGCGCCGGTCCCAAAATCATCGAGCGAGAGACCGACATCAAGCTCAACCAGCGATCGAAGCATCGGAGCCAGCCGGTCCGGTTCATCCAGCAGGCCCTGCTCAGTTACCTCGATGCCAATACGGCCTCGGGCCATAGGGTTTTTTTGAAGCAGCGCTTTTAACTCACCAACGAACACCGGCGACCATAGACTTCGCGGGTTGAGGTTAAGCGAAACCTGAATTGGTTGGCTAGAAAACGGTGCTAGGGCGACTGCGCAATCGATAGCCATTCGTACCACGTGGCTGTCGAATCGAGCAGTTAAGCCGCCTTGTTCCAACAACGGTAGAAACGCATCGGGCATCAATAGCCCTTCGCTGGGATGGTTCCATCGGGCGAGAGCCTCGACTGAAACTAACTGATGATCTTCCGCTCGAACAACTGGCTGGTAAAAGAGAACTATTTCGTCTTCAAGCGTTCGATTTAGGCGAACTCTTCGTTCTAGTTTGAGCCCAGAGCCTTTGTCCTCTTTTTCGTCGTGCCAGCAATAGCCCTGTCCGGACTGTTTGGCTTCATACATTGCCCCATCGGCTCGCCGCAGTAGCTCCGGCCAATCAAGACCAGCACCAGACGCGATTCCTACTGATGCCGAAGTCGTAAGTTCAAGTCCATCGATAGCGAAACTGGCAGCCATGGCGACACAGATTTCGGTTGCGAGATTTTCGGCTTCCCGGTCGACTTCGTCAGCATCATCTCCAACCACAGCGTAGGAAAATTCGTCGCCCCCTAGACGGGCAATGAAACACCGTTCGTCGCTGAGTTTGACGAGGCGTTGGGCTGTCGCTGCAATTAGCTGATCTCCGACCAGGTGTCCTAGGGCATCGTTGACCTCTTTGAACCTGTCCAAGTCGAGAACTAGCATGGCTCGTCCGACTCGGTCGGCTTGAGCATCGAGGAACTCGGCAAGTCCATTCCGGTTGGCGAGCCCGGTAAGGACGTCGATCTCAGCTCTTTTTCGTTCCCTGCGCCGAGCCAGCTCGATCTGAGTCACATCTACAGCGACGCCATAGGCGATGTCGACGCCGTCCGCTCGCTGGCGAACTTTCTGCTTCATTTTGAACCACCGATCGGATCCGTCAGCGTGAGCAATCTTTCGGGTGTTGCCGGTGTAGGAGACAAAGGAAAGTGACGGGTTCTCTTTTGCTTGGGTGTTCAGCAGTGAGACGAGATCTGCGTTGCTACGGCCAAGTAAGGTCTGGGTAGGGCCATTGACTTGGACTAGCGCGTCGGCCTGAACGTTGTACTCCCAGGTGAAAGCACCACCGACCTCGGTTAGTAGCTCCATTCGTTGGCGCTGTAGCGCTGAGCGGAGGCGAAACCAGTTGGAGAACTCAACCAAGCCAGTGCTCATTCCAAGGATCGTGACCGGAACTAAGTACCACAATGGGGTTTGGGCTAGATACCCGGCTGTCCCGAGCCAAACAATCGACACACCGAGAACCAGGTACATGCGTCGACCCTGAAAAATGGCGAAACTCGCCGTTGACCCAACAATCGTAAGCGCCGCCAGAGGAATAGCAACTGGCAGCAGGGTCGCGCATACTAGGGCTCCGATGGTGTTCAGCCACAGCAGAGACCCATCGAGGTTTTTGTTCGGCAGCCTCCGTTCGAAAACACCGCTAACCACCCCAACGGTCAAGATTGTTGCCGCTACCGCAAACTTCGATGGCCCGAGAGGTAACAGAGTCGCTGTGATCGACAGAAAAATCAATCCGATGGTCTGTCCTACCCGGAGTGAGGCGGGGCGTTCCGCCGATGACACCGTCCAGTTTCCATCTTCAATTGCAGTCAGCGTCTCGGCCATGGACCGAAGGTTCATCTGTTTCTATCGGTTTCATTGCCCAAAACTGAAGCAATCGACCTACTAGGGGGTGGGTGACGCTTTGCTAGCCGTTGGCGTCCACAGTCGGCTCGTTTGGACCGAAAAGTCGATCGTAGCGGGTGCCGTGCGCTAGGTTTACCACATGGTTATTGAAGGTGACTACGAACCGAGCACATGGGACTGGGTCAAAGAACAAGTTGACCTCTATGAATCGACTGGTGGAGCGGAGGGCAATACGCTTCGAGATACGGGATTGCCGATTATCGTGATGACTACGATCGGACACAAATCCGGCAAGGTGCGGAAAGTCCCGCTCATGAAAGTTGAGCACGAGGGCGAATATGCCATCATTGCCTCTAAAGGGGGGTCCCCGGCTCACCCTGGTTGGTATCACAACCTAGTGGCCGACTCGAACGTGATGATCCAAGATGGACCGGCCCCATTCGACACTGAAGTCCGGTTAGTTACCGGCGATGAGAGGCAGGCCTGGTGGAAGCGCGGGGTCGACGCCTATCCGCCGTATGCCGAGTACCAAGAGAAGACCGATCGCGAGATTCCGGTCTTCGTTACCCGAGCGCCATAACCGAAACTGGGTAGAATTTCCGAGTAAATTCGGGAAGTGGGGCTGTGTTTGGCCTGCTTCCTCTGCTTGGTGTTGTCCGGGCATCGGGTCAATCCGGAGATATATTTGAAGGGCTGTAGTCCGATTATCGCGGGATGTAGATGTCTGAAACCCCACTGTTACTAACGGTATGGATTGATTCACATCAGCATCCGGTGAGCCACGGGACGTCAATCGGACGCGATGGCTCGTCATCGCTGCAGGTCGCTCATAGCCAGGTGTCTCGCCGCCATGCTGAGTTCCGGTTTGAGAACGGTGGTTGGAGCCTTAACGATCTGGGTAGTACGAACGGACTTGACGTTGGACAGGGCAGGCTTAGCCATGTGGCGTTGGGTGTGGGCCGAACCCAGATCTGGCTTGGCCCGCCGTCTTCGTCGCCTTGTATCACCGCTGATGTTGCCGTAGCCCATCACGAACCGGCGTCTTCGGCCAACCAGTCGACGCCAGGTCCGCCGCCGGTTGCGGTTTCGCCGCCAACCCCAGGTCCGCCGCCGGTTGCGGTTTCGCCGCCAAGTCCAGGTCCGCCGCCGGTTGCGGTTTCGCCGCCAAGTCCAGGTCCGCCGCCGGTTGCGCCATCGGAAGCTGTTCTTCAGCAGGCCCAGGCACCTAAGTTGGCCATACAGAGAATGGCTCCGGCCGTTGGCCGTTTAACGAACGTAATTACTCCGAACTCGACTGAAATTCTCATCGGACGAGGCAACGATTGTGATCTGTCTATTCCCGATCCGTTAGTCTCTCGGCACCACGCCCGGATGTATCTCGACCAATCCGGTGGTCGTATCGTCGATCTGCAAAGCGATAACGGGACCTGGGTCAACGGTAATCGAGTTCGCGAAACCAGCCTCAATGAGGGCGATCTGGTCGAAATGGGTAAAGCACAGTTTGTCGTTCAACGAGGCCGACTGGAGCAACACATCGCTCACGGCCTGCCACTCCAAGCGGATGGCTTGAGCGTTATTGTCGACAACAACCTGCATATCATCTCCGACATAAGCTTTACGCTTCCTGCCGGTTCAATGACAGCGGTAATCGGTCCCTCGGGTTCTGGCAAAAGTACACTACTTAACGCACTCACCGGTCGAAGACCAGCCGATCAAGGGCGGGTCTATCTTGGCGGCCGAGATCTCTACGAGTCCGATGACATCGGACGTCGAATTGGGTTTGTACCCCAAGATGATCCAGTACATCTGACGTTGTCGACGAGCGATGCTCTTACCGCAGCCGCAAGACTCAGGCTGCCGTCAGATACTAACGGTGCCGAAATCTCGGCCAACGTGACTCAGGTTGCTGGCGATTTAGGTCTGGCCCAACGAATGGAAACTCGCGTTGCCGCATTGTCTGGCGGTCAGAAAAAGCGAGTTAGCGTTGGCTACGAACTCGTTGGCGAACCACAAGCACTAATTCTCGATGAGCCAACATCAGGACTTGACCCTGGAATGGAACGCGACCTGATGGCTAGCCTGCGCCAGCTGTCAGATAAGGGAACGACCACCATCGTGGTTACCCATAGCGTTCAAAGCGTGGAGCTCTGTGACCTGGTGCTCGTCCTTGCCCCTGGTGGAAGATTGGCTTTTCTCGGCCCACCCGACCGGGTAGCGTCACACTTTCAGTGCGCCGATATCGCCAGCGTGTTTAACCTGCTCGGTGAGCGTCCAGCCGAGGAGTGGCTCGCCCACTTTGCTCGAAGTTCCTCGTTCCAGAAGTACGTTGCTGATCCAATTCGAACGGGGGCCAGCAACCCCTCGGGGGGAACGAAACGATCGTTCGCTACCGATTTCGCCATTATGACATCGCGTTACGTGAAATCGCTACTTGGAGACCGGCGCCGGCTGGGGCTTCTCTTGCTGCAAGCTCCAATACTGGGTGCGTTGTTTTCACTTCTTATACCGACCGACGCCTTTTCGGTCGGTGAGGGACCGACTACCTCGACCCGTCAGTACCTGATGGCTACCGCGCTAGTAATGATCTGGCTTGGCGGATCCAATAGCGTCCGAGAAATAGTCGATGAGCGTTCCGTTTTCCTCAGAGAGATGGCGGTTGGGGTCTCGACCTCGGCTTTTGTCCTAAGCAAATGGTTGGTTCTGGCCGTGTTGACCTTGATCCAAGCGATAGTGCTGCACCTCACTGCGTCATGGCGGCAAGTCGATTCACTTGGCTCTGGGCTAGTGCTTCCGTCGGGGCAACTAGAGTACATTTTGGCCTTGGCTGGGATAGGCATCGCCTGCGTCGGTCTTGGCTTGGTGGTTTCTGCCACCGTAACTGACGCTGCAAAGGCGCTCGGTGTATTGCCGCTCGTCACCGTCTCAGTTTTTTTACTCTCTGGTTTAGTGGTGCCGACGTCGGGTCGAGTCGGTTTGGAACAGGTGACATATCTCAACCCGATCCAGTGGGGCGCATCGGCGTTGGCAGTAACAGCTGACCTTCAGGCTGCCGATGGATGTTTTCAGACAAACCCCGGAGTTGGAGCCCAGCCGCCTCAACCGGGTGATAGCGATGCTCAGCTTGGTGGGAACAAGCTTCAGCCCGCCAGCTGCGAAAATGCCCGATGGTCGGTACAACAATCAACGCAGCTAACCAACGTTGGTATGCTCACGCTCCTCGGATGGTTGTTGGTTGCAGCTGCGGCCGTTTGCGCTAGCTGGTCGCTTAACCGTCCGCTTCGGCGTTAAAGCCCAGCGACCGATGGCCAGCGCAGCCGTTCTTGCCGGTACAGTCTCAGAAATGACGGAGAGCGCACCAGCAACGCAGCCTAAAGGTAACGATCAACAAACTATCTATGGGACCGAGGTTCAGTATGCAAGCTACCCATCACTAGTTGATCGATCAGTTTTTATCACCGGTGGTGCTGATGGAATCGGATCGGGTTTGGTTGAACAGTTCGCTCTTCAAGGGGCGAAAGTCGGTTTTGCGGATCGCCAGACCGACAAAGCAGCGAGCACAATCGAACGATGTGTAGCGTCAAACCCTCGTCACACTCCCGAGTTCTATGACGTTGACCTGCAAGACATTGAGGCACTACGGGCGGCGTTAACTCAAGCAGAAGCCAGTCTCGGAGAGATTGAGGTTCTGGTGAACAACGCCGCATCTGATGATCGTCACACCTGGCAAGAAATGACGGTCGACTATTGGAACGACCGGTTAAACACAAATCTCCGACACTACTTTTTTGCCATCCAAGCCGTTGCTCCGGGAATGATCCGCTCCGGAGGCGGGTCGATCATCAACATTGGGTCAAGTAGCTACATGATGCAAGAGGATTTCTTTCCCGGCTACGCCATAGCTAAGTCTGGGGTGGAAGGAATTACTCGTACGATGGCTCGGACCTTGGGTGTCGACAATGTGAGAGTCAACACCGTGCTACCCGGCTGGGTTGCGACGGAGCGTCAACTGTCGAAGTGGTGGAGCCCAGAAGGTGAGGAAGGTACGCTTCGCGACCAGGCGTTGAAGCGGCGTATCTACCCACCTGAGTTTGCTCAAATGGTTCTGTTCTTGGCCGCCGACGATGGGGGAGCTTGCACGGCCCAAGAGTTTCTCGTCGACGGAGGACGACGGTAAAGACAAACGACGCAGTCTGGTAGCACCGTCGCTCGAGCCGATTGATCAACAACGTTGACTTAGATTTCGGCTAGAGCTCGATTGATGTCTTCAACTGCAGCTTTGCCATCGCCGAACAGCATCAGGGTGTTGTCAGCGGCGAAGAGAGGGTTTGGTATTCCAGCGAAGCCGTGGCTCAGCGATCGCTTAATCACTACAACCGTTCGAGATTTGTCGGCGTCGAGAATTGGCATTCCGGCGATTGGGCTAGTCGGATCCTGGCGGGCTGAGGGGTTCACAACATCGTTGGCGCCAATGATGATTGAAACATCGGTTTGGTCAAACTGGGGGTTGACGTGCTCCATCTCTTTGAGTTGCTCATAGGGCACTTCGGCCTCGGCTAGCAGCACGTTCATGTGTCCCGGCATTCGACCTGCCACTGGATGGATGGCGAAAACAACATCGGCTCCCCGTTCTTCCAGCGCCCGGGTCAGATCCCGAACCGCGTGTTGGGCCTGAGCTACTGCCATTCCATAGCCAGGGATAATGGCAACGGATTGGGCGGTGTCGAGGATCAGGGCTACTTCGTCGGCCGAGGAGGACGTAACTTTGCCGGTGTAGATGTCGTCGCTGTCGCCTCCGCCTCCGGCGACTGCAGCAGAACTGAACATGACGTTGAACAGGGTCCGGTTCATGGCCTTGCACATGATTTGGGTGAGAATTAGTCCGCTGGCGCCCACCATGGAGCCAGCGATTATGAGAACGCTGTTGCCGAGCACGAAGCCAGTGGTGGCCGCGGCCAAGCCGGAGAATGAGTTCAGCAGCGCAATAACTACTGGAGTGTCGGCGCCGCCGATGGGGGCCACGAGGGCTATGCCAGCTAGGAGCGCTATCGCGATCAGAGCCCACATCCATAACGGACTCGGGCTTAGCACGACAGCGACAGCTAGCCCGACGGCCAGAACAAGCGATACGACAGCGAACACTCGAATTCCTTGGTCCTGAAAGCTGTCGCCGTTGAAAATTTCTTGGAGCTTGCCGAAGGCTACGAGGCTGCCGGTAAACGTTACCGCACCAATTAGCAAGGTGAAGCCGGCCGCAGCGGCCGTGTCGTTGCCAATGGCTTCTGGCCGATCGATTAGTTCCAGGTAGCTGGCTGCTCCCACTAGGAGCGAAGCAAGACCGCCAAAGCCATTGAATAAAGCGACCAGCTGAGGCATCCCAGTCATCTGGACCCGGACCGCCAGTATCGTTCCGATTATTGCACCCAGCGCCAAGCCGACAGCCAGGTATGTGTAGGTGAGGATGTTCTGGTCGGCCAAGGTAACAACGACCGCCAACAGCATGCCGGCTGAGCCAAGCAAATTCCCTCTGACCGCCGTTCGGGGTCGAGCCAGGGCTTTTAGTCCGAGAATAAAGAGTATGGCGGAAGCCAGGTAGCCGAGCTGAATCAATGAGGTCACGATTGACGCTTTCGGTTGCTGCCAAACATGCCGAGCATCCGGTGAGTTACCAAGAAGCCGCCGACTACGTTGATCGTTGCTAGTACCACTGCCCCGAATCCAAGAATAGTGGTCAGTAGGGAGTGGTCGGCGCCAGCGGCAACAAGCGCCCCGATCAACGTGATGCCTGAAATAGCGTTAGAGCCCGACATCAATGGGGTATGTAGCGTCGGTGGGACCTTTGAAATGAGTTCGACGCCCAAAAAAATGGCGAGAACGAAAAGGGTAAGTGCAATCAGAAACGTCACGGATTCTCCGGAGTGGGTGGTGCTGGCTGCCGGGTCGAATCGCCCGGTACGGCGTCGGATGAGGTAGGAGGTGGCGGAGGCTGATCAGCGGCGGCTCGGTCAGCCGTGCCCGATACCGGTCCAGGTTCAGCAGACGAGACGTCGCTATTTTGCTTGGTTGTGGCTGGTGGCGTCTCGCGTTCCGGCGTTGGCGATTGTGATTCTTGTGTCAGCGTGACTTCTGAAGTTGGCATCGACTCGCCATCGGCAGTAGACGCTTCGTTTGGGCTCTCAGTTGCTGGTGGGTTTACCGGCGCGAGCCCGAGGCTGGCCCGTACCCGCTCGTTGCGTATTTCGCCATCGTCAGCGACGATGCAGGCGGCAGCGATCTCATTCGACGCCTGGATTGCGGTTGGATCTTCATCGTTTAGCAGGCGGAGAAGCGTGACGACGTTGTTGGAGAACATCTGACTTGAGGTGGCCGCAGAACGAGAAACGAGGTCGGTCGGCCCGAGAATGATCACCCCACCTTCAATCACCTCTTCATCGGCTTTAGTGAGACGGCAGTTGCCGCCGCGCTCAGCGGCAAGGTCAATGATGATGGCACCCGGTTTCATTGCCTGGACCATTCCCGACGTGATCAGTTCGGGGCTGGCCGCCCCTGGGATGGCTGCGGTGGTAATAATCACGTCGGCGTCGGCGGCATGTGGAGTTAGTAGCTCGGCTTGTCGCTCGTTTAGCTGATCAGTTTGTTTCTGGGCATAGCCCCCGGCACCCTCAGCTTGACCAGTGTCAAGGTCGAGCTTGATCGATTTCGCTCCGAGCGATTCAATCTGCTCGGCGGCCGCGGGGCGAATGTCGTAGCCTTCAACAACTGCCCCCAGCCGTTTTGCAGTTGCGATGGCCTGGAGCCCAGCGACGCCAGCACCGAGCACTAAGACCCGAGCCGGGGGAACGGTTCCAGCTGCGGTCATCATCATCGGCCACATTTTTTGGGAGCGGGTAGATGCCAGGAGCACCGCTTCGTAGCCAGCCACAGTCGCCATTGACGACAACACGTCCATACTTTGCGCTCGGGTAATTCGAGGCATTAGTTCTAGCGAGAATATTGTTGCCCCTGATTTAGCTAGCGCCTGCATCGGTTTTGGGGCCCAAAGTGGATCATGAAGAGCGATAAGAGTGTGGCTTCGCCCAAGGCCATGCCACTCGGGGAGTTGAAGGTCGTCGGCCTCAGGGCCATTGATCTGAGCGATAATGCCTTCGTGGCCAACCACCACGGCTCGTTGTTCGACTGTTGCCCCGGCGGCTCGATAGTGCTCGTCGGTAAATCCGGCCTTGAGGCCAGCCCCGACCTCGACGATCACCGAATGGTTGTCGGCGATCAATTTCTCGACGCCGGTGGGGGTCAGCGCGACCCGCCGCTCCCTACTTTTGGACTCTCTCGGTATGCCGATCCGCATAAGTTCTAAGCCTTTTACCTGAGCGAGATACCGAAGGGTATCAACATTGGGCTAAACGACGACGATCCCGCCAGTTGCAAACGTTCCCCATGGCCGTTCGTCGATAGTGGACTGTCAGTTTGCCAACGATTCGGCTCCGTACACAACAAGGGCTAGAACACCAATCACAATGCGGTAATATCCGAAGACATTCAGACCCTTCTCCTGGAGCCATGAGACCATAAGTTTCACTGATAGAACAGCTGCTACGAACGCCACTACTAACCCAACGGCGGGGGTTTGCCAGCCGAACGTATCTATGAGTTGGCCGCCGTTGTCTAGTGATTCTTTCGCTGTCGCAGCGCCGAGAGTTACGAGGCCGAGCAGGAAAGAGAACTCAACCGCCGCCTTGAGCGAAAGGCCCACGAGGACTCCGGCGATGATCGTTACAAGGCTTCGGCTGACTCCTGGCCACAGGGCGATGGCTTGAGCAATACCGATTAGAGCAGCGTGGCGGGCGGTTATTTGGCCGAGCTCGAGCCCGCCTCGATCGAGGACACCACTGGAGGTTAAGACCAGAATTGCGATACCTCCGACCAGCCAGGCCACTCCGATTGGGAGTAGGCCGAATAGTCGAGTTCGAACAAACCCAATGAGCGACAAGGCAATTATGGCGGTGGGAATAAAGGCGACGATGACTCCAAATAGTACGGTTCGGCCTTCTTCGCTCCGCCCCAGAATTCCGTCTACCATTTGCCGAATTCGTTCTCGGTACAGGACGAACACGGCCAAAATGGCGCCAGCCTGAATACAAATTGCGTATGTATCCAGCGCTTTCTCAGCTTCCTCAGTGGAGCCAAGCCCAAGCAATTCGGTAGTGACTAGTAGATGGCCAGTCGAACTTACAGGGAGATACTCAGTTACCCCTTCGACAACGCCGAGAACTACTGCGGCCCAAAGCGACAACGTTACTTCGGCTATTTCGCCATCGTCAGCGGCAATCGCAGGGTTGGCGATCATGAAGACGGTGACGAGCACCGCTAGCACCGCTCCAAAGTATTGGAGGGCCGATAGCCCAAGCGGATAATCCAAACTAGCAACTGTTCGATTCGTGGTCAGAGAACCGAGACGAACCTCTGGTAGCCGAACCTGATTGAGACGAGCTCGCAAACGGCTCAAAGAGTTTTGGTGATGCATCGCCGATAAGGCTAGGCGTTTTAGCCGGTAATGGGAGCGTTACCACCGGTTTTAGCTAGGAGCTTGGGCGGTCGACGAGCGATTCTTTGGAGGCCAATTCCGGCCGCAACCGCCTAAGTGAGCGCTGGCCCACCAACACGGTGGCGACGAAGCCGATTCGATAAATCGAACACATGTTCGGTTTTGGTGATTAGTGTCGATAGTATCTGATGCTTGAGCCCCGAACCTGAGACATCTAACTGCCAAGCGAGCACTGGCCCGCCAGAGCCGAACCAACCTGCGTCAGATACGTCTGCGTCCGATCAATCTGCAGAATGGGAAGGTCTCCGCCGCTCGGTAGCGATGTTGCCGCCCGGTGCGTGGGCGTTGCGTCGGGAGCAGGCGCTAACCCTTCTCGGTTCGCTCATCAAAGCTGGGCGAAAGTAGCTGGGGCCGCCTTGGCTACAGCTCGTATGGCTTGGCTAATAGAACTCGACTCCGTTTCAACTCCAAGATGCCTTCGGACTGGAGATCTCGAAGAACCGCGTTAGTGGTTGGCCGAGTGGTCCCGGCCAAGGCCGCCAGCGTGGCTTGGGTGAGCGGAATCTCTGAACCAAACAAGCAGTGCATTTCTCGTAGTCGACCCTTGACCCGATCTTCTGCCGGGAGGTGGCGGGCCTCCATGATCAAGTCGCTGAGCTCTTTGATTCGCGTGTCGAGTAGCCCGAGTAACAGTTCGTTGAAAATGGGGTGCTTCGCCCGCAGCGCATCGAATTGGGCTCGGCCGAGCGATCGGATCGAACAATCGGTAATAGCCCGAGCGGTCGCCCCACGAGTTTCATCGCTCAGTAGTGCCTGTTCACCGACGATTGAGTTTGGCCCCAGTACGGCCACGGCCACTGTGTCGCCGTTCTCCGTCGTCCGTTCAACTAGCAGGTGGCCGGTAACGATAACTGACATTGTGCTTCCGGCTTGGCCTTCCCAAAACAGCACGTCGTTGGCGGCTACTTCGCGCCCGATCAATACCTGGTCAAGCTGATCGAGGCTGGGAGTATCAAGTCGTTCGGTGAGTTCTTGCCACATTGCCTACGAACGTACTCGACGGCAGTACTTTTTTCATTACCAACCTGGCCAAGGGGCGTTGATAAGGTTCGAGATCTCAAACATCACAGACCTGACCAACGGTTAAGGTGGGCGCTTATGGCAAACGGGATCCCGGCAACGAACTGGGCTAGTAGCGAACTGCAGTCGATTGTCCCGACTGACAAACTCAATGCGGTGACGCAACTTGTGCAACGGTCTAGCGAGTCTTCACTCGAGTGGTATCGGAGGTTCAACCGAGCTACCGAAAGTGCCAGCGCAGGTGCAGATATCGAAAATAAGTCTTCCCACGGGTTCGACCCAGTGACCGAGGCTGACCGAGCGGTGGAATCCAAGATTCGAGAAGGGCTCGGAGAACTGTTTCCAGACCATTCGATTCTGGGTGAAGAGTTTGGGACGACCGGAACTAGCTCAGTCCAGTGGATCATCGACCCAATAGACGGCACCCGAGCGTTCATTACCGGTCAACCGATGTGGGGCACGATCGTGGCGGTAACGAGCAACGGGACGCCCCTAGGGGGCTGGATGCACGTGCCGACGCTCGATGAGACTTACGTTGGTAGCGAGCAAACCTGGTGGTCAGACAATACCGGAATCCGGCAGATCGAAACCGCGTCAACGACGAGCTTGAGCGATGCGGTCCTACTTTGCACTCACCCGTCGATGTTCGCGCCGGGGCCCGAAGCCGAGTCTTTCGCCCGCCTTGTTCAATCGGTGAAGATGACTCGGTACTCGGGTGACTGCGTCAACTACGGACTGCTAGCAATGGGCTTGGCTGATCTGGTGGTCGAAAATATGCTTGCGCCATACGATATTGTGCCGCTGTTGCCGATCATTGAAGGGGCAGGTGGGGTCGTTACTGACCTAGATGGGCAACCACCACTGAATGGTGGCTACGTTGTTGCCGCCGCTACCCCCGAACTACACGCGTCCGCCGTTCGACTGCTGTCGGCCTAACTGAGTAATCACCTAAACCTGGCCTGAAAATAGTTGCGGCGAGTTACCAATGGGCGGTGCCTGGCCCACCTTTAAACGGACCGGTAATGTTGTTCGTGATCCAGCCGCCATAGAATCGGCCATCATTCGGATCAACGATCTCACCGTCGACGCTGCAATGATCCAGTTTCTGAGCGTAGAACGCCCAGTACCCCCGGATTGGGGCGAATGAGTCGGTTGGATTCGGGTAGGTCCAGGCTGCGTCGAACGCAACGCCTGAGTCGTTCGGTGTGTCTGATCCTGGCTCTACTTCGACGTCGGCGTAGCCAGCCATGCCTTTCCACTCACAAAACGTTTTGGTGGTGCTCGGGCGAAGCACCTCGACTGCAACGTCGTTGGCCGGGATGTAGTAGGCCGGGGGCTGGCTCGTTTCGACAACCCGATAGCAGTTGGTCGAGCTCGCGACCACAAAACCTTGATGGCTGACCTCGATCTTGAACTCGACCGGCTCAAGGCTCGGGGGACGTGGATAATCCCAAACCGACTCGTACGGTTTGTTATTTGGGGCTAGTTCGCCCGGGACTACGTGTTCGCTTGGGTCACCTTGAGGCACAATCTGATACTACGCCGTCCTGCCTAACCAGGTAGAGCTGGGCGGCTACCAGGAGTCTTCCCGGTCGGCCCGGTCGGCTGCTTTCACCCCATAGTGAAAGACCATGGCTGGAGCCAGCAACAGCGAACCGATAAGCAAGCAAGCGGTGATTGTGCCGGTCAGAAGTTCGGTGAAGTCGGTGATGACGGCCCAGAAGAAAAGAACCGTGGCGATCAAGTACAAAATCCCTCCGGCTCGGAGCCCGAGAGACACCCGTCGACCGACAATACGACGTTGAACCAAGATCGGATCACTGGTTTCGGAAGTAGATGCGCTAGTTTCACTCACTGATTATTCACTCCAGCCGGCTTCGATTAGGAGAGCTTGGATCTGCGCCGTCATATGGTCGGCTGAGAACTCAGCCTCCGCCAGTTGGCGGTTGTTCTCAATTCTAGCGGCGATCGATGGATCCTCGTCTGGCCTTGCCCATAGCTCATTGCCGAACCACGACACCAGAGCGGTATCGATTTCTGTGTAAGCGTTGGTGTTGAACCAGTCGAAACCAAGGGCTCGAAGCTCATCAGCGACGGCATAGTCACCAACGCAGGCCAGCCTACGGTGGAGGGCGGCCTCAATCGGCGGGTTACCGAAACCTTCCCAAGTCGACGGAAAAACCACCAGGTCGCTGGCGGCATACAGGTCGGCCATGGCGAGAGAATCACCATCGATCGGCGCTCGCAAAATTGGACACTCGGCTTGGTTAAGTAGGGCTGCTAGCTCGGCCTCGTAGCCCTCCTCGGCCGGCCCCGGCAACCAGTAAGTAGCACCAACGTTTTGGCACAGTTGTAGAGCCGCTGGAATGTTCTTTCGAGCGATCGCCCTCACCGGGTGAGCTAGCAGTCTGGTTTCCTCGGTCAATCCCAACGCGGTCCGAGTTTTCGAGCGATCACCCGGCGGTGGTGACGTGTCGAAGCCGTTGTAGATCGTCGTCGCTGTGATTCCTCGGTCGGCGAACTGCTGTCGAGTCAGATGGTTGATCGTGACATGACGCCAGAGCGGCTGGTCCGGCGGTAGTTCAGCGATGTGAGCGAATCGCTCCCGTTGCCATGGGGGATCATGATGGTGGAGGAGAGCAGGCCGCTTAGTCAGACTCCTCACTATCGCTCGGCTGGCCGGAAGGTTGAGCGGTATCGACAAGATGTTCTCGACGACAGTCAAGTCGGCGTTGACCAAAGCAGCGTCCACTTCATTTTGGTCGGGCGGGTCAATGGCGTCGATGCCTAGTCCGGCAATGCGATGATCGACTGGGCCATCCCCGGCCACGGTGTAGGTATCCCACCCGAGGTTTTGGAACGCTTCTTGCCAAGCCTGTGCTACCACCGACACACCGTCGGTTAACCCGAGCCGAAACGAGACAAACGCACATGTAGCCACAGGCCAAATGTAGCGGTGGGGTCGATTGCTTCGCGCTATCAAGTCGGCGCTAGTCTTCGTCATCAGATCCGAAACCAACACAAGCCCAACCGACCTGTTCAGTCCAGTCTTAGGAGCCGTAGTTGTCATCGTCAGTGCCGTCACCATCGCCGTCGCTCGCTTCCTCAGTTACTCAGATGATGAATTCAGCGTGGCGAGAGCCAGGCTTTTGCGTGCCCAACGCCGAGACCTACCCATTCCAGTGGCTTTGGGATTCGTGCTTCCACTGCCTTATCTGGAACCATCTCGGGTCGGAACGAGCGCAAATCGAGCTGAACTCAGTATTTGTTCACCAGAGTGAATCTGGGTTCGTTCCCCACATGACGTATTGGGGCAAGCCTGACTTTGGCCAGACATTCTGGGGGCGATCGCAAACGTCGACGATCACGCAACCACCGATGTATGGGCACGTTATTGCCGAACTTGAGCGAACGGGAACTCAAGTCGACGAACAGATCTACCGCCAAGCTAGTCGAGGCCTCCTTCATCTGTTGACAGACCGAAAGCGAACTGCGGCTGGTTTGGTGCCGATCTTCCACCCTTGGGAAAGTGGATGCGACGATAGCGCTCGGTGGGATAGTTGGCGACAGTTCGATGACGTTCAACCAGCTAGCCAACAAGTTAGCGGACCAGCGAGCAGTTCGGCCGATGAAAACGGTACGGCTTCGATTGAAGCGTGGCGTCGTCGAAAGGGCGAGCTAGTTCGATCGCTCGAAGTTGATCCGGACGGGGGGCCAACTAGCAACAGTCAATTTTCGGTCGGCTCGGTTGGATTCAATGCCCTAGTTGCGTGGAACAGCGATGAACTTTTAGCGGCGGCCCAAAGTCGAATGCGCAGCTTTGACCCCGATGTAGTGACACAACTAACAGAGCTTGAAGCTCGAAACGCCGAACTCAAAATTGCTCTTCGGCATCGTTGGGATCCCGAACTGGTTACATGGTGTGACGACGGGCCAGTATCTGGGCGGACAAGAACAGCGGATGCGCTGTTGCCGTTACTTATTGACCCGAGGCTGGACGCGTTCGATTCGCTAGTGGACTCCAAAGCGTTCGCCGGCCCGTTCGGAATTCGCGGAGCCCACCAAGCCGAACCTAGCTACGACCCAGCAACCTATTGGCGCGGTCCAAGTTGGCCTCAGATCATCTACTTACTCCATCAAGCGGCTAGGCCTCATTCGGCGCAGCTGGCCTCGACGATCTCGGAGCGGTTCCTAGCCGGTGCCGTCGAAGCAGAGCTCGCTGAATACTGGCATCCCGAAACTGGCCAAGCCCTCGGAGCGATTCCCCAAACATGGACGGGGTTAGCCCTTCTGGTTGAATCGGAGCTGCGTAACGAGTAATCAGACGGCAGGAATGAACTTGTCTAGATGGCTGAAGCAGAAAAACAGGCTGGCCAGCACAGCAGGGCTAGCCACGATATAGGCCGGCCACCGTCGCCAGGCTCGTCCTACCACCCAGGCAAATAGAGCAACAAGAGCAGTAACGGCGCCCCAAATGGCAGTTGGTTTGGCATGCTCAGGTTGCCAGCCCAACGACTCCGTTATTCCGTCGCTGTCGGCCACGGTGTTTGCTAACTCTCGACCAGTAACCCCACCGTCTGAGTCGTTTGAGCCGACATTTGTACCAGCGTCATCCTCACCGTCATCCTCGGCCGAGTTCTGGGATTCAATTTCATCGACGCCAAGACGGTCAGCGTCGGCGACCGCATCAGCGCCGAGCTGGTTCTCATTGAACGACGATGGTGGGTTAGCCGGGGCCACTTCAGAGGCCAGGATGGCTGTCACGATTATTCGCTGTTGGGCCGAGTACTTCGGGTGGCACGCCGTCAATGTTATTCGGTTGTCACCCTGGTCGGCGATAACACCAACGTTGGTTGGAGCGACAATGAAATGTCCAAGCTGACCGCCATTGCCGTTGTCGTGACCTTCGACAATGTAGGTGAACTCGCCTTGCAGTGTTTCCACCAAAATTTCGTCGCCTGGTACCAGCTTGTCGATGTCGAAGAACGGCGCCCCGTGTGTTGTCCGGTGGCCTGCGATCGCCGCGTTGCCGGGCTGCCCAGGAAACGGGGTGCTGGGGTAGTGGCCTGGTCCGAGCCGAAGAACGTCTCGGCTCACGCCCTCAACGAAGGTCTTAGTTACGCCTATAGCTGGAATGTGCATTTTGCCCGCCGCTGCCCCTTCGGCTGGCAGTTGCTCTTCAGTGAGCTGTGGCAGCGACGACTGTTCCGTTTCAGATTCTCCAGGGTTGGAGTTGTCGGAGTCGGAACCTGTTGCCCCGGAAGGGTCTGGGCTAGCGCTGGCAGCGGTCGGGTCATCAGATTCGCTTTCGGCGGACTCTGATTGCCCACGGGTGTCGCTGGCGTCAGGAGCTTCAAGGATGTTCTGAGCGTTGTCGAGCATCTGGTTGAATTCGCTATCTAGCGAACTCTGAGCACGGGCCTCGGCGACGCTAGTTCCCCACAGCTGGAAGCCTGCGAAAGCGAGCACGAGGACTCCGGTTACGATCAACGTGCGGCCGAGGCCTCCAAGCAGTGATGCTGTTCTCGTTGACATGTGCGTTGTCTCCCAGACCGAACTTTCAACTTCATACAAACGTTCAGATCAACGTCGGCTACCGGCGCCCTGAGATCGGCTTGTTTGCGTACACGAATGAGGTGTTAACTACAGATATCGGCGCTATGGCTGAGAACGTGAGAACTTGTGGACCATTGAAACCAGTGATCTAGGCCCAGTTTCGCACTAATTGCGCTCCGGTAGCGGCTCTGCGGGGCGTAGAACCTATTTGGCTCTATCGTTGAGGTTGATGTCGGTACTCCTCTTTGGCGGTTGTCCTCGGCTGGTTCCGGGTTGGGCGGGTTCCAGACGTGTCTTTTGACCCTCCCGAACCTGACCAGAGTCCTAGCGCTGGCCAGTATCCAAAGCCGCGTTCGTCGACAGCCGCTTACCTGCGTTCTGAACCCGACAGTTACGCATTGGAACCGACGTCGTCAGAAGCGGGCTCGGCTGACAATAGTGATGACGCTCGATCACCAGACTCTAAGGACAAGTCGTCCGTGTCCGAGTTCGATGGTTCGGGTGCCGTGATCGAACTTTCTGAGGCGGTTTGTGTCATCAACCAGTTTCCGGCCTTAGCCGGAGCCACCCTCTCTATCGACGAAGGCGAAATCGTCCTCGTCCGAGGGCCAAACGGGGCAGGTAAAAGTACGTTACTTCGGCTTTGCGCCGGACTTATTCCATTGACCAGCGGAACGGGGAACGTTCTGGGTCATGACTTGAGCGACTCGAAACGACGACGCTTGTTACGACGCGAGTCTGGCTTGCTCGCTCATCAAACGTACCTGTATGACCAATTGACCGTAGAAGAAAACATCTATTTCTGGGCCAAAGCAAATCGTGTCGATGTGTCTACCGTTGATCCGGTGCTTGACCGGCTCGACTTGGGAGGACGGCTGCGGACTGTTGCCGTTGGCTCGCTGTCCGCCGGTCAAAGAAGAAGAGCCTCAATTGCGTTGATGATCAGCCGGCGTCCGCGGCTGTGGTTGCTTGACGAACCTCACGCCGGGCTTGACCAGGGCGGTCGTCAACTAATGGATGAGCTAGTTGGTCATGCCATCGCTTTCGGAGCGACCGTATTGCTAGCATCTCATGACCTTGATCAGGCAACGGCGTTGGCGACAAAGACAGTTGCGGTAGTCGGGGGCCATATCGAGGAGGTGGAGCACCATGCTCCATGACGCCTGGTTGATGGCGAAAAAAGACCTACGAATTGAAATGGGATCGCGCGTTGTTCTCGGTCAGGTTTTACCGTTTGGGATTCTGATACTCATCTTGTTTGGTTTAGCGATCTCGCCCAACTTGGCTGTGATCGCCCCCAATGAACCGATCGCCGGTTTCGCTGATCGCCGGTCGGTACTATCTCAAGTAGCGCCGGGACTATTTTGGATGACCGTGCTGTTGTCGTCGTTGATGGCGCTCAACCGGTCGTTCCTCATCGAATCGCAAGACGGAAACTTTGACGCGTTGAAGATGGCTGGGCTCGATCCGGCCGGAATATTCTTAGGAAAAGTGCTCGCAGTGATTGCTCAGCTACTGGTACTGGAAGCTGCGCTTGGGGTTGGTGCCGCAATCTTGTATCAATTGCAGCTAACTGATGCTGTGTTATTGGCCACAGCGGTAGTACTCGCTACTACAGCAGTAACTAGTGCCGGTACGCTATATACAGCGTTGGCGTCAGGCCTCCAAGCTAGGGACACACTTGTTCCCCTCTTGGTATTGCCGGTGTTAGCACCGGTTTTACTTGCCGCCACGCTGGCAACAGAGTCGGCCGTTTTCGGTCCAGCCAGCGATGGTTGGCCGTGGGTTCTGTTGTTAGGAGTGTTTACGCTTCTTTACGTAGGAATTGGGATTGTCAGCTTCGGTCCCATTATGGAGGAAACATGACCGCAGCAGGTCACGATCGAGGTGTAGGTAAGGGCGTCGATCAACCGTCGACCGCTGACGCTCCTGCTGACTCGCCCTACTCTGGTAATCAGAACGGCGGTAGAGGTTCAGCCATCACCGATAGCGCGTCGAAAGACCACCCGGTGGGTACCGAATCGAAACTTACCCGACGGCTTGGGGTAGCGGCGCTGGTAGCAATGGCAGCGACGTTGTTTTTCGGTCTAATCGTTTCAGGGCCCGAAGTCTATCAGCGCGATGCGGCCCGACTATTTTACGTGCACTTGCCATCGGTAGCGGTCGCCTACAGCGGCTTTACCATCACACTAATCGGCAGTGTCTTGTACCTGATGAAAAAGAGCATCTTCTGGGATTTGGTCGCAGGAGCTGCCGCTGAAATTGGTGTTATCTTCACGGCGTTTGTTCTAATCACCGGCATGTTGTGGGGAAAGCCAACTTGGGGCGTCTACTGGCAGTGGTCGCCGCGGCTGACGAGCACCGCAGTAATGTTCGTGATGTATATCGGCTACTTGGCGGTGCGCAACTTAGAGCTACCGGCCGAGGTCCGGTCCCAGCGGGCGGCAGTGTTGGGCGTCATAAACATTGCTAACGTATTCGTCGTTCATTTCTCCATTCAGTGGTGGCGAGGTCTTCATCAAGGTCAAACGCTTGGTGTCGACACCCAGCTCGATGGCATGATGCTGTTCTCCCTGTTCCTAGGAATGGTGGCATTCATGACTACCGGAGCCTGGCTCTTAGTCCACCGA
This sequence comes from uncultured Acidimicrobiales bacterium, assembly GCA_937922805.1. GTDB lineage: Bacteria > Actinomycetota > Acidimicrobiia > Acidimicrobiales > SZUA-35 > JAHELU01. The sequence continues at coordinate 36,563 of CALAJV010000015.1, read as the reverse complement.
TTTCGGCTGGGGTGGTTGCAACATCAGCAGTCAAAAATGCTGCTCGAAACTGCAATTGCCGAACGAAACGCAGAAGCAAAAACAGCGACCGCCTACGGGCAGGGGGCATAAGTGCACTGGGAATTCGTGTTCGCTGGCTACGGCGTAGTTTTAGGCGGAATTATCCTGTACGCGACCCTGCTGATCACCCGAGGTCGCAAAGTGGGCGCCAAGTTACCGCCCGAAAGGCGGCAGTTCCTTGACTGAAATTTCGCCCGAGACCGAGTTAGACCTAACACCGCGAGCGGCAACTCCCGACGCTACCCAGACCCGATCCTGGCGTAATGCCGCAATTATTGGCGCCCTGTTGGTAGTCGCCGGGTTCATCGTTTACCAAGCCTTAACTAGTGCTCGGGTCTACTATCTGAACGTTGACGAGGCTATCGCCCGTCAGGTTGAATTCGGGAGTGACGAGTTCATGATGCAGGGCACAGTTCTGGGCGAACCCGCCACTGCCGCCGACGGTGCATTAATCTTCACCGTGGCCTATAACGATTCAACGGTTGATGTTAGACACGTTGGACCGGAGCCAACCGACCTATTTCGAGATGGTGAGAAGGTGCTGTCACGCGGTCGATGGCAAGGCGATATTTTCCAATCTGAACAACTCATCGTCAAACATTCCGAAGAATACATCGAAGATAATCCGGATCGGATTGGGTACGAGCTTGATGAAGCTGAAGCCGACGCATCTGGTTCGTCGAGTGTGGAGTAGTTAGAACTTGTGAATGCCATCTTGGGGTTCGGGTTTTTGGCTCTTGGGCTGTCAGCTTCGGTGCTTGGGGCTATTGGCGGCACCTACGCGTTAGCGTCGAACCGCCTCTACCTGCTGAAAACAGTTAGACAATGGGTTGGTTTGGTCGTTGCTGCCGCCATTGGAGCCTTCACGGTGATGGAGGTGGCGTTGTTCCAGCGTGACTACGAGATTGCCTACGTGGCTGCCATTGGGAGCAACGAAACACCGGCATTGTTCAACTTTGCCGCGTTGTGGTCTTCGCTTGAAGGGTCGCTGCTGCTTTGGATGCTTATCCTTGGTCTCTATACCGCTGCGGTGTCATGGAAGTTTCGAGGCCGGGTCGCTGACCCGCTGGTCGGCTGGGCCATCGTCATCATGCTCGTCGTATGCGCATTCTTTTTTGCCATGTTAGTTGGGCCAGCTAACCCCTTCGTTACCGCCGAAGTCCCAGCTGGGTTTAATGGCCCTGGCCCGAACCCGTTGCTGCAGAATCACATTTTGATGGCATTCCACCCTCCAGTGCTTTACCTCGGATACGTCGGCTTCACCGTGCCGTTCGCGTTCGCAACTGCCGCCCTAATAACCGGTCGGGTGGGAGAAGGCTGGCTCCTTGAGACTCGTCGATGGACGGTGGCATCGTGGGGTTTCCTAACTACTGGCATCATGCTTGGAGCGTGGTGGAGCTATGAAGTTTTGGGCTGGGGAGGCTACTGGGCTTGGGATCCGGTCGAAAACGCATCGTTGCTGCCTTGGTTAACCGGCACCGCCTACCTGCACTCGGTCATGGTCCAGGAGCGACGAGGCATGCTACGGGTATGGAACTTGTCGCTGTTGTGTGCGTCGTTCTCACTCACGATTTTGGCCACGTTTCTGACCCGCTCAGGCGTTGTAGAGTCGGTCCATGCGTTCTCCGATGGTCCGGTTGGGCCTTGGATTCTCACGTTCTTTGCCGTCATTGCGGTGGGTAGCGTTGGGTTGATCGCGTGGCGAGGCGACGAGCTTCGATCTCCTGGTGCGATCGATTCGCCGTTGTCACGAGAGGCGTCGTTCCTGGCCAACAACCTTTTGTTTGGGGCGCTGGCCTTCGTCATTCTTCTCGGCACGGTCTTTCCCCTTATCGCAGAAGCGTGGAACGACACCCGGTTAACGATTGGTCGACCTTATTTCGATTCGCTCGGCCGACCCATCGGGCTAGTGCTGCTTTTCCTCATGGCCGCGGCGCCGGTTCTGCCCTGGCGAAAAGCGTCGGCCGAATTGCTCTCTGTCCGGCTCCGCTGGCCCGCAGTCGCTGCGGTTAGTGCAATGGCACTAGCGTTGTTGCTTGGGGGTCGAGGGTTCTATCCAGTGATCACATTTGGCCTTGGTGGCTTCGCCGGAGGGGCAGCGCTGCGCCAAGTTGTATTGGCCACGAAACGGCAAGGTTGGCGTGGTTTTGTTGGGCGGACCAACGGTGGCATGATCGTTCACCTCGGTGTTGTTGCTTTAGCAGTTGGGATGGCTGCCAGCGAGTCTTACAAGAGCGACCGGACGCTACGCCTCGATGTCGGCCAAACCGTGACGGTCGAAAATCACGAGTACACATACCTTGAACCGGGCCTTGAAGAAACAGACAGAAGTATCCGAGTCTTTGCTCAGATCCAAATCGACGGCGACGATATTTACGCCCCATCGTCGGTCGTGTTCCTTCAAGCTGGCAGCCGTCCGGTCGCAACTCCATCGGTTCGGTCGAGCTTCACCGAGGACCTCTACCTCGTTCTCGACGCCGTTCCAGATCGCGAAGCCGACGCCATCCGCCTGCGGATAATTCGCCGACCGATGGTGTCTTGGCTGTGGGCCGGGGGCGCTCTAATGGCGCTTGGTACTCTCTTGGCCTTGTTCCCTGGTCGACGACGGCGGGGGACAGAAGCGGTCTCGGCTTTGGTAGGCGAACCCGAAGATACAGCATCGACATCGGGCGATGTCGCGGAGAACGATTCAGACGGTGATCGAGAGGGCGATGCGGGCGATTCGGAGAAATCCGAGTCCGATCTTGCGGAACTTGGAGAATCAACGGTGGTGACTTCGAGTGGATAGCCAGCCAAAGACGGCTCGAATCGCCGCTTCTATCGTTGGCGTTATCGTCGTTAGTTTGATTGGGCTACTGGCCTTCGCCGGCCCCGGGGGCGGATCCGAAGCGGGAGCCCTAGTCGGTAATCGAGCCCCCCGAGTAGCCGGAACGACCTTAGACGGCGACCAATTTGATATCGATGATTGGCGCGGGTCTTGGGTCGTTGTTAATTTCTTTGCCACAACGTGTCCTGGGTGTATCCAAGAACATCCGGAGCTGGTTAAGTTGTCAGAATGGGGCCAAGATCGGGGCGATGTTCACATCGTTGCCGTAGTCTTCAACGACTCAGCCGAAGCGGTCGCCCAGTTTTTTGAACTTCGAGGTGGTGATTGGCCAATTATCGACGAACCGTCGGTTGCCGTGGACTACAGCGTGGCTCAGATTCCCGAGACATTTCTTGTTTCACCGTCGGGCCAGGTCGTCCTGTACGTCGAGGGTGAAGTGAAGTCCGAGTCGGTTATAGACGTGATTGAAGGTCGAAGATAGCTATGCCCGCCAACGAAGCGGTCGCTGCCGGACCAATCCGACGTTCAAACCAGAAGCGAACCGCTTTGCTCTTTTGGGTGGCCATGGCTGCGGCAGTTATCTCGCTGCTAACCGTTGCCTCAATCGATTCTGGCGGGGTCGAAACTGACAATGAGCGAATCGCTCGACTGGCGAACTCGTTCGCTTGCCCGATCTGTAATGGTGAGAGCGTAAGTGAATCGAACGCCGCAGTATCGGTAACAATAAGAAAGTTCATTTCCGATGAAGTCGCCACTGGATCGACTGATACCGAGATCCGTGACTCGTTGGTTTCCTCTTATGGTGTGGAAGTTTTACTTAATCCACCAGCTGAAGGTCTTTCCACGTTGCTTTGGGTTCTTCCAGTGATGCTCGTTGTGCTCGGCACGGTTGGAGTGGCGGCCGCCGTTTCTCGGGGTCGGCAGGCCACAAGAGATCCATCGTCGCGAGATCGAGAACTAGTTGCCGCTTTGCTCTCCAGCGAAGATACATCGGAACAACTCGATGGCGCTGATAGTGGCACTACTGATAGCGACGGTGCTGATAGCGACGGTGTTGATCGCGCTGATGCTGATAGCGACGGTGCTGATGGTGGCTGAGCAACGGGTCACTAACGTCGATGGGCTTCGAGATGAGCTTGCTGGCTTACTGCGCTCCATTGAGGATCTACAGGCCGAGCATGACGCGGGAGACCTTGACGACGGCGATTTCGCCCAACTAACCGATGACTACACAGTGCGAGCTGCTGACTTAGCTCGACGAATCGAGACGACAGAATCTGAACAGCGGGCTGGGTCTGAACAGACCAAACGCTCGAACAAAGAAAAAGAGCGCGAAACGAGCGAAAGTGAACCGTTGGCTGGTGGGCGTGATACTCCATGGTTGCGACGGGCCATGGTCCTAGCCGGTGCATTCGGGTTCGCTATCGCTGCCGGTCTACTCTTGGCTAGATTCACCGGTGAACGGGGGGTAAATGACGAGCTAACCGGAAATATTGATGCGTCGACTCGTCAACAGTCGTTCGAGTGTCAGGGATTGGCGAGCGGGAACGGAAACGGCGAAGCCGATATTCTTGGAGCCCTTGAGTGCTACGACGACGTCTTAACGCAAGATCCGGACAATTTGGAAGCGCTCTCGTATCGAGGTTGGCTTCTCGTGCTAACCGCTCAATCAGCTCAGCAGTCCAGCAGCGATGATCAAGCAACCGAGCTACTCGAAAGCGGCCTTGCCTATCTCGATCGAGCAGTGACGATTGACCCAACGTTCATCGATGCTCGCGCCTTTCGGGCCTCAACCTATGACCGGCAAGGCAGGGCCGACGAAGCTTGCGCCGAAGTCGCCGCTCTGCTGGCCCTCGACCCCCCTGAGTTCTTTGTTCAACAGACAACAGGAATCGTTGAACGCAACAACTGCTAACGAGTATCCCTTCGAGTGGTTGCCACCGGGCTACGAGACTAGCTAGGGGAGCGTTGACTCTTGGCGGTTAAAGTACCGGGCCCTCTTCCAACCGCGGCCATCATGGCTTAGCACCCACGTTGACGCTCGCTCACAACCTCGACCTTGGATCTCGACGCCAGAATGAGCTAGTCGCTCGATCACCTCGGGGATAATGTCCCCATGCGAGCAGATTACAACTGACCGAACGGGCCCTTCGGACGAATCGGCTAGCTGTTTGCCTGCTGCCGCTATCCGGTCGAGTACGGCCATCACATCGTCGATACGCGAGCCTTCCCAGAATTCCTCAAGTTCTTCTACCTCAAGCCCCTGGTTTGTTGCCGTTGGCTCGACCGTTTGCACACAACGGGTAGCTGGGCTAGCCAACACCGATCCAATCGTCCGGTCGGCAAGAGCGTTAGCGATCGCGTGAGCTTGCTCGTGGCCCATCGACGTTAGGGTTCGATACCTATCTCGACCACCGTCTAGCCGTTCGCCCGCATGAGCATGTCGAATAAGGAGAATCTCCATCGCCCGCCCTACCATAGCGTCCCAAAAAATTTCTAGGTTGCTGTGACGAAGACCAGGCCGGGACCGTAATGCCGCTGGCTTAGACGGCGCTCCAGCCGCCATCTACGAACAAGATTTGTCCAGTCACATAACTTGCCGCATCAGAAGCGAGGAAGAGTAACGCTCCATCTAACTCTCCTTCGATCCCGGGTCGACCTAGTGGCGTATTGTCGGTGATGTAGCGCATGCCTCCGTCGGTGCCGAACATTTCCTCATTCATCTCGGTCTCGAACCAACCAGGTGCAATTGCATTCACCCGCACCCCTTTTCTGGCCCATTGGGACGCTAGCTCTCGCGTCAGGTTATGAAGCCCACCTTTTGATGCGGCGTAACCGGGGACTTTCAATCGGCCCCCACCACCACCACCAAGAATCGAACCGACGTTGATAATCGATCCCTGTTGATTAGCAGCAATCAATGCCTTGGCCGCGTGTCGAGCTACTTCGTAGGGGGCCACGAGGTTGATCTCAACTTCGTACCTGAAATCATCAACAGTGTCGTCGGTTGCGGCCAGGACCCTTGAGATTCCAGCATTGTTAACCACGATGTTGGCGACGCCGAACGCTTCGACGGCCCTGTCGACCAGAGCTGCGGGTGCGCCAGCCTCGGTAATATCACAAGGCATAGCCACTACTCGAGCGTCCGACTGGCTCTTCCCAGCCGCGATGGTTAGCTCGTCAACGATCTCGTTGAGTCGATCAGCTCGGCGGGCCGCAAGTACCACGTTTGCCCCGGCCGAGTGTAGGACGGCAGCGAAACGGCGACCTAAGCCTGAGCTAGCACCGGTGACCACGGCTGTCTTGCCGACTAACCCGAATATTTCGAGACCTTGCAGTAACGGCCTTGCGCTCTCTGTCATAGCTGCATAGTGCCAGTTCTCGTTTCACATCGCTATTCCTGCAACCTAGTTGAGGTGAACGAACCGCCGGTCTAGCCCGCTAGGGTCGCATCATGGGCACCACTAGAGCGGGGATCAAAGAGATCGCTCGAAGAGTTTTCGCGGTAAGCGCCATAGCCACGGTGTTGGCTGTTATCGGTCTACCAGGCGCGGCTAGCGCTACTTGGTCGGTTGTTGCCGTTGACGCCGAGAGCGGCCGAGTAGGAGCGGTAATGGCCTCTTGCGTTGATCCAGGAATTCTTGGCGAGTCGGATCAAGCATTGATTCCGATTGTGTTGGCGCCAGGCGCTGGCGTCGGAGTCGTCCAAGGAACCTTGAATTGGGATGCTCCAGACGTAATTCGTCAGCGGCTGGCCGACGGCGTGCCAGCAGCTGAAATTCTCGATTTTCTTACCTCTGACGCGTTCGAAACGAACCCAGATCAAAACAACTCAATCCGCCAATACGGGATCGTTGCCCTTGAACCGGAGTCCGATGGAGCAGTCTTTACTGGTCAACAGATTGAACAAGAACGTCAAGCGGTGGCCAGCAGCAGCGTCGCCGCTCAAGGCCTCTTGCTAGCCGACGTAGCGGTGGTGGATAACGCCCTAGACGCCTACGAAGCCGCCATTACCGAAGAGCAGACAATGGATCAAGCGCTTGTCGAGGCCTTGGTCGCCGGGGCTAAAGCAGGCGGCGATCGACGGTGTGGGGATCAAACAGCGCTGTTCGCCCAATTGGTCGTAGCCGAGCCTGACGACGATCCGCTTCAGCCGTCGACGCTGCTAACGGTAACGGTCGATGAGGGCGACGGGCAGAATCCGGTTTTCGCTATGGCCGACGCTTTTGAACAGGGCCAGCGCGGGTGGATTGACGCTGGTCAACGATCCTCAATCGGTGTCTCGAAGCTTTGGGCTGCCGTTGTCGCCGGTCTTATTGGCGCCTTCGGAGTGTTTTTGGTCCGCAAAGGAATGGGTAACACCGCAGCTCGCCGTTGACCACCAGGGTTCAAGCCAAGCTAGTGATCGACGCTTGCTGCAACGTCAAAGCGTCGTCGAACTCCTTTGGGACAATCTGGAGTAGTGTTGGAAGCTATTGTTCGGCCTGCGGGGCGACTCTAATACAGCCGGTTTCGAGAGCGTGGATTGATGGTTGAGCAAATTGAAAGTTGTCGATTACTGGTTCGTGGCCCGGATGAGTTGGCGCTTCGACCGCAAACAATGGACTCCCTGGTCGATCATCAAGTAAACGGTGCTCTAGTGTGGATCGACGTTCAAGATCGCGTGGCCTCCGAGATGGATCGAGTAGGCGAGCGATTTAATTTTGACCCAGCGGCAATAGAAGACGTTCTAGACATTGAGCAACTGCCAAAGTTCGATGACTACGGGGACCACCTATTCGTAGTTCTCCATGCGTTGGTCGCTGACGGCGACCGTCTCGACACGCACGAAGTCGATTGCTTCATTTCCGACCGGCTACTCGTTACCGTCCACTCGGAGCCAATCGCTGGCCTTGATTGGCTTTGGCGAGCGGTGCAAGCCCACCCTCATATGGCTGAACATGGCCCAGATGAGATCTTTGCTCAGTTGGCTGAAGTGATCGGTCGACGGTACCTCGAAGTCGTTGATGCCATCGAAGTTCGGATTGATACCTTGGCCGACTCCGCTCTAGCCGCCAACCCGGAAATCCTGGCCGACATTCAACTGCTCCGCCGCGAAGAAGCAACGGTTCGGCGGGTCTTGCGACCACAGCGGATCGTAATTGGATCTCTTCGTTCGACTACCCGGCCGCTGATCCGCGATGACGCACGAAAGCTGCTGACCGACGCGTTCGACGTCCACAACCTCGTTGTGGAGTCGCTCAGCGCCACCAGGGGTCTACTAACCGACACGCTGGACACATACCGTGGCGCATCGGCCGAACGTCAAGCTAACGCCGCCACCGTACTAACTGTTTATGCCGCAATCATGTTGCCGCTTACGCTTATAACGGGTTGGTACGGCATGAACACGACGAATTTGCCCGGTGCTTCCCGTTCATGGGGATGGATCGCCGTGACCGCAGTGATGATTGCAATAGCGGTAGTCAGCTGGATGTTGTTCGTCCGGGCGGGAATGGTCCAAAGCCCACGTTTACGTTCTGGCCGCACGATTGCCAGAGGGTTGGCTGAGGTGGCGAAGACACCGGTTCGGCCATTTACGATGTTGCGGCATTCGACCCGAGTCGACCGATCCAAGAAGTAGGCCTGCGGGTGGCGTCAGCCTTTAGTTCAGAATCGTGACCGGAGTGCCAGGTGGCACCGACGCAGCAAGTTGTCTTATGAGGTCGTTCGGGATGCGAATGCACCCGCTGCTATGTTCACCACCGATGAGCCACGGCTTGTTCGTCCCGTGGATGGCGACCGCTGGAAGTCCTCCAGCGAACGTCTCCAGAACCTCGGAAAACGCGGACAGCGCAATAATGTAGGGGCCGTAGGCACCGCCGGGATTGTCTCGTTCGATGATGTCTCGAACAAAAAAGTTACCGACCGGAGTTGGAGTTGACGCTTTGCCGGTAACCGCCTTGGTTTGCACGATGATGTCGTCGCCGTCCCATACGGTTAACGCATCGTTCGTCAGGTCCACTACTGCGTAGTGCTCAACCTCAGAAATTGTGACACTATCTCTGGGGATCCACCCTTCTTGGCCATTCGGCCGGATCGGGAGCGAAATCTTGACATAGTCATCCGATGTTGTGTCATCAAGAACGAGAAACACCCTGTCGTTTCCGAATTGGGTGGGATTTGGGAACCAATTCGTCGCCGCGCCAGGAGCCGGACGTTCTAAAGATGAGACGCCTTCGCCGATAACGGTAGCCACGTAAGATTTTTCCGGGACCGCATACTCCCGTTCGGTAAATGCCAGTGTCTTCGGTTTGGTTCCTAACGAGCCTGATTGAGTGGTGGCCGTTGTAGCCGAATTCTGAGTAGTCGGAGTTTCATTCGCGCTTTGGCCAGACCAATACGGATCGTCGGCTACTGGTTGTTCAACAAAACTTCCCTCATGGTTTGTGTGCCGCTGGTCGCTCCCATCGAGAACGAGCGCATCTACCCCCGAACCACCGTCAGGGTTGGTACTCGTTTCGCTAGATCCGTTGTCTAGCTCAGTGGTGGTTGTGGCATTGAGATCGTCGAGAGAGGCTTCGGTCGTATCGCTATTGGTGCAGGCGGTGGCGATTAGCCCAGCTGCGACAACGGTCGGTCCGAACGTTCGCAGCCATGATCGCCGCTTAGGCTCACGGTTCGAAGCGGGGCGCCTAGATGGCTGAATTGAACGTAGGGGTCTCGGGTACGGCACCGCTTTCTATCGGCAATTATTGGCAGATTCTGAAGGGCTCAGCCAGCCGAATAGTGTGACGTTCGACAGTTTCGGTTTCGGGAGCATTAATCGGGCGTCTCGGTAGCCTAAAGGGCAACGAGGAGAACGTATTTATGGCATCCGCAGTCACCGAGGATCAAGTAATCGAGGCCCTGAGGCCCGTTGAGGACCCAGAGCTCCACCGCAGCATCGTGGACCTTGGAATGGTTCGCCGAGTCGATATTGCTCTACCTCAGGTCACAGTAGCGGTTGATCTGACGATCGCCGGGTGCCCGTTGCGAGCCGAGATAGATCGACGAGTAAGCGAGGCGGTTACCGCTCTTGATGGCGTCGAAGATGTGGCCATCGAGTTTGGCGTCATGACCGATGAGCAACGAGAAGAGCTCCGAAAAAACCTTCACGGAAGCCCGGGAGACACGGCTGGCTCCCAGCAGGCTCACGGACACGCGGAGGGCCGATCAATTCCTTTTGCCGATCCAGATAACCGAACTCGGGTCATCCTCGTTGCCTCCGGAAAGGGCGGGGTCGGCAAAAGTTCGGTAACTACCAACCTGTCCGTTGCTTTGGCCGCACGGGGTAAGCGTGTTGCGGTGGTCGACGCTGACGTCTGGGGGTTCTCCATTCCGAGAATGCTTGGCGTCAACCGAGATCCGGTGATCATCGATGAGATGATTGTTCCCCCGGAGTCTCATGGGGTTCGATGCATATCAATGGGCTTTTTCGTCGAAGAGGACCAGCCGGTAATTTGGCGGGGTCCGATGCTTCACAAAGCACTGGAGCAGTTCTTAACTGACGTTTTCTGGGACGACCCCGACTACTTGGTTGTCGATTTACCACCGGGCACCGGAGATATCGCTCTTTCGTTAGCTCAATTCTTGCCCCGAGCGGAACTCATGGTGGTAACGACTCCGCAGCCAGCAGCCCAGAAAGTGGCGCAGCGGGCCGCCTATATGGCCCAAAAAGTACATATCAGCGTGTCCGGCGTGATCGAGAACATGAGCTGGTTCACCGGCGATGATGGTAAGAACTACGAGTTGTTTGGTGCTGGCGGAGGCCAAGAGTTAGCCGACAAACTTGAAGTTCCTTTGCTCGCCAAGGTTCCCTTAGTTGCCGCTCTACGCGAAGGTGGAGACACCGGTTCGCCGATCGCCACCCAGCCCGAAACCGAGTCAGGGAAGGTGTTTGCCCAGCTGGCCGAACGGGTCGATGTGGAGCTCGCTCCAAAGAAGCGGTATCGATCTGAGCTCAATATTCTCTAGAACGACCAAAGAGCGGTTCAGCGCGGCTAGCGTTGGAGGCTATGGACGTCCGGATAGGTATCGCAAAAACTCAACAAGTCGTCGAAGTGGCAATGGAAGACGACGCTGATCGTGACGCAGTGAAGTCGCAAATTGAGGCCGCACTGTCTGGAGACAGCAAAGTTCTTTGGCTGGCAGACCGCAAAGGCCGTGAAGTAGGGGTTCCAGCCGCCCAAATTGCCTTTGTAGAAGTTGGTTCAGCTGACGCTGAACGACGCATCGGGTTTGGTGCCTAGCCAAAATCCTGCCAGCATACAGTTCGTAACTGGCAAAGGCGGCGTCGGTAAGAGCACTGTTGCCGCCGCCCTTAGCCACATCAGAGCTGCCCGAGGAGATCGAGTTCTTGCCGTTGATTCGCTAGGGGTCGGCGGACTCCGCCGCGTTTTGGAACGCAGCAGTCCGGGGTCCTCGACCGAGGTCGAGGTGCCGATCGAAGTTCTTGAGTTGACCACCGCCGATTCGCTGACTGAGTACATCGGTCTAACGTTGCGAGTACCAACGACTTTGCTTCGGCCCTTGGCTCGGCTTGTCGATTTCGTTGCCATGGCTGCGCCGGGCGTTCGAGAAATTCTAACCATCGGCAAAATTTGTCACGAGGCCCGCTCAGGACAGTGGGACCACATCGTCGTCGATAGCCCTTCAACCGGCCACATCGTGGAACTCCTTAACGCCCCACGAGCGATTGCCATGGTCGCTCCCACTGGACCGTTGGCGTCAGAAACCTCATGGATGAGCGAGATGCTAGGTAGGCAATCAACGTCCGCCGTTCTCGTGACGCTGCCCGAAGTCCTGTCGTGTAGCGAGGCGACCGCTTTGGCCGAACGGATTGTGACCGAGACGCCAGTCTCGATCGGTGGCTTGGTCCTCAACCGGGAGGCCCCACCGCTGACTGCGTCATCGTTGCGTCAGGTAGACGAGCTGCCGAGTGGTCCACTACGGCAAACGGCTGCTTTGGCGGCTCAGCGGTATCAGGTTGGGGTAGACCAACGGGCCGAACTCAGCCAAACCGGCATCCCAATCACCGCCGTTCCGGATGGGATCGAGCCGCTTTCGGCCGTGATCGAGGCCCTTACCGGCAGCACGATTGCCGAAAGAACTGTCGCCGAAGGGGTAGTAACTGAGCCCAAATCCGATCTAGACGGTGGTTCATGACTGTCGCCGGCAGCAGCAACAGGTCTGCTCAGTTGGCCGTGATCGACAACTTGGTGACCGATTCAAAGGTCGTTATCGTCGCCGGCCCTGGCGGCGTTGGGAAAACGACTGTTGCGGCCGCTCTTGGATTGCACGCAGCCAAACGACACGGTCGTCGGGTACTTGTTATTACCGTTGACCCAGCTCGCCGGTTGGCTGAGGTACTTGGGATCGATGAGCTAACGGAAGAGTCCATCTTGGTACCGGTTGGTTCCGAACAGGGTCGTCTGTGGGCTCTAATGGTTGATATGGCCCAAAGTTGGAACGCACTGATACGTCGGGAGGGCGATGACGATGAGATCGACGCGTTACTGAACAACCCGCTGTACCAAACGCTGACTCGGCGGTTTGTCCAGAGCCATGATTACGTCGCTCTTGACCACATCCTCGACGTAGGAGCCGACGGTGACTACGACCTAATCATCGTTGACACCCCGCCATCGAGCCACGCAGTAGATTTGTTGGACGCTCCAGGTCGCATAATCGAATTCTTCGACGGCGCCTTAATCAAATGGCTGACTGCGGGCTCCAGCGGATTCATCGGCAAGGCCACGACAAAGCCGGTAGCACTAGCCGCCCAGCGGTTACTTGGACGAGAATTTCTTAACGATATTGGCGTTTTCTTTTCGGCGATGGCCAGCTTCGGGCCGGTACTTATTCGGAGGGCTAAGGAGCTGCAGCGCCGACTGGCGGAGCCAGGCACAAGCTATGTCGTTGTGACAACCACCGAGGAGGTGCCGGCGGGCGAAGCGACGAGACTTATCGACGAACTGGTGGTTCGAAAACACGAACCGTCGCTCGTTATTTTGAATAAAGTCCCACCGACAGTCCGAGTCGAGGCGGCCCCGTATCGATTTGAACCAACGCTTCCAATCGATCTTGAGGGCCAGATCGATGACGACGCGCTACGGTCGGCGGTCGATCACCTCCGGGTCCAAGCTGACGCTGCTTGTCTTCCCTCTCTACCAGGCGAAGTAGACTTATTCACCATCGGCTGGAAGCCAATCGCCCCAGCCGAACTCGGCCAGCTGGCTGACTTACTTGAGTAAACTGGCGGAGACAGCCAGACCAAGCTGTTACGCGAACCCTTGAAAACGACATCGGTTGGCCTCTTTACTTCTCTCCGGTAGCAGCCGACAAGTCATACATGGCATATCGTTCAGGCGGCCGAACAAAGGTCTATAGACAGGTAGGTTTTTCAGTACTTGCGGTTATCGCTGCCTTGTTGATGGTGTCCACCTCGGCCGCCTCAACCCCCTTGACAACAGAGCCAGGCAAGCCACTGGTTGGAAACCTTACTCAAGTACGACCGGTGCAGCCCGCCTTCGCTGATGCAGCCGACCTTGTCTCTGAACAGCCGTTGAGAACATGGCGAGTACGTGATCTCAACCCAGCTGAAGAATCGGCTTTCCCGGACTGGGACGTTCTAGTTTGGGACTTTGCCGAGCTGAACGGTGTTATGTACGTTGGAGGCCGGTTTCAGACCGTTCAAAAGTACTCGGGCGCAACCGAACACAGCCAACCGTTTCTTGCCGCTTTCGACGTTGCTACCGGACAGTGGATCTCAACCTTCCGCCCGACACTCGACGCCCCTGTGTACGCCTTGGCCCCAAGCCCTGATGGTTCGCGGTTGCTAGTCGGTGGGGAGTTCAGCAACGTTAACGGCGCACCGTTGACCTCAGCCTTCGCCGCCCTCGATCCGTTCACTGGAGCTCCCGATCCGACCTGGACCGCATCGTTCACTCGTGAGGAAGGTCCGGTTCTGGTCAAAGATATTGAGATCTACGGAAACGATGTGTATGTTGGCGGCCGATTCTCCCACGTCGAAAGCCACGTTCCTAACAGCAGGACCAGACGCTATAGCATCGCCCGACTAGATGGAACGGCAGGCACGCTCGACCAAGCGTGGAACCTTGCGGTCAACGGCGGCAAGGTCATGTCGTTAGCGGTCTCGCCCGATGGTACCGAAATTTTCGCTGGAGGGTTTTTCACTGCGATGGGGCAGTTAGAAGGCACGAAGTGGATGGCCAAGGCCAGCACTGTTGATGCCACTGTTACCCCGATGCCTACCCCTCCACCAGCGGACGGCAAGTACTACGTGTTCGAAGTTGAGGTGACCGACGACAAGGTCTTCGCCGCCACTGAGTGGCATCGACTCTTTGTTTGGGACCGGGCGACGCTTGCCCTAACCAACAATCATTGGAGCGCTGGCTATGGCGGCGACTATCAGGCGCTCCATCAGGTTGGCGACGTAGTTTGGTCCGGAGGTCACTTCCACGGGTTCGATGAAGATCAAGCAGCCTTGGCGCTACGAGATCAGGTTCAGTGGCTCGCTCCTTACGACGCTCAAACCGGTGACATTATTCCGGGCTGGGTGGCACGATTGGGAATGAAGGACGGCGTTTTTGCCATTACCGAAGACTCGGAAGGCAAACTGTGGGTAGGTGGCGATCCAACATCGGCTGGCACTATTCCGGTTGGTGGGTTTGCCGTCTTCCCGACTCGGGCTGCCGATGTCGACGTCAACTTGGCCCGAGATAAGCCGGCTACTCAGTCAAGCAATGGTGTGCTCGGGGCCCTGTTCCGAGGCAGAACGTCTGAGTCCCGATGCAACAATGCTACGAACCCGACCTTTCTCGGCGTGGCTTCGAACGCAAACGACGGCAAAACAGCTGGCGGTCCGTGGGAATGTTCGATTGCTACCACGCAATCTGAGTTGACACCCTGGTGGCAAGTCGACTTAGAGGCCGTTGGCCAGGTCGACATGGTCCGTATCTGGAATATGTACTCAACCGACGCCAAAGCCGATCTAGCCGACGTCTGGATTGCTGTTTCGGATGATGCGGCGGCGATTAACTCCACTGATCCGGTCGCCCTGGCCGCTGACCCGAACGTCACTTTGGTTCAAATGACCGGAGTCGTCGGGTTCTTTGGAGAAGTACCGGTAGGCGCCTACGGCCAACACGTTCGAGTGTTTCTCGATCCCGGCGCGCCAGTTCAACTTCGCCTACCAGAGGTTGAGATCCTCGACCTGGACGGCGTCGAACCGCCACCTCCGGGAGGCAACAACAACGTTCTCGTCGCCGAAGGGTCAACCTGGCGTTACCTGGATGACGGAGCGGCACCGGCCGCGAATTGGAACAGCGCCAGCTTCGATGATGCTAGTTGGGCAGAAGGGCCGGCCCTGCTTGGGTTCGGAGACGCCGACATTGCGACAACTACCGCTGCTGGCTCGATTGCCACCTACCTACGACACACGTTCGAAGTCGAAGATCCGGCGGCGGTCCCTGGTCTCGAGCTTGGGCTCCTGGTTGACGATGGTGGCGTAGCGTATCTGAACGGCCAAGAGCTTCACCGAGTTCGAATGCCAGTTGGGCCAGTCACAGAATCGACACCATCGGCTGAGACGGTGTGGGGAGCGGCTGAAAGAACCTGGACTACTGTCGAAGTTCCGTCGTCGGCAATAGTTGCCGGAACCAATGTTCTGGCTGTCGAAGTTCACAACAACTGGACCGGTGGTAACGACCTTGCTGCTGATGCCACGCTCAAGATTTCTGAAGATGTGATTGTTCCCCCAATCGTCGATCAGATCCTGGTTGGTCTTGATCAAAGCTGGTCATACCTTGATGACGGTGTTGATCCTGGTGCTGGATGGGCTGATCAAGGCTTCGATGACGGAGCCTGGGCCGTTGGGCCAGCTCAACTTGGCTACGGCGACAACGACGAAGCGACCATAATCGAGGCTGGTCCAGCCCCAAATCGCCATATCACCTCATGGTTCCGAACCGAATTCACGGTTGCTAATCCAGCTGAGATCGGCGCCCTTCAGATCGGGCTGATTCGAGACGACGGCGCCGCAGTCTATGTGAATGGGGTTGAAGTCGTTCGGGACAACCTGCCAGCCGGTCCGCTGACCAGTTCGACTTTGGCCTCCAACTATGCCTGGGGGCCCGGTGAAACTAACCCCCATACGTTTACTGTTCCCGCTGACGCTCTTGTTGCTGGCTCCAACGTGGTTGCGGTCGAGGTTCATTCCGCCGACCAGGGAAGCAAGGACTTCAGTTTCGCTTTGGAACTGATTGGTAAAGCACCATGATCAAGATCAATTCCCACCCAAATACAGGGATCAAAATGAGAACCGCCAGAAACGGACAGACAAAAACTGCAACCGACCCGGGTTGCGAGCTGACTCAGCCAACGGTCGCCCGAGTTGCTAAGCGAGTTGCTGTGGCTGCGATGGCGACAGCGCTCCTAGTCGGATGCACCGGCGGCGGCTCGGACCAAAGTGGCGACGGTCAGCCACCGGCTGAACAAACCGGCAGCACGGCTGCTTCTAACCAAGAGGAGACTGCGCTGGGTGATGAGCCAGATTTCCCCGTTAATCCGGTTGGCGACGACGGCCAGTCGAACCCTGACGGTCGGCTAGTGTTCGCCGACGATGAGGGACTATCCGAAGATCTGGCCGAAGCTCCAGTAGTAACCGACGACGAGGACGTCGAGGTCGACCTTGAGCAAACCCCGGACGTCCCTCAGGCCGACGTCTCGGTTAGCGAAGCCGCTCTGTGCGCCACGGTCCAAATTGGTCGGGACGCGGTAGCCGACGGCGAGGAAACGCTGGCTAATCAACAGAGAGACCTCTTGGTTCAACGCTCGAGTGGGGTTAGCGACGAAAAACTGTCTGAGATTTTGGCTCAGTTATCGAGTGATACTGCCCTTGACCGAGGTGTGATGGAAAGTGCTCTTGGCCGCTGCAGCGAGTTAGGTTTCGAACGGTAGGGGTCATCATCGCCGGTAGCGTGGCTAGTCATGAGTGCGTTGAGCGATTTGACCCGACAACATACCGGATGTTCATCGGCGGAGCGAGCACATCTCCGACGGCTGATTAGTTCCTGGGGGCCGATCGCAGATCTTAGCTTTGCCGATTTGCTCTTGTTGAGCCCGTCGGATGTCGCTCCCGATGGTCTTGTGGTTCTCGGACAGATTCGACCAACGACCGCGCAAACGTTGTACGTCGACGACGAGATCGGAAAGCTCAAGAAACGGGAAGATCGGCCGGTAGCAACCCTGGCCTTCGAGACTGGAAAACCTCAACAAGCTGAAATATTGCTACCGGGGGTTGGGGTACGGGCGAAAGTCACTGGTATCCCAGTTATTAACGAGGGCAAGATCCTCGGTGTCGTGACCAGGGAAACACGGCGACTCGACGATCAGGTTCCTAGCGAGTTGGAACTGGCCTACATCAACATCGTCGACCGGATGTGCGCCATGATAATCCAAGGTACGTTTCCTTTCCCATTTGAGGACGCCATAACGGAAGAGTCGCCCCGAGTTGGCGACGGTGCCCTCCTTCTCGACCGCGACACCAGAGTCGAATATTCGTCGCCTAACGCCGTGTCGGCCCTGCATCGAAGCGGCTATCACGGTCAAATAATTGGTCAAGAACTGAAGACCTTCGGGTTCCAAAGCGATGTCGTGGAAAGCGCCTTTCGATTGCGAGCCCCCGTAATCGAAGAACTAGAACGCGGCGACAGGGCAACGATCCTGTCTCGAATTGTGCCCCTAATTGACGGCGAAAAGGTAACTGGAGCGCTAGTTCTACTGCGCGACGTGTCCGACCTTCGTCGACGAGATCGGATGCTAGTTTCGATGGATACGACGATCCGCGAAATTCATCACCGGGTGAAAAATAATCTGCAAACAGTCTCGTCGTTACTTCGAATCCAAGGCCGGCGACTCGAATCAGCGGAGGCAAAGGCCGCTATCAACGAGTCGGTACGCAGAATTGCGTCGATTGCCATTGTTCACGAGATGTTGGCCAAGAGCGGCGGCGATGATGTGAACTTTGGGGAGGTAGTCCGCCCGATTGTAAAAATGGCCCAAACAACGTTGGTCTCTGACGATCGTCCGATAGCGATCGCACTAGTCGGAGATGGGCCAACGTTGTCGGCTAGCCGGGCATCTTCTCTGGCTGTTGTATTGACTGAGTTGCTACAGAATGCAGTCGAGCACGGGTTCCCTCACGGTTCAGCAGGTGGCTCAGTTGCTGTTGAACTGGTTACTTCATCCCATGAGTTAGTAGTCCGCGTCCACGATGATGGGGTGGGAGTGGCCGATGATTTCAACGTAGAAACCTCGTCAGGACTTGGACTAACCATCATCTCGGCTCTTACCAAAGGCGAGCTCGGAGGCGAACTCACGATCAAGCCGTCTGCTACCCCTGACGGCGGAACGCTGGCCCAGGTCCGAGTTCAAATTACAACCGCCGACCAGGCATCGCCGATCTAAATCGGGCAACCACAGCCAGGGGTGTGGCCGCGCCCAAGAGGGGGCAGCGTCGAATCGTTAGGGTTTGTCCTCGACTGACTTCTTGCTTGGCCAGTCAGGTAAAATCGGGACTGTGGGCCCGAGTTGGCGGTTGACGTTCGTAGCCCGACCAATAGAAGCCGTCCCAAATCGTGCTCGGACGTCGTCGATCGCAGCATCAAGATTCGTCCCGTCAGCGAAGGGGAGTGAGAGTTGCATCTCATCGCTGTCAGCCAAGTTCGTGACCGACAAGCCGAGGAGTGTTAACCCCTCGTTGCGAATGGTTGTTTCCATTGTCTGAAGGAGGCTATGGCAGGCGTTGAGGATGTCTGGGGTTTGCGAGGTGGCTGTCGGTAAGGTGACTGATCTTGTGGCTCGGGAGAAATCATCGAATCGGAATCGGAGAACGACCGTCCGGCCAACTCGATTTGAGAGCCGCATTCGATGCGTGACTCGATCTACTATGTCTCCCAAAATGCCGTTCAACTCAGTCCGATCTTTCGGCCGTCGCTCTAGCGCCCGTTGAGAGCCGATGGATGATCGGCGCTTCCGTCTTTCCACTTGGCGGTGGTCGCGATTGTGAGCGAGCGCATGAAGTTTGTGGCCGGCAGCCGTTCCAGCTACTGCGACTACCGTCTCTAGCGGCAGCGCCGCTACATCACCGACCGTGTACAAACCTCGATCCTGGAGCTTAGCGGTCGTTACCTTGCCGACGCCCCACAGTTTCTGGACCGGCAATGGGTGCAGAAAGTCGAGTTCTTTCTCTGGGTCGACTAGCAGCAGCCCGTCGGGTTTGGCCACACCACTTGCGACCTTGGCCAAGAACTTTGTTCTGGCAATACCGACAGTAATGTTGAGGCCGACCTCAGCGGCGACCCGAGATCGAAGGGTTGTTGCAATCGAAAGGGGAGTGCCAACGAGGCGCTCCAGGCCGCCAACTTCGAGAAAGGCTTCGTCTATGGAAAGCCCCTCGACGCTTGGCGTGGTGTCTTCGAATATGTCGAACACGTCGCTGCTAGCTTCCGAATAAGCCTCCATCCTCGGATCGACCACGATGGCATCGGGACATAGCTTCAGCGCGGCCCCGCAGTTCATAGGAGTACGGACTCCACGAGCTTTAGCCTCATAGCTGGCAGCAGTTACGACACCTCGACCAACAAGTACCGGTTTACCCCGTAGTTGAGGCGAGTCACGCTGCTCAACCGATGCATAGAACGAATCGAGATCGGCGTGCAAGATAGAAGCAGAGCGACCAGGCACGAACATATGTTCGCACAAAATCGCGGTTGACTCAAGCGCGGTGCGGCAGAGTTTCGTTTGCAACGCAAAGAGGTCCAAGCCTTTCAGCCGGGACCTCGTTGCATGTTTGTGTTGTGGGCTTCGAGGCCAACTCGGCCAAGAAGTGAGTCTCTAATGGCGTCGACTCAGATAAGTTCGTCGGAGGTGACGACGATCCTCTTCTGATGTGGCACCCCAAACGCCTGAGTCTTGGTTGGTGGCGAGAGCGAACTCCAAGCACGGTTCCTTTGACGGGCAACTCAAGCAGACGTTGCGAGCGGCATCAATCTGCTCGACCGCCTGCCCGGTCGTGCCGACCGGAAAGAAGAGTTCAGGACTGGTATCTCGACAGAGCGCTCCGGCTCGCCACGAAAGGTCAGGTTCATGATCTTTGGGTCTTTGCGCTACTCGTTGAGCGATGAGCTCAAACTGGACAAAGCCCGGTGATAATTCTTCCCGAGAATCTACAAAAGTCACGGTTCCTCCCTAGAACGTGATATGAGCTGATTTTGCGGCTGAACTTCTCTTATTTTTTGCCTACTGCGTTTGCTTCTTTACTCTCTTTGCTTCCCGTTTAGTTCTGGCGACTTCGGCTCGACTTGGTAGGTCGAAGTGATCGGAAAGTTGACTCGCCGGTCAAGTACTTGGAATACGGCCAAGAGCGTGGTGGTAGTCAATCCCCGTTTTTGAGTACAAAAAAACGCTCAACAGCTGGCCTTTCCAGCGTTTGAGCGTTGTTCGTACTGTGTCCCCATTTGTAAAGAGTAGACGAACACTTAGAAGCTCGTAAAGAAATTCGTCAAAAATCTTATTTTCGAAGCGGTTGTATTCCGATCGAGCGATCGATGTTACCGACAGACCTATTGGGATTGATCTGAACGCTGATCCCGTCGCCAAGGTAGATTCATACGGAATCGGCAACGGATCGACTGCCTGACTGACTGAGACGTCGGTAAGGGCGTCAATCAAAATGGGGGTAAGTAATCGTGCGAGTAGTGGCTCATCGTGGTGCATCAATTACCCATCGGGAGAATACGATGGCGGCGTTCGAGGCCGCGGTCGAACAAGGAGCAGTTGGAATCGAGCTTGATGTTCGATTAACCGCCGACCAGGTACTTGTTGTTCATCATGACGCATCTTTAGCTGACGGTGGCCGGATCAGAGAGATGGACTCCAAAGATCTACCCGACTGGGTTCCAACCCTCGGTGCGGCCTTGGAAGCCTCAGCCGATATTTGGCTCAACATCGAAATTAAGAACGCACCGGAAGATCCGGACTTCGACACTGATCAGAATGTGGCTATTGCCGTGGCCGGTCTGATCGCCAGTCACACGACATCGTCGTTTGTCCCGCCTAGCGGAGCGACGCCGGCCGATTTTGGCGTCGAGAGCCCTTTTGCGGCCCACGTCGCCGACCGGGTGCTGGTTTCGTCGTTTAACGTCGACACCGTAGAGCGGATTCGGACGTTAGACCCGATTATCCCGACTGGGCTCTTAGTGTGGGGTCAAGCCGATCCAGCTTCGTTGGTGGCTCGGGCCACCGAGCATGGCTTCGATGCAGTTCATCCTCACGACCTTTTGGTCGACCGATCTTTCGTCGATCGAGCCCATCAAGCTGGGTTAGCCATCAACGTCTGGACTGTCGATGATCCGGCCCGAATGCTCGCTCTCCGAGACATGGGCGTCGATGCAGTAATTACCAATGACCCAGAGCTCGCCGTTCGAACGCTCTCGACCGACGATTAGGGGCCAGAATGTTCTGGTCGATTATGGCCGCTGGAACTCGACGCTTTGTCCAGAGTTGCAGGCCTGATCTAGGTCAGATGCGTCAAATAGTTTTGGTCTGCTCGGGTTCTGGAACTTCGGATTGAGACGAGTTGGCCACGGGGGTCGGAACAACGACTCGCAGCGCCGACGGGCGATGTTCAAGCCTCAACTCATCGACGTACCCAAGAAACTCTCCGTCGAGCTGGAAAGGAAATGGGCGATTACCTCGGAGGACTGCGCTTGTTATGTCTCGAATGTGGCTGGAGCGACCGCTGTCTGGAATGCCGGTATCACGAATTACCGACGACGCAATAGTTGGTCCGAGATGGTGAAGGCCAAGCGATTGAAGCGCGATGATCGACAATGGCGAAGCGAGGTTGGCCTCAGGAGCGAGATTCAGTGGCCAATCGCCTAAGAACGTATACGGGTCGCAGTTCAAGGCCACAGCGAGCTGGGCATTGTCAATAGCGTGACTGTTTAGATTGCCGTCAACGGGGTCCTGTGAGATCGCCTCAATCGAGAACCACGGCGAGGACCGGTCGATATCGCGGAACCAGGTTGCGAATGTGGCGGCGATAAATAGCGGATGTCCGAGGTAACGCTTCAACGAACCCCGTTTCTCGACCCGTCCGACCACTGCGGCGTCGAACCCTGCCCCGACGTGGAACAGAAAGGCTCGGTCATTGGCCATGCCAACACCGCCGTTGACGATTGAACGCTCAGCCAAGGCCTTCACTAGAACTTCAGCCGCCTCCACCGGATCGTTTGGGTACCCAAGTGTTCTGGCAAAAACGTTGGTTGAGCCGCCCGGTAGGGGAGCGAGGACTGTGTTTTTATGCAGTAGTCCGTTCGCGACTTCATTCACGGTTCCGTCGCCACCAAGCGACACAACAACCTCGGCCCCAGCTCTGGCTGCTCCATGAGCTAGACGAATTGCGTGTTTTCCTTTGGTTGTCTCAACGACAGTTAAGTCGTGATCTGCGCTGAGGATCTGCTGAATAACTACCCGAGATCGTCTGGTCACCGACGACGCAAACGGGTTCACGATCAGGGTCATTCGCACCTAACCAGTATAAGACCTCAGCGACGTGGCCTTGTATTCGTCGTGTACGGGAGGGCCTATCTGGGTTGCGCCTGTTTAACGATTAGGGGCGAGCCAGGATGCTTTGATGGTCTGGTTGACTCGTTGGTCAAGAAATCCTCTACCATCAGCAGAATGGACGTTGTTGTTTGCGTAAAGCAGATCCCGGATCCCGCTGACCCAGGTGCTCTTGACCCTGAGACAAGGACCCTCAAACGGGATGTGAAGCTCATATTGGACGAATCAGACTCGTATGGCGTTGAGATGGCGCTACAGCTGGTTGATGCTGCTGGTGAAGGCGAGGTGACGTTGGTTTCGATGGCTCCCAATAATGAGCGATCGGGTTTGGCTACCGCATTGGCCATGGGCGCTGAATCAGCTGTGCTTGTTTCCGATCCGGCCTTGCAAGGCTCTGATTCGTTAACGACGGCCAAGATTCTCGCCGCCGCTATCAAGGAGAAAAATCCTGACCTGGTCATAGCGGGTTCAGAAAGCTCCGATGGATACACCGGTACGGTGCCAGAACAAATCGCAGCTGTTCTCGACCTACCTTCGGTTACCGCGGCCAAGTCGATAACGGTCGATGGCTCCGGTATTAAGGTACAGCGCCAAACGAACGCTGGGTATGACGATGTTGAGTGTCCGATGCCATGCGTTGTAAGCGTTACCGCCGGAGTCGTTGAACCTCGCTACCCGTCGTTCAAGGGAATCATGGCCGCCAAGAACAAGCCGGTCGACGAAAAGACTGCATCAGACCTGGGCTTTGACGAAGGTTCAGTGGGCTGGGCTGGAGCGGGTCAAGAGATCGTCGAAGTAGCGGAGGCACCTCAGCGAGATGCCGGTGAAGTGATTGAAGATGACGGTGAGGCCTACAACCGAATCGTCAGCTTCTTAGAAGAACTGAAAGCGATATAGGAGCCGATATGACACTTTCTAAGATTTGGGTATTGGCTGAGGCCGAAAACGGAGAGGTGGCGTCGACCACCCTTGAACTGCTGACCAAAGCGCGAGATCTTGCTGACACCGTTGAGTGTTTCTACGCAGGCGACGATGCCGACGACTTGGCCGAGACACTCGGCGAGTACGGGTGTGAAACCGTCCACCAAACGGGCGACCTCGATGGTGCTCTCGTTGGCGTACCGACAGCGGCCGCAGTTGCCGCAGCAGTAGAAGCCGGCGACGGTCCAGACGCAATTCTCTGTGGAACGTCCTATGACGGCCGAGACATTGCCGCTCGGCTCTCGGTCAAGCTTGATCGAACTGCTATTACTAACGTCGTAGATCTTGAACTCGACGGCGAAGCCTTAGTTGGCACCGAACCAATCTTTGGCGGCAACACCGATGTGAAGACGAAGTTCGCCGGTGAAGGCCCCTTTATTGCGCTTGTTCGCCCGAAGTCGTTTGCCCCCGAACCATCGGGCGGCGCAGAGGCTGATGTTGAAGACCTGGACGTTCCGGACCTTGGAAGCTCTGCTGGAGCGACCGTGACTGATCGTCACGTTGAAGAGTCTGATGGACCAAAGTTGGATGAGGCTGGAATTGTCGTCGCCGGAGGACGTGGCCTCGGCGAAGCAGAAAAGTTCGCCATGGTTGAAGATTTGGCTAAGGCCCTTGGCGGCGCCGCCGGAGCCTCAAGAGCCATCGTTGACGCCGGCTGGGTGCCCTACTCATCACAAGTAGGACAAACCGGCAAAGTTGTTAAGCCTGATGTATATATTGCGGCCGGAATTTCCGGCGCTACCCAGCACCTTGTTGGGATGAAAGGCTCAAAGCACATCATCGCCATCAACAAAGACCCTGAGGCGCCAATTTTCGGTGTGGCCGATTTGGGAATCGTTGGAGACGTGCACAAGGTCATGCCGCAACTTCTAGAAGCACTAGCTAGTCGCTAGCCGGTCCCGCTTTAATCGATCCGAGTTCCGAGCAACCTTCGCGTTGCTCGGAACATGGGTGGCCTAAGCTGGGCCCGTTTGGTTCGAATACCGTAGGCCCGCACGCTAGTTCGCCGGGTTGAAGTCCAGATCGCCTTCTATTTCAACGAAGCCAGTCAGGCCAGACGATAGATCTATTTCGCTCACCCGAAACGTTACTTCTTCGAACATGTCACTTTGACCGTAGAGCCAGCCGTCAGGCGGTGAGTTTTGACTCATTCGTTCAGAGTCGATGGAGTAGTTCGCGGTCGGAAGGCTGTCAGTAACGTATTTAAGTAGCTCAGCCTCACCCTGGCCGAGGTAGGCCTGCCTGACTGCCAGCTGGAGCTTGTAGCCGGTGTATTTCGACGATCTTATTTCCCACTCATAGACCTCACCACCCTCAGGTATGGGGGCTTCGCCCCGCCAACTAGCAAGCCGGCTGTCGAGGTCGGTCATTTCGGCGGTGGTGGCCGATACCCGCTCTTCAAGGTTGACTTCAGTCCCACCGTCGTCGGTTTCGGTCAGCGTGACTTTGAACGTGTCGTCTCGGCTCCCGGAGCCGTCATACTCGTATTCAAACACTCGCTGAAGGTTGCCGCTCTCGGTTCGATCAGTCTCCGAGACCAGTGACCAATTGAATGGGGCGAGGTTGGTCTCGTAGAAAGTAACTAGGTCATCGACGGTTCCAGGTGCCAGCAACGTAACACCAACCCACCGTGTTCGATTATCAAGGGAGCTGCTGATTCGTGCATTCATATCGCGAAGATCGGCGCCGAGCGGTGTCGGCACATCTGGAAATGGGGCAACACGATTTACCTGTCCGGCAACGTTGGTGGTTGGGCCGTGAGCGTCTTCCATCACCGCCTTGATCTGTTCGACGGTCGCCCCTTCAGGAATTGGATCACCTACTGGTGCTGACACCGGTTCTTGCTGATCATCCCCGGTTGATTGGTCGTCGGCGTCTGGCTGTTGCTGATCAGGTTCGTCACTATCTGACCCCGTGGGCTCGGTGCTGTCGCTCGGTGCCTCAGGTTCGGTTTCGCCTTCGTCGCCTGTGTCAGCCGCGACCTGATCTGCTGAACTATCGGCGGGAGCCGATTGCGACTGGATCGTCGTTGCTTCAGATCCGCACGCCGTGACACTCACAGCAGCGGCAATGAGTAGCGGGAGGAGCAGCGTAGAGGCTCCTCGACGACCGTTGTTGTGCGATTGGAGGTGACTATTCTGATCCCTGTTAGCTCGAGCCGTAAAGCGCATGGCGTAGCTTTCCTCTTCCGTCATGGATTCTTGATTTGACTGTTCCTTCTGGAACACCAAGCAGGCGTGCAATTTCTGAATACTCAAGCTGGTAGTAATCACGAAGCATGACCGGTTCTACTACTCGCCGATCCAGACTCTCCGCTGCTTCAAGCAAATCGACCTTGGCGCCAACAATTACGCTCGGAGTAGATCCCTCTGCCGCCATCTCTGGGGCAGCGTCAAGAACGCTGCGTCGGCGCTTTAGTTTCCGGTAGCAGTCGATTGAAGCGTTCGTCGTGATCTGGTACAGCCAGGTTGAGAATTTTGATCGCCCCTCAAACGACCCGATTCGGGTGGCAATAGCAAGAAGAACGTCTTGGGTCGCCTCCTCAGCATCGAGCTCGTTTGGCAGGAATTGATTGCAACGACCAAATACCAACGGTCGACAATCAACCAGCAGCCGATTGAGGGCGGCCTCGTTGCCGGCGGCTGCCTCACCAGCGGTCAGCTCTAGTTGCTCCATGTCCACCATTGGTTATTTATACACCCTGGAGCAGTTAATGTTCGCTAGCCCAGCTCGATCTCAACTGAAGGTGGTGCTTCAAAGGCGCCGTCAGTCCTTTGTTACCGCCACGGTGGCCAGAGTTTCAGCTCGATTACGGAGTTTGGCATGGTCTCGTGCGCCATGCGATCGATGTTAGAAGTCAATAAGATAGCAAAGTGGCAGGACCGGAGAGGATCGACCGCTTCGAAGTTGAGGCGGTATTGGGGGCGGGCGCATTCGCGACGGTCTGGCTGGCACGCGATCCCGTGCTCGACCTACGAGTTGCAATCAAGGTACTGGCCGACAACTGGAGCCGCGACCAAGACATCCGGGCTCGGTTTATCGAAGAGGCTCGGGTTCTTTGGCAAGCCAACAGCCCGCGGATCATTCGGGTCCACCATGTAAGCGAGCTGCCAGATGGTAGGCCGTACTTCGTAATGAGTTGGGCCGATCGAGGTACGTTACGTCAGCGTATGGACGCCCGGTTTAATGCGAACACCCTATTCAGCGTCACCGAAGCATCATCCATTACGGCCGAGCTGGCCCGCGCGGTCGGCGACGTTCACGACATTCGCCGTATTCATCGGGACTTGAAGCCGGGCAACGTCCTGATTCGTAGCACTGAAGCAAAGCTAGGTTCTCCCATCTACGGGCTCGTCGATGATGAACAACTGGTTTTGGCTGATTTCGGTCTGGCCCGGGCAGTAGAGGCATCGGCAATTACTCTCGTTTCAGGGTCGCCTGCTTACGTCGCACCGGAGCAGGCCGCAGGGCTCGATCAACTGACGGAGAAAGCTGACCTATATCCACTCGGCCTGATGATGGTTGAGTTGATGACTGGATCAACCCCAGTTGATCGTTCGACCATGGCCGCGGCAGCCATGACGGGCCCGATCGATATCGGTGCTCACCTTGCTAAACATGGCGTTACTGCTCCACCCGAACTGATCAACTACCTCCAGTCCATTACCCATCCGGAACCAACTCAACGACCCCCATCGGCCCGAGACGTGGCGCAGACACTCAGCAGCTTTGCTGACGGGAACGACGCCGGGCCAAATACACCAAACCACCCGACATCAACGGCCGGTGGTCACTCGGGTAATCAACCGATCACTCAATCAGCTAGTGGTGTCGTTGGCAACGGGTCGCAAGAGGTGCACAACGTTCAAACTCCGATACCGCAGCCCCTTGCGGGCTCGCAGCCAGCACAAACAGCTACGAGTAAATCAGGGCTCTTAGCCGGTGGTGGTGTTCTCGCTGTGCTCGTTATTGGCATCGGCAGCTATTTCGCCTTCTTCGGGGGAGAGACAACCGCCAGTACCACGACTACATCGGCATCGGTTGTTTCTGATCCAGCGTCAACCTCGAGCAGTACCGGATCTACGACGTCGACTACCGCCACCACTACTGCGCAAGCGGCCGATTCCGACATTGCGGTTTCGCCGCTGCCGCTTCCCACTAACGCTGCTATTGCCAGCGACGACGAGTTTCGTAAAGTAGCAAATATCGCAGCATCAGTGGCAACGGTTGAGCAGTTCTATCAGGATTTGGATGGCCCCGAGTGGATATTTGAAAGCTCAGAATCCGAAGATGGAAGCGCCACGATCATTGTGGACAGTCCGACTCGAACTGCCAGAGTTATGGCCAGGCCGACGGCTGAAGCCGCGGGCGCCGGCATCACCCAAATCGTGATCGTCTATTCAGACAAGTAGCGACCACACCGCTGGTGCCCTGTAGGGACGCTCCCACGTAGCCTTGGGCTGTGATTCTGGCAATGAGGGTTCGCTATGGGCTTTGTGTCGGCCGCCAAACTAAGATCGGTTGATGATCGATCGGCTAACCAACGAGACCGTCGAGTTGCTTCAAGCACTCATCCGTAACCAATGTGTGAACGATGGAACTCCGGAATCGGGCCAAGAGGACGTTTCGGCCCGGTTATTGCGGGATGAGATCGAAGGCACCGGGGTAGATTTTCAGCTTTACGAACCAACGCCGGGTCGATCTTCGTTAGTCGCCCGGTGGGAGGGAACAGATTCGTCGGCCCCTGCGCTGTGTCTGATGGGCCATACAGACGTGGTGCCAGTTTCACCCGAGGGTTGGACCCACGACCCTTTTGGTGGTGAGCTTATAGATGGTGAGGTCTGGGGTCGCGGTGCAGTGGACATGCTGAACCTAACCTCGTCAATGGCGGTCGTGTTTCGCCATCTGGTGAGCTCTGGCCAGCGGTACCCGGGCGACATCATTTACTTTGCGGTCGCCGATGAGGAGGCCGGGGGTGCTCATGGGGCTGAGGTACTAGTTCGTGACGAGTGGGAAGCGTTGAAGTGCGAGTACGTTCTTACTGAGTTCGGTGGCATCCCGATGCACAGCGACAAAGGGATGAGTCTGTTGATCACAACCGCCGAGAAGGGAATCGGATGGACTCGCCTTAAAGTCAAGGGCTCGCCAGGGCACGGATCGATGCCATACGGGACCGATAACGCGTTGGTAAAGGCAGCAGAGGTGGTTCGGAGGCTAAGTGAGTATCGCCCCAACCCAAGGCTGGATGAACTGTGGGCCGCCCGGGTTCAGGCCATGGGGCTGGACGATGACTTGTCCCAGAAGCTGATCGACCCGGCCAGGATCTACGATGCATTTCAGCAACTTCCGCCTGAACTGGCCCGCAATGCTCACTCCTGTAGCCATACCACCTTTAGTCCCAACGTGATTCACGGTGGAGTCAAGACCAATGTCATTCCCGACAGCGTGATAATCGAGGTAGACATTCGGACGTTGCCCGGTGAAACGTCGGCTGACGTCGACGCTCATTTGGCGGCCGCGTTGGGCGACATGGCCGACCAGGTTGAGACAGAAATTATCCAGCGTAGTGATTCAACCGCATCCCCAACGGATAACCCTCTCTGGGACGCCCTCACCGGTTCGATAGCAAAGGCCTATCCGGATGCCAAGGCGATACCTAGCATGGTAACCGGCGGTACTGATGCCCGGTTTTTCCGTGACCAAGGGGCCATTGCCTATGGAGCAGGCTTGCTTTCACCCGCAGTTGACACTGGCGAGTTCTTTCGACGGTTCCATGGCCACGATGAACGGATCGACGTCGAGTCGCTACGGTTGACGATTGCCCTTTGGCTTGATGTCGTCGACTCACTATGGGACTAAGCGCAATCGGTCGAATCGAACTACTTCATCATTTGGCAATCCATCGGCAGTAAAGCCGCGCGGCTCGACGTCGGGCAACCTAGCCTTGACATCAAGATGGCAGCGATCACCACTACCCCCGTTGGGAAGCGCTCAATCGAAACGCTAGGTGCTCTCCTCGACGAAACGAGGCAGGGTGATCGGCTAGCGCCCGCAACCGTTATTTGTCAGACCTCAGCTATGACAGTTGCGGTTCGGCGAGCCGTTGGTAGACGCCGCCAAGGGTTGGCTGGCGTGACTTTTGTTACACTACAGCGCTTTGCTGAGGACCTGGTAGCTCCGGAACTGTTTGCTCAACAACGACATATCGCCGCTCGATCGGAAGTGGTGGCAGCAGTCCGAGCCGAGCTTCATCGGAACCCAGGTGGATTTGGTTCAGTGGCCGGGCATAGAACTACAGAAGAACGGCTAGTAACGCTTTACGGCGAGATTGTAGGACTACCAAGTGACGCCCTTGAGCGAGTTCGGGCTCAAGCTAGCGGACTGTCGGCCGAAGCACTTCGTGTTCTAGATGGCGGCCTAAGCCAGATGCAAGCTGCTTGCAGCGGAGATGAAGTGGTAGAGCGAGCCCTGGCCGCTCTGGATCGGATGCCGGTGGGGGAGCGCGGCCCTATTCTGTTGTACCTGCTCGATCCGATCCGTCCTTACGAGGGTCGGGTCTTTAAGGCTGTAGCTGCTCGGGCCGAGAGCCATGTAGTTGTTGGTTTGACTGGGCATCGCCGCATAGACAAACAACACTTCGACCGATTGAGCGGTTGGGGCGTCCGGGTAGAGGGGGCCAGCACCCATCCCAGGCCGGGTCGGCTTCAGTTCGATTCCGACCCAGCTTCGGGCGGAGACGAAACGTCTTTTGAGCACTCCCACTCAGACTCGGACCAACGAGCGGACACCGGAGAAAACCGCGCGGTCCAGATCGAGGTTGCCGACCCAGAGGACGAGGTGCGAACTGCGTTGCGCGATGTGGTCGCCTTCGCTGCCAGCGGCGAACCACTAAACGAGATGGCGATCCTGTATGCCAGTGCAGAGCCGTATGCCCGACTGTTATCTGAACACCTCGAATCAGCTGGCCTACCGTACTCAAGCGCTGGGCATCGTCCGCTCAGCTCTTCTCTCGCTGGGCGGACCCTCCATCGGCTGCTAACGATGTCGGCCCAGGGCGCAGATCGAGTTGCGGTTACAACGTTACTAAACGCAGCTCCGATCAATGATGGAACAGGCAACGAAGCCCCAGCAGCGTTGTGGGATCGAATCTCGCGACAAGCTGGCGTGATCGATAGCGATCAGTGGGCCGTCCGACTAGACGAACTGGTTCGCAACACCGATGATGAGGCATCCCAGACATCGATGATGAATCTGGCTCAGTTCATGGTTCGGTTACAGAAACTTCTTACTCCGCCCGCGGACCGGACTTGGACACGATGGTCGCAATGGGGAGTCGACCTACTCGACGAGCTTTTGTTAGGAGCCGAAATTGCTGACGGAACTCTTGACCAAGGCCCAGAACTACCCCGGCAAGAACCCGGAACGCAAACCGGTGAGCGTCCGAGCCCGGCATGGCCTCAGGTCGAACACGTAGCGTTCGAACAGGTTCGGAAAATTCTGAAAGGAATGGCAGCGCTCGATGCCTTTGGGCAGGCTCCAACCCTCGACTCATTTGAATCAACCATCGCCACCGAGCTCGAGGCAACGGTCGTTCCTGGTCAACCAATGGGCAAGGGCGTGTACGTTGGCCCGCTGGGGGCAACGCCAGGACACAGCTACACAAAGTCGGTTGTCGTAGGCCTAGTAGAAGGACATTTTCCCCGAACCCCGCGGGAAGATCCATTGCTCAGCGACCAATTGCGTGCTGCGTCGCGAGTTCTGCCGGAAAAGTCCGACCTTGCCCACCTTGATGTTCGCCTCGTTGCTCTCGCTGTGGCAGCGTCACACCAACCAGCAGTGTTGCTTACATCTCGCGGCGATATGCGTAGCAACCGATCGAGGGTGTGGCCTCGGGTGCTTGATCCATTGGTCGGTTCTTGGGAGTCGATTGATTCGCACTATCAGGGATTGGCGGGCCATGGCCGACCGATCTCGGCCGACGAATTTGGACTTCGGGCTTTGATAGCTCATGTCGAGGGCAACGAGCCTATCGATACTCATGAGCTGGCCCGAATCGATGAAGCGCTCGCCGCTAATCTTGATCGAGTTAGAGATAGGTCGAGACCGGTTCTCACCCGACATGCCGGTTCAGTTCAGGCCGGCAAGATCGACCCGACCGAGCGGCTTCTATCTCCGACGGCACTGGAAACGTACGCTCAGTGTCCACGAAAATACTTGTTCGCTCGCGTCTTGAGGGTCGGCGAAGATGAGCGGCCGGAACGGATTGACGAGATACAGCCACGGGAGCGTGGAACCCTAGTTCATGCGGTCTTGGAGCGGTTCATCACTGAAGCAATAGAAGAATTGGATGTTCCAGAACCAGGGGATCCTTGGTCGCCGGATCGGCGGGCCCGATTGTTTGACATTTTGGAAGAAGAAATCAAAGTTGCGTCTGGTCGAGGGATTACCGGTGGCCAAGTCCGAACCAAGTTACTTCATCGGTGGTTGGTATCTGAGATGGCCAACTTCTTGGACCAAGACGATGTTGTCCGGGAGCAATTTCAATCAACACCCCGTTGGGCTGAATATGGCTTTGGTCAGCAAGACAGTCCGCCATTAGAGGGTTCATGGGCTGGCCGAAAGATGAGGCTACGGGGATCGGTTGATCGGGTCGATCTGACTGCTGACGGCGGCCTCCTCGTGATCGACTACAAAGGTGGATCTGCTCGCCCGTTTGAGGGCATGGAAACCAACCCGCTCAACGATGGCCGTCGGCTTCAGCTACCGCTCTATGCTCGAGCTGTGGCCGAGAAAGAGAATCGCCCAGGCCGCAAAATCGGGGTCTATTGGCTGACCCGGGAGAACAAACTCAAGACGATGGAGCTCGATGAGGAGCTCGAAACTAGCCTCGAAAGCGCGGTCGGTTCGGCATTGGATGGCATCCGAGACGGCCTTTTCCCAGGTGTGCCGGGTGATGCGGTTGGGTGGCCTCGTTTGACCTTCGAAAATTGCATGTTCTGTGATTTTGATCGGGTTTGCCCTACCGATCGTCAAAGCGAGTGGGAACGAGTGAGGGTGGACGAATCGCTCACGCCGATTGATTTACTACTTGGTCGCCAGCGAACATCAGCTGAAGAGATTGCCCAATGATCGATTCCCCGAAATCCAAAAATGATCAGTGGGCCAGTCAACACAAGGGTGACCTCGAGAAGCAGGAACTGGGCGATGCCGGGCCGCGGGCCAAAATTGCTCATGATCTGGAGGCCACCCTATTTGTCGAAGCTGGAGCCGGTAGCGGTAAAACGACCGCCATCGTCAACCGAGTGGTCAACTTAGTCGCTGATGGCGGGTTCTCCGTTGGACAAATAGCGGCTATAACTTTCACCGAGGCCGCCGCTCGTGAGCTTCGGGTTCGGGTAAGAGACGCGTTAGAGCTGAGAGCTGAGAGCGAACAGAGCCGGTCGTGTGCTGAAGCTGCGGGCCAGGTTGAGTCGGCCGCCATCACAACTCTTCACAGCTTTGCGCTTCGAGTGTTGAGCGATCATCCGGTCGAAATTGGGTTACCTCCTGGTTTCGGTGTTTTGGATGAAATTGCCAGCACCTTGGAGTTTGATGAGAGCTGGCGGGTTTTCTCCGGCCAGCTTGGCGACGACATGTCAAAGTTGGAGCTGCAAGAGCGGGCGGCTGCACTCGATATCAAAATTGGTCGGTTCGGGCCAGTTGCGAAACGGCTTGATGACAACTGGGACTTATTGCATCGCCCTAAAGACGATCGAAAACCGCTTTCAACCCTGGACTTCGACGCAATATTCGACGAGCTTGACAGTCTAGGTGAACTGCAATCAGCGTGTATCTCAGAAGAGGACACGTTGGTCAAAGGGATCAAACACCTGTTGGAACAAGCAGAGGTGCTTCGGCAGGAATCGCTAATTGATCAACTTCAGCTGCTCGGCAAAATGAAATGGCCGAACAGGCGCTCGGGAAGAAAAGACAACTGGCGCCGTGTCGATGTCGATGCCGCCCGGGCCCAAGTCGAACAAAAACGAGACTTGCTTGACGTTGCAATTAGGCGGTACCGCGATGAAGTGATTAGCGAGCTGCGCGAGCTCGTCACCGATTTTGTTCTCGACCGAGTGGAGCGAAGAAGGAGGCGGGGTGAGCTGAGCTTTCATGACCTTTTAGTACTGGCTCGCAAGCTCCTCCGAAGCGACGAAAACGTTAGGCAATACCTTCACCAGAGATACCCGAGAATCTTGCTAGACGAGTTCCAAGATACCGATCCGATCCAGATCGAACTTGCGGTTCTCATTGCCTCTCGACAGCCAGTTGGCACAACCCCATGGGAGCAACTTGCAGCTGAGCTAGAACCTGGTCGACTAGTTGTTGTTGGCGATCCGAAGCAGTCGATTTACCGGTTCCGGCGAGCCGATATTGCAGTGTATTCAGCGGCTGAGGATGCGTTGGTTGACGAGTCCTCTTACCTCACAACAAATTTCCGATCCGTTCCCGGAATCGTCGAATGGGTGAACTACGTCTTCGGCGAAGCTATGGGAGATGGCGACCTGGGTAAGCAACCGCCGTATGTTCCGCTCGCTGCGTTTCGCCCGGTTGGGGCAACGGCCACCCCAATTACGATGGTCGGGCAACCTCACGACAAAGAGGTCAAAGCAGCCCAGATCCGAGACCTTGAAAGCCGGGACGTCGCTGCTGTTGTTTGCCAGGCGATGGAACAAGAATGGCTGATTGAGCGAGACGGTGAACAGAAGCCAGCGAGGCTGCGTGACATAGCGGTGCTAGTTCCTTCCCGGCTTTCGCTCCCTGCGCTCGAATCGGCATTCGCTGCGACCAATGTTCCATTCCGGCCAGAAACTAACTCATTGGTTTACGCCACCCAAGAGGTCCGAACCCTGATGGCCGGCGTGCGAGCGGCCGTCGATCCATCGAACTCGGTCGACGTCGTTGGAGCGTTACGATCTGCCCTCTTCGCCGTTGGCGATGATGAATTGTTGGAGTGGAAGTTGGCCGATGGCTCCTGGGATTATCGGCGAACTGACACTCCGCAGATGCTCGAAGGTTCATCGATAGCCGGAGCCTTCGCTGTCTTGCGAGGGTGGCATGCCGACCGATGGTGGTCTGAGCCGGGGGCAATAGTTGATCGTATTGTCAGAGAGCGGCGCCTACGAGAAGGAGCCTTGGCCGAGTCTCGCCCCCGCGACCGGTGGAGACGATATCGATTCTTGGCTGAACAAGCGCGTGAGTTCACCGAGCAACATGGGGGAGACCTACAAGATTTCGTCGCTTGGGTTGAGGTGCAGTCGAGTGATATGGCCCGTATTACCGAACCGCTGCCCGCCGAACCTGACGATGATGCTGTCCGAGTGCTCACCGTTCACGGAGCTAAAGGACTTGAGTTCCCAATTGTCATTCTCGCTGGTTCTTCGACTAAAGAAAATCGAGGTAGGCCTGCTGCTAGCGTCTTGTTTTCAGAAGGTGAGAAGCCACAAATTTCTCTCGGAGGTGATCAGAAAACCAGCGGCTATTCGCTTCAAGCTTCAGTGGAAGAAGTGCTTGATGGCCACGAACGGGTTCGCCTTCACTACGTTGCTGCCACCCGAGCGTCTGACCGGCTAGTCGTAAGCGCCCATCACAAGGACGGGGAGCTGTCTATCGGAAAAAGAACGTGGGGAGCAGCGGAGCCGTTGAGCCATCTGGTCGAACGGTTCGAAGCTCGTGGCGACGAGTACTACGCGGCTGAACCACCCCGACAGCTCAGACTCGCTGGTGGAAGTTACGAAGATGACTTGGCTCGATGGCAGGACGGCCACGAGTCGATCGTGGCCGCTTCCAAGGCTTCCCAATTTTGGTCTGCCACCCGTTTGGCTGCTGCCGATCCGCCGTTGCTAGCTGGTGCTCTAGGCGATGATGAGCCAGCGGCTGGGGCCGAAGAACCGCTAACCGCTGCCATAGGTCAACAGGTTGCAGGGGCTAAGGCCCTGCATCACGGGCCGGCGCTGGGGAGCGCAGTTCACGCCGTGTTAGAAAACGTTGATTTTGGGTCTGGTAGTGACGAAGACCGAGATGGCGATAGCGGAGACGGTAGCGAGAGGCGAGAAACTCGTTCGCTCAGCGATCTAGCCATGGCGGCCGCCGCCGCTGAGGGAATTCCTGATGCCAGTGGTGAGGTGGAGGCCCGGGTGCGGCTTTGTCTAGGAACGGACTTACTTCGGTTGGCTAGGTCCAGCAGACATTGGCGAGAACTGTACGTTGCCATGCCTGGAGCGGTCGGCGGCTTCGAAGGATTCATCGACTTGTGTATCGAAACCTCAGAAGGCTTTATCGTCGCCGATTACAAAACCGATGCCGTTGCGAACGCTTCGGAGCTTGCGGACAAAGTCGCCAGTTATGAAGTGCAAGCCGGGGCGTACGCCGTGGCGCTAGAACACATCACATCGAAACCGGTCGTTGACTGCCGGTTCCTGTTCATCGGGCCAGACACCGTTTTCGAGCGGTCGGTTCCCGACCTCGATCAGGTTAAACAGCGAGTGCGGTCACGGCTGGGAATTTCATAGTCAGCGGCTACACCAGCGATGACGATTAGCCTTCGTAAACAACTTCGTTGCGATAGCACTCCTGGCACGGCGTAGGACCGAAGTGGGTTACATGCGCGGTCCAGTTGACTCCATCGAAATACCGAAGGTTGTGAAGGGCTTCTGGGTCGGCGAACCATCCGGCGCCGTTTAGTACTTGTGATGACGGACTTTCAGTGACAGCCATTGTGAATTAGTTCCCCCTGCTTACACGATCGATTCGATCGCCCGGGCTGTAGATCATTTGGTTTCCATCGGCGGGGGTAGTCGAATTCTTGAGCGTATTGGCTGCTGGATAGGTCGCCAGATACGCAACTTGATAGGTCGTTGGATATGCAGTCGTTGGATATGTAGTCGTTGGGAGCATGATTGTTGGATATGCAGTCGTTGGATATGTAGTCGTTGGATATGTAGTCGTTGGATATGTAGTCGTTGGATATGTAGTCGTTGGATATGTA
>CALAJV010000014.1 GCA_937922805.1 uncultured Acidimicrobiales bacterium | reverse complement strand
AACGCCTTTTAATGGCTACAGCGGTTGTTGGTACGACGCTCGGCGTGGCGTCGGCGTCTCAAGCCTCGGCAATGGATTGCGTCGACAGTGACGGCGATGGTTACGGGTGGGACGGATCAAAAACTTGCATGCCGGACGGCGCCAATGGCGGCAACGGCGGGCATGAAACTTCTGAGCGACATGACAACGCGCGGCGTGAGGTTTCTCAGGCTCAGGCTCAGGTTCAGGTTGAGATGGAGCGGGCTCGTGCCGAGATGGAGCAGGTTCGTAGCGAGGTTGGTCGTGGAGGCGATGGTCGGCGTGAGGTTTCTGAGGCTCAGGCTCGGGTGAACCAGCAGATGGAGCAGGTTCGTGCTGAGGCGGAGCGGGTTGGTCGTGGGGGCGATGTTCGGCGTGAGGTTTCTGAGGCTCAGGCTCAGGTCGAAGCTGAGATGGAGCGGGCTCGTGCTGAGATGGAGCAGGTTCGTGCTGAGATGGAGCGGGTTCGTGGTGAGGTTGGTCGTGGGGGCGATGATCGGCGAGAGATCCCTCAGGCTCATGTCCAGGCTGAGATGGAGCGGGCTCGTGCCGAGATGGAGCAGGTTCGTGCCGAGATGAGCCATGGAGAAGGCCATCAGAGTCTCGACGCTCACCGTGACCTCGCACGTGGAGTTGTTGAAGGCGTGGTCGCACTAGACGAACACCTCGTCGACGCTCAGTCTCGTGTCAGACAGGGGGCCGACGCAGTTCAAGCCACCCAGGCCGAGATTGAGCGTCACCGCGAAGCTGCCAGTTCGCATTTGGGCAAGTGGAATACCGAGTCTTTCAGTGGAATCTGTAAATCCGATGATTCGGCTTCATGTTTTGCGCCCGGCCAGAACTTCGGTATGAGGAGTGATGTGCGCCAGCAGATCGAAGAACTTCAGGCGATGATCAATGATCTTCAGACTCAGGTCGCCCCGTTCGAAGAGGTCAGGTAGCCACTCACCGCTGGTTTGAGTGGGGCGGACAACGCAGAATCGGTTTAAACCTCGCCTAGAGCGTCTAGGAACAGCTGGTTCAGGCTTCTAAGAGGCCTGAACCAGCCGTCTGAGCTATGTCATCGCCCGATCGACCCGATCTGGCAACGGCATTGAATCGAGATGCATCCACAGGCAGTTGGTCGGCCCGGCAAAACAATTTCAACGAGATAGTTACATTACGGCCGACAACCTTGGTCGGAAGGCCAGAACGCAGGTAGGATCGTCGGTCGTGTCGGACTTCCTTCGCGAGTATCTCCTTGTGCTGCTTTTCGGCCTTCTGGCCGTCGGTGTTGTAGGCGGCTTTGTCGGCCTTGCTTCTCTTTTGCGACCCGATAGACCAACGCCGGCCAAACTCGAAAACTACGAGAGCGGTGTTGATCCAACTGGTAGCGTCTGGTCACAAAGCCAGATCCGTTACTACATATTTGCATTGCTGTTCGTGATGTTCGATGTTGAGGCAGTTTTTATCTTTCCGTGGGCGACGCGGCTTGAGGCGTTCGGATTCTTTGGCCTGATCGAAATGGTCATCTTTATCTTCATTCTCGCACTCGGCTTGGCTTACGCCTGGCGGAAAGGTGTCCTCCGATGGGTCTAATCGAATCGGGCAAAATGCCGAAAGGTCTCACCAAGCTGCTCAACATGAGTCGGAAGTACTCGTTGTGGGCATACCAGTGGGGATTGGCCTGCTGCGCTATTGAGATGGGAGCGGCCTTCGGGTCGCCCCGATACGACGTGATGCGCTTGGGCGTAATTCCGCTTCCAGCTAGCCCCCGTCAGGCAGACCTTGTGATCGTTTCCGGAACGGTGACCGACAAGATGGTCCCGGCTATCCGTCGCTTGTATGAGCAGATGCCCGAACCAAAGTACGTGATCTCAATGGGTTCATGTGCGAACTGTGGCGGACCATACTGGGACAGTTACTCGGTAACTAAAGGGGTCGATCAGATCATCCCTGTCGACGTGTACGTTCCTGGGTGCCCTCCTCGCCCCGAGGCGTTGCTCGAAGGAATCGTGCTGTTGCAAGAAATTATCCAGAACGAAGACATCGCCGAGAAGTGGAAGGGAGATCCTCTTGCCATCAGCTGACTCTCCAACCGAAGAAGAAGTAGTTGTCGTCGACGAAGCGCGAGACGCTCTTCTCGAAGCCATCACTGCTGAGCTCGGCGACGCCGTCGTAGCTAGCCATATTCTTCCCGGCAAAGATCTATGGGTCCGAGTGGCCAACGACGCTTGGTCGGATACCGCCGATTATCTACGTAATCGGCAACGATTCCGTTTTTTCAGTTGGCTATCAGCCATCGACTGGATGCAATCACCTTTTGGTCGCAGCCTCGACGCTGCCGTCGATATTGCTGATGCACCAACTGAAGACGCGGCCGAGAGCGAATACACCGGCACCGGGGCTGACGGCTATACCGGTGGCGAAACTCGCTTCCAAGTCATCAGTCGAGTGCACAGCCTGACTACGCAAATCGGCTTGAACCTTAAAGTCGACGTTGGCGACGATCTCTCAATCGGCACTTGGACCAAAACTTACCCGGGGGCTGATTGGCACGAGCGTGAAGTGCATGAAATGTTCGGCATTCACTTCGAAGATCACGGCGACATGCGCAATCTGTATCTGCCAACTGACTTCGAAGGGTTCCCGCTTCGTAAGGACTTCCCGCTCATGGCTCGATTGGTAAAGCCATGGCCGGGAATTGTTGACGTTGAACCGATGCCCGAGGTCGAAGAACCTGAGGCAGGCGAAGAATCATCAAGCGCATCTCCAAGTGGGGCGACCACATCTAACCCGGAGGACGCCTCGTGACCGCTGTCAACGATCGCCGCCAAATGGCGTACATCGCTGCTCAAGCAGCCGACGCCAGAGTAAACCTCGAGCTTGAAGCAGAGGGTATGACCCTCAACATCGGCCCGCAGCACCCGGCCACCCACGGCACGCTTCGTCTGGTAGTCCAACTCGACGGTGAACAAGTGATCCACGCCGACCCGGTCATGGGTTACATGCATCGGGGCTACGAGAAGCTGACCGAAGTCCGCACCTATCCGCAGGTCACGACTCTTATCAACCGAATCGACTGGCTCGGAAGCTTCGCCAACGAGGTGCCCTTCATCCTCGCCGCCGAGCAACTCATGGGCATCGAAGCACCACCAAGAGCGCAGTGGATTCGCACAATTCTGTTCGAGCTCGCTCGGATCGCCAACGTCACACTTTTCCTCGGCGACATGGGCGTTCAGCTAGGCGCGGTTTCGCCGGTCTTCTACGCTTTCCGTGATCGGGAATACATTCTCAACCAAATCGAGTCAGCCACCGGTGGCCGATTCCACCCCAACTTTGACCGAATCGGTGGCATCAAAGACGATCTTCCAGCTGGTTGGATTGCTGAAACGAAGAGCGCACTCAAAGAAATTCGAGATTTCTGCGACGAGATGGAAGACCTCATCGTTGGAAACGAAATCTACGAAGCTCGAACCCGTGGGATTGGTATCATCCCAGCCGATGTTGGCCTTTCGTATGGCCTAACTGGTGCCAACATCCGAGCTAGCGGTGTTGACTGGGATGTGCGGCGAGACAACCCGGTTGGGTTGGCTTACGATCAGGTCGACTGGAAGGTCTGGACCCACCCCGACGGCGACTCGTTCGCTCGCTACTGGGTTCGACTGCAAGAAACCCGAGAGTCATGTCACATCGTCGAACAACTTCTCGATGGGCTCCCAGCCGGTCCGATTATGACCAAAGTGCCCCGCATCATTAAGGTGCCGGAGGGCGAAGCATACATCGAGACTGAGAATCCGCTCGGCGTCATGGGTTACTACATAGTGAGCCAAGGTGGACTCGAACCGTTCCGAGTGAAGATACGTTCGGCCAGCTTCTCCAATATTTCTATTACTCCGTGGCTGCTGAAAGGCACGTACGTTCCCGATGTCATCACTATCTTGGCGTCGCTCTACTTCATCCTTGGAGATATTGATCGATGAGTGCGGTGTTCGCAGTTGAATTTGCCTTTTGGCAAAGCACAATCTTCAAGTTGTTGCTGGCGTTCGTCGCGGTTCTAATACCAGCCGGCGGCACGGTCTACATGTACCTGTTCAAAATGGTGAGCTTCATGCAAAGCCGTTTGGGACCAATGGAAGCTGGGCCGTACGGGTCGATGCAGCTTTTGGCTGAAGTGGGCAAGTGGGCGCAAAAAGAAGACATCGTTCCCACCAACGCTGACCGTCGAGTTTTCGTCGCCGCCCCCTACGTCGTCCTCATCAGTACGTTCCTATTGGTGTTAGTAGTGCCGTTCGGCCCGGACGCTATGTTCGTCAACTTCGACACCGGA
The DNA here is from genome assembly GCA_937922805.1 of uncultured Acidimicrobiales bacterium. Classification (GTDB taxonomy): domain Bacteria; phylum Actinomycetota; class Acidimicrobiia; order Acidimicrobiales; family SZUA-35; genus JAHELU01. The sequence goes on along the minus strand of CALAJV010000014.1, from coordinate 91,413 downwards.
ATTTTCTTCGCTCTCGGCGTTAGTTCTGTTTCGGTAATCGGGATCTTGATGGCCGGTTGGGCTAGCGCATCGAAGTACTCACTGATTGGTGGGCTCCGAGCTGCCGGCCAGCTGATCGCATACGAACTTCCGCTGGTGTTGGCTGTTGTCGGTGTTGTTGTGCAGGCTGGCACGCTGAATATGCAAGGAATCGTCCGGGCCCAAATCGACGGCGAAATCTTCGGCTTCGGTGGTCTCGGCAACCCATATTTCTTCACCCAGTTCATCGGCCTGTTCATCTTCTTGGTGGCAGTGCAAGCCGAGCTGGCTCAGAGCCCGTTCGACATGCCAATCGCTGAATCTGAGTTGGTATCGGGTTACATGACCGAGTACTCCGGGTTTCGGTTCCTGTTGTTCTTCATCGGCGAATTCGCCACCGCCAACATCTTCGCCTTCTTAGCGGCGACGCTGTTCTTGGGAGGTTGGGGTATCCCGCCGTTCATAGCTGATCTGATGTTCGAAGCCGGCCACGATCACTGGGCATTCAATTTGATCGGCCCAGCAGTAATGCTCACGAAGATGCTGCTCATCACGTTCGTGATCTACTGGGTCCGGTTTACCTACCCTCGTTTCCGTGAGGACCAATTGCAGACATTTGCATGGAAGTTCCTCATTCCGCTCGCTCTGGTCAACATTGCGGTGACCGGCGTTCTAAAGGTGGTCTTTTAATGCCTCAGCTTCCAGGTTTGGTCAAAGGTCTCGGCGTTACTTTCAAAGAGATCGTGAACACCGTCGTGAACGGTGCCGACACGGTTCAGTACCCTCACGTAAAGGAAACGCCAGCGCCGCGAACCCGCGGTGTCATCGCTCTGCACGAGGAAAACTGCACGTCGTGTATGTTGTGTGCCCGTGAGTGTCCAGATTGGTGCATTTACATCGAAGGGCACAAAGAACTAGCTCCGCCTCGTCGAGCCGGTGGCAAGCCACGGTCGGTAAACAAGCTCGACCGGTTCGATATCGACTACGGCTTGTGTATGTACTGCGGCATTTGTGTCGAAGTTTGCCCGTTCGAAGCCCTGTTCTGGAGCCCCGACTTCGAATATTCCGAGCCAAAAATAGCGGACCTCCTCCACGACAAGACCCGACTCGGTCAGTGGATGGAAACTGTTCCCGAATTCGAGGCATACGAAGCCGGATCCGAGGCCAAAGTTAAGAAGGTTCCTCGATGATGGCGCTGTTGGCTCAGCAAACAGAGGCCGTCATCGAGACAGCTTGGATCCCCAACGCCTTTTTCTTCGTGATCGCGGCGGTCATGGTCCTGGCTGCATTGAAGATGGTGTCGACCAAGAACGTCGTGCACGCCGCCCTGTACCTGTTGATCGTTTTGTCTGGTGTGGCTGCGGTGTACATCTTCCTTGGCGCTGAGTTTGCGGCCGCCACTCAGATCTTGGTTTACCTCGGCGCCATCATGGTCTTGCTGTTGTTCGGCGTGATGTTGACCCGGGCCAAGTTGGGTGCCGAAACCGATCTTGATCATGATCAACGTTGGATCGGCGCTCTCGTTGGTGCGAGCCTGCTAGCAGTCATGAGCTATTCGCTTTGGGATGCGTTCGGCGGCGACAAACTGCCAGCCGATCCAACTCCCCAAGACGCGCCAACCGGCGTGAAAAATACTCAATTGGTGGCCGACGAGATTTTCAGTACCTATCTCGTCTCGTTCGAAGTCTTGTCTGTGCTGCTCCTGGCAGCTCTTATTGGTGCGGTCGTAGTGGCCCGCCGAGATTGAGGAGCGTGAGCGGATGTTTCTGAATCAATTCCTACTCCTAGCCGCCGTATTGTTTTGCATTGGCGTCTACGGCGTCCTGGTGCGAAAAAATGGTGTTTTGGTCTTGATGTCGATCGAGTTGATACTCAACGCGGTCAACATAAACCTGGTTGCGTTTAGTGCGTTCAACCAAAATATTGACGGCCAGGTATTTGCCCTGTTCATCATCGCCGTAGCTGCGGCTGAGGTCGGCGTTGGGCTGGCCATCGTATTACTTATCTATCGGAACCGTCGAAGTATCGATGTGGCTGAAGCCAACCTACTCAAAGGCTGATCTGAGAAACCGTGTTTGCTGCTGAAGAAGTCTCCTGGCTATTTCGTAACGTTTGGCTGATCCCGGCGCTACCAGCGCTGTCTTTCGTGCTGATCTTGTTCTTTGGAAAGCGTCTGCCGTTCAAGGGAGCTGAGATCGGCATCGCCTCGGTCGTCGTTGCCTTCTCGCTTGCTGTCCTCACCACGTTCGCGTGGATCGGCAATATTCAGTCGGCTGAGAGCCATTCGGAAGAAGCAATTTTCTTAGAAGGGCCTGACGGCGAGCAAACCCCAATCGTTCTGACCGCTGAAGAAGCAGGCGAGGCCCGCGGCGCTCCGATTATTACCGAAGTCGAATGGTTCTCGATCGGTCCTGACGCCAACAAAGTCATCCTCGGCACCGAAGGCAACAGCGACGCTGGTCACGACGAAGATGGCCACAGTGACGATGAAGATGAAGATGGTCATAGCGATGACGAAGACGCTGGCCACGATGATGATGAAGAAGAGGGAGCCGGATTCGGTGGTGACGACAACGTCGTAGATGTCGCCTTCGCCGAAGATGGCGGCACCGTAGCCGAAGCCCACGGTGACCGGTTCAGCATTTCGATCGGAACGCTGGTCGATGGCCAGTCAGTGATGATGCTGTTTGTCGTTACCTTCATCTCGCTACTGGTTCACGTCTACTCAACTGACTACGTCAAAGGCGATCGTCGGTTCACTCACTACTTCGCATTTCTTTCGTTGTTCACCTCGGCCATGTTGTTCATGGTCTTGTCGACCAGCACTATGCAACTAATCGTTGGTTGGGAGCTTGTCGGCGTTTGCTCGTTTGCGTTGATCGGCCACTGGTGGGAAGAAAAAGCGAACTCCGATGCTGCGCTGAAAGCGTTCCTCACCAACCGTGTCGGCGACATCGGCTTGCTCATCGGCATGTCGATCTTGTATTTCGCCGCTGGTCGAACCTTCAGTATCCCAAGAATCAACGAGCTCGCTGTTAACGGAACAATTCCTAAAGGCACCCTCACGATCGCTGCGGTTTGTTTGATGGCGGCGGTCATGTCGAAATCGGGTCAGTTCATTCTTCACACTTGGCTGCCTGACGCTATGGCTGGCCCAACCCCCGTTTCGGCGTTGATTCACGCGGCAACCATGGTTGTCGCTGGCGTCTACATGATCGGTCGCCTGTACCCGGTGTTCTTCATTGGTTTCGGTATTGCCGGATCAAGCATCAATCTCATGGCCTTTATCGGCGGCCTAACCACGGTCGGCGGCGGCGCCCTTGCCTTTGTTCAAAAAGACATCAAGAAGGTCTTGGCTTATTCGACCGTTTCTCAGCTCGGCTACATGGTGCTGGCTCTCGGTATGGGGGCCTACACCGCAGGCATGTTCCACCTGTTCACTCACGCTTTCTTCAAAGCTTGTCTGTTCCTCGGCGCTGGCTCGGTTTCGCACGCTTGCCATCACAGCTTCGACATGAAAGCTGACATGGGTGGGCTCCGCAAGTACATGCCGAAAACGTTCTGGACGTTCATGATCGGATCCGGTGCCTTGGCCGGTATTCCTCCACTAGCTGGTTTCTGGTCGAAGGACGAAATTTTGGTCGGCGCTGGTGTTTGGCCTAACACCGGCGGCAACGGAACCTACTATCTGCCGTTCGTCTTCGGCATGATTACCGCTGCTATGACTGCTGCCTACATGGCTCGAACGATCTGGCTTACCTTCTTCGGTGAATACCGCGGCCACGACGAGCCACATGAATCGGGTGCTCGAATCACCACGCCACTGATTATCTTGGCCGGGATGGCAGTCGTCGTTGGCTTCTTGAATATGCCGTCTGGGTTCGTCAAGTTCTTCGGTGCTCCCGAAGGGTTAGCGCACCGATTCGAAGACTGGGTCGAACCGGCCGGTGTCAGCACATTCGTCACGTCAGACAATGGGTTTACTCACGCCAAGCCGAGTCTTTCGTTGGCCATCGTGGCCACGCTGCTGGCCTTAACCGCTGGCGGCGCCGTCGTCGCCTACTACCGAGCCCTTTACGCTAAGGATTCGAAAGCCACCGAGTACACCGATGGCGTTATGTCACGAATTCCGGGCCTTCGAGCCGGCCACAAGTTCTTAGAAGAAAAGTACTACCTCGACCACCTTTACACTGGCGCTATCGCCGGCGGAACCAAAGGGCCGCTGGCTCGAGCGACCGACTGGTTCAACCAAAACGTGCTCGACGGAATCGTCAACGGCGTCGGCAAACTCTCGGTTGGGCTTGGCAATTTCATTTACAACATCATCGATCAGAAAGCGATCGACGGCGTGGTAAACGGTTCAGGTAATTCGGCGTCCGGGGCTGGTCAGTTCCTCCGCGGGATGCAAACCGGGCAAGTACGGCAGTACGCCACGCTCATGTTCGGTGCCACCGCAGTGGTGGCCGCCATCTTTATATTCGCCGTTTAGTAGTACTGATCTTTATTTCACAGTTTCATTTTCACATCATTATTTGCACGTCACTATTTGCCAGTAACTCGAAAACATACGTTAAGGACATTCTCTGATGCAGAGCTTTCTAGAAAACTGGGGCATAACGGCCATGGTCTTCGCCCCGCTCGTCGGTGCGCTGATTATGATGCTCATTCCCGAACGGGAAGAAGGCACCCATAAGCTCATAGCGCTCGTCTCAACCGTGGTAGCAGGCGGTCTCGGTGCGTTGTTGATGCTCGACTTTGACTACGCCAAAGCGGGCGAAATGCAGTTCGGGCGAGACATGCGATGGATCGAGATAATTAACGCTCGCTATGCGGTCGGCCTCGACGGGATGTCGCTACCACTCGTAGCGCTGACGTTGTTTGTGGTGCCGCTAGTAATCATCTACAGCTGGGATCACATTCCATCACCGGGTAATGCGAAAGCGTTTTTGATGCTCATCCTGGTGCTCCACACCGGCATGATCGGCACCTTCGTCGCTCGAGACCTCGTTCTGTTCTTCGTGTTCTTCGAAGTTGTTCTTCTCCCGATGTACTTCATGATCGGCGTCTGGGGCGGCGAGAAGCGACTGTACGCATCGATCAAGTTCTTCCTCTTCACCCTGTTCGGCTCGGCGTTCATGTTGGTTGCTTTCCTAGCGCTTTACAACTTGACCGGCGGCGAATCATTCAACATCGAACGGCTAGCTGAGCTAGTGCAGTCAGAGGGCCTCTCAACCCGAACTCAGGTGCTGTTGTTCGGCGGCATGTTCCTCGGCTTCGGCATCAAAGTTCCAATGTTCCCGTTCCACACCTGGCTGCCTGACGCTCACACCCAGGCACCAACCCAAGGCTCCGTCATCCTGGCTGCGGTTCTGCTCAAACTGGGAACGTACGGTTTCATCCGGATCGCCATTCCGATTCTTCCCGAAGGTGCAGTTGAATGGGCGCCATGGATCGGCCTGCTCGCCGTTATCGGTATCATCTACGGCGCTCTCGGCTGTTTAGCGCAAACCGACATGAAGCGCTTGATCGCGTTCTCGTCGGTAGCTCACATGGGCTACGTGATGCTCGGCATCGCCACCTTGACCGACTTCGGCATCAATGCCGCCATCTTCGGCATGGTCGCTCACGGTCTTATCACTGGCTTACTGTTCTTCTTGGCCGGGTCGATCAAAGAGCGGTACCACACGCTCGAAATCAAACGCCTTGGTGGCCTATTAGTTCAAGCACCAAAGATGGGTTGGGTACTCGGTATCACCACCATGGCTTCTCTCGGACTCCCCGGCCTGGCCGGGTTCTGGGGCGAGTTCCCCGCCATTCTGGCCTCGTACAATCCAGCGCCTGGCCTGAACCAAACGGTGTTTCGGGTTTACATGGTCGTTGCCGCCATCGGTACTGTGTTGGCTGCCGCCTACCTTCTGTGGCTGCTTCAGCGGACCGCTTTCGGTACCCCAAGCGAAGAGTTCATCGACGATCCCGAAATCACCGACATGCAGTGGAACGAATGGGTCGCATGGGTTCCGATGCTAATCATGGTGATCGTTCTCGGTTTCCTCCCCGGTCTGTTGTTCGACATCAGCAACGACAAAGTGTCTGCTCTTGGCGAGATCTTCCAGGCGCTCGGAAATTAGGAGCTGACTGTGTCAACCTCTTTCCTTCTAGCCCAGGTGAACGATGCCGCTTCGGCGCCGTTTGAGCGGCCTGATATCAACTGGCATGCCGTTGCCCCCGAGTTGGTCTTGTTGGCCTGGGGCGCGTTTGTCACCATCGTCGACCTTATAGGCCTGGAGCGGACCCGCCGGTTCATACCTTCGCTAACCGGCATTGGCTTCTTGTTGGCCATGATTCCGATTCTGACGTTGTGGGATGCCCACGCTGGGGACGCCACGGGGTTGGCCGCGGTTGGCGACACGTTCATTGTCGATCGATACGCACTGGTTCTCAAGGGTTTGTTCTTGATCTCGGCCTACGTGATTGTTTTGTTGAGTACTAATTACATGGCCGAAGGCGACTACTACGACAGCGAGTACTACCAGCTGATCGCAGCATCGGTATTGGGCATGTTGGTCATGGCCTCAGCCCGAGATTTCATAACCCTGTTCATTGCTCTTGAACTCGTTTCCATCCCGGCTTATCTGATGGCGGCGTGGCGGAAGCGAGACTTGAAATCGAACGAGGCCGGCCTTAAGTATATGCTCATGGGCGTGTTCGCTTCGGCCATTCTGCTCTACGGCATGTCGCTGCTTTATGGCGTTACCGGTGGTCGCACCGATTTCGCTGGTGTGGCCGAGGGGTTAGCTGATCAGGGAACGACGCCAGTTATCACGATGGGTGTTCTGTTCACCATCATTGGTTTCGCATTCAAGGTTTCAGCAGTTCCGTTCCACACATGGGCGCCCGACACCTATGAAGGTGCACCAACGCCGCTCACCGCCTTCTTAGCGGTGGCGTCAAAGACCGCTGGTTTCGTTGGCCTGATTAGTTTGATCGTGTTTGGCATCGGGGTGCAAGGAGCGATCGTTCGACCGTTCCTATGGATCTTGGCTGCTCTAACCATGACGATCGGCAACTTAATAGCGATGCGTCAAACCAACATCGTTCGAATGCTCGCCTACTCCGGTATCGCTCAGGCTGGCTACATGCTGGCTCCATTGGCAGTGATCAATCAAGGAAGCGACCCGGCCCTCGTCCGTGAATCGATCGTCAACTACTTGGTGATTTACGCCGCGATGAACCTCGGAGCGTTCGCAGTGGTGATCGTGGCTGCTCGCAAAACCCGATCTGGTGAAATCGAGAGCTTCGGTGGCATGTTCCGATACGCCCCAGGCCTTACTGCTTTGATGACCGTGTTCTTGTTCTCGCTAACCGGTATTCCCCCGATGGGTGGTTGGTTAGCGAAGTTTCAGATCTTTAAGGCACTCATCGAAGCGGGAACCACAGCCGGTATCGCTCTGGCCTTGATTGCTGCGGTCAATTCGGTTATCGCTGCCTTCTACTACTTGAGTGTGGCCAAGAACATGTGGTTTATGCCAGCCCCTGATGGCGACAATTCGCCAATCGTGATTCCACCGGCGTTAGTAGCGGCGTTGGCGATCACCGTGATTGTCACGATGGTTACTGGGGTCACCGGCATCGCTCCTGATCTCACCGATTTCGGGGCGCTAGCCGCCAACTAGCGACCGGTCGCTCAGCGGCCGGCACGAGATCACCATGTCTGAACCATTGGTCAAATCGGAACAGCTACCGCTGGCCCGGTTCGATCAATTTGTGGACCAGTGCTTGTACGGCCGCAGCGGATTTTATGCCACGGTAGGTCGAGCTGGCCGTCGTGGCGGCGATTTCGTTACGAGTCCCGAAGTCGGGCCGCTGTTCGGGGAGGTTGTGGCTAACGCTATCGACCATTGGTGGGCCGACGCAGGATCGCCTGCAAATTTCACCGTTTACGATGTGGGATGCGGGCCAGGTGCGCTACTTCGATCAGTTCGCCGGTCCCGTCCTGAGCGGCCGTGGAACCTGATCGGGGTTGACATCGCCGCGGCAGCGTTAACGGCTGAGCCGAAGTCGGGTAATTCTTCTGACCCCGAGATACAAGTTTTGGCCGAGCTTCCTGAAAACATCGAGGGCGCAGTTGTTCTTGGCAACGAACTGCTCGACAACATGCCATTCAGGATCGTCGAGAAAGTAGCGAACGGTTTGAACGAAGTGTTCGTTGAAGTCGTGGGGCAACAAGGCGAGTTCACGGCGACAGAAGTGCTCGTCCCGTACTCGCCTACCGACGATGAGTTGAGCCCATCGATCGCTTTCGACCTGCCAGCGGTAGCCGCTGAGCTACCAATCGGGACTCGACTGCCGCTACTAAACGACGCTGGCCGGTGGGTAGAAGCGACCCTGGCCCGAAAGCCCGCCCATCTTTGTCTGTTCGACTATGGAACAGCGACCACGGCCGAGCTCGCTGTGCGAGGGGGTTGGCTTCGAACTTACCGTCAGCACGAGCGTGGTAGCGATCCCTATGATCGCCCTGGTAGTTGCGATATCACCACTGATGTTCCAGCCGATCAACTCCCGAACGTTTCGTCAGTTTCGACCCAGGCTGAGTTTCTTCAGCAGTGGGGAATCGCTGAGCTAGTGGCTGAGGGGAAAGCACACTGGCAAGCGAACGCCCACGCCCCCAACGTGGCGGCGTTAAAGATGCGAAGCCGCATTTCTGAGAGTGAAGCGTTGCTGGATTCTGGTGGTCTCGGTCTTTGGAATGTGCTCCATTGGGGTAGCTAAATCGTTCGAGCCATATGATGTATGGCCGGATAATCGTGGCCTCAGCACTATTTCATGTGACGAAAGGACTTGGCAGGTAGGATGACCTAAATGTCGACTGAAGAACGGCCAACGCTCGACCGCGATCGGTTGGCTGAAACTGCGCTGAAATTGATTGATCGAGACGGTCTTGCCGCTTTGTCCATGCGAAAGCTTGGGGCTGAGCTCGGCGTCGAGGCTATGTCGCTCTACCACTACGTCAAAAACAAAGACGATCTGTTAGATAGTGTGCTCGACTGTCTCTATTCGGAGGTTGACGTACTCCCTCAAGGGCCTGGTGTGGCCTGGGAGCCTGCGATCCGACACGGTCTGCGGTCGCTCCACGAGGTGCTGCTTCGGCACCCGGCAGCGGTTGAGCTTTTCTCTTCTCGCCCTGCTCGATCGCAAGCGTCGATCGGCAAACTGTTCGTTTCCTATCAGAGCTTCGCTGCGGGTGGGCTCGAGGGCTTGGAAGCCTTCCAAGCGTTCCGGTTTGCGGTCGCTTACGTCCTTGGACACTCCGCCACTGAGCTTGGCGTTCTCGCCCAACTCAAAGTGGATCCGTCGTGGTCATCGAGCAGTATGACCGATCCGGCTTTGCAACAGTTTCTGGAACAGAGCGCCAAGGTGCCTGGTTCTGAGATGTTTGAAAACGGGCTTGATCTGGTAATGAGCGCCCTTCGAAGCGCATATAACGTACCCCAGTCGTAGTTGGTGCCGGTTCTGGTAAGAACCGAAATCGCTTGGTTCTGAACCGGCCGCTTGGCTTACGTTTTGTGGCCTTCTGACTTGGTTGTCGACGGCATGGCCAATTTGATTGCCGCCTACTAAGATCGGTTTGCCCTATGCGGACTGCTGCATACCGTTGGTATGCGTTTCGGTGGGTCGCATGGTTTGTGGACTACTAAGTGAATCGGAGCGCGCCTGTGTCGGAAACAATTGGGGTTTTTGAGGTTGAAGATCGTACCTTCCCGCCGCCACCCGAATTCGCGGCTCAAGCCTTGACCAACGATCAGGGCCTGTATGAGGAAGCGGCCGCTGACTTTGAAGCGTTCTGGGCTCGCCAAGCGCGCGAACTAGTGACCTGGAACAAAGATTTCGATACCACGCTTGAATGGGAATTGCCGTTCGCTAAATGGTTCGTTGGCGGCGAGTTGAACATCACCGCAAACTGCTTAGACCGACACATCGAAGCGGGGCGGGGCGACAAGGTTGCCTATCATTGGGAAGGCGAACCCGGCGACACCAGAACCATCACTTACGCCGAGCTATTAGTTGAAGTCTGTAAGTTCGCTAACGTTTTGAAAGGCCTTGGTCTAGAAAAGGGCGATCGGGTCGCCATTTATATGCCAATGATTCTTGAGTTGCCGATAGCGATGCTGGCTTGTGCCAGGATCGGCGTTGCTCACTCAGTCATCTTTGGTGGGTTCTCAGCTGATGCCATCGTTGATCGCTGCGATGATGCCCAGGCTCGACTGATCATCACCGCTGATGGTGGCTACCGCAAAGGGGCGGCAGCACCGCTGAAACCAACGGTCGACGACGCTTTGGCGTCCGGTGCTTCTTCGGTCGAGAACGTAATCGTCGCCAACCGGTGCGACCTCGACCCCAACATGGTTGATGGGCGTGACCATTGGTGGCACGACGTAATGGCGGACGCTTCGCCTGACTGTCCGGCCGAACCGATGGATGCTGAACAATTGCTCTACATCCTCTACACCTCGGGGACGACGGCCAAGCCTAAGGGCATCATGCACACCACTGGTGGCTACCTCACCCAGGTGGCGTTTACCCACAAGTATGTGTTCGACATAAAGCCTGAAACCGATATTTATTGGTGCGCGGCCGACATCGGGTGGGTTACCGGTCATAGCTACATCGTGTATGGACCGTTGGCCAATGGGGTCACGTCGGTGATGTATGAGGGAACGCCGGACACGCCAGGTAAGGACCGGCTTTGGGATATCGTTGAACGATACAAAGTCACGCAGCTCTATACCGCTCCGACCGCTATTCGCATGTTCATGAAATGGGGAGCGCAAGAACCGGCTAGTCACGATCTGTCTTCGCTACGGGTTTTGGGAACTGTCGGTGAGCCGATCAACCCTGAAGCTTGGATGTGGTATCACGATCACATCGGTGGGAGCGCTCGACCTATCGTCGATACCTGGTGGCAAACCGAAACCGGCGGGCACATGATCACGCCTTTGCCTGGCGTGACCACAACAAAGCCAGGTTCGGCCTGCACCACCATTCCCGGAGTGTTCGCCGAATTGGTCGACGATGACGGAGAGAGCGTGTCAAACGGCGGCGGCTACCTGACGATTACCAAGCCGTGGCCTTCTATGCTGCGTGGCATTTGGGGAGATCCGCAGCGATACCAAGACACGTACTGGTCTCGGTTTGAGGGCAAGTACTTTGCCGGGGATGGAGCCAAGCTCGACGATGACGGTTATCTGTGGCTCTTAGGTCGAGTTGATGATGTGATGAACGTTTCCGGTCACCGGATCAGCACGACCGAGGTCGAGTCGGCTTTGGTCGATCATTCGTCGGTGGCCGAAGCGGCGGTTGTTGGTGGCACTGACGACGTGACCGGCCAAGCGATAATTGGCTATGTGATCTTGCGTGGAGGCAACGAACCTTCAGAAGCGCTTGGAGATGAAATCCGTGAGCACGTCGGGGTAAAGCTTGGCAAGATCGCTAGGCCTAAAACGGTGATCATAGTTCCTGATCTACCGAAGACCAGGTCTGGAAAGATCATGCGCCGTCTGTTGCGTGACGTTGCTGATGGCCGACAACTGGGCGACACCACCACGTTGGCTGACCCTGGCGTGGTCGCCGAGATTGCAGAACGTGCAGCTGATAGCGACGAGGACTGAATTAAGCTATCGTTTCAACTATCGGTTCTCTTCCGGCGGAGGTGAGAGCAACCGGTGGGCGACGAACACGCAGTTCACAGACACTAGTTCGTAGTGAGCAGAAGCAAAAGACTAGGACGAAATGGGTAAACCGAAAAGTGCGGCCCGAGCGTTTGCTCGAGCCGCACTTTCGTTTTCCGACGTAGATCACGGGTTTGCTAGTCGCGAAAGTTTTCGAACTGAAGCGGCAGATCGAGGTCGGCTTCTTTCAGAGCTGAGATCACGTCTTGGAGGTGATCGCGCTTCTTGCCGGTTACTCGAACTTGTTCACCTTGGGTTTGGGATTGAATACCTTTGAGTTTCAAGTCCTTGATGTGGGTATTGATTTTTTTGGCTAGGTCGGAGGAGATTCCAGCTTTAAGTGAAACTTCCATCCGGGCTCGGCCACCGGCGGCGTCTTGAATGTCGCCAAACTCGATAGCTTTCAGCGAGATTCCCCGCTTGATGACTTTCTCTTCCAACACCTGACGGAAGGCACCTAGTCGATCATTGCTTGCTGATTCGAGCAGGATAGTTTTCTCCTTTTCGTTCAGATCAATAGTCGAGTTCGTGTCTTTGAAATCGTATCGATTGGTAACTTCTCGGTTGGTCTGATCGACTGCGTTTCGAACCTCTTGCATGTCGATCTCAGAAACTACGTCAAAACTAGGCATACCGTAAAACTACTAGCCCGAGCGACAGTTTTGCGGGGTTCTGCTGCTGATCTACCTGCTTTTTGTTGGTGCCCTCCGTTGGCTGACCGATTGGCTCGCGAGGTAACGTAGCGAAGACCTAGCAGCGGTGTCGGCCGCAGAAATGGACTGTCGAGTGATCGATCTTTCTGGCAAGACTTTTATCGTGACTGGTGGGAACGGAGGAATTGGTTTGGGGATGGCCGAGGGGATTGTGGCCGCCGGCGGTTCAGTAGTTATCTGGGGGCGTAACGACAAGAAAAACCAGGTTGCGGTTGATCAGCTGACCGCGTTGGGTGGCCAGGCCACCGCCCACGTTTGTGATGTGGCCGATGAGGCTCAGGTCATCGAGACAATGGCTCGGTCGGTTGACGATTTTGGCCGACTCGACGGGCTGTTCGCCAACGCCGGTCGAGGCGGGACCGGAACGCCGTTTCTTGAACTGTCGCTGGAAGAGTGGCGATCGGTTATGGCGGTCAACCTTGACGGAGTTTTTCTGACGTTGCGGGAGGCCGCGAAGTATCTGGTAGCCCAAGGCGAAGGCGGCAGTCTTGTTGCGGTGTCGTCGACTTCGGCCATTCATGGTGCGGCGGGCAATGAGGCGTATGGCACCGCCAAGACCGCGCTGAATGGATTGGTTCGAGCGTTAGCGGTCGGGTTAGCCCGGTACCAGATTCGGGTGAACTCGCTGCTGCCAGGTTGGACCATCACCGACCTGGCCAGCGACGGTTATGAGAGCGATGTGTTTCGTGAGGCCACGACGAAGCGAACTCCAGTCCGTCGGTGGGCTGAGCCCAGCGAGTTTCGCCAGGTCGGCGCGTTTTTAGCTGACCCGAGTCAGACTTATCATACCGGTCAGGAGATTTGTGTAGATGGCGGCTACACCGTCTTCTGACGCCTGCTGGATGGTTTTTCAGATACTACGTCGACCGGGGGTTCGGGTTCGGTAGGAGCGCGTAAAGTTCCGCCCGCGGGCGGAACTTTACGGAACTCATTGAACCCTTTGAGTTCAATGAGTTCCCGTGGGCCGGGTAGGATTCGAACCTACGTAGGCGTAACCGGCGGATTTACAGTCCGCTCCCTTTGGCCACTCGGGCACCGACCCAGACGTTGTTGAGGTTAGCGGATTTCTAGCCCAAAATTTGCCATTTTGACGTTTGTTATTTCTTGTGGCTGACTCGCTGGTTCTGGAGGCTAGCGGGTGTCACCAGATCGGGTGATAGCGGCCTTGTCGGCGAGCGTTGAATCGGTCACGGCCACGCTCGGAGGGCCGTTTCCATTCTTGGTGCAAACACGCCAAATCCTCGGCGGAAGTGCGGGCCGTACGCTGTTTAGAGGCCCACTTGGCTAGGAGTTGAGCAACAGTTGCATGAGGGCCACATCGTGCCACTGGTTGAATTTGCGGCCCACTTCTTGCTCGACGCCAACGAGCCGGAACCCATGATTTTCGTGGAGGGCAACACTGGCCGGTTGCGGCCCAGCTATGCGGGCGAACACCGAATGGAATCCGTGGTTCTTGGCGGTGACTAGTAGCTCGCCGAGGAGCACAGATCCGATGCCTCGACGTAGGTACTCGTGGTGTACGTAGACCGAGTTTTCGACTGATGTGCGGTAGCCGGGGCGGTCTCGGTAGAAGCTGAGGCTGGCAAATCCGACAACTACCTCGTCGATAGTTGCAACGAGCGCAGCTAAACCCCCTGATCGGTCCTTAATCCATTCCTGCTGTTCCGGTAGCGTCCGGGGAACCAGGTCAAGAGTGACGGTCGATTCAAGAACCTGTCGGTTATAGATCTCTCGTATCGCCTCGGCATCTGACCTGATCGCTGGTCGAATATGGGGCTGGCGGTTCGTCATTTTGAGTAGAAATTCTTGGTTGGCGATGCGTTCGACCCATCTTCGTAGGCCAGAATCGCACCTTAGGTCTCGGGTGAGTCGAATAGACTAGCGTAGGAGCGAACTTCCGCCCTTTCCAGTGGATGGGCTACTGTAATAAGGTACCAGTGAGCCAGTAGTTGCTTGTACGACATAGGTTAAGAATCGCCTTTGCTTCTCCCTGGCGGGCGAAGCGATCTTGACAGAGGAGGAACATCAGGAACTAGCTTTCCTGGTGACGTATGTTAGGAATTCTCGGAGTTGAACTGGGAGCAAGTGCGGTGCGGGGTGTCATTTACGACCCCGACCGAGAAGAGATCATCTTGGCTGCCGAGTGTCCGCTGAGCGGTCCGGCCACAGTCTCGTCTGGCGCGCTCAACGATCAAGTGATGATTCCGGCGTTAGATGATGTTCTCTATAACCTTGGCGTGACATCGCCAGCCACCATTCGGTCGGGAGTAACGATCGGACCGGACCACGGTGGTGTCGGTAGCGGACCAGCGTTGCACGATTGGTTGCGAGGAAAATCGAATCACATCGGCCAACCAATATCTTATGCCGGCAATATTGGCATCTCGTTCGCTCCGCTTCGAGCAATCGAAGATGCGCAGCGAATCGCCAGCGAGTCGGGTCTGGTTCCTGATCGGGTTGAACTTGCGCCGGTGGCGGCGGCCCGGGTTCTTGGAAACGAAGTCGAAGATGTAATCACGATCGGATCGGGTCGGGGTTGGCGGGCTCGGATGCGCCGCTATGAAGTACTCGAAGCGGTCACGAGCGATGACGTAACAGTCGATGAGCCTCTCCGGATCGTTACCAGCGCCGGTAAAGCGCTAGAAGTTGAGAAGTACTCGTCGGTCACTATCGCCGATTCGCTGTCAGCGACTAGCCTGCTTGATCTCGGACAACTTGCCGTTTGTGTCGGAGCTGCTCTTGGGGTTGCTTATGACAGCGGCGGGAACCTGCTAGTCGGCCAAGTTCTGGGCGAAGAAAATCAAGGTTTGATCAATCGGGTTAGAAAAAGTGCGGCCGGGCGAGAGCGGCAAGCGGCAACTGATTTCTTCACCCGTTCGCCGCGAGATGCCAACGTCGATCTTGTCGCTGCTAAAGCGAAGCGAGCGGGCGGCGAAGATCAGGTTAGCGAAGATCGGTTTGTCGACGAGTCGGCGGATGAGTTCGGTTATCCGCCGTTCGAGCCTGACCCAGCACCGACTTTTTCCGTACCTCAATATGAATCACCAATCGAAGATTCATACGTCGACAGCCAATATTACGACGGGCAATATCAGGACGCTCCGTACCAGGACGGGCAGCCTTTTTATGATGAGGATGCGACCGAGGTGGGCCCGTTCGACGATCGTGAAGTGGTCGACCCCTACGCGAACAGCTATGCCGAGCCTCCAACCCGTCCTGTGCCCGAAATGGCACCGTACGCTCCGGGTGGCGACTACGAAAACGGATTAGCTCCAACGCTTTCACCTGAAGATCTGATGCAGACGTATCATGAGCCAGCTGGGGCGCCGTTACACGAGTCGTTTGATCGCCCTAGCCCTCAACCGGTGCCGACAGATAACTATTCTGCTCCGACGGCAACCGCTACCGCTCCGCCCCCGTCTCATCGTGACATTCAAAACCCTGTTTACGATGAGCCTGAGCGGCCAGGGATCCGTCGAGATCGGTCACGTGGTTCGAATCAGCCGGCGCTTGTTTCTAACGACGCACTGATAAGCCAGTTCAGCCCAGAAGACGCCGAAGATTGGGCTGAACAGTCACGAAGTGGGTTGAAGGCCGTCATTGTGCTGCTCGTAGTGAGCGCTGTTCTCTTAGCGTTGCTGTATTTGTTTCTCTAATGTCAGGATCTGAGACTGACGGCACTCCACTAAAGATTGTTGCCATCGGGCTCCTGTTAGTGATCAACGCAATGTTGCTCGGATTGAACGTATCCAAGCACTTTGACTTGTTCGGTTCGACGCCGACCGATGGCACCGAGTCATCCGGAACTGGCGATTCTTCTGGAACGGGCGGCGAGAGTTCGGTTGACGGTGGCCTTGCGGGCTCGTCAGCGTGGTCGATTGATGGGGCTCTCGACGGTGAAACAACGTGCGACAATCCAGCTTCGGGCGATCCGATCTTGATCGGCTACGCGGCCGACTACGGGCAACGAGCCACGTCAGCCGATATCCCGGCCGTTGAAGCGGCAACACATCTGGCTACCAGAATTTCTTGTACTGGCGGGGTGGCCGGTCGACCAGTTCAGGTCGACGTCGTCGATGTTTCTGAAGGGGCCGAGCCGGTGCAGGCGTTGATCGACGCCGGAGCTATTGCCATCATTGGGCCTCCGTTTCAACGATCGGGATTGGGGGTGCTTCAGGTGACTGGCGGTGAAGTGCCTGTGGTGTTCGCAACGTCCACTGAGTCGGCGCTGGCCGATCGGGCCCAGCTGTCGTTCCTTGTTACCTTCGACTATCGCCAAGGGGCTTCGGCGGCAGCCCAGTTTGCGTTAGAGCGGAATTGGAACCGGGCGGTGTTGTTCACTGGGCAACAGGACGACTATTTCTCGTTGAACCCGCTCGTCTTTGGCACCACGTTTGAAGAGGAAGGCGGGGAGTTGCTGGGGGAGTACACCTACTTGCCGGGGGAAACCACCGATTTCGGCCCGTCGATTGATGCGTTCACGGAAAACCCTCCCGATGTGATCTATTCGGCGATGCTCGCACCCCAGGCGGCGGCGATGCAACAGCAACTACAATCCCGAGGTTTGAATATCGAGTTCATCGGGGCCGATTCGCTCGAGGCCAGCGGAGCCTATTTCACTCCCGGGTTGGACGGAGTTTTCCACACCACTCACGTATTCCCCGACCCGGGCGGGCGAGTCGAACGGTTGAATGCCTCGATCGAAGCGTCGAGTGGCGCTGGCTCGTCATCACCGACCTACGCGGCGCTCGCTGGCGATGCCATGGTGGTAATTCTCGACGCCTTCGCCCGGGCCGGTAGCGACGATCCGAAGGTTGTCGGCGACGCAATTGCCGCCTCATCCGGGGTGCAAGGTGTCAGCGGCACCCTCAGTTACGAAGGCGCAGGCAAACCCCGAAAATCGGTCTATATCCACGAGGTAGTCGATGGAGCACCGACCCTGGCCCAAGAAGTGCTCGGTTAACGGCTTCTGGGGCCAAATTAGGGTCAACTCATTGACGAATCTGGGTAAATTGGTTGGGGGACTGGCCTGGATGTGGCAGACTTCTTGACGGGCCTTTTCCGAGCAATCAAAAGGCCAGCAATGCCTCCTTAGCTCAGTCGGTAGAGCGCTTCCATGGTAAGGAAGAGGTCAACAGTTCAATTCTGTTAGGAGGCTCGGGTGCGCAAGCGCCGCAACCCCGCTCTCGTAGCGGGGTTTGTGTGTTTTGGGCCACCGAGGAATCGAACCTCGCGCTATCGGGACACCCAACGTGTGTAGCCGGTTACTACGCCGCAGCGTCAGCCTTCGACTTGCGAGACGAGCTGCTTGATGTTAGTCAGGGGGCACCGAGGTCGTATCGAGGACAGGTGTCTTGAAGTCGTGTCTGCTACGGTTGCTGAACGTATTCACGCTTTGAAGGGCGAGCGCCTATGGGCGATAGTCTTGTCTATGTCTTGACGAATGAGGCCATGCCTGGTCTCGTTAAGATCGGAATCACAGCTGCTGACGATCCTATCGACAGGGCGAATCAGCTTTATTCGACTGGTGTGCCTTTGCCATTCGATGTCGAGTTTGCAGCAAGAGTCGGTGACGCTAGTGCGGTCGAGCGAGCGCTTCACAATGCATTCAGGCACAATCGAGTTAACCCGAGGCGAGAGTTTTTTCGCATTGACCCCGATCAAGCTATCGGAATCCTAAAATTGTTCGATGCTCAGGATGCCACATCTGATGTGGCGAGATCATTGAACGAGTCTTTGTCACCAGAAGAACTCCGAGCTGTCGAACAAGAACGTGGTCGTCGCCCGCCCCTAAATTTCGACGAGATGGGGATACCAATTGGGGCCGAATTGGTTTTTGAACAAGACCCTACGGTTTCGGTCACTATTGTCGAGGCGAAGAAAGTCCAGCACCTTGGTGAGGTAGTTTCGCTGTCGCCTGTGACTAGCCAGATTCTTGGCCTTGAATACTACGTTGCGCCGACCAAGTACTGGTCCTACGAAGGTACGAATCTCAAAGACATTTACGACGACACATATAATTTCGTTGAGTGACGGCTAACGGTTTAGTTCCGCGGCTGTGAGTCCTATGTCTTGGCAAACAACCATACCGTAACCCGAACCGTGGCCATGGTGGCCCGATAGCTACCGACCTCCTCCGACCGAACCCTCCGGCCAAAGCCATTTCCGGCCCCCGATTAGCTGCTACTTATCCATATCGAACGGTCCTGAATGGTTGGGCCATAAGCAACCGGATAAGTCGATTGTTGGTAGTGAGCAACTTGGGGCAGGCTACGATGGATGGACTCTGTTAATCAAGACTCTGTCCGATACTTAAATTTGCCGAGCAGGATTTGTGATCCTGTGTCTCAGCCGCCAGCTCAGATCAGGCACCACATCGAACGAATTATGCGTCTTGGCTAGCCTTCGAGTGTCAAGCGACCCATCTAGAGCCAACGCCCGTCTAGTTTCTAGATGGGTGCATCGCCCATGCAGTAGCGTCAGCTTTCTCTTTCAGCCGACGAAACCAAGCATCGGCGATTCTTGCTAGCGCAGCCAAACGCTGCCGTTCACGGTCTCGGATTACGCCATCACCACCAACTACTAATGTCACTGACGCGGCCGGTAGCGGCAACCAAATGGTGTCGATCGATGCTGACGAATTCTCGCTGTCAGAGAGTCCGGAAGGGCTACCCGAAATAAATGAGTCGAGCCAGTGATCGTTCGGCCGATCACCGGTAGAGCCCAGTACGTAGCCATCTTTCCCGACCACACAAGTCCACGATGTTCGCACCGCTCGACTGACATGCTCGGCTAGCTCTTGAGTCAACTCGTCTTGAGTCTCGACTCCCAACATTTGGGCCGCGGCAGCCAACATGTCGAGTTGGGGATCGTAGCTCGTGTCTTCAAGCGGGCGAAGGTCCTCCACTTTGAAGCCTTCTTCAGCACCAATTATCTCCACCACACGATTAGCCGATACATCGGCGGGAAGTGAGACCGTCAATTCGTCGATTGCTAGCCCCGCTCCCCGCTCGATGATTTCTAGTCCAACAACATCGCCATTGATGTCACCGAGACGGGAGGTTAAGACGCCGAGAGCACCAGGCCTATCCGGCATCCACACTCGTAGCAGGTATGTCACGTCTGACTCCATGAAACGAACGCTACTGACTGGTTGTGAACAGCATGTTTCCGCCTTGCGAACGCAAATGAACACAACCTTTCGCCGGTGTAGCTTTCAACCTGTTTCGGACGTGGAACCGGCCCGAACGCCGAAGCGTTACCGCCCGGCGTATGCCGATTGCCCGGGCCTAATCGTCACTCGGCTGGCGCTGAAATTCTTTCGAGATAGGCGATTATTTGCTCCAGCGCGTCACGGCTGTTCGGCGACGAGGCCGATCGGAGGCTCTGGTGGTACGGTTCCAACAATCTGTCCATATTGGCGTCGGGGCGCGGTTGGCCTGGCCGGAACTGGTCAGCCGATTCGGCCAGGGCAAGGCAGGGAGCAATCAGTTCGGGGGCAACGCCAGCGGCCCGCGGTGCGAGTAGTTTCGTGATAGCAATGTGAACACACGTCGGGAGGACCCCATGCGGTTCTGGCCCTTGGCGGGCCGCCGCGAACTCGCCGAAACGCGCTAACAGTAACGGGCCAGCGGTGCCTCTGACTTCGGGAACAAAGTCGATGGCTCGGTTAGCCAGATGGGGCAAAATTCGATCCGACTCGAAATCAGCCATAGCGTGAACGACCGCTTGTCGAACCCGGCCAGACGGGTGAGCGCCGAGAACCCAAAACAACGTCATCGGGGCCACGTCGACCACTTGAGCGACGTCCGAAGGGGAGAAATCGTCCCAAACTGCGAACTGCCCCGGCACCTTGCGGATCGCGTTGTCGAGATCGATAGGAAAAACGTGGAGCAGCTTCTCTTCGCTTTTGGATCGGATCGACGATTCCCACAGATCGGCCGAATTGGCCAGATCAGCCAAACCGCTATCGGCGCGGCGGACAAAGGCTTGTGCTCGCTCCGCAATTACCATGGGCACCAATCTTTCGTTGAGCCCAGAGGGGTCGACACCTGCGCAACTAGCGGGGGCTAATCCGCAGATCCGCACGCATCGAGGGCAAGCTGTTTAGTTCACCGATCGTATCCCCGCATCCGGCCAATTCAGAAGCTTCTCACAGGTTCGAGACCAGGAGCTCACCAACTTTTCCGGGTGGGCTCCTAGGCTCGCATACCTCATGCGTCAGTTGTTTGGATGTAGACGGCTACGACCTGGCCGTCTTCGCTCAGATTCATAAGCGTGTTGGCCCCGGTGTAGTTCAGAGCTTTGCCGCCGTTTTGGGTCATTTCTAGTCGGGTACTGTCTTCGATGCCGTCGAAATGGTTGGTGTAGAAATCAGCTATCCGGTCGTACTCCGAAAGCGGGTAGTTAATCAAGGCTTGGAAAACTACGCCGTCGTCTCCAGTGAAGTTGATACTTTGCACTACGGTTCCACCATCGGGAACCGGCACCGGGAACCCTTCTGGCAACTCGTTGTCGGAGTTCATCTCGAAGCTTCCTTCATCAGATTCGATACTCATCGACCCTTCTTCGGCACCGAATACAACCGTTGCTTCGTCGCTTTCCAACGTGATATTCCCATCAGCATCGGTTTCAATTTCCGCTCCGATTGCCTCCTCAGTAACCTCTTCGACGGCGAACTCAGCAATGGAACCACACGCTGACAATGCCAAACACATCGCCAAAAGTAGCGGAACTATCACTGGTGCCACGCTTCGACCCTTTGTTCTTGATTCCACAGCTGTCTCCTCGGCTAGGTTGCGAAACGCTTCATCCGTTCGCCCATATAAGAGCGACGATGAACCGCGCGAATACAAGATTTCGTAATCAGTGCTGGCCCCGTCGCCACGCTCGGCCTTAGACCCGGGTCGCTCGTTGACGTTCGATACAAATCCTGTAGTTGCTAGTTGCCCTGCCCATGTCTTCATGGTTCTCCCGTTTCGAGTCGTATTCGTTGTGCCCGTCAAAGTTCTGAGCGGTTATTGAGTTAGATGCCAGTGGGAGACCAAAAGTTCACTCGGGCAAACAATTCGCAGCGATCGTCCAATTGACAACAGTTGAGCATGGCGAATAGGCCATCGAGACCCCGATCGTGAACCTAGAACCTCCAACCAGGGTAGAAATCTGTGCGATTTGGCCTATTTGCTTGACTCTCAAGGGGCCCCATTGGAGTGCCGTTACTTAGTAAAACAGTCCTTCGATACTTGAGGGAAAATTCAACGACCAAGGCGCCTGACCGGCCTTGATTTCCAACACACAGAGGAATTGGAACCAGGATGAATACACCGAACCGTGTGAAAAAGGCGATCGTGACGGCCAGCGTTTTGGCCCTCTTCGGAGCCAGCTGTGGAGGCGCAAGCGAGCCTGAAGCTATGCCAGAAACGTTGGCCGCAACCGACGAAGTTGTGATCGACTGGTTCGTCGGTCTCGGCACCGGTGAAGCTCCGGCGCAGATCGAGACGCAGCAACAAGTAGTCAAAGCGTTCAACGAATCTCAGGACGGCATCACCATAGAGCTTGAAGTGGTGGACCAAAGGCTTGCCTATGATGTGTTGGCCGAACGAATCGAAGCCGGGAACCCTCCAGATATCGTCGGCCCGGTAGGTATTCTCGGCGCCGCCGCCTTCGGCGATGACTTCCGCGATCTGTCGGATTTGATTGATGACGAGGTGCTCTCGGCCTACGACCCCGAACAGGTCGAGGTATGGACTACCGATGAGGGAGCGATCGAGGCCTTGCCATTCGGCGTTTTCCCCTCGATGATCTTCTACAATCGTGAACTTTTTGATCGGGCCGGATTGCCTTACCCGCCCGCCGAATTCGGAGGCACCTATCGAGGGGAGCCGTGGGATATGGATGCGCTAACCAAACTGGCGACCGAGTTGACTGTCGATGCCAACGGCAACAACCCCACAGATGCCGACTTCGATGATGCATCCACTGTGCAATGGGGATTCGCCCATCAATGGATCGACGAACCCCGCTCGAACGGCGCCTTCTTCGGAGCCGGTTCTATGGTGGCCGAAGACGGTAGCGCCCAGATCCCAGAAACCTGGGAGGCCGAATGGAAGTGGCTACACACCAACACTTGGGACACCAACATCATCCCAAGCAACGATGATCGAGCGAGCGAGCTTCTCCAAAGCGGCAACCAGTTCGCCTCCGGTCGAGTGGCAATGGCCTTCACCCACCTGTGGTACGCAAGCAGCATCAACTCTGAGGATGGCGACCCTCGCAAATTCTGGGACCTGGCTGCCACTCCGAGCTACAACGGTGAGATCACTTCAAAGCTTCACGCCGACACGTTCCGGATTATGGACCAAAGCGACAACCCAGAACAAGCCTATGAGGCATTGTCATACCTGCTCGATGACGCAGCCGCAGACCTCCTCCAGATATACGGATCGTTCCCGGCTCGAGTCGAACTGCGTGACGAGTTCTTCGCCGGCCTAAGCGAGAGCTACCCACACGTCGAGAATTGGGACGTGATCGGCGACGCTCTCATGTACCCCGACATCCCTCAACACGAAGCGCGCCTGCCGGCGTCAGAAGAGTCGCAGGCAATTCTGGATGCATTCGCTGAGGACATCGGCACCGACCCGGATCTCGATATGGACACTCGTATTGAGCAACTCCGTGTCGACCTGGACGCTGTCTTCACCGAGGCCGAGTAGGCAGGCAAGGCCGATCAGTGCAACCGCAAGAACCCCGACAGCGGCGCTGGCGGACGCTGCTGCAGGTGCTTGCAATCCTAGTTTTCCCATTGGGTTTGCTAGTGGCGGTAACCGTACAAGGAACCCTTCAGGCCGGTAGTCGAGCCAATACTGCAACAGACGCCGAACAGACACTAGAGGTCCTTGTCGACTTCGTCGGTCTGCAATCTGCCCTCGCAGACGAGGCTCTGCTGTCGTCTTTGCTCCAATGGCAAGGATCGTTAAGCGAGCCTGAAACTGCACAGGCAATTGTTGATGCAAGCGGGTTCGACGGACTGGAACAAGCGAGAGAAAAAACCTCGGAGAAGTTACTGCTCCTCGATGAGGCTGATCGTCCGTTCAGCGAATCTGACCTAAAAAGGGTTCGCCAATCGGTCGAAGCCAACCGAAGTGGAGGAAATAACGGTCGAGTATGGGCCGGTCTTCAGATTCAAATGGCTGAAGTTATCGTCGATCAACTTAAAGAGGCGAGGCGTGCTGCCATCGTGCTCGGCGACAACGACCTCGTCGATGCCTTGGCTGTTCTGGAGGCCGAGGTAGATACCAGCTTGCATAGCGGCGAACTTGTCGGGGCGACCATTTCATTTTGGTTCGCCGACCCGGTCGACGTCGCCAACCTACGCTCCGCTGTTGTCCAAGCCCAAAGCAACATGGATGGCGCTCTCGACCAACTAGAGGAGTACTCGAACTCGCCGTCCGACATTGAGGCCTTGGAAGCCCGACGTTTCGACCTGCTGGTAGATGACATCCGTGTTGGCGCTAGCAGCCCGATAACACAAGCAAACGAGGTGGACATTGAACGCCTTGTGTCTGACCTTGGCACGGGATTCGAGCGTACCCGTACCTTGGATGCCTTGCGGCTTCAGACCGTGGCCGAGGTGCGAGCCCTCGTGGAGCAACGTCGAGCAAGTACCCGATTTTCAGCAGTTGCCAACTTGGCGTTGGCGGCTTTCGCCGCCGTAGCGTCGCTAGGGGTTGCGTTCTGGTTTGCCCGGTCGATCGTCGTGTCGACTGAAAGGCGTGACGAACTCGAAACTGAACTGGTCAAACAGGCCAGCATCGATCCTCTCACTGGGCTCGCCAATCGGCGAGCGGCCATCGAGTGGTTAGAGCAAGCGCTTCGCGATAAGACCGACAGTAGAGGAAATCCTGCAGTATTGTTTGTCGACCTTGACCGGTTCAAAAGCGTCAATGACTCCCTCGGGCATAGCGTTGGTGACCTCCTGCTGCTTGCGGTAGCGAACCGCCTACTGAAAGGCGCACGCGAGGTTGATTTGGTAGCCCGACTCGGCGGGGACGAGTTCATCATCGTGCTCGACGGTTGCGAGAACTTGAGCGAAGTGGAGCGAATTGCTGACCGTGTCGTGGCGGATCTGGCTACGCCGTACCAAATTGGAGAACACGAGATTCATGTGGGCGCCAGCGCTGGTGTTGCTTTGGCCGACGGCGATCACAACGTAGGTTCGTTACTGCACCAGGCCGATGTTGCCAGTTATGCGGCGAAAGCGCACAGCTCAAATGAGAAGGTCGTGGCTTACACCGGCGATTTCCGAGCGGAGATCGAAGCGGCAGAGAACACCGAGGAAAGCCTTATCGAGGCCCTCGACACTTCAGTAGGGCTCGAAGTTCACTACCAGCCTATTCTTCGGGCGTCTGGTGGAATTGCTGGAGCGGAAGCACTGATCCGCTGGAACCATCCGGAGCGAGGATCGATTTCGCCCGGCGTCTTCATCCCGGTCGCCGAGCGCTCAGATTTGGTGACTAGGCTCGATCGGTGGGTCGTCGCAAAGGCTCTTAGCGACCTTCGGCGACTTCATCAGGAAACAGGCAACGATGCTCTCACCGTTTCGGTGAATATCTCAGGCCGACACGTGGTCGAGCGCGCTTTCGCCGAACGAATAAAGAACGAGATCGGAGTCGCTGGAGTTCCTCCGGAAACACTCGTGATCGAGGTGACTGAAACTATCCTGGTCCACGACATTAAGAGCGCAACGCAAAACCTGAGAGAGCTAAGAGACTTCGGGTGTCGGATTTCTATCGATGACTTTGGAACCGGCTATACCAGCATCAGTCAGCTGCTTAACTTTCCCGCCGATGAACTCAAACTCGACCGTAGCCTTGTGGCCGGTCTCGGCGACACCCCTGATGGGCTGGCAGAGCTAGTTGTACAGATGGCCGAAACGCTCAACCTCACTACGGTTGCTGAAGGCATCGAGACTCCAGAGAACGCAGCGTCGATGCGAGACATCGGCTGCACCTACCTCCAGGGCTATCTGTTCGCCCGACCGATGCCATTCGATGATCTAGCTGGCTGGGTGGCGAATACTTCGTCAACTTCAACGGCCACGGTTCCTAGCGCCAAGGGGCTCTTGTCGGCGGCCGCCATTTCGACAGACACATAAACGCCAGCAGCGGACTCGATTGTCTTTTGGCGGTTATGGGAACGTCGTTCCACTTGGTTTGAAGACCCAACAAGGGCCCGACCAGTACGTGTGAGGATCAGTTGAAGTATGATCTAGCAATCTTGCCGATTGCACGTGAGATTAAGTTTGACCCGCTGCTTCTACGACCCACCCCATTCGTCTTCGGCGCCGCCCTGATAATCAGGTAAGGGTTCAGAAGGGTCGGGGGTATGTTCGGAGAATTGTCGATCAAGCATCGGATCGCTAGCAGAATGCGGGACTTCTTCGGCTGGGGTAGCTCCGGGGTTAGAGCCGCTGGTCCGCTTCTTTTGCTCTTCTTCGGTTTCAGGTCCGTAGCCGTAGCACATCATTTCGCCGTCGACATCGAACGGCTTGCCGAGAGAAGCCACGGTGAAGCTCGACGTATCTCCAGACTTCTTTAGCACCTCGATTTTGCCGCCTTCGGCTAGTGCCTTCTCAAGGTCGGCTACGGGCGCCATCACCGCCCACTTATCGGTTTTAGTTTTTCTGAACCTTGGCGGTGTTTTCTCGGCCATTATGAAAATCTACCAATTCGTAAAGCCAATGTTGGCGTCACCGACAAGCTGTTGGGCCATCGTGGCATCATGACCCCAGAACAAATTCGAGTCCGGCTTGGACGGCCGCCAACTGAGCCTCGATACAACTCTCATCAGTAGCGTTCGGACTATCTGGATAGACCTCAGTGGTGGTCGTAAACGTAGCATCGGTCATGCCGGCGCACAGACCCCATTCTCGGTATCGGTAGTTAATCACGCCTCGGTCGACCAGAGGTTCCCCGATCAGGCACTCTGACTCATCGGGCGGCGCAATATGGGTGACCGCTTCGACGCCAGCGATGATTGCAGCCTGAAACTCAGGCTGTGGGTTCTCCGTATCACCCACGGTGTAAAACCCGTCCGGGATGGTGCCCGGTTCGAATGTTTTCCCGTCTCGTGCTGCCGCTGCTGGTCGGAATTCAGTTTCGTCGGTGTCGGTAGTTTCGTGAAGGTCCATGTGCATGGTGAAACGAACGTCAAAGCTTGCTACCAGAGCCATCAGCGCCGCCGCTTCTTCTGAAGGACTGTCGAGGTGGAAAGAGCGATTGGGGTCGACACAGTTTGGATTCCAGCGATTAATAACCTCGTACCCCCAAGGACTAACACAGGGCGCTACCAACATATTGATCCGGTCCCGATACGACGACGCCACTGTTTCGAGAAACCTGATCGCCCCTTGCACGCCACTGGTTTCGTATCCGTGGACTCCGCCGGTTACAAGGACCCACGGGGCGGTGTTGTCGCTAGCAGCCACAATTGCCCAAAGCGGGTAGCGTTGCGAATCAAGTGGCAACGTGCCGTACTGGACCGTTTCGAACGAGCCGTCGAGCCGGTCAAGCTTGGCTAGCACCTCGTCGCTATAACTCCGTTCAACGGTTCGGGCATCAAACCAGGCCTGCTTGTGCTCGGCTGTCCACGGCTCGCCCGGTATTCCGATTGGGTAGGTGCGGTTCATAGAGTTCGAACCTATCAGCTTCTACCGCATCGCTTCCGCGCAGTCGCTCGTTTCTCCGTCATCGTTGGTGGAGGAACAGGTACCGGCCGGTGTGCCCAACCCATTTGTCGCAAGGGCAAAGTCCAGACCGACCAACGTAACCTTGTTGTAGGCGAGAGAGCTTTCAGCGAAGGCGGTGGCAACGTCGGACTGCTTATCCGAACCGGTTGCCCGTCACCTCCCGGGATAGACCCAGGAGTTTGGGCTACACGCACCGATCGACTTGGTTTGTTGCATCATGACTGGCGCCAAAGCACCAGCCTTCGGGCAGCCGACATGGCCGTAGCCCAAGAAGTGGCCAACCTCGTGGTTGATCACATAGGCACGGTAGTCGTCGATCGACGACTGCCAAGCCGTTGTAGCGTTCGCCCATCGGCTGGCATTGATTACAACGTCATCACCCGAGCGGCAGGAGAAATAGTTGTTAGTTCGCAACGGAGCGCAAAGCCGATCAGTGGTGTCAGGGGTAGCGAGCACGATCCGTAAGTTAGCGCCACTTGCGACTCGCTGTAGCGAAATCGACCCATCACCAATCCAGCTTCTGGGCGAACGTAACGTCCGATCGACGATTTCGGCGAATTCGGCCACATCGAAGTCGAGTGTCGTTTCTACCTCGACGCGGTAGGTCTGCAAGGGACCACGGCCTGCAACTTGTCCTTCGCTTGTTGCGGTGACGAACTGGCCAGAAGAAGCTGGCGCCACAAACGCCAAAACCGTCGGGTTTACCGGAGTTAACGTCGTGCCCGGGGCCGTGAGCGGCGGCGACCGGTAGAACGGTCGACTGGCTGAACCTAGCGTTGTTGACGTTGTTGACGGTGTTGGTAGCTCAAAGGTTGTGGTAGAACCTGAAGTTAGTGCTGGCTCGGCGCCAGCGCCTTGTTCACCCGTTGCCCTATCCGCTGCGATGGAAGAAGTACACGCCGCCGCTAACCACGCCACGACCAGAATTCCCAGTGGTACAAACGCGGCCAACCGATTTCGCTTGGATCGCTTCTGTCGGGTTGGAGTGGCCACAGAATCGCGTCGGCCACGAGCGGTCATTGTTGAGTTCCAACCTTCATGAGGTTCGGTCCGTTACCAGATGCCAGCAGCAGTGGTTTCCAGTGGATTTAGCGGGGCGGAACTAGCAACTTCGCGAAGTGAGCGACGAAGCCGTTTTCGAACCTCAGCGAACAACCGGACGTTCCGAGACCAGCGATCGGCTAGTTATGGTCGAATTGATTGGCAGTCATGTCTCGAATTGCTGTTGGCGTGTGGGTGCTCGGCCAGCAGTGGCAGACTCAGACAATGAGACTGCTCGTTCGTAACCTTGACCGATCAACAACCGAGTCTGACCTAAAAGATCTGTTCGAAGCGTACGGAGCGGTCCAATCGTGCACCATCGTGACCGACGCGAAAACCGGACGGTCAAAAGGGTTCGGGTTCGTTGAAATGCCGAAAGTTGGCGACGCTAAAGCAGCGGTCCGCAACTTGAACGGAACCGATCTCGACGGCGAGCGAATCAGGGTCAAAAACGCCAAAACAGCGTCTGAGCCAGCCTCCGGTAACGACGGCTGAGGTTCGACGCAGCGAGCAGTCAAAGCAGCTTCCTCAACTGGTCTGGGAGCAGTCACACAGCTTGCCGATCCCAGCTCGTCCCGGAACTTCCTGATTAGCGAGGCGCTACGGGGTTTGCCTGGTGTGAACCGGCTGGCATCAGCTGGCTGTGGCCGCTAGTCCAATCTCGCCTAGGAGACCAATTCGGTCGGTGTCGTGGCCGTTGCCCGGAAGGTTAATGGTCATGCCGTCGATACCGGTGTCCATACAGGCTTGGAGTCGCTCGCCAACCGTGTCGGCGTCGCCGTAGATCAAAATACTCTTCACGACCTCGATGACCTCGTCGTTCCATCCTTTAACGGTGGCAATGTTGTTTAAGTCGGATTCGGCTTCTTCCATAGTCGGAGCTACCAGCACCATTTGCAGCTTGGTCACCTTGATCTCGGAGCGATCGCGGCCAAGTCGCTCGCAATGAGCGGCGAGCGCATCGAGTTTGCGCGGTATCTCTTCGATCGGCCCAGTGGCAAGGTTCGACTCATCGGCATACTGAGCGACCATACGTAACGTCTTTTTCTCACCGTTTCCGCCGATCATGATTGGGATCCGAGAAATCGGAGCAGGGGAGTTGATGGCGTCAACAACCTGATAGTGCTTCCCGTCTAGGCTTACTGGCTCGCCCCGCAGCATCGGACCGATAATTTGAAGCGACTCTTCTAGCTTCTCGAAACGATCGGTAAACGTCCCGAACTCGTATCCGAGCGAATTGTGCTCTAGCTCAAACCAGCCGGCTCCAATCCCAAGTGTGGCTCGACCGTTGGAGACATGGTCGAGCGCGGTAATTGTCTTCGCTAGCAACGTGGGGTGACGATACGTGTTCCCGGTTACTAGCGATGACAAGCGAACCGTTTCAGTATGTTGGGCAAGCGCAGAGAGCATGGTGTAGCACTCAAACATTGGTTCGTTGGGTGCTCCTATCCCCGGCAATTGGTAGAAGTGATCCATCACGAACACCCGGTCGAAACCGGCGGCCTCGGCCGCCTTAGCCTGAGCGATCACCGAAGCGAAGATGTCGGATTCATCGACGCCAGGATAGGTAAAGTTCGGAATTTGGTAGCCAAGCCGAGTCACTCTGGTTCTCCTAATAACGGGGTCGCCCGACCCTAACGCCTCGTCGGGTTTGGTTCAAACTCGGCTTGAACAGGGAGTTCGTGAGTCTCTGGGCAATTTCTTTTCTGAAGGGGAATATAGCAGACTAGACGTCGGTTGTTAACCTTACCTAACAAACCTCTTGAAGGAGATTATCTTAATGTCAGTATTGCAACGCAAACCGGCCACCACTCGTAGCGAAAATGAAGATCTTCGACCTCGATTCGGAATCGGCCACATGTCCATCTCGGCTGCCGACGTAAACACAATGACCAACTTCTACACCGCAATCGGCATGCGCCTTGTGGTGAACATGGGTCGGGCATCGATCGTTGAGCTTCGGGGTGGAACCCATCTAATCATTCAATCCGGCCAACCTGGAGTCGCAACCTTAGACCTGATTGTTGACGACATTGACGAAACCCGAGCCGTTCTCAAGGCCGAAGGGGCAACACCGTCGGTGATCCAGCGGGGCCACCCCCACGACCGTTTCACCGCAACCGATCCCGAGGGTAACACCCTCGTCGTGAACTCCAATCACGCCATCGGAGCGGTGTAGAGCTCGCCCCAAAGCAACCAACAGCACAATTCAGACTCAAGGAGAAACCTATGTATGCAGAAGTTGACCACGTCGAAAAACTCAGCCCAGATGTACTGCGCGTCGTTCTAACCGGTGGCACCCTCGATCAGTTCGAGGGTGCCACCGCAACCGACGCCTATATCAACGCCCGGTTCCTTCCGGCAGAGTCGCCGGTTACCGTTCCGTTTGGGCCCGAAGATCTCGTCGGCATACCAGACGAATACCGCCCCCGGCCAAGGCGCTTCACGATCCGGGAATGGCGACCAGAAAGTCAAGCGCTGTCTATTGACTTCGTTGCCCACGGTGATTCCGGGTACGCCGGTAGTTGGGCCCAACGGGCCAAGCCTGGAGATCGGCTTCAATTTGACGGACCAGGAGGCTCATATGCCCCATCACCGAACGTTGACTGGCACCTTTTTGTAGGAGATGAGAGCGCTGTCGGAGCGATCGGTGCCAGCTTGCAGCGGATCGGCCCCGGCGGTCGCGGACTTGTTTTCGTAGTCGTCGATGGACCAGGGTACGAAATCGAGCTCCCACAAGCTGACGACGTCGAGATCCGCTGGCTCTACCGCAAACAGGCCGCTGACTCTGAGCAATGGGTGGCCGATTCAGTTGCCGCAGCAGCATTTCCAGACGGCACGTTCGACATCTTCGTTCACGGCGAAGCGGCCGAAGTTCGGGCAGTCCGCCGTCACCTAGCCATCGACCGAGGCATTGATCTCAACGGCGCCTCAATTTCACCCTATTGGCGTCGACTCCACACCGATGAGGATTGGCGAAAGGTGAAACGACAGTGGATGGCTGAACAAGTTAACGATGGGTGAACGTTCTTGGTGCCCGGTCAGAACGCAACAGAGTCCGAAACCAACGAGTACACGACCGAGCCCTGCGAAACGGACAGAACGAGTTGTGCTTCTAGTGTCCGGTTGAGACTTTCCCGGTGGTTTTACCGTGGAGCCGTTCGGCGTGACGGTTCAGGCCGATTAGCTTCGCTTCAATACCTCGGTCGGCGAACTTGGCAACGACTGTGTCGAGCGCAGCAACTGCTGAGGTATCCCAGACTCGAGCTTCGGTGAGGTCGATTTCAACCAACGGCACGTTTACCGAGTCGTAGTCGAACGAGTGAACGAGCTCGTTGGTGGAACCGAAGAAAAGTTCGCCCCGGACTGCATATAAACGTTCAGCATTGTCTGGGTCGACCACACTCGTGACGTTGACCACATGGGAAACGTGGCGGACGAAGAAGACAGCCGACAACACGATGCCAGCTCCAACGCCGTAGGCCAAGTTGTGAGTAAACACTACGACCCCAACGGTGGTGATCATAACGAGCGTCTCGGCTACTGGAACCGAACGAACAACCTCGGGCTTAATACTTGACCAGTTGAACGTGCCGATCGAAACCATGATCATGACCGCAACCAGCGCCGCCATCGGAATTTGAGCCACGAGGTCGCCTAGGCCCAGAATCAGAATTAACAGAAATACGCCCGACGCTAAGGTCGAGAGGCGGGTTCGGCCACCAGATTGATGGTTGATCATTGACTGACCGATCATGGCGCATCCGGCCATGCCCCCAAGGAAGCCGGTTGCGATGTTGGCAACTCCTTGCCCGCGAGCTTCCATGTTTTTGTCAGAACCAGTGTCGGTCAGGTCGTCAAGAAGCTGGGCCGTCAAGAGCGATTCAAGCAGGCCAACCAAAGCCAGCGTGATCGAATACGGGAGAATAACCTGGAACATTTCAAGCCCCAACGGGACCTCAGGAAGACCGAAGAATGGGATCGTGCTCGGCAACTCGCCCATGTCGCCAACGGTTGGGAGATCCAGGTTGAGAGCCATAGTTATAGAGGCAAGCACAACGATTGCAACGAGAGGCGAAGGTACCGCCTTGTTAATGCGGGGAAGCCCATAAATGATTGCGAGTCCAGCAGCGATGAACAACAGATTCATCGTTTGCGGCGCGCCGGTCTCGGTCAAAAAGATGTGAGGAATCTGAGCGAGGAAGATCAGGATGGCAAGAGCATTAACAAAGCCGATCATCACCGTCCTCGGCACGAAACGCATGAGCTCGCCAACGCCGAGGTAACCCAGTCCAACCTGGATTACGCCAGCCAAGATCGTTGCCGCGAACAAGTAGCCAGTTCCGTACTGTTCGACCAGCGAGACAATAACCAGCGCCATCGCTCCAGTAGCGGCCGAAATCATGCCTGGGCGACCACCAGCGAACGAGATAATGATGGCAATCGAAAACGATGCGTACAGCCCAACCTTGGGGTCGACGCCAGCGATAATGGAGAATGAGATGGCCTCGGGAATCAAGGCCAGGGCGACAACCAGACCTGATAGCAGGTTTGTGCGCGGATCGAGGCGGAATTGCTGGAAAGACATGGACACCTTGGCTGATGCGATCGGAAGGTAGAACGCAGTTGAACCACGGCGCTTGCGTCGATCGTACCGACCGGTGCCGAACACGCTGCCGTGCCATCGGTCACCAATGGTCCTGACTTAAGCATTTAGACCTAAAAGGTCGCCATCTATGGCGAGACGTTGACGATCGTATGACGGCCACCCCGAAAGTCGAAACACAATAGCTGCGGAGCAGAGCGTTCTCGACAACACGGGCCCCAACCGTCTCGTAACTTATCGGCCAGCGATACCAACCAAGTATCGTTCGATCGCCCGACGTTGAAGGAACCGGGTTAGCGGACGTAGGAGGTCACTGGCGACCCCTCCGGTACTCCAAACCGCCGTAACTTCAACGGTCCCACCTGTGGCGTCGAGGTCGGCATCCGACGCGACGCTCGGCTGATCATTCCGGCGATGCACTATGAAGCTTTCTTCTCCCCGTTCAGGGTGATGGGGGAGTGCTAAGTAGGTAAACCCAAACCGGTCGACTTCGTCGATAACGTCGACGATTCGGCTGGTGGCCGTTGTCGAGATCGGTCCGACCGGAATCGCAAGGCTTACCGTTTGCCCTACCTCGATTGGAGCCCGACTAGGAAAACACGCGATTCCAGCTCGCTTGTGGCCAGCCCACTCGACGATGGCCGCTTTCGCGTCGTCAAAATTGTCAATCGGGCGTTGCCAGATGTCGAGACGAAAACCATCAGGTATTTCTCCATTCGGCTGACCATCCGACAGTAATCCAACGCTTGTGTCTGGCTCGGTCGTGGCCGCCTCTGCTTGCAGTGCCGCCAGATGATCATTGCTCGGCCGGCCCAGGTGAAACGAGTTCCGACGGTGGTTGACACCGGTAGAGCTACCGAAAGATTGCGTAGCGGTCAGCGCAACGAGCGCTAGTAGTCCAAACCCCAACGCGTTCAAGCTTCCATGAGTGCGAACCATCCAGTCGATGGTTGGGATGGTCAGGTAATCGAGGCCAATAAGATCAAAGCCATTACTCCACGAGTACAGCAAGGCCAGGCCCATCCCAACGATCAAAGCGCAACCGGCTAGTCGAAGTAGTTGACTGGGCCATCCGCTGAGCTCGCCGGCATGACGGATCATGGTGCCGGCGACAGCGATGCCGGCACAGGCCATGACGGTAGCGGCGAACCACTCCAGTAAGCCGCCAGTAGTAATTCCAATAGCGGTCAGAGGAACCCCGAAAATGGTGCTCAGAGGAAACAACCAACTGCGTTTGCTTCGAATGGCGACCAAGCCAGCGGCAATCGGAAGGGCAAAGCCGGCGTAGTGGAAGTGAACCGCGGTGAGGCGAACGATCACGTCGCTGAAGCCGAGCGGGTTGGCTCCCATTCGAGTCAACGTGAGCCAGGCGCCGCCGACGGCGAGGAAAGCGAGCCCAGCGTCGACCCCAATGCCCGGCTCATCGAACCGGCGACGGGAAAGGAATCGGAAAAGGCCAACGGTGGCAACCGTAATGGTAAGTAAGAGCCAGGGCACCGTTAGCAGCGCTGCTACCGCTCCAGTATCAACTGAAAACGAGAGAGCGGCGACTAGGGCGAGTGGGATGGAGGCGGTTCTGATTCGTCTCAACAAATCGGTCGTAGGGCCTGTGCTCGGGTCGCTGGCCAGGCGAAGGCCTAGCGGGACGAGAACGAAAGGCGACATCATCAAAATCACAACCGTCCACTCAGGGCGGGTAACGACGGACCAAAGTAGCCAGACAGCGCCTCCGACGGTTGGTAAAATCGACGGCCCTTCCAGTCGGGCCAGTAGCGGGTCAGCCGATTCATCGACCCTTGGCTTGGTTTCTTTCGCAGTGTCCGCCATTCAATCTGTTCCAGTCGTTGTCATCGCCAGTTGCCCTAATAGAGGTATCCGGGGATTGCAGGCCAGTTTTCACATTGTGCTGTCTCTATCTTATGAGATAGTATATACTTAGTTAGTAAACGTTAGCAAGATATCGCGATCGGAACGAACCATCATGAACCTCACGGCGGATCCAGCAACTGATTCGAACGAACGAGATGAGCTTGACGATGCTGTTCATCACAGCATGACAATTGATGAGGTCGCTCAGTTCGCCAAAATCCCCGTCTCCACCGTCAGGATGTATCAGAACAAAGGCATCCTCCCCCGGCCGGAACGTCGAGGCCGGGTTGGTTACTACGGCGAACAACATCGGCAGCGACTCGTTCTAATCGCCCACCTCCAAACGCGAGGCTTCTCACTCGCGGCGATCAAAGAGTCGCTCGACGCCTGGGAGGTTGGACAAAGCCTCGATCATCACCTGGGCGTAACCGACGTCGCCCCACTGTTAGTAAGGCAACCGCTACGACTTTCCATGGCCGAGTTGTTAGCCCGCTTCGAGGGTGTGGTCCTGACCCAAGCCGACATTCAACGTGCGGCCTTGTTGGGCTTGGTCGAGCTTGACGGAGCGGAAGTGGTCGTACCAGTTCCCGCTTTCGTCGAAATCGGACCGGAGATAGCGCAGCTCGGCATCCCGGTCGGTGAGATTCTTGATCAGTACGAACTGGTAAAGGAATCTATCCGTGAAATCGCCGACCGGTTCCGACAGCTATTCGAGCGCCACCTCTGGTCCGACGTCGAATCAGTAAAGTCGGAGCGCGGCGCTTTGGATTCGGTAGTCACCGATGCAAGCAAGCTATCGAGCCTGGCTACAGCCGTCGTCACCGCAGAACTTCATGAACACTTCAGACGGTTTGCTGACGACTACATACATCAGCTGGCTAGTAGCCAACCTAAAAACTAACGCTGTCGAGATCATCGCAAACAATCAAATTCCCGCCAAACCCACCCGCTCTAACTTCGCTGGCGAACAACGCCTTTTCTTCCGGACTTTGCGGCGGCGGTATTAGGTGAGTCAACAACAGATGAGGAACCCCAAGCCGGGCCGCGAGCGATCCGAGCTCCTCGGTATCGCTGTGATAATCGATGATGTATTGAAGGTGGGCGGGGCGCTCCGCGATTAGTTTTGTTCGCATCGCCTCATGAACTAGGACCGTAGCACCATCACTCAGTTCATACATTTCGTCGCAAACATTGGTGTCTCCACTGATAGCGACCACGCCGTCGGGGGTCTCGATTCGATAGCCGACAGCGTTCTCGACTGGTTCATGGCGAACTGGGCCAGCCAGTACTCTGACGTGATCATTCGACCAAACTTCGGTCGGGACCGCCGGACAATCGAATCCTTCGATAGTGATTCTTGGGCTTGGGTCCCGATGATTATGGTGACTGCGAACAGCTAAGTCATCGTCCCAGATCTCAAGCATCCGATGGCAGAATCGGTTCGTCGCTCCGTTCGGGGCCACGATGTCTAAGTGAGGAACGGCGTCGTCTCGATCCAAAATCCAACGAGTCAGGACAAGATCTTGCAACCCAACCAAATGGTCGCTGTGGAAATGGGTTAGAAACACTGCATCTAGATCTTGAGTGGCAACGCCAGCGCCGGCCAGTCGGGCCACCGTATTGCGCCCAGCATCGAATTGCAGGCGAGTATGGTGCGGCTCCGATTTACCATCTGACCCGTTGGCTTGAGATTCGAAGTGAACAAGCACCCCAGGGCCAGCTCGATTCGGATCCACAATGGGAGTTCCAGTGCCAGTAATCGTCACGGTCGTAGTCACGTATGCATGGTAGGCCCGCAAGAGTGCTTCGTCGCCCCAGCTGGTCCGATAGGTATCAAACCAGCTAGGCCGATGAGTTAGCTTTGAAGGCCAGCAGCGAACACGAGCGTGATCCCGCACGTCGCCGATAGCGTCGCTACGACGAAACCGAGCACAGGGTCAACGTCACTCAGCGATATCGTGGCGGCCAACAGGCCCTGGGTTGAGCTGACGAAGAACACCGTCATGACGAACAAGACTCGCCGACTTGGATGTAGCTTCGAAGGCCGTTCCGGTTCGGACGGTTGCGCTGTTGACGTCATCAGGGTGCTTCTCCTTTCGGCTATGGGCCGGGTGCGAGGCGGTCGAGCTTATGGGTAGCTGAACTCTCCGGTAAATAGCTTGAGCTTTTCGGCTCGTGTTGTCGTTAGTCGAGGTCGATGATCGCTCGATTCGTAGCGGGAAATTTTTGGATTGGCTAGTCGGTCCGCTCGGTGAAGGTCGCTAAGGCAGAGATCGACCGTCTTGCCAAGATTGGTCGCGATGGCGCCATAGAAAAAAGCGAGAGCGAGGAACAAAACAACAGTCAAGAACATGGGGCTGGCCAAGCTGTTGTCGTCGCGGCTCCTCGGTCGAATAGCGCTTCCCGGTGGTGGTCTTCAAATTTCATACACCAATTCTGAACCAAAAACCGGGGTCGGTTCGTATAGATCGTAATCGAATCCGTTGTTACGCCGATCGCCTGTCAGGTGTCCAAATCAACCGTGTTTCAGCGCCGAATGACAGATGACAGATGACACCTGTCAGATGACAGTAGTTATTTTCGAACGGATCTATTCACCCAAAAAGATCAACAATTTCAATGATCAGTGATGAAACTGATTCGACAGTTCCATCGACTTCGACAACACTTAGGCCTGGGCGACACCAGAAATTCAGATCAACAAGTTCAAAATCAACAAGTTAAAGCAGACGAACTACGAGATAACCATCATCACGAGATCCACAACAGATTTCATAGAAAGGAAGTCATGTCACGGTTGCCCCCGATCCGAGTCGGCTATGTCGGTCCAAATATGGACTTGGCATTAGGCGCATATCGAGGGGAGCACCAGGCACGAGGTCACCAGATCGAGTACTACTCGAATCCCGACCACCTTCCTAAAGCCCCGTTCCCCGATGTAGTCGTAATCGGGCCGTTGCAAGAAGGCAACGGTCGGATCGAAGGCCCATGTTTAGTTAGCGGCTTCGTGCCGCCCACCACGTTGATAGTCGCAATCGGAACCGCCCAGGGCCGTTCTCATGCGATGTGGATCAAGCACGCATTAGACGGACACTGTCATCGACGAATCCTTATTCACTATCCGCGGCCAAACTGCCACGCCAGACAAATCGTTGAACAAGTCGATCGGGCTGCCCGCCAATCGGGCGATCTCTTCCGAACCACCGGAGCGATACCCGAACCGCTGCTGTTAAACGGGGCCTCGATGGACCTGGGGCAGTTGATGGATGACCCCTCACTGACCGAGCTGTTGTTCTTGGCGGCCACCGATCGAGATTGGAGCACCTGGAGCCAGTTGGCCCGCAAATTGGGTCTAGCCGAAGGTACTACCAAGAACCGGATGTCGAAAGTTGGTCGATTGGCCTTTGACGGGGGCTTGTTGCCATCAGGGGCCAACGAGTCACAGAGATTTCGGGCCGCTGATTTCGTTCGGTTCGTAACCGAGCATCGGTCGTTCATCCGGGCTTACTACCAGCACTTGGAACCCTGGGTTGAGGAACAGAAATAGAGCGAAACTATGAGGGAAAAAATGGACTCAAAGGCGAATCCGTATGATCCAAGATCTGTTGACGATCACTTCAAAGTCGACACTACCGATGACGACAACGTTTGGGTTGTGTTGCGTCGAGTCAACTTTTACACCGGCGATCTGATTCTGCGGGAAACAGAACAGATCGGGGTCGGTGTTTTGGAAAGGCGACTATTGGACGCTCTTGGATACGCCGAAGAGAGCGGCCGAGATTGGGTCGGAACGTCAGTTCTTTGTGCCATTGTTCAGGCACCAATGAAACACTCGACTGCACTTTCAACGCTGCAACGAATGGTAGAACAATCTTGGGTCATATCGAAGGCGGACAGCGACGGATCAAAACGACAGCAATGGCAACTCACTGACTCAGGGCGACAAGTTCGATCGCTGTATGGACAGATCGCCGAGCAGGTAATTCAGCGACTCTACGGCGAAGCCGGCGAAGATCTTCGGGATGTACTTTTCGACATCGGCCGAAGCGCTTTGGCCTTTATGAACGACCGAGTCATTCCCATTCTTGACTACATCGGTCAGAGTCGAGCGACCGAATTAACCACAACAAATTGGCAAGCACTTCGCAGCGTGCACTTCTACCTGAGCGATTTGATTGTACGAGAAACCGCGCCGATGGGAGTCGGCATGAGTGATCGTAGGGTGATGGACGCTATTGGGTTCGCCCGCCACCGCGATATTCAAAGCGGCCTCAACGTGGCCACAATTTGCAAGTTGAACTCAGTACTAACTCGACAAGTTGTACTGTCGGTCCTCGACCGGGCGTCAGAGCGGGGATGGGTAACCAAGATCCCGTCGTCAAAAGGACGCCCTCGATGGGATCTGACCGACAAAGGCGCCAGCGTACGCGAGATATATAAAAGGTACGCCCAGCTGAAATTGTGCGAAGTCTATGGTCGTCAATGGGGTGAGGAAGGGGGCCAAGCGTTTCTTCAGCTGGCTCAAGTAGCCCAGTCCTATCGAGACGCCAGGCTCGAACCCGTCTTGACTAGCATTCGGACAGCCGAAGATTAGCCCAGATATGGGCCAACCTACATCAAGGATTCCGGTATCGAAATCAGCGAAGTAGCAGAGAAAGAAGCTCGATCAGAACCTCTTTCGATACGTCCCGATCGCGAGCGTCAAATCTGACCACTGGAATGCGTCCAGGAATGTTGAGGGCCATTCGAACCTGATCGAGCCGGTGCTGAGGGCTACCTTCAAACTGGTTAATGGCAACAATGAACGGAATTCGGCGGCTCTCGTAGTAGTCGATAGCGGGATAGCAATCAGACAAGCGTCGAGTGTCAGCCAAGATGACTGCGCCCAATGCGCCGTTCACCAAATAGTCCCACATGAAACCGAAGCGATCTTGGCCTGGGGTACCAAATAGGTAGAGGCGAAGAGTTTCGTCGATTGTTACTCGGCCGAAGTCCAAAGCAACAGTGGTTTTGTTCTTGTCGGGCAGATGCTGTCGGTCGTCGTGACCGATGCTGGCGGCAGTCATGTTTGCTTCAGTGCGAACTGGCGTGATTTCTGAGATGGTGTCTACCAGCGTGGTTTTACCCACACCGAACCCGCCAGAGATAACGATTTTGGCCGACTGCGGCGGAACCTCGGGATGTTGTAGTGCGGTCATATTGCTCGAATCCCCTCGATGAGCCGTTCGATTAATCCTGTGTCGTTCGCGCTAGCCCGTTTGTGGGCGATTACTAGGCCTTCTGCCAACATGTCTGAAACAAGCACGACAGCAACTCCGAGCGGCACCTTGAGATGAGCCGCTATCTCACCGATCGACTTCGGTTCGGCGCAATGCTTGGCGATTGCGCGTTTTTCAAAGCCGAGACCGGCGAATCCGTCTTTGGTTTGAATTACAGACTCGATCGAAAGATCCGAGTTGGCAGCCTCAGTTCGGCCACCGGTGATGATATAGGGCCGCAACAAGCCGGCACCACTATCATCCGGGCTCTTATTGTCTTCTGATCTGCGACCCTGGGTCGCATAGCCGTCTGGATATTTGTCCGACATAGCGCTGATTCCTAACTGGCGCGGCCACTAATCGAGTTCTTTAGCTCATCGATGAGTGCCGGCGTCAATACAGTTCCCACTCGTTGAATCAATAAGGTCATTTCATAACCGATCAAACCGACATCACAATCGGCTTCGGCGAGAACGCCGACGATCGATCCTCCGTTCACCGACATCACGAAGAAATAGCCTTGGTCCATTTCGACGATGAGCTGGTTAACGCTCCCGAGCCCAAAGAGCTCAGCAGCTCCGAAGGTCAAGCTGGTTAAACCCGAGACGATCGCAGCGAATTGCTCCACGCCTTCTCGGTGTCTGCCGACCGAAGCCGCCAGCAAGAAGCCGTCCGCGCTCACGGCGACGGCTTCAGAAACGCCAACTGTCCGTTCGGCGAAGCTACCTAGGAGCCAACTGAGTTCAGATGCGCTCCGACCTAACCCGCCATTATTGTTTGTGTTGGTCATAAACTATTCCGTTTCCTCAGGGCTGCCATTGATTGCCTGTTTTTGCCCACGGGTGAACGAATTTAGCAACGTTCGGGCCCGTTCTGCTTTGTCTTCAACTTCTTCAGGGCTGGCATCATCACCGACAGCGGTATGTCGATCTGCTTCGTCTTTGTCGCCCGCTACCCAAGTAACGGTCTCACCCGCAACGGGGGCTTTTGACTCCCGTTTTTCGAATGGTGGGATCGGTACATCGCCGCCATCCAGATCAGCTGGCAGTTCTGCGACAGCTGTGCTTGGAGCAGCGGCCGGAGTCGGACTCGCAGGCAGTACTGATGGAACGCCGCCATCTGCATGAGCGTCAAAGTTAGTGTCGCCGGTGTCGGCGTCACCAGTAGCTGGCGCCCCTCCGTACGGGGTTTGCAGGTTGATTCCGCCAGGCAACGAGCCTGGGGTCTGAGCACCCGGTCGGCGCACTTCGGTTTGAGGAAGAGGTACTTCGTTTTCCCCGACCTCGACCGGCAAAGGATCTAGTCCGAGATCATCGAACCCGATAGGAACTCCGGGCTCGGCTGGAGCGGGCGGAGAATATGGTTGTGGAGGCGGGTAAGAGGCTGGTTCGCTCGGAGGGGTGAACTGTGCCGGAGGTGGCGCTAGTTGTTGCATTTGTCCGGTTGTGCCAGCCGAAAGTTCTTGCGGTGCTGCTGGCAAAGCCCCAACTGGTGCCAGCTGGCGATCGAGGAAGCCTGCGTTATCGCCAGTCTCGTTAGCCATGCACGAGGCTGGAAGCCCGATCTTAGCGGTGATACCGCTCGTGGCAGATTCCACTAGCCGAGCGTTAATGCCATGTCGTCCGGCAAGTCGGCCGACTACGAACAAGCCAAGGAACGATGTTGAAACGCCTTCGCTAAAGCTTGGCGAAGCTAAACGTCGGTTGGCCTCTTCCATTTTCTCTCGGGTCATGCCGACACCATGGTCAACGATTGAGATGGTGTAGGAGCCGTCGAATCCCTGGCTACCGACGATCTCAACGTCGGTATCTGGAGGCGAGAAGCTGGCGGCGTTCTCGATAAGTTCGGCCAGAAGGTGAGTAAGGTCGCTGACAACGTCAGGTCGAACCATGACCGATTCGACTGAGTCGATTTGGACTCGAGCGTAGTCTTCAACTTCGCCCGAAGCAGCACGGATTACGTCCTCGATGGCCAGTGGTGCTGTACCTCGACGAGGTGAATCCTCACCGGCTAGAACCAAAAGACTTTCGGCATTTCGACGCATCCTGGTGGTCATCTGGTCTAACAAGAACAAGTTACGAAGCGTGTCGGGATCAGACTCGCTTTGTTCCAACTGATCGATAAATTGCAGCTGGCGACCGATGAGCTGCTGGTTACGGCGGCCCAAGTTCATCAAGATTCCAGCAACGTCACGACTTCGACCGATGGCTTGGTTGCCCGCGAGTTCGATAGCAGTCGACCGAACCGCGTTAAACGCGGACGCCAATTCTCCAACCTCGCCGCCAGTGCCGACATCAATCGGTTCGACCGCTGGAATGGTGTTCGTAGTCGGATCCTGGAGAACGCTTACCAATTCAGGCAGCTGGTAGTCGGCAACCCAGTTAGCTTCAGCCCTCAAGTCATTGATCGGCCCAGCGATACGGTTAGCTACCAGCCTCGAGACGAGGTAGGCGAGCAACAACGTGATGATAATAAGGCCGCCGATAACGAGTGTCAGGAACAGGGTTGAGAAATTGAGTTCGTTCTGTACATCAGCCAGGCCGTCGAGTGGTCGGAACGCTGATTCTGACGGTTGTTCTACGAACGACAGCCAGGACTGATTCTCGACATCGAGACCGAGCCGTTCGATTCGGCGAGTGTCGGATGTTTTAGAGAACCCAAACACTGTGTTCTCGTAGGATAGGAAGCCTGAAGAATCAAGGCTCTCTTTAGCAGTGTTGAAGGCTATGGCCTGCTCGTTCTGGAAAATGGCAGAGATGCTGGCATCTTCACCTACTAATTGGTGGTCGCTAGCGGTATCGGCCAAGATGAGGCCGCTGCTGCTTACTACCCGAACCTCAACGTCGTCTCGGGCGAAATCGTCAGCGAAGACCTGAAGTACCGAAGCGTCGATCGAGACCTTCATAACTCCAATGGGTTGGCCACGATTATCGTCGATTCGAACCGAAACGTCGAACGAGTTGGCATTAGCTGACTCATCGAAAGCAAGCTGATCGATGAAGATCCCTTGCTCCCAGGCGATCTGCCACCATTCCTCATCGCTCTGTACAAAGTCGGAGGTAAGACCGGTAGCACCGACGATGTAGCCGTTTGCCTCGGTGAATAAGACTTCGGCGTAGATTAGTCTGTTGTCAGTAAGCTCCGGGGTGTCGTCTTCGACCAGCCGGCCTTGGATTTGCTGTTGAAGAAACACAGCAGTTGAGCCATCGACGTCGAGCGATCGTCGAGCATCAAACCGAGCTTCGATTTCGTCAATGGAGAGACCTTCGAGATCTTCGATCGCAGGGTAGTTCGCTGTCGCCGCTGCTCGGACCTCAGTCGTTCGACTCCAGTCAATTACGTCGTTTACCCGTTCGGCGATATAAGAATCCATCTTGTCCAATACAAGATCGGCTTGCTCGGCTCGCCGTTCACCCACCGCCGACTGAACCAGTTCAGTCCGACTCTCGTCCAGGTTATTTCCCGCACTTCGAGAGAGTAGGAAAAGACTGATGATCGTTAACAGTCCTACGATAAGAACTGGCGTCGCTGCGAGTAGCAGCGACCGCAAGGTTATCTTCCCGGCGATCGAGTCGGCGAAGCTAATCGCCTCTCGAGGTTCTTCCCAACTGAGACTTTCAGTGTTCTCAGAGTTTCTGTTTGAAACTTGCCCGCTCAACGCAACACCCGCCACATGACCACGTTGGCTTTCGCAAAACGCAGTCTCGTCTAACTTGAACACTTATTGTAGGGCTTTTCTTGAGGCCCGCATAATGATTCGTAGTCCGAATGACTCGCCCAGGAATACGAAACTCGAACGTTGTCGATTATTGGCCATACATCTAGTCGGCAATATCAAGACTTTGCGAAAACGGCACAGGCAGGATTACCTAAAAAAGAAATGGCGTTCGAGGCTAAAGGTGCCCCGTTTGCCGCCTAGTTTGGCCAAAACGGACAGAAATTCTCACTCATTTCGACCGATTTCATCGACGTCGCCGAATCGATGGAGGCACGAATTGACCGCTCGCCAATGCTTGGGTG
This sequence comes from uncultured Acidimicrobiales bacterium, assembly GCA_937922805.1. GTDB lineage: Bacteria > Actinomycetota > Acidimicrobiia > Acidimicrobiales > SZUA-35 > JAHELU01. The sequence goes on along the minus strand of CALAJV010000014.1, from coordinate 47,416 downwards.
CTGCTAGCTACAATTCGAGCTTGGCCCGTCCAGCTTGGATCGGTCTGAACTTGTCGACTATGTGACGGACGCAAATCTATGGCCATTTCGCCACCAAATAGTCTCGTTGCCACCTTCTATACGTTCGTGTCTCTGCCTGACGCGAAGCGGTGGCAAGGGTTGTTACGGGCCGAATGTGAACAGAACGAGATCAAAGGCACGATCTTGTTAGCGCCTGAAGGGCTCAACGCTACGGTGGCCGGCCCTCCCGAAGGGGTAGAGCGGCTAATCGCTCTGTTGCAGTCCGATGATCGGTTCGCTGGGATGGCTGTAAAACGATCGACCTACGAACGGCCACCGTTCCAGCGACTGAAGGTGCGGCTCAAGAAAGAGATCGTCACCATTGGCGACATTGACATCGATCCATCCCAAACCGTTGGCACCTATGTTGCCGCATCCGAATGGAACGAGCTGATTAACGACCCGATGGTGACCGTGATCGATACCCGCAACGACTTTGAAGTTGCGATTGGTACGTTCGAGAATGCGATCGACCCAAAGACCAAGTCGTTCCGCGATTTCACTGCCTTTGTCGACCAAGAACTTACGCCCGAAACCAACCCAAAGGTGGCGCTGTTCTGCACCGGCGGAATTCGATGCGAGAAAGCTACCTCTTATATGCTCGAGCGCGGCTTTCAAAATGTCTATCACCTTGAGGGCGGGATTCTCCAGTATCTGGCCGAGGTTGACGAAGATCGAAGTAAATGGAACGGCGAGTGCTTCGTGTTTGATGAACGAGTGACCGTAACTCACGGAGTTGCCCCTGGTGGGTTCCGATTCTGCGAAACCTGCGGCGACCCGTTCGACGGTCAAGATCAAATATCAAGAGATTTCGAATCAGGCCTATGTTGTTCGTCTTGTCGAGACGCCAAAGCACAATCGGAGTAGCCAAATGTCCCCAAAATCAATTCCCATGTCGGGTCAACTTCATGCCTACCTGACCGAAAGTGGGATGCGGGAACATCCAATCTTGGCTGAATTGCGGGAAAGAACGAGCAGACATCCTCAGGCCGGAATGCTTCTAGCCCCCGAGCAGGGACAGCTCATGGGGTTCCTACTGCAACTTCTCGGCGCTAAGCGAACGCTCGACGTCGGAACGTTCACAGGTTACAGCTCGTTGGTGGCGGCGCTTCATTTGCCAGCCGACGGTCAAGTAATTGCCTGTGATGTCAACGCTAGCGATACCGATATTGCCCGTGAATTTTGGGCCAAGGCAGATGTGGCCGACAAGGTAGAGCTTCGGTTGGCTCCCGCCATCGAAACATTGGATAGCCTTTTGAACAATGGGGAAGCTGCGAGTTTCGACTTTGCTTTCATCGACGCCGACAAAGGCAATTACATCAACTATTTCCAGCGATGTCTCGAACTGGTGCGACAAGGCGGAGTCATTGCTGTCGACAACACCCTTTGGTCTGGTCGGGTAGCCGATCCAGACAACAATCAGAACTCGACGCAGAATATCCGGGCGTTCAACTCGTATGTGCATAGCGAGATGCGAGTGGAAATGGTTCTGCTACCCATCGGTGATGGTCTAACGCTGGCCCGTAAGAAGTAAAGGTGAAGTCACGCAACCATAGAACGTGGGCCGGATCATCAAGCGCCTCTCGGCCGTAAATGTGCCCACGGCCGCCACCGTTGCTAGGGTCGGGGCGGCTGCGAAAGCCGCAGCTGCCAGGTAGTAGCTATCGGGTGCAGGAATAGGCAAAGGTTCGACGTGAAAATTGCGGAGCTGTTTGATGTAAGCGGCAAGGTGGCGGTTGTAACCGGGGGATCCCGAGGCATAGGTGAGATGATCGCCGAAGGCTTGGTATCGAACGGAGTTAAGGTCTATATCACGGCTCGCAAGGCCGAGGCCTGCGATGCCACGGCCGCTCGACTGTCAACTATCGGTGAGTGTATTTCGGTTCCGGCAGATCTTTCGACCGAAGAGGGTGTGGCTGCAGTCGTTTCGGAGGTTGGCAACAATGAAGACCAGCTGGACATTCTCGTCAACAATGCTGGTGCCGCCTGGGGCGCTCCTATCGATGAATTTCCGATGGGTGGATTCGACAAAGTGCTCGATATCAACGTGAAAGCACCGTTCCTTTTGACCCAGCAACTTCTTCCAAAACTTAGGGCAGCTGGAACCGCCGATGACCCAGCTCGGGTGATCATGACCGGGTCCATTGACGGTTTACGAGTCCCGGTGGGTGACAACTTCTCGTATTCAGCGTCAAAAGCCGGGATACATATGCTGGCCCGCCATATGGCCCATTTCTTGAACGACGACCACGTGACGGTTAACTGCATCGCCCCCGGTCCGTTCGAATCGAAGATGATGGGCTACTTGCTCGATGATCCAGAGGTTCGGTCGGGGATTGAAGCCTCGGTCCCGATGCGTCGCATTGGACGGCCCGAAGATATCGCCGGAACAGTTCTGTTTCTGGCTAGCCGGGCCGGATCGTATTTGACCGGGGCCGTCATCCCGGTCGACGGTGGGATCAGCACCCACGGGTAAGGTGGCATCCAATCATCTATGGTGGAATCGATGTTCACCAGAGATGCCGTTGTCATTGACGGTTTCGCCCAGTTGATAGGAGAGTACGTTGGCTACATGGTCTACCGCAGGTAAAGCCCGAAATGACTTTGCTGACATGATTGATTCCCTTTCCGCCGAACAGCTCGACCAACAGAGTTTGTGTAGCGATTGGACAGCACGAGGCGTGTTGGCTCATGTCACTAGCTTCGTCGAGACCAACGCCGTTTCGTTTTTTGTCTCAATGGCTAAGGCCGGCTTTGACTTCGACAAGACATCAATACTCATGGCGAACAAGCAATTGGCCCGACCAGTGGAAGACGTTGTCGCCACACTGCGGTCTAAGGCCACGAAATCTGCTCCGCTGCCGATGTTCCCGGAGTCGATGACTGTTGCCGATGTCGTAATCCACGGTCAAGACATTCGGCGGCCATTGGGGTTGGACTCTGCTCCGGATCCAGATCTGGTCCGACAAACCCTGGACTTTCTCACCACCGAAAAGATGGCGACGACGCTGGTCGAGCGGCGAGCGATTGAAGGCGTTCAACTAGTCGCAAACGACATGGACTGGACCTTCGGCGACGGCCCGGAGATCAATGGGAGTGGCGAGGCAATACTGATGGCGTTGGCCAATCGGCCGGTCCTCGACGACTTGAGCGGTGACGGACTCGCCGCCTGGCAGTAGATCCGATTCTCAGACGCTCTAGGTTATGTTTTTCAGCTAGCGGGATTCGCTAGGGCCACGGTGTACCGAACAACACTTTGCGCCTCTTGACGAGTTCGACGGCGGGGCGATTGATCAATCACGGTCCCGATACGGGGGTCGTCGTCGGCAACGTATTCTGACTCAGCAACGGCTGTGAATGAGGCGGCCTTAAGCGTCGCCGCCGCTGCGGCCGCGCTTAGGCCCTCGACGTCGGGAACTTGGGCGAAGCCGATCAGGGTGATTGGCTCGTCTTCGTTGATGGTCTGGGTCATTCCGCCGACAACCCGAGCTAACGATCCGGTGGCGTTTGGTGGAACTAAAGAAATGGGACCATTGCAACCGGCCGCTCTGATAGCGGTGGTGGCTTCGCTCACGCTGCCGCCACCTATGGTGAAACTGCACGTAACGGGCTCGGTCGTTGGTGCGGTAGTGGCAACTGATGTCGACCCAGCCGTCGTTGACGGCTCTGTTGTGGATCGTTGCCCGGCGTCGGTCGTTGACGTAGCTTCCCGCTGCTGGCTTTCCGTCGCCGGAGGGGTTGGTGCGACATCTCTAAAGGCTGACGGAAGTGACGTTCGCTGGGTCGGCGATGGTTCGGTTACGGTACGTCTTGTAGTGGTTCTCGTCGTTCGGGGCGACGACGTAGACGTTCGAAGCGAAAGAGTCGACGTTGGCTCGGCTGTTTGACCTTGGGTCGAGGTTGTTCCCAATTGGGAACCGGCTGAGTTCTGTCGGTCAGCGTCTGTATCGCTGCGATCAGTAGCATTTCCCAAATCCGATGGTGTAGCGCTAACAGGACCACTTATTGGAGCGGCTGGTGATGCACCGGAGCCAGAATCTGAGGTTTCGTCGATATCGGGTTGATCGGTTGGCGATAAACCCGAATCGTCGCCAGTACCTAGTTCAGAACCTTCGGCTACTTGTCCGGAAGAGATTCCGGCAGGATCTTTTGCCTTATCGGAGGTTTCTGATTGAGATTCCGGATCACCGCTATCAGTGGAATTTCCGCTTTTTGAATAGTCGGTTCGTCCCGCGTTGCTTTCGCCGTTCTCTGATCGACCCTGGAAATTTTCCGAGTTGTTGGCAATGTCCTCTGTCTGCTGCTCGCCTGCTGCGATCCTCTGACTTGCTGAATCATTGGGAAGTGGAGAAGGGATGATGAAGTAGGCAGCGGCGAGAACGGTAACGACCGCAGAGACGACAGCGATTCCCCCCAACGTCAGAAATCGACGGTCAGGAGCGTTAGTGGTGCGGGGTAAGAAAAACCAACCCCCGCTTGACCGGCCAGTGAACTCGGCTAGCCGGCTAGTAACGTCTATTGATGCCTCAGCGTCGTCAACGGCAGAACGGAACGCATCCTTTATCTCGCTGTCGAATCGCTTGTCGCCCAGCGAACTCATACCACTCCCACCTCGGCCAGAAGGGCCGGGTCGCCTAGTTTGTCCCTGAGGGCGTTTCGCCCCTTGTGAAGAAGAACCCTGGTCGTGGACTCTTTCGTACCCAAGATCTCAGAAATTTCAGCCGTCGAATGCCCTTCGAGATAGAACAGGGCGATTGCCGCTCGCTGACGCGGCGCTAGTTTGCCGATCGCCTCCCAGACTTCCGGATACGACTTTGGCATATACGACACGTTGTCGGTGGTTGGTCGAAGTTTTAGAAGGGCTTTTGATTCGCGAATAATTCGCCTTTTCCTATCGATCGACGCGTTCACCACCAATCGTCGGACCCACGCCTCAGGACTAGCGAAGTTGCCAACTTCCTCCCAACGGTCATGAGCCTTGCCCATTGCTTCTTGAACGATGTCTTCTGCGAACGTGGTTTCTCCCGAAACTGCGGATGCGAGAACGACCAGACGGGCGAAATTCTTGCGATAGAGATCAGCGAACGCAGTATCCACCGTTCGGCCGTTCCCCTTCGTTCGCATGAGTTCAGGATAGCTGAAGCCACAAGCGTCAGATCTACGGGTACTGAGTTGAAAAACGGGAAGAAGTACAGGGTGAGAACCCCCGGTGAGCAGATCTGCCCTCATTGCACTCACCAAAAATCTCAGAAGTTTCAAAATTGGGTAAACGTTTTGGTCCGTCTACTCGTTCTAGGGACGTAGAACATTTGTCATTGCTGCACTCGAAGGCTCTCGACGAGTGGCTTTTGTTCAATAACCGTGGCGGAGTAACAACGTGGAAGAACTGGTAACAGAGGCGTTTCAGTCGGCAGTAACAGATGCCGAGCACGCAATCGATCCGAATCAGAAGCTAGCTGATTTTGTTGTTGCTAAGCCGAGCCGTTTTTCACTGAGCGGAAGCCTTGGAGGCATTGGAGGGCTTGGGTTCGGATCTATTACCGTGGCCTGTGCAGCTATGGTGATGGGCGGGTTTTTCCTAGTTGGCGGTTTGGAATCGGACACCCTTATTAGCTCAAAGCCATCAGCCGGAGAAGTTGGAGCTCTCGGCGTAGGGGGCGACCCCGAAAATGCCCGAGGAGAGTTCAATAGCGGCGGTGGCAATGGGGGTTTGACCAACTACGAGGGCAAGTCCGCCGACTCCGGTGATGATCCGGGCCGATCAGAACGAACTTCGTCGGCGAAAAGTCGGACAACGACAAACGACGGCGGGAGAGACGACTCAGGTGAGCTAGAAACTGAATCTGGTGAGGAACGTTTGGGAGATGATGGTGGTTTAGAAGATTCTGGCGATTTGTCACTTGACGGTGTCGATGATTCGGCGTCGTCAACCACTTTGGGGTCCACATCCACGATCGACCCTGGATCGACTCTGTTGCCCTGGCCGCCGACATCGATCGGTGCGACTTCGACGACGAGGGAATTCCCGACGACGAGTTCAAAGGCGACGAGCTCCCTTACTGTGCGATCAACGACAACTCTGCGAACCTCGATCACCCGACCGTCAACTACTCTCACCCCCTCGACAACAGCACAAACGACTACGTCGGCCTCATCGTCGACCAGTAGCTCAACATCGAGCACTGTTCATCAGGATCGCGACTGTTCCTTTTCCGTTCCGGAGGGAGCCTCGATCGCTGAAGCCAAATCAATGATTAAGGCCGCTGGTTGCGTAGGATCTGTTGTGGTACTGCCCACCGGCTCATCCGGACAACTTGGCCGCATAGTGGGAGGCTATTCGCAGACGATTCCGGCTGATTCGACCGTTACCCTCTACGGCAAAGTGCTAGTTCCGAACGTTGTTGGAAAGAGCGAACTTCAAGCTTCCCAAGCGCTGACTAGCGCTGGGTTAACTCCAAGTGGCCAATCTGTAGCCGTGCCTTATGGCGACCCGAATGACGGGCTAGTTGTTCAACAATCTGCGGCAGCGGGCGTAACCGTAAGTTACAAAGCAGTTGTTCGGTTCTCCGTGGCGGTAGAGGCGGATCCGGCTGATCCCGTCTCGCCAGTTGAGTAGACGGTCAGTTAGACTTGCCGACCTCTAAGGCCTCGAAGGCCACGTCTTAGCAGGCAGAGTTGGCTCCAGAGACTCCACAGAGTCAATCCGAATCCGGCGAGAGCGCCGACTCTTATCCACCTGGTCAACGAGGAGGTCGCTCGGTCAATGACCGATTGGATGTCGGAAACTTTTGACTGCATGGCGTTTAGCTGTTCGCCCACGTTCTCAGCTGCTGAAGCGTCGACTTGATCACCAGGGCTTCCAACTAGTTCGGTAATGCTGGTCGACGAAGATTCGAAACCCTGAAGTGCTGCGTCGAGCTCTGATAGTTCGGCTGGTAGCTGACCGTAGATTGGATGATCTTCGATAAGCGAGAAACCCCGTCGAGCACCGGCACTAAGATCCGACAAACTGTCTACCCGGGCTCGAAGCTCGTTTAGATTCTGAGCTTGAATACCATCGCGGCCAACGAGATCATCGGTTTCGTCGATTCGATCCTCAAGCCGGTCCACTGAGGACCTTATAGGGTCGGCTAGATCGTTGGCGGTATCGGCGGCGCCGAAGCCAAGTCGAAATACGAACCAAAGCATGGCGATCGAAGCTAAGACGCCAAGAAGTCCGAGCAGTGTTGCAACGAGACCCCCGAACCGTGACGCCACGCCGGCTTTCTTCGTCGCTCGGGATCGCCTGCCTCGTCGTCGGCCCTTTGTTGGTTCTTCCTCGGTCGGAGCAAGGATTCCGCTCCCTGGCCCCATGGCTGAGGGTTCTTCGGGGATGAGGCTTGATGGGATGTTTGGACCGTCGCTCATTGCTTCTACCTATCGTGGCTCAGTGCTGTACCGACAGCGTGCTGGTTCTAGACAGCGTGCTGTATTGACAGAGAGTTTTGTGCTGACAAACCTACGAGTTGCTCGCAACTAGGTTACTGCCAGCAGGCTAGTCGACCGTGAGGTGGACCAGGCGCGTTGGCGCTGTGATTGGGTAGCGCTGACCTAGTCTCCAGCGATGAAAAACATCCATTGGCCATCATCGGCTATCGCGGTTCTGAACCCAATGTAGCCTTCAGCAAACTCGCACCCTGCGTCAATGTCATCGGGTCCGTAGTCGAGCCGACCCATGCTCGCGATGTCTTCGTCGGTATAGCTATCACAACCCCGATCGGAGTTAAATACTTGAGGCCAAACGGTTGCGGCTGTCCCGTCTTCGCTTCGATCGGAAAGGGGTCCGCTCGGCTCCCGAAGCAATTGACGGAGGAGTTGCATCGTCGACTTTCGGCCCATGTCTCCATCGAACCAGAACTGTTCCGAAGCTTGCCACAACTCGATTGCTTCTCCTCCTCCGAAACTAGCAGTGAAGTTATCGTCGACCAGCTGCTCGAACAAATCCCAGTCGCACATCGAGGCCGCCAAATCAATGTTGGCCATTGTCTCAGCTGCCGCTGGGGTTACACCGTTGCTGGTTAAGGCGCCTGGGGGTGCGGCCGAAGCAGAACAAGGTTTGGAAGCGCTTGGTTGACCTGGGTTGTCCGGTGTCGCGCTGTCCTCGTTCGGCGATGAGGCGGCGTTGGCAGTGCTGAACGATTTTTTCTCTCCGAAATTGACCACAAGAATCGATTGCTCGGCTCCGTCGACAACTGTCATTCCCAATAGTTGACCGCTGGAGTCAAAAGCGAGATCCCGTGTCCATTCGTCGGTTAGGGACTGGCTTGTTTTTCCAGTTTGGAAATCCCAGAGGTAGGTACTTCGCCGCCCTTGGCTGTCCCTGGTAGAAATGGCCACAACGCCGTCATTCGGACTCCATGCTATTTCCGGATACAGATCATCGGTCGCGAAGGGGAGTTCAAAGCGTTGTTGATCTTGATCTGCTATGACGAGCGAATCGGCGGTTCTAACTAGCTCGAACTGACCGTCAGGCGACGCTACAGTCGCGCCGTCACTTAGAGAAATGACGTCACCTTGTTCGAACGGGTCATCGACAAAGGCCACCCCAACGTCAAGCTCGACATCTTCATCGATTGCCAGCTTTTGTACATCGGTGAGCTGGCCTTCTCCGGTCATGGTCGCGGTCCAAGTTGTATTCCGGAAACCATCACAGAAGTCCGTTCCGGCCACTTTGACGGTCCCGTCGCTTTCAACCGGGCCCAGGATTTTCAGATCAAGGCCTCCAGTTTCAACGAAACTGTCACGTAGCGCAATCACCCGGTCGCCAGCACGCAAGTCTTGGCTGTACAAGGCCAAAACCTCGGCCCCCTCACATCCGGTTTGTCCGTTTCCGAGAAGGTCAACGACCAGAACACGTTCGTTATTGGGGCTGAAACCTGAGAACGAGCCACGGCCAAGGTTCGCCATCTGCGGGTTGCCGACCGTGTAGTCGACAGATGGACTTGATGAGCCGTCGGCAGCTGAATCGCTAGTAGCGTTTTGATCGTCTGTTGTTGCTCCGCTCGAAGAATCACCATCGGAGCGTTCAAGGCCCCGCGCTGAGCCAGATACGTCACCGCTACTGCCAACATCGAGATCGTCGTCGGCGAGTTGACCTGGCTCCGGTTGCTCAGCAGCGGTCTCTGTAACCTCGACTGAGTCGATGTTTGTTACGCCCAACCAAATTGCGACGCCACCAAGGACAGCGATTACCGCGGCTGCTGCAGCTAGAGGCATCGCCCGCCGGTTCCGCCGAGCCTGATCGAGAGAGACAATCGGGGGTTGCTCGCCATCGTTTATAGGCTGCGGCCCTGCCTGGTAGACGGTGGTCGGGTCGGGCGCTGTTGCGTTTTTCGGTTGGCTCTTCCGGACAGCTGCATCGGTTCGAAGATCTGTTTGCAGGTCGCTCCAAAAGCTCGATTTGTGAGTTGGAACTTCGTCGACTCGGAATAGTTCGGCCAGATCTGGGTCTTGTTGTTCGTTGCGAGAACCGGGGTTGTGATTGTTGTTCATTGGATTGATTCCTTGGGGAGGCCAAGATGCTGGCGTAGTGCGGTTCGGGCTCGGCTTAGGCGACTGGCGACGGTGCCGGCCTGTGTGTCTAGGATTAGGGCTGCTTCTTGGTAGCTAAGCCCTTGACCATCAACCAGAATCACGACGGAACGCATGTCTGGGGATAGTCGTTGCAGTGCGGTGTGTAGCGATGCGCTGGTTGCGTATTGATCTTCGATCGACGTGGACGAGGCGAGATTCGCCACCGATTCGAGCGAGACTTCGGCCTTTCGCTGTGTCTTCCTTATTTCGTCGAGGCAGACATTGACCACTATTCGGTGAAGCCAAGAGCTGAAGCTGGCTTCGGCTCGGAACGCGGCCAAACTTCTAAACGCTTTTAGGTAAGAAATTTGGAGAACGTCGTCCATGGCGTTGCGATCGCTCATCATTTGGTACGCGACTGCTCTCATTCGGTCGTCGTGAGTCTGAATTAGATGAGCGAACGATTGATGGTCACCGTTGATCGCTCGCCTAATCAGGTCCAGGTCGGTTGTCGGCGGCTCGGTCACATCGACCATCATCGCTGATCGTTCGCCGCTGTTTGGGCTGGATTTGGGATTGTCACAACCATTAGACGCCAAGATTCGCCAAATCCTTCCAAAAATTGCTGTCAATTCTCAACTGCTCGACCGAGGCGCCAGAGCTTAAGGGGAACGTTGAATCCGGCAAGTGTGGCGACTGAGTCCTAAAAGACCTTCTATCTATGCCGAAAAGAGAGGTATGAGTGAGCGGTCGGATCTACCTGCAGAGGCGTTGAGGTACGTCTTCGACCGCCTGCCAGATTTGGTGCTGATCTTGGATCCGACCGCTATCTACATCACCGATGTCAACGCTGATGGAGCTAACGGGCTCGGATGGACCCCAGATCAAATGATCGGAGAAAAGCTCCACAGATTCTGCATTCCCGATGACCAGGCACCACCTGGATTGCGGCAACGAGCGAGCGAAGGCGAAGTGGTTTCATTCGATCGACTCATGCTTCGCAACGACGGCATGTTTGTTAACTACAACTTTGTTGGTCTCCAACTAGACGACCTTGACCGACAAGGCCTTCTCATTGGTCGACCAATGGAGCGACTACTAGCATCTGATTCGAAACTGTCAGACTTGCTGAAGCTGGCAGACCTGGCTTCTGATGGATTCGTCGTATCCGATACCAACGGGCGGGTGAAATATTGCAACCGGGCAGCAGCGGAACTGGGTGGAATTGAGAATCCTCTCGGCATGGATGTGCGGAACTTCTTTGTCCCCGACGAGGAGTACCACGACGAAATGGTCGCGGTTCTTAGGAGCGGACAAGGCGAAATTCGGGCCACGGTGACTCGGGTTGATGGCACCGAAGTTCCTGTAGCTATTCGCGCGTCGTTCGACAAAGAAACCAACCTTTGGTATTCAGTCGAGCGCGACATCAGCGACACGGTGGCTCGCGAAAACGAGCTACGCCAACTCAATGAAACCTTGCAGATTCAAGCTTCGACCGATTGGTTGACTCGGGTTGCGAATCGAAAACTGTTAGAGCATGAACTAGAGAACGCTGAGATGTCGGGGCAACCGTTTGCCGTGCTCATCTTGGACATCGATGACTTTAAGTCGGTGAATGACACGCTCGGGCATGAGGCGGGCGACGAGATGTTGCGCGCGATTGCTGGTCGCTTGCAAAACACAGTCTCTAGCGACGATCTCCTTGCTCGCCTTGGTGGCGATGAGTTCGTTGTTTTGCTTCGCGGAACTAGCCTTGAACAGGCATCAGTTGTGGCTCAGAGACTAATAGATGTTCTGCGAGAGCGGTATCGCATCCTTGGCCGAACCATTTCCAGGAGCTGCTCGGTTGGTATCGCCGTATACAACACGACAACGGAGTCGGAGTCGATTCTGCGGCGAGCTGATATGGCTCTTTATCAGGCCAAAGCGGCAGGAAGAAACCAGTTCGCCATCTACGACCATCGGATGGCGCAAGCCATCGACAACCGAATCGTCGATCGTCGTACTAACGACGTCTAGGTTGCACCTGCACTGAACAATGCCTGCCAACTAAGGCCAGCTACTATGGACACATCGATGAGCTGACAACGGCTGAACCAATCCGAATACCACCATTAGCACCGACGATGCCGGTTCCTACTCAATGGGAATTCCCTTTGTTCGGTCAAATGCCCAAAGGGCAAGATTTGGTTGCGATTGGGGCCGACCTAAATCCGGGAACTGTTCTCAGCGCCTATCAGCACGGTTGTTTCCCGATGCCGGTGGATGGAACGTTCGGCTGGTTTAGTCCCGAGCACAGGGGGATCATTCGACCGAGCAAGCTTCGGGTTTCGAAGTCTCTTCGAAAGTCGGCAAGACGTTTTCGGACCACCATCAACACTGCTTTTGACCAAGTTATTCTTGGATGCGCCGACCCTCTGCGAACCGGTAGCTGGATTGACGACAAGATTTTGGCTGCCTACAGCGAGCTGCATCGAATGGGCTGGGTTCACTCAATTGAGATTTGGGATGAAGACTCTCTAGCCGGTGGGTTATACGGTGTCGGCATGGGGTCGTTCTTTGCCGGAGAGTCAATGTTTCATCGGCGGACCGATGCTTCCAAAGTGGCACTAATGCGACTTGTCGAGCTTGTTCAACCAGAACCTGGCTCGACTCAGCCGGTTCTGATTGATGTCCAATGGCAAACTAACCACCTGCAGTCGCTTGGAGCCGAAGAAATATCGCGCCATAGTTATCAATCTGAGTTGGCTGAGGCTCTCGCTGCGCCCGGCCCGTTTCCGAGACTGGTATTGGGCCCGGATCGGTCTCATATTGAGCCTTGACCACTAATGTCGGCGACCGGGATTGGTGCCACTGTCCCGACGAACAAAGGAGCGGATTATGAGTTCACCACCGAGTGAGTCGGTGAGTACTCCGTTGGTTGAAGGTCCGATCACTGGTCACTGCGATGAGCGTTTTGAGCAGGTCCGAGCTGAGTTTGAACGTAACTTTGTGGCTCGAGGCGAGCACGGGGCATCAGTGCATGTCACCGTTGGTGGACAACGAGTGGTTGACCTTTGGGGTGGGGTCAAAGATGGCGACGGCAGTCCGTGGGATCAGGACACGATTGTGGTTGTGTTCTCTTGTACCAAGGGAGCGACCGCAGCCTGCGCCCACCTTTTGGCTGACCGAGGTTTCCTTGATCTGGATGCTCTCGTAGGTGACTACTGGCCGGAATTTGCCGTCAACGGGAAAGAAAAAGCTACTGTCCGAATGATGCTAAACCACTCGGTTGGCGTTCCCGCGCTACGGGAACGGCTAGCTGACGGGGTGTGTCGAGATTGGGACCACATGGTTGAAGCGATCGCGGCTGCGGAACCGTGGTGGGATCCCGGGACTCGCAACGGCTATCACATGCTGACGTTCGGTTGGACGGTGGGCGAGCTCGTTCGACGGGTGTCGGGAAAATCTCTTGGTCAATTCTTCGCCGAAGAGATAGCTGAACCGTTCGATGCTGATTTTTGGATCGGCCTCCCAGAGGAACATGAGCATCGAGCTGCTCCGGTATTCCAACCGAAACCCAACTTGGAGGAAATGTCGTATTTCGCTCGGGTCGTTATCGATCAGCCAGGGTCGCTGCAGCGACTTGCTCTACTTAATACCGGAGGCTTCGATCCGAATAGCCCTTCGGTCCGCCGAGCCGAAATTGGCGGGGCCGGTGGCCTAACGAACGGACGTGGATTGGCTCGCTTCTACACGCCGCTCGCCACTGGTGGCGGAGAGGTTTTCTCGGAGGACGCAATTTCCAAGATGAGTGACGTATCGGTAGCGACCGATCAAGATGCCACGCTGTTGTTGCCAACTCGGTTCAGCCTCGGGTTCATGAAATCAATGGACAACCGTCGTCGGGTCGACGGGGACCGAGACAGCGTTGTCCTTGGTCGCAGCGCATTTGGTCACGTTGGGGCGGGCGGGAGCATCGGATTCGCTGACCCAGAAAACAAACTGGCTTTCGGGTATGCCATGAACAATATGGGGCCTGGAATTCTTCTGAATAGTCGGGGTCAAGCGTTGGTCGACGCAGTCTACGCCTGTGTCGATAGTTTGAACTGAGGGGCTATATTCGGCGAAGTTCGGCTAAATCAGCTGGTTTTGAAGAAACTGGCAAGAATTTGCTTGGGAAACTAGACAATCCGGGGTGGTGGTGAGTGTGTGTAGGTATGCAGTCCACGGTCTCACGCTCGCTCATGCCAGTGATGCCAACGATGGGCGTCGCGCTAGCCGTTGCCGTCGGCGGCTCTCCTGCCCGATGCGATCGGGGACGCAGAATACGTCGACAAATCAGCAGTGGGGCTCAAATGGTTGACGCCGAAGACGACTTCGAGACGTTTTACCGAGTTGAGTTCCCAGCCATGGTCGCACTTGCCCACACCATCTGCGGCGACAGCCAACTAGCGGAAGATCTGGCTCAAGAAGCGATGACCCGCGCTCACAACCGATGGCCACAACTTGTTGGCTATGACAAACCAGGAGCGTGGCTTCGGCGGGTGACGATCAACTTAGCGCTCACTCGTCGCCGTCGAAGTATGCGAGAAGTTGTCGGACTCGGACGCCACAAGCTGGAGACAATCTCAAGTCCGGAGTCGCCCACCGAAGACGCTGGAATTTGGGAAGCAGTAGCAACCCTGGCCCCAAAGCAACGGGCTGCCATTGCGCTGTTCTACCAAGAAGATGCCTCAACCGCTCAGATTGCCGAGATTCTCGATTGCACTGTCTCGACTGCAACGTCACATCTCAGTCAGGCTCGTCGTAAGCTAGCCGACTTACTTGATCACGTTTCGAACGAAGAAGACGGCGACCCGCTACCAACCATGGAGTCAAGCAATGGATCTTGACCAACAACTTCGCGCCGCTCATCAGCGACGGCTGGACAGCACTCGTAGCCGAGTGGGTGGCCGCCAGTTTGAGCCGACTCGTCTTGAATCCGACAGTCTTACCGCTAGCCAATCTCCGGCTCAGAATCTGTCTTCTGTAACCAACAACGAGTTGGACAGCTATCCAAAGCCGAAACTCGCGAGCCGGGTGCTGGCTATTGCGGCTGGTTTGCTCGTCGTCGCCGGCGGCGCATGGGCCGTTGCTGGCCCGCTGGGCCGAGAATCAGCAGTTGAGATTGAGGTTGGAAGCAGTGAAGGCCTCTCCAACAGTCAAGGGTCTTTGATCGAAGATGGCGAGACAGAGAACTCAGGTCCGGAGGCAACCGACGGACTGGCTGGTTCCGCTGGAACAAACGTAGAAGAGACGCTGGTTGTCGACGAGCTCGAACAAGATTCGATTGATGAGCCGCAAAACGGTGATCCAGAAGAAATCTCGTCGGCTACTGAAGGTACCGATGAGGGCTCTGCGCCGAGCACGACTGTTCACTCTACGACAACGACGGGCACCGACGACCCGCTTCCCGAGCTTGATCAAGGTGTTGTCGTCGACGTTTCAATTTGCCCGTCCGGCCGTCGCGCCCCGTTGGAGCGAGCCTCGTTGCGCTATGTCGGCGAGAACACTGGCTGGATGCGAATGGTCAACCTGGTCGACGAACAAGACGGGCCATACTATTTCAAGGGCTGGGAACCGGGATATGACTCTTCGGTCACCGTCGAGCTCGGCCTTCAACAACCAGTTCTGGTTTCGGAGATTCGACTGGCTCAGGACTCCGATAACGCTGTCAGCGGCCTGATCGCCGTTGGTATCCCCGGCGACGGGTTCAATATCGAGCTAGACGGAGTTGGCGGCTGGAAGAGTCACCAGTTTGAAGTTCCGGTAGCTATCGACACCTTCACGATTAATCGACAGAACGCTGAGTCGAATGTGATGGAAGTCATCGTTTGTGTTGCTGGTGAGTAGCCTCGGTTGAAATAGCTTGAGGCAGACGTTCATCTGTCTTATTGCCAACAAATTCGATTGTGACTGCCTACCCGGCTCGGTAGCCTTAGCGGCAGTAACTCGGGGCGACGTAGCTCAGTTGGTAAGAGTGCTCGACTCATAATCGAGAGGTCGTGGGTTCAAGTCCCACCGTCGCTACAAGTTACTGGTCCACGCCACTGGCCACAGTACTGTTAGACACTACTGCGGGTACGGCGTTGTTAGCGCACGGCGTTGTTAGCACGGCGTTGTTAGCACGGCGTTGTTGTGCGGAGTCGGTTCAATCTGGGCGGTCCGACATGAAGCGGCGACTCGACCGAGAGAGTAGATAGGCTTCAGCATGGCTGATATGCGACCCAAACGCTGGTGGATACTGGCCGTAAGTCTTGCCTTCGTTGGCTGTTCCTCCTCGTCAGGCCAGGCGGTAGAGGTTACGGCCCAACCGACCCCGTCGGCCTCAGCGGTATTCGACGACGGCGACGGCCAACCCGAGACAACTCAAGCAAGCGAGATCGCTGAATCGATCGCATCGATCTCACCGCTTGAACCGTTCGACGAGAATCCAACCACCACGATCGACGAGGAATCTACCTCGGCCTATATCTCAAGGGTTGCTATGAGTGCTACCAGCATCGAATTGACCTGGTCGCATAACAACGCAGCGAAGTACCACCTGCACCGAGTTCCATGGTCGTCAGAGGTCGAACCCGATCCGGCCGTAATGACCGCTGACAACGAAATCCATGTTGCTGATGACATCGGTCGCTTCGTCGACGCAGAGGTAACAGCTGGCGTTCGCTACTGGTATGGAGTGCGAGCTTTGTCACCTGATGGAGCCCAGGTCGGCCATGGCTGGCACCGAGCCGACGCTGTCACCGACACCGAACCCCCGGCTGCAGCCGAACCGGTGTCGGCAAAGGCAGACCAAAATGGGGTGTTGGTTGCGTGGACTCGGCCGGAAGAGAACTATGAGCTTCACGGCTATCGAGTGCTGCGAAGCGTAAACGGTGGGGAACCAGATTCGATGGCTACAACGTATGACCTCGAACAGACGTCATTCATTGATGATCGTCCGCCAACATCGGGCACCGTTACCTACTCGATTGTCGCGTTCGACTTCCACTGGAATGAATCAATACCAGCTGAGATAACTATCGACCGGTAACCGCCACGCGGGAGGAGTCGGCATTTAGCTCACGATCTTCAGTTGGATTCTGGCGTCCATGCTGCTTACCATTCGTGCAGTGACTGCGACCATTCTTACTGCGACCTCGAAGGTTTCTTCTGGCGTGATCAAGTTCCAAGCGTTTCAAACAAGTGGTCTGGGTGACGGTCGGATCGACAATCTCATTATTGATCGCTCCGCCCATTTGTATGCAGGCATGGCCGTTTTGGTCACCATGACTGTTGCGTTTGGACTGGTTCTCCGCCACGCCATAGCCAATCAAGCAATCACGAGGCTGACTGGAATTGCGGTTGCGGTAGCGGGCCTAGCGTTGGCGGTACAGATTTTGGTCGGTATCAAGTTGCTCGATCAGGGGCAGGGGATCTCCCAGCTGTACATTCACTACGTTGGCGGCCTTATCCCGATGGGGGCATTTCTTGCTGGCGGCTGGTTTGCTCGAGGTGACTCTGGACGGAGTTCGCGTTTCCTGGCTGCGTTGCTTGCGGTTGGCTACATTTCAGCCTTGATGGCGTTCTTCATTGGCCGAGCCTACGTCAACCGGTAACGCACAATTCTGTACCTCAAGCAGTCGATTGTCCGACCCTGAACGACCCGTATTACGGTTTAGTTGCGGGCAAGATACCCTTATTAGGGCAACGATTTGTAACGCGGCACGGCTGATCGGAGTCAAACAGGGTGGACTCTAAAGAGTTTGGCAAATTGATCGAAGAGGCACAGGCCGGAGATCACCGCGCGTTCGAGGAATTGGTTCGCGATACCTATGCCGATACCTACACGCTGGCTTTCCGGCTAGTTGGTGATAAGGAGGATGCTCGCGACGTGGTGCAAGAGGCTTACCTTCGTGCTCATAAGGGCATCAAGAAGTTTCGGGGCGACGCGCAGCTAACTACATGGCTGTATCGAATAACAGCTAACTGTGCGTCGACGTACCTAACTCGCAGAAACAAGCATCAACATGGTGATCTGGATGGGCTAGACCCGGTAGATGAAGACCCAGATCGAGATCCAACCAACCGAGCCGATGTCGCCGACCTTCGCTCGCAACTCAGCGATGCGTTGATGAAGCTTCCACCGAAACTCCGTTCAGTGGTGGTACTTCGTGACATCTATGATCTGTCACACGAGTCGATTGCCGAACAGCTTGACATAACCGAATCGGCGGCAAAGGTTCGATTGCATCGGGCTCGAAAGCGGCTTCGTGAACATCTCTACCCCATGGGAGAGGAAGATCAAGCTCATGCTGTGTAGCACCATTAGCCTTGAACTGGCCGAGATCGCCGACGGAAGCGCCGAGCTGGTCGATGACAGTCGCGTCCATGTCGAGCGCTGCATTCGCTGCCAGGCGGAGTTGGTTCAGTACAAAAAAATTCTCCGTGGCCTCACGTCGCTGCAAGGGGAGTTCATCGTCCCTGACGATGGCCTGTTGGAAGAGATTTTGGCCACCGTGCAGCCGCCAGCGACGGTCCATAAGCTCCATCGGTTGAACCACAAGCATCGCAAGGTCGCCTATATAAGTAGTATCGCCGCAGCCGGTGCCGCCGGGGCAATTGTGTTGGCCGCCAGGCTGGCAAGTCGGGAAAAAGTGGCAAGCTAGTGCCTGACAGTTCGGTTGCTTCGACCTATACAGAGCGTTTCCACCGCTGAGACCTGCTAGCCTCAGTATGTTCCTCAGAGGGCAGTAGCTCAATTGGCAGAGCACCGGTCTCCAAAACCGACGGTTGTGGGTTCAAATCCCTCCTGCCCTGCAGCAACGTGTGCAATAGCAAGACGTAGTTTTTACACAATTCGGACAGCAAATAGATAGTACGCAGCAAATTAAGCCAGTAAATCAACACAATTTACGAACTCATTTCGACAGATATTCTAAGAAACCATCCTCTAGCCGAGCTGAGCTGAGCAGCCCAGACAGAGGGTGGCTGAACAAGGACAACCAACATGGCGATGAACCGCGAGCAACGCCGTTACCTGCAACGTCAGGGTCAGCTCGATGACGAAGGTAACCCAATAGCAACTAGGCGTGACTCGCGCCCGGCCCGACCTGATCGGGTTACTCCTCGCGAGTACGGATCTGAAGTCGTTTCTGAAATGAAGCGTGTGATCTGGCCAACCCGCCAGGAAGTAATCAACTACACCATCGTTGTGTTGATCACCCTCATTGCCGTCACCGGACTTGTGATGCTGCTCGACTACGTATTCGCTGAAGGGCTCAAAGCCCTCTTAGAAGCTGGCAACTAGCACCAGCACCCAGGAAATCATGAGTGACACTACTGAGAATCCAACGGCTGCTCAGGCTGCCGACGTCGACGTTTCGGAAGAGACGTCAAACACATCCGAGGCGCCAGAAGCGCTATCGGAAGAGACGAACGGTGATGATGCGGCCGTGACCGAAACAGCCCAGCAAGAAGGCGAAGAGTCGATCGAGTCACCGTCCGACGATGCGGCCA
Organism: uncultured Acidimicrobiales bacterium; assembly: GCA_937922805.1. Classification (GTDB taxonomy): domain Bacteria; phylum Actinomycetota; class Acidimicrobiia; order Acidimicrobiales; family SZUA-35; genus JAHELU01. The sequence continues at coordinate 28,282 of CALAJV010000014.1, read as the reverse complement.
TCGACACTGATGACGCTGCGACTGCGGTAGCCAATGATGAAGAGGCTTCCTCAGCTGACGATGAGGAAGAAGTGGTCGAGGCGCCAAAACGGCGCTCTCCGTACGATAAACCAGGTCGATGGTATGTAATCCATACCCAGTCGGGCTACGAGAACAAGGTTCGTGACAACCTGTTGGCTCGTACCCAGTCGATGAACATGGAAGAACAGATCTTCGAAGTGGTAATCCCGCTTGAAGATGTGGTTGAGTTCAAGAACGGCAAAAAGGTTGTTGTTCAAAAGAAGGTCTTCCCTGGTTACCTTCTGACCCGCATGCGTCTCGATGATGATTCGTGGTTCGTGGTTCGCAACACCCCTGGTGTTACCGGATTTATCGGCGCTGGCAATAAGCCATCGCCCCTACCTCGCCGTGACGTCGAGAACTTTCTCAGCGTCAAGGACGAAGGTGATGAGCAAGCGGCTCGCAAAGGACGTCCAAGGCTCGAATATGGCATGGGTGAAACCGTCCGAGTTAAAGAGGGTCCATTTGCCGACTTCCAGGGCGAAATCGTCGAAATCAACGAAGATCAGCTCAAACTCAAGGTTCTGGTCAACATCTTCGGTCGAGAAACCCCGGTTGAGCTGCAATTTGCCGAGGTTGGAAAAATTTAGAGCTGGCAAGATATAGCTTGCGCTGTATTGATCAAGGTTGCGGTAGCGCCTTGCAGTCGGCAGACTGATGTGTTGTGAAAAAGCGGGTTCTCCCGTTTGAACTCAGCGGTTCACCGTTCGGTTGGCTCACAACGTGGCCGCCTCCGGCCTTGAGCTGGACGCAGGCAACCTGATGGGTTGCAGAAGAACTCCGTAGAAAGAATCTCAATGGCTAAGAAGCAAGTACTCGCGATAGTAAAGATCCAAATCCCGGCCGGTCAGGCTTCGCCTGCTCCGCCTGTCGGTACTGCGCTGGGTCCTCACGGAATCCAAATTATGGACTTCTGCAAGGAATACAACGCTCGTACTGAAGGTGACCGAGGCCAGATCATTCCGGTTGAGATCACAATCTTCGAGGATCGAACCTTCAAGTTCGTCACTAAGACGCCGCCGACCTCCGAGCTGATCAAGAAGGCGGCCAAGCTGAAGAAGGGCGCTGCCGATCCTCTCCGCGAACCAGTCGGGTCTATCACCGATAAGCAGGTCGAAGAGATCGCTCAGATCAAGATGCCTGATCTTAACGCCTACGACATCGATGCGGCCAAGAAGCAGGTAGTAGGAACTGCTCGCCAGATGGGCATCTCAGTCCGCGGCTAGCGCTTCGACCAAGATCGAATAGATCGAAAAGATGGAAACATACAAGCTGAGACGGGCCGAATAAGCTCGCCAGCGTGACATGGGAGACAGGGACGACCTCGCCCTGCCCCATTTAAAAAGGAGGAGGGAGCCTTATGGCGACAGGAAAACGATATAGCGATGCATCAAAGCGCTTTGACCGGGAGCATTTCCACGGGCCGGCGGAAGCGATTGACCTAGTGAAGGGTTTGGCTGGAGCCAAATTCGATGAATCGGTCGACGTTTCGCTCCTACTTGGAGTCGATCCTCGCAAGGCAGAACAAATCGTGCGGGGAACCGTTGCTCTTCCCGCCGGAACCGGCAAGACCGTTCGAGTAGCCGTATTCGCTACCGGTGATGCGGCTGCTGCGGCGACCGAGGCCGGCGCCGACCTGGTTGGTGGCGAGGAACTCGTAGCTGAGGTTGAGGGCGGAATGATCGACTTCGATCTCGCAATCTCAACCCCAGAGCTGATGCCCCAGGTGGGCAAGCTCGGTCGAGTTCTCGGACCTCGAGGCCTTATGCCAAACCCCAAGACTGGCACCGTCACCAATGACACCGCCAAAGCAGTCAACGACTTCAAAGGTGGCACCGTCGAGTACCGCACCGACAAAGCCGGGAACGTTCACGTTTCAGTGGGCAAGGCAAGCTTCGATGTTGCTGGCCTGAAGCAGAACTTCGCCACGCTAATGGAGGAGATCAACCGGGCTAAGCCGGCTTCGTCCAAAGGCCGGTACATCAAAAAGGTAACCATCTCATCGACGATGGGTCCTGGAATTAAGATTGATCCAACCCGACTGGATGAAGTAGCGGTCTGATCTATTTCTAACCACTATTTCTAGTTAGTATTTCTAGTTAGTATTTCGAAGTACAGATATATCTCCGGGACTAGGGATGCGAGGAAACTTGCGATTTAGTCCGGTAAAGTTCTCAGTTGCATTAGGCCCGGCTTCGGCCGGGTGAAAATCGAATCCGTCTCGCCCGAGACCTCAGGTAGAACCAAGATGAGCTATCGCTTAGCAAAGTCACCGGTCGGTAAATCCTGGAGTAGGCGATCGTTCTTCTTCTGAACAAACACACCCCCTCTGGTCCGGCCTCAAAGGCTTGTACAGGTGAGGTTTGCGGTTTAGATGTGGTAGGTCGGCGCTGGGTAAACCACGAGCCGGCTTCGAACATATCTAAAGCTGAGCAAACCAATAACCAAAGACCAAACACAAAGAGAGGAGGTGCGATGGAAAACCCAAGACCGGAAAAGGTCGCAATCGTAGACGAAGTCAAAGATCGGCTTCAGCAGTCGTCTGGCGTGGTAGTCACCGAATATCGGGGACTTTCTGTGGCAGCGCTGGCTGAGTTACGCGGGCAGCTCCGCCCGTTGGGCGGAAAGTACAAGGTGTATAAGAACACCTTGGTCCGCCGAGCCGTTGATGACGCTGGTGTCAACCTTGATACCGAGACGTTAATCGGGCCAACAGCGTTGGCATTTACCGAAGATACTCCCGACGGAACACCTGGCGATTTGGTAACCGTAGCCAAAGTCCTTCGAGACTTTGCTAAGGCGAACCCAGACCTAGTGATTAAGGGAGGCCTTTTCGAAGGCGAAGCCATCGACGCCGACGGCGTAAAGGCACTTGCTGACGTAGAACCACGAGAGGTTCTGCTAGCTAAGTTGGCTGGACTCATGCAAGCTCCAATGCAGAAGTTCGCAAGCGCAATGCAAGCATTGCCTCGCAACATGGCATACGGACTGCAGGCTCTGGCCGATCAAGGTGGTGCCCCTGGGGCGCCAGCTGATGCGCCAGCAACTACTGACGACGCACCGGCCGCTGAGGCCAGTGACGCCGCGCCTGAAACTGAAGAATCAAGCAGCGACGAAGCTCCTGCGGTAGAAGAATCAAGCAGCGACGAAGCTCCTGCGGCCAGCGGAGAAGCTGCGCCTGAAGAGCCAGATGCTGAGAACGAAGCCAGTGACGCCGTCACTGAAGACGAAGCGAAAGACGAGGACTGACAATGTCAAAAGAAGAAATCCTAGAAGCAATCTCCAACCTGAGCGTGTTGGAACTATCAGAGCTAGTTAAGGACTTCGAAGAGAAGTTCGACGTAACCGCAGCAGCCCCAGCGGCTGTCGCTATGGCCCCAGCTGCCGGTGACGGCGGCGGTGGCGGTGAAGAGCAAACCGAGTTCGACGTAGTCCTAACCTCTGCTGGCGACAAGAAGATTGCCGTCATCAAGGCAGTACGCGAGCTCACCGGCCTCGGCTTGAAAGAAGCCAAGGACATGGTCGAGGGCGCTCCAGTAAGCGTTGTTGAAGGCGCCAGCAAAGAAGACGCTGAGGCAGCAAAGACCAAGATCGAAGAGGCTGGCGGCGGCGTCGACCTCAAGTAATCATCTTGGTTAAAAATTGATTGTTCAACCGCAAGGCGTTTGATCGACAACTATGTCGTCGAATCGCTTTGCTGGCTGGAATCAACATAAGGATTTAGACCAAAAGGGTCTCGGGATTATGTCTCGAGGCCCTTTTGGTTTCTAGTCCCGACGGTTTGCGTCGAAAAAGCAAGGGTTTGGTCAAGAAAATTTGGTTGGCAGGAACGATTGCTCAGAGATCTTTTTCGGTACCAAATCCGCTTGGATACTGAGGTTTCGGCTGAAAAGTCTGGCTCTTTCAACAAGAACCTTGACCTTCAACTCTGAAACTCGTATATTACATGGCCAAAATCGGTTGGTGCGGCCTTGCTTGCAGGTAACATTGTTAGGCCGTGCTTGCTCGCCTGTACCATCAATGCCGAGATTTTTTCGGTTACCGGTTCACCGCGTCACAGCACGATTCCGTAGCTCGTGATCGATCTCCTGGTGGTGCCCCTTGCCTGCACGTACTGTTGTCCGCGACCGCTATTCCTTCGGTAATCTCGAAGAGACCTTAGCGTTACCGGACCTAATAGCGGTCCAACGGGATTCATTCCGTTGGTTCCTTGAAAATGGTTTAGCCGATGCGTTTCGAGATATTAGTCCAATTAAGGACTTTACCGAAACACTTCAGCTCGAACTCGAATTCGACCCTCATGACGAGGATCTGAAGCCGTATCCAAAGTTCTCGGTTGAAGAGTGCAAAGAGAAGGACATGACCTTCTCTGCACCGATTTTCGTTCGAGCTCGCTTCATCAACGCCACAACTGGCGAGATCAAAGAGCAGACGGTGTTCATGGGTGACTTCCCCATGATGACCGACAAGGGAACCTTCGTGATCAACGGCACCGAGCGTGTCGTGGTTTCTCAGCTGGTTCGTTCGCCTGGCGTTATCTTCCAGCCTGGTGAGCGGTTCCGTTTGCGTAACTTGGCCAAGCACCAGATGGTGACCGGAACAGTTCACCCATACCGGGGTGAGTGGATCGAGTTCGACGTTGAACAAAAACCAGGTAAGGATCCAACAGCTGGTGTTCGTGTGGCCCGAAAGCGTCGCCTTTCGGTATTTACCATGCTGCGAGCCCTCGGCTACGACGAAGAGCACGCTCCGGGCTTCCTTGAAGCGTTTGTCCGGCACTTCGAGTTCCTCGAAGGTCAGTGGGAGAAGGATCGAGAAATCGCTCCCACCCAGGATGAAGCCCTAGTCGAGATTTACAAGCGAGCTCGCCCCGGCGAACCTCCGACACTTGAAGCGGCCCGCACTTACCTGCGCAATGCCTTCTTCGAGAACCGTCGTTATGACCTGTCTCGAGTAGGTCGATACAAGCTGAACCGTAAGCTCGGTCCTGAGATCGAGAAGCTGGAAAAGCTTTTCCCAATGCTCGACCTCGATAAGCCTGAGATTGATCAACCAGTCTTGGCCCGCTGTGAAGTTTTGGCTGCTGCGACCTACCTCTTGCACCTGATGGTGGCTGAGCCTGGCTACCGCCTCGATGACCAGGACCACTTTGCTAACCGTCGAGTTCGCTCTGTAGGCGAGCTCATCCAGAACCAGGTTCGTATTGGCCTGTCCCGGATGGAGCGAGTTGTGCGTGAGCGCATGACCACCCAAGACGTTGAAGCGATTACGCCTCAAACGCTGATCAATATCCGACCGGTTGTTGCCTCTATTAAGGAGTTCTTCGGAACTTCGCAGCTCAGTCAGTTCATGGACCAGGTGAACCCGCTGTCGGGGCTTACCCACCGTCGCCGACTTTCAGCGTTAGGTCCGGGCGGTCTGTCCCGAGAGCGTGCTGGTTTCGAAGTCAGAGACGTTCACTTCAGCCACTACGGTCGCATGTGTCCGATCGAAACTCCCGAAGGCCCAAACATCGGACTGATCGGCTACCTGTCTAGCTACGCCCGAGTCAACGATTTTGGCTTCCTTGAAACCCCTTACCGCAAGGTGGTTAACAGCAAGGTCACCGATGAGATCGTCTTCCTCACCGCGGATGAGGAAGAGGAATACGTTGTTGCCCAGGCCAACTCGAAACTCAACGACGACCTTACGTTTGTTAGCGACCGAGTTCTCGCTCGACGTTCACCGCAAGCGGCGTCGCTGCGGGATTTGAAACTGCAGCTGGAACGAGACGTTTTCTTCGGTGCTACCACCGAGATATCGCAGGTTCCATCCGACGAAGTTCAAATGATGGACGTCTCACCGAAGCAGATCGTATCGATCGGCACCGGACTGATTCCGTTCCTCGAGCACGATGACGCTAACCGGGCGCTCATGGGCGCCAACATGCAGCGCCAAGCCGTGCCGTTGTTGACCGCTGAAGCTCCCTACATCGGAACTGGTATTGAGCGTCGAGCAGCATCTGATGCCGCCGACACCCTCATTGCTGAAGAAGACGGTGTCGTCTCTGAAGCCGACGGCCAAAAGCTGGTAGTTGAATATAAAGAGTCGGGCCGCAAGGTTCACCGGCTTCTCAAGTTCGATCGTTCGAACCAAGACACCTGCATAAATCAAAAGCCTCGGGTTGCCGCTGGCGACATCATCAAGACCGGTGACCTTTTGGCCGACGGTCCTTCGACCGACAACGGTGAGCTTGCGTTAGGCAAGAACCTTGTCGTGGCCTTCATGCCATGGGAAGGCTACAACTTTGAGGATGCCATCATCCTGTCGGAACGACTAGCTCGTGACGACGTGTTGACGTCGATCCATATTAAAGAGCACGAGATTGACGCTCGGGATACCAAACTCGGACCGGAAGAAATCACCCGAGATATTCCGAACCTTTCTGAAGACATCTTGGGTGACCTTGATGAGCGAGGAATTGTACGAGTCGGTGCCGATGTTGGTCCTGGCGATGTGTTGGTCGGAAAGGTCACCCCTAAGGGTGAAACCGAACTGACCCCAGAAGAGCGACTACTCCGAGCGATCTTTGGTGAAAAAGCCCGAGAAGTTCGAGACACCTCGCTCAAGGTTCCACACGGCGAGACCGGCAAGGTCATCGACGTTAAAGTCTTCAATCGAGACGAGAGCCATGAGCTACCACCTGGCGTGAACCAACTGGTTCGGGTCTATGTGGCTCAGAAGCGAAAGATCAGCGTTGGCGACAAGCTCGCTGGCCGCCACGGAAACAAGGGTGTGATCTCACGGATCATGCCAGTTGAAGACATGCCGTACCTAGAGGACGGCACGCCGGTAGACATCATCTTGAATCCGCTTGGTGTTCCGTCTCGTATGAACATCGGTCAGGTTCTCGAATCCCACCTTGGCTATGCCGCTCGTTGGGGTTGGAACGTTGAAGGCGAGTCCGTCGGCGAGCCGCCATTGCGTGGCACCGAAACCAAAACCCGACCGTTCACGACTCCTTCAACCCTGGTGGCAACACCAGTATTCGACGGAGCGAAATGGGATGAGCAAGAGTTGGCGGGCAAACACCCGACGATTCAAGCCATCTTTGAGAACATGAACCCAGAGTCTCGCGACGGCGTTCGACTCATCGGTTCTGACGGTAAGGCCACGTTGTACGACGGTCGCACTGGCACGCCGTTCGACAATCCAATCATGGTCGGCATCATGTACATCTTGAAGCTGTCTCACTTGGTTGACGACAAAATTCACGCTCGTTCAACTGGTCCATACTCGATGATCACTCAGCAGCCACTTGGTGGTAAGGCCCAGTTCGGTGGCCAGCGCTTTGGTGAGATGGAAGTATGGGCGCTCGAAGCCTACGGTGCTGCGTACTGTCTGCAAGAGTTGTTGACGATCAAGTCCGACGATGTTCTTGGCCGAGTTAAGGTCTATGAAGCCATCGTGAAGGGCGAGAATATTCCTGAACCAGGCATTCCTGAGAGCTTCAAGGTTCTCATCAAGGAAATGCAGGCACTTTGCTTGAACGTAGAGGTTCTTGCCGAAGACGGAAACGAAATTGAGATGCGGGAGCTCGACGATGAGTTGTTCCGCACGGCCGAAGAGTTGGGTATCGACCTCAGTCGACCTGAACGAGGCTCAGATGAAGATGACGCTGCCCGTGCTGCTGGTCAGCCGCGCTGATCGAAAGAGGACTAAACGATGCTTGATGTAAACGATTTCGATCAGCTCAACATAAGCCTGGCAACAGCAGGCTCGATAAGAATGTGGTCAAACGGCGAAGTCAAAAAGCCTGAGACCATCAATTATCGAACGCTTAAGCCAGAAAAAGACGGCCTGTTCTGCGAGAAGATTTTCGGTCCAACTAAGGACTGGGAGTGTGCTTGCGGTAAGTACAAGCGAGTTCGGTTCAAGGGCATTATCTGTGAGCGCTGTGGGGTAGAAGTCACTCGATCCAAGGTGCGACGAGAGCGAATGGGCCACATCGAACTGGCCGCGCCGTGCGTGCACATTTGGTACCTTCGAGGCACCCGATCGTGGCTTGCCTACCTTCTTATGGGCACCGAGCCCCGAGAAGAACTCAAAGCGAAACAGCTTGAGAAGGTTATCTACTTCGCAGCCAACCTCGTGACCTGGGTCGATGAGGAGAAGCGCGACAAAGATCTCCCGAACCTCGAAGCCGACGTGTTGGCCGAGAAAGAAACCATCAACAAAGAGATGGAGCTTCGCCTCGCCGAACAACATGAAGATCTCGAAAAAGAGATCAAGCAAATGGAAAAAGACAAGGCTAAGGACACCGAAATCCGGGCCCGTCAGCGTTCATTTGAAAAAGAGCTAGCAATCACTCGTGAACAGTACGAGATGGAAATCGACGTACTGGAACGAGCGTGGGACGAGTTCAAGGACTTGTTCGGTCGCAAGATCTTGGAAGACGAGATGCTGTGGCGCGAAATGGCCGATCGTTTCGGCGACTATTTCGAAGGCGGCATGGGCGCCGACGCCATTGCTCAACTCATCGATCGAATCGACTTCGACGACGAAGAGGTGAAGCTGCGGGCCCAAATTGACCCGGAAGAGGGCGTTAAGCCGCTTTCAGCTCAGCGTAAACAGAAGGCTATTAAGCGACTGAAGATCGTTGCTGCCTTTAACCGTCGCGACGAGAACGGCATTCAGCAAAACGATCCTCGAGCTATGATCCTCGATGTTGTACCGGTGATTCCACCAGAGCTTCGTCCGATGGTTCAGCTTGATGGTGGCCGGTTCGCCACCTCCGACTTGAACGACTTGTATCGACGAGTCATCAACCGCAACAACCGGTTGAAGCGGCTCCTTGATCTTGGTGCTCCGGAAATCATCGTTAACAACGAAAAGCGAATGCTGCAAGAAGCAGTGGACGCTTTGTTCGATAACGGCCGGCGCGGTCGTCCAGTAACCGGACCTGGTTCTCGGCCCCTCAAGTCTCTGTCAGACATGTTGAAGGGCAAGCAGGGTCGTTTCCGTCAGAACCTTCTCGGTAAGCGAGTTGACTACTCTGGCCGTTCGGTCATCGTGGTCGGACCGAACCTAAAGTTCCATCAGTGCGGAATTCCGAAGATCATGGCTCTTGAGCTGTTCAAGCCGTTCGTTATGAAGCGGCTCGTCGATCAAGAACTAGCGCAGAACATCAAATCAGCTAAGCGAATGGTTGAGCGTCGTCGGCCTCAGGTTTGGGAGGTTCTTGAAGATGTGATTCAGGAGCACCCGGTCATGTTGAACCGAGCCCCAACGTTGCACCGCCTTGGTATTCAAGCGTTTGAGCCGGTTCTGGTTGAAGGTAAGGCCATCCAAATCCATCCGCTTGTTTGCACTGCGTTTAATGCCGACTTCGATGGCGACCAGATGGCTGTTCACCTGCCGCTTTCAGCCGAAGCCCAAGCGGAAGCTCGAGTGTTGATGCTGTCGGCCAACAACGTATTGTCTCCGGCGCACGGTCGGCCGTTGGTTACCCCAACCCAAGACATGGTCATCGGTATGTTCTACCTGACCGAGGCCGTCGACACCGAAACGGGCAGCGGGACCTATCGTGACGTTGCTTCGGTTGAGCGGGCCTACGAATCTGGCCATATTCAACTCCACGCTCCGATCACGTTCCGACACCCTGATCTGTTGGATCAGCCTAAGAACGGTTCGGCCGCGACATATCATCTGACCACGGCTGGTCGAGTGCTGTTCAACGAGGCGTTGCCCGACGACTTCCCTTACGTAAACCACGTAGTCGCTAAACGCGATATTGGTGAAATCGTAGATAAGTTGGCGAGTGAGTACCCGAAGGCCGAAGTTGCGGCAAGTCTTGACCGAATCAAGAGCCTGGCTTTCCACTTCGCCGCCAAGTCTGGGTTGACCGTCTCGGTTAACGACGTGAAGACGCCAGACTCCAAGAAGAGCATTCTTGACATGCATGAGATCGAGGCGGAAAAGATCGAAGGACAGTTCCGTAAAGGCATCATCACCGACGGTGAGCGACGCCAGAAGGAAGTGGAGATCTGGACCGCCGCTACCGACGAAGTTCGAGAAGCAATGGAAATCGAACTTCGGTCGAAGCAGTTCAACCCGATCGACATGATGGTTGGCTCTGGTGCTCGAGGCAACATGATGCAGGTGCGTCAGATCGCTGGTATGCGCGGGTTGGTCGCCAACCCTCGTGGTGACATTATCCCTCGTCCGATTAAGTCGAACTTCCGTGAAGGTCTTTCGATGTTGGAGTACTTCATTGCTACTCCGGGTGCTCGTAAAGGCCTTGTCGACACTGCGCTTCGTACCGCTGACTCGGGCTATCTAACCCGTCGACTAGTTGACGTTGCCCAGGAAGTAATCATTAACGATCGTGATCCGTTCGAAGATGGTAGGCCAGTGCGTGGCTTGTTCATCGAAGATGTTAAGCCTGACGGTTACTACAACAAGAACACCGGCAAGCCTTCGGATGCTAGTGATCCAGATGCTCGGATGGTTCGAACCTATCTGGAGACCAAGCTCTACAGCCGGGTCTTGGCCGATGATGTGACCCTCGAAGACGGCACGGTTATGCCACGAGGCACCATGGTTCGCGAGCCAGAGATGGAAACATTGCGAGACGACCCGACAGTAGATCGAGTTCGATGCCTGTCGCCGCTAACCGATGATTCTCCAATTGGTATCACCGGTGATAGCTACGGAATGTCGTTGGCTACCGGTAAAGACATCGAAGTTGGCGAAGCGGTTGGCGTTATCGCCGCTCAGTCAATCGGTGAGCCTGGAACCCAGTTGACCATGCGCACCTTCCACACCGGTGGTGTGGCCGGTGGCGCCGACATCGCTGGCGGTCTACCTCGTGTGGTTGAGCTGTTCGAAGCTCGAAGCCCGAAAGGCAAAGCAACACTAGCTCGTATTTCTGGTGTAGTTCGAATAGCCGAAGATGAAGGCAAGGGCAAAGTTATCACCGTCGTCGGTGAAGACGGAACCGAAGATGACTACACAGTTCCACTGGCAGCTCGACTAGAAGTAGTTGACGGCCAAGAGATATCTGCCGGCGACTCCATTGTTGACGGGCCCCGAGATCCGAAGGAACTCCTTGAGATCCGAGGCATCCGCGAGACCCAGCAGTATTTGGTTGAAGAAGTACAGAAGGTCTATCGAGATCAAGGTGTATCGATTCACGACAAGCACGTCGAACTTATCGTTCGACAAATGACTCGTCGTGTCGCTATTCAAGAACCAGGAGATTCGGATTTCTTGCCCGGCGAACGATGTGATCAGTGGCAGTTCGCTGATGTAAACAAGCGCCTCGTTACCGAAGGTATGCGACCAGCTGAGGGCCGTCCGGAAATCATGGGCATCACTAAGGCTTCACTCGCAACCGATTCCTGGCTCTCGGCCGCATCGTTCCAGGAAACGACTCGAGTCCTGACCGAGGCTGCCATCGAAGGAAAATCCGATCATATGATCGGCCTCAAAGAGAACATCATTATTGGAAAACTGATTCCGGCTGGAACTGGTCTGATGCGTCACCGCGAGCTAGAAACTAAAGCTCCCGAGTATCAACCGATGTCGTTCTACTCCTCAGAAGGTGAAGAGCAGGACCCAGCACAGTGGTTAGCCACAATCGGGGCCGAACAGGCGGCAGAAATTTCCCGCTTGCCGTCTCCGCCAGCACCCGATGAAATCGGCTAGTCCAGTTTTTCTGGTCACGACGTAGTCGGCGACCAGCAAGCGAATAGTTAAGACGAACGAACCGGTCGATGTCCATCGACCGGTTCGTTCGTACCTGAATCAAAGTTCGCTGGTTAAACGATCGCTTCGGATGCAATTTATTGGCAGCTGGAGTATGGTTCGGTTAGTCTTTAACCACCTAAATGGCTTAACCGTTTAACTGCTTGGTAGTTAACGACTAGAGTTTTCGTAGTTTCAATTTTTGGGATAGAGCCGAGGGATTGTGGCCGTACTCTCACCAGCCGCAGAAGAACTGAAGAGTTTGATCGTCGAAGCGGGTTTGGAGCTGCTCGACGACGTTGGGCTGAGCTTTGACCTTGAGACCGTGTCTTACGCCAACGTGTTTCGTGAGCTCAAGCGAACGCATGGAATAACGGTGACTGGGAGTTCCGTTCATGGGCGAATTTGGCCAAGCCAAGAGCATTTCCGGCTTGACGTGGTTGCCGAACTCTACCGACAGGACGCTACCCATCGTCTTGATTCGCTCGAACAAATCATGGCAATTTTCGATACGTTGCCAAGCAACATAGATCCAGATGAGCGAACCCGCGAGTTCTTTCGTCTACTTGGTAACCACTTGTCGGCCAGGGCCGGATTGTGGCGCGGGGTTCAGATGGTCCTACTTTTCGCCGCGGCGAGACGATCGGGCGATTCGGAAGCAACCAAGCAATTTCAGGAACTGAATATTCATCAAGCAAATGGCGAGCGAGTGCTTTGGGCCGCTCGCTATCAGGAGATGGCCCATCGCCTCAACCTGGCTCCAAAAGCTGAGATTAATGAGACCCTGCCGAAAATTATGGACCTGTTCGTCACGACGGCCGCTCGGGTGATGTGCGGTTTTGTGCTTGATGAAGGCAAAAGTAACGAATACGGAGGCGACGCTCTTCTCCTTCGTTCCCCGGGCACGACGGAGGCAAAACCGTGGACCATTCTTGGGTTAGTCTTCTATTCGGTCACGATGGCTTTGTTCGAACAAAGTGTTCCTGGCGGTCGCCCCGCAGTCCCAGCCGCTAACAAGGCTGATCTATTTGAGCCGTCGCGAGAGCGACAGGATTGCGTATTCCAATCAACGGATTCGAAGAGGCGAACCCGCGAAGAGCTTCGTAGCCTTCTTGTCCAAACAGGGGTTGATCTGATCAACCAACAGGGAATCGAACTCACACTGTCATCACTTACTTATCGGGCTGTGTTCGATCAGATCAAACGAACCCAAGGATTCACCGTCAATAGAAGTTCTGTTCACAAGAGATTTTGGGAAAATCACGACTCGTTTCGCTTGGAAGTCCTGGCTGAAGCCGCCAGCAGAGCCCGGTTTTACACAGAGGTCACCGCCACGGACCAGGCGTTAGCACCGATCCTTGATTCGGATGGCAACGTCGACCAGAGGCGAAGCTTAATGGCCGCCATCGAGAAGCAGGCGGCCGATCGAAACCTGTTTGAAGGTAGAACCGGGTCGTACTATCGGACTTTGCTCCTCAAGTGCGCGTTGATGGGTTTCCGGAATGACTCTGATGTGAGAGTTTCTGAGTTAGCCGAGCGGCTTCAGCGAACAAATAGCAGACATACGCTCATGCTGCAACGTGCTGTGCGGACTCACGTACTTGCTTACGGCCTCAGAGAAAACCGCCACCTTGGTATCGACATCGATCAGGTGTCTTTGCTGACTGCGGTAGCTGGGCGCGTAGTGAAGAGTGGATCTGACTTGCAACAGTCCTTGGGGCCACGAGGGCAATCTTCTTCCACGGTTGCTTGCATCGATCGGAATGGGAGCACTCAGTTTCCGGCGCTCGATGACTTTGTGATCAATTCGGTCATGTCCCAACTTCTAGAATTCGACGACTAGGTTAGCCGCTGATCGATATCGATCAGGAACCTCGTGCCGGGAGCAGTTTGTGCCGTCTCATTCAAGGCCGTTCGGTCTATGGTTCGGTTGTGGACGTTCGAGCAGTAACGCTTTTTCTCGCTCTGCTAGCGGTTATGTCTGGTTCGCTCGTGGTCTTGGCCGTAGGGTCGAGGCTGATCGGTGATCGTTTCCTTTTCCTGAACCTTGTCGAGCCGCTACGTCTCGAACTCATTGCAGCCGTTGCCACAACGGCCGCCCTTGGTTCGTTGTACTTATCTGAGGGTGCCGGTTTCGAGCCTTGTCGCTTGTGCTGGGCTCAGCGGGCAGCGATGTATCCACTGGCGGTGATTCTAATCGGAGCTGTGATCGACAAACGGTTTGCAAGCGGTCGAATTGCGGCCTCTAGCTGGTTGGCAAATGTTGTTGGCTTGGTTTCTGTGGTTGGACTAGGAATAGCTGTCTTTCATCGCTACGAACAGTCTCAAGGCGGTGTCGGAAGTTTGTGTGATCCTGCCGTTCCATGCGCCGCCCGATGGCTAAATCACTTTGGCTTCATGACCATTCCCACCATGGCGGCAATAGGGTTCGCAACGATCGCAGTATTTTCACTTCGTGCTCGGACCGAGCCGTAGTTGCGTAAAATCAGATAGGCCAACCACGGACGTCGGATCGACTAAATCAAGGTACCGTCATAGTAAGTAAGGACGAGATAGTAAGGAAGCGCTCATGGCCTCACAACAACGATCACAACAACGATCAGCAACCGGCGGTGGTGGTCAGGCTCCATCTTCTGAAGGCAATCAGAAAGTACTGGTTGCGCTCGCTCTTGGGGCAGTCCTCGTTCTGGCGGCGGTAGCCTTCTTTGTCACCCGCGGCGATGGGAATGAAAACGATCTTGTCCAGCCGGCTACTGTTGAAATTGTCGGCGAGGCCCTTCCGGCGATGCCCGACGTCGGCCCGATCGCCGATGCCAGCAACGATTCGGCTGTCGGAACGGTCGCTCCCACCCTTATTGGCACGAACTTTGAAGGTGACGAGATTCGGATTGAACCGGACGGTCGGGCCAAAGCCCTTTACTTCGTCGCCCACTGGTGCCCTCACTGCCAGGCTGAAGTACCGGTTGTGCAAGGTCTTATCAACGACGGTCAAAAACCAGAGACGCTCGATGTTTACGCCATCTCGACCGCGGTTGATTCCACTCGTGGGAACTTTCCTCCGGACGTATGGCTTGACTCCGAGGAATTTACCCCCCAGGTTCTTCGCGATGATTCTGAGCTGACCGCATACAACAGTGTCGGGCCAGCCGGATTCCCATTTGTCGTCTACCTTGACGCTGATCACCAAGTCGTTGCCCGGTCCGCAGGAACTCTTGACGCCGCGCAAATGCAGGCGTTGTGGAACGCTGCAGCCGAAGGCTGAGCCTTGCGCTGTAAGGCTTGAGTATTGGTAAAAGATAGCAAAAGCGACTCCATCGCATTATTGCTCATTCGACAAGTTGGGCATACACTTGGTTAGTAGGCGGCAGCTAGAGGGCCGCATCGGTGGGCTATAGGTGGGAACTAGGTGGAAAAGAACCGCTGTGCAGCGACTTTGGGTTCGGCTGAACTACTTTTTGCTGTTCTCAAGAGATCGGTCGCAAATCGGGCGCGAGCGTTGGTGGCCAACGTTGGCCTAGCTCGGGTCGTCAGCGTGCTGGCCGTGTTTCTAGTTACGTCGGCGGTCCTAGTCACAGTCGAGACGTCGCCATCGGAAGCAGCAATAGAGTGCCGATCTTCAGCGTCTGATCCTGACGGTGATGGATGGGGATGGGAAGACGGGGTGACATGTAAGGTCATCGACGACGGGCACGCTCAGCAACCAAACGCTACTGCAGCCAGCGCACCGTCTGATCAAGTTGGAAGCGTCGACGGAGCCGCTCCGAACGAAAGCGTCCCGAATGAACCAAATGCTCAACCAGGCGTTGATACAACCGAAAGCGGAGCCGAGGGAGAGTCGAACAAGCCGAATATCTCGGGTACCCCTGACTGTTCCTCAGCCGGTCTAGATCCTGATGGTGATGGGTTCGGTTGGGAGAACAACACGACTTGCCGTGTGGTTCCCGGCAGTGAGCAGGCTGACCAACCAGACGCACAACCAAGTGTGCCTGTTGAAAACGGCCAACCTTCAGAAGCCCAATCGGCCGACCAGCAGACACCAGAGTCGCA
This sequence comes from uncultured Acidimicrobiales bacterium, assembly GCA_937922805.1. GTDB lineage: Bacteria > Actinomycetota > Acidimicrobiia > Acidimicrobiales > SZUA-35 > JAHELU01. The sequence continues at coordinate 12,448 of CALAJV010000014.1, read as the reverse complement.
GCTAGTCGAGTCGCCAGAGACGGAACGGCAACGGCAAGCGACACAATTCACCGACCGCTTGGATGTTCGGCTAGACCAAGATGAGCTTGATCGTTATGAAACACTGATCGATGCAGTCGGCCTTGTTGTTGACGCTGCGGTTGTCTCGAACGGCGATAGCACCCGAGTCGCTTCTGTCTTATGGCGACTTGAAGGCCAGCTCAGAAACATATCTGTTTGCGATGAGCATGCTGTTGTCGTTAGCGAGCTGTTTGCCGAGCGACTCGTTGCACGCTACGACAAGGATTCAAGTTCAATCGGCGAGGCGGTTGCTGACATGGTCGGCGACCTAACGACAGCGGGACTTGGCGGCGACGGCAAGATTGCTGCCAACCGAGATGTTTGTGCCGCCGAATCGGCGACCGACTATCCGAATTGCACCGATCTCGCCATTGATCCCGACGGCGACGGATTCGGCTGGGAAAGCAACGCAACATGTCGAGTCGTCACTCCAGGCGTCGATGTCTCAGCTGATCTGGCACCTGAAGAATCAGCCGGTGGGCAGGCGACGTCAGATCAACGTGGTTCGGTCGCAGATCTGAGCACCGCTGCCGAACAAGACGTTGAGGTAGAAGAAACGAACACGACCCTCGACAACCCACCCAGCCAGGCCGACCCTAATCAGGATCCTGATCCGGCTGAGCCGTTGGTTGATGTTGTTGAGCCGTCGGTTGATTCGGCTGAGGTTTCGGTTGATGTAGTTCAATCGTCGGTTGATTCGGCTGAGCCGTTGGTTGATCTTGTTGAGCCGTTGGTTGATGTGGTTAAGCCGTTGGTTGATGTGGTTGAGCCGTCGGTTGATGTCGCTGTGCCGGCAATCGTTGAAACGGTGGCCAACGGGGGAGCGGAAGTAACTGCGTCAAGTGGCGTTGGTGGCAACCGCGAAAAGTCAGCCTCAGATTCAGGTGTTGCTGGCGAAGCGACGATAGCTAACGTCGGCGAATATCCCTTCTGCCTGAGTGATCGTTCTGGAGGGTTTGGTTGGGAACAAAACATGTCGTGCCTGGCCGACGCTTTGCCCCTGACCGTTACCTCGACTTGTCCGGTTGAAGAATGGATTGATGCTGGTTTCGTCTACGGGAAGGTTGGCGGTAGTTCGTGCGCTGTCGCTTCGGTCCCCGAACCTAGTGATGTGGAAACGCTGAGTGGAGCGTCCCAGGAGGCAGCCCCCGAATCTGACAACTCTGCACCAATAAGTCTCGATGACAATGAAGTCGAGGTAGAAAGCCTCGACTCGACGGCTCTGCAAACTACCGCCACCGAAACGACGAACAACGACCTTCAGGACAGCGCCGCAACGAGTAGCGAGGCGGAGACCGACGCTAGCGGTACCGAACTTGAACCCGATGCGGCGCGTGGTGATTTGCCAGTGTGCGCCAGCGACCGATCTGGTGGTCTCGGCTTTGAAGGTGGTCGGACCTGTCTGGCCTTGATCAGCGACTTTGCGCAAGAACCAAGCCTGCAGTGCCCAGTGCTCGAATGGTATGACAAAGGTTTCCCCTATGGATTTATTAACAACCAGTGGTGTGTAGTGACTCGCCCGGCTAACTATCGAGGTCCGATACGAAGAGGTATCGACGCGGTGTCGGCCATAGTTAGTGGCGATCTGCAGCTACCGGAACCGGAGCCAACCGGTGCGACAACATCAACCGAAGAGCTTCGAGATCAGATTGTAGAAGTTGGTGTTCCGGGCGACCTCCCTCTCTGTATGCACGCTGCCGCTAGCAACAGCGGTGCGAACGGTGGCTCGGGCTCGGGTACGGTTGACTTGAGCGGATCGACCGAAAACGCCGCCGATGAGACGTCGTTCGAGCAAGGCATGGTGTGTCTTGTCTTGAACTTCTCACCGCAAACAGGCCAGGTTTGTACGGTTGCATCTTGGGTCGCAACCGGGTTTGAGCAGGGTCGGCAGGGCGGACGCTGGTGCAACGTCGTTCGTGGCCCTCCTCCGGCGGCCGATAGCGGACTTGGCGTTGTCCAGAATCTAAAGGTCGAACACGTTATTCGCCAGGGCTACTCGATCTACTCCTGGGGTGCTGGCCTGGTTGAGTGGGATGCCCCATTGGGAGGTTCACCGACCAGATATGACGTCCTTCGCGATGGACAGTTCATCGCTTCGGTCACACCAGGAGCAGTGAACTCGTATCTGGATCTCGGCTTTGTGTCGGGGCGAACTCACTACTACACCGTTTCAGCGGTGGATGATTCAGGGGCAACGCTTATCAACGGTGCTCCAACGACCACCTCTTTCTTCTTCGATCCAGACCAGGGCCATCTCAACGAGTTTGGCCCCAACCAAGACGCTGACCGGGAAGCGGCCCGAAATGTAGACGACGGGTTTGACGATCGCACGTTGCGGCCGATTCGGAACCTTCGGATCAGTCAAACGGAGTTTGAGGTTGAACTAGTAGCGGCGTGGGATGTTCCCACTGATGGGCCAGCCCCAACCGGCTATCAAATAATTCGCGATGACCGAGTAGTGGCGCTAGTAGATATCCCGTATTACTACGACAACAACGTTGAAGTGGGCAAACACTACACCTATACAGTCTCGCCGTTTATCTTGGCTACCGCTGCCGACGGCAGCGCGACGCGAGTCGACGGTCTTGGATTGTCGACGCAGTCGGAGCCGATCCTGCCGGTACCCGAGTCGATTACGTCGAGTGCGGTGTCGGGCGTAACAGTTGAACAACGGCCAGGGACAACCCAAGTCGAGATCAGCTGGAACGCCCCAGTTGGCTGGGCCCAAGGCCTAATTGACGAATACGTGATTAGCCGGAACGGCACGATGATTTCTACGATCAATGAGCCGGACTTTGCCGCTGCTGGAGAATTGCCATACCAACAGCGGTCATATCTCGACACGATGACCGAAGCAGGCGAAACATACGGATACTCCATAATCCCCGTTACCACCCGGTCTGGTGAGCGGGTGTACGGCGAGGCTTCTCCGCTGCTGGTTATCTCACCAATTGAAACCGATCCGGTTGGTCAGACGACAGATACCGGCACTGGGCTGGAGCTGCAAGAACCGGTCACGGCCACCCCAGGAGCGACCGTTCAAGAGATACCACAGCGATTCATCGATGCGGTCACGTCTGCTTTGGGCGTATCAGGAGTTGACGCTGAACGACTCGGATCTCAACTGTATTTGCTGCACACCCTAAGGGGCACAGCTGAGTTTCAAGACCATCTGGTCTATACCTTCAACCGAGGCGTTCGATCTTCGCCCGGTGCGGCGCTTGGATTCACCGATGAAGAACTAGCCCAGCTTCCAGCGGCTGAAGCTGCTGATGAGCTTTTGCGTAGAATCTCTGCCGCCAATCAAGGAACCAACGTTGGCGTACTGATCGAAGGCTACGGAATGTCATCGCCGTTCCTCAACACCCTTCGTTCAAACGGCGAATCGATTCAAGAAAAAACCGACATGATGGTTCAGCACATGACAATGCTGCACGACCGTCGGGCCGAGCTGGAACGAATCACCCAAGGGTCGAGGCCGCCGAAAGGCCAAGTGAAAGAAATCGAGTACGCAGCGCTAAATGTGGCTCGACTGTTGCTGGATGCAACCGGCACGCGGGCGGTCGAGATGCGAGCGATGTACCGCAATATCGTCGACGGCTATACACCGACCACTCGCCAGCGGGTTGATGTTGGCGATATCGGCAGCGAGATGCGTAATGTGCCAGCGCCAAACGCATTTTCCCGACTATTCAACGCATCGTCGGAGGACGAACGAGCACAGGCGTACGGCATTAACCCTGGAACCTGGGGCCTAGCGCGGCCGTTCCTGGAACTTTACGTCGGGGTAGAGAACTTTCGCGACGACAACTACGGGTGGGGAAGATTCCGAGGCCACCTATTCAACCTAGTCAAGCTCGGATTTGCCGTTGTTCTAGCTACGCAGTTCGGTCCGGCTGTAGCCGGGGCGCTGGGCTTGGCCGAAGGTACGGCTGCATACGCCATTGTCGGCGGTGCGGTGGGCGGCACCGCATCGACGCTGTTCATAACCGAAGGTGATTGGGAGGCAGCGTTCCTGGGCGGAATTAGTGGTGGCGCCGCCAGCGGCCTCAGATTCTTGTCCGGCATTGAGGGGCTGCCAGCGGGGCGAGCGATTGTCAAGGCTCTTCTATTGTCACGACATTTAGACGGGAACGAATCGTTTGAACAGAGTCTTTCTGACGTGTTTGACGGACAATATCTTGAAGGGCTTGGCGCCCGGATAATCGCTATCGAAAATGCATCACCGTTCGCCCTTCGGCTTCTAGAAGTGATTCGAATATCGGCCGTGGCCAACGGCGGCGACTGGGAAAAGATCTTGGTTGATACCGACGCTTTCCTCGTTCAGATCATCGGAAGCGAGCTATCAGGATTTAGCGGCGACGGACTCAGCCGTCAGTGGGTAGAGCTCGGACAAACACTCGCCGGGTTCGCCCGAGTCGTGGCCTCGTCTGACGGGGGCGAAGCAACGGCCAAGCGGTTCTTCTTCGACCAAGTGATTCCCAAGCTGGAGTTCACTCACGGTGGTGCCTTCATCGAGCGGTACGGATCACCAGAAGAGTTGTACGCCAACGTCGGCCAAACAATTTTGGATATCGTTGCCGCCGTTCGAATGAGTGGTGGGACGATGGACACGGTCGACCGAAGCGTCGAGCGGTACGTATTTGCGCTCGCCGAGGAATGGAACGCTGGTCTGTAGCTGGGTTGCAGACCAAGCCCGCTCACGGTCGGGATGTTTGAATTCAATAGCACCCCGTTCTGTGCCTGTGATTGGTTTCTGTATCGGGATCTGTGATCGGGATTGGTTGGGGCGGGCAACATCAAAAATTTCGCCCAAATCGGTATCGAAAGTGGTGAAAATGTCGTGTATCTGGTTAAGCGACAGCGACGAGATTGGTCGTTCTAGGTGGGTCTTTGTGCGGTGACAACATATGTCGCCAGGGGAGAATGAATAATCGATGCGTTTTTCGCCTAGTTGTATGGGTGCGGGCCGGGCCCGGAATTTGGGTCTAGATCGGCTGTGGTCGGCGGGTACCTACCGTCCGGGCATGCTTCGGGCGATTTCGGTGTTTTCTGTGTTGTTGGTGACGTCGGCTGTTCTGGTCGCGGTCGACCATACGCCGACAGACGCAGCGGTTGCGTGTGTCTCTGCTAGCTCCGACCCTGATGGAGATGGTTGGGGTTGGGAGAATGGCGAAACTTGCCAGGTCGGCGATGCAAGCGACCAAGTTTCCAATGAAGTGGTCGCCGATCCAGCCATCGAGTCGACTACCGATTCTTCGAATGTGGGGGAGAACAATTCGGGTGAAGCTCCAGGGCAAGAGCGGCCGAGTAGTGCGGGAACACCTGATTGTCAGGATGCCGGATCCGATCCGGACGGTGATGGTTTCGGCTGGGAGAACGGCGCGTCGTGTCGAGTGACGGCTCCAACCAGCGGGGCTAGTGATGACCAAGTTGAGCAGGCTGATCATCAAGTTGAACAGCCAATCGAGGCCCCCGAGCCAGAAGTAGTTGTTGCCGACGTGGAGGCTGAACCCAACGTTTCTGAACGTGAACGCCAGGTTGCGGCGTTCGAAGAACAGGTATTGGCCCGTTTAGGCGAGGCCAGGTTTGCGATTTTCGAGCCTTTAATCGACGCAACCGGCTTGGTGATCGAAGCAGCGGTCGTTTCGGACGGAGCTCGGGACCGAATTGATTCGGTTATGTGGCGAGTTGACGGCCAGTTGGAGCCGTTGGCCGATTGCGGTGAGCAGCTGGGCGCGGTTAGCGGGCAGTTGGCTCAAAATATCCACCTCGGTTTTAGCTCAAATCAGGGTTCAATCGGGTTCAACGTGGCCCAGTTGCTAAGCGATCTGATCACGAGCCTCAACGGCGGTTTCTTGGTTAGCGATCTGGACCTTTGTCAAGATGATTCGCTGGTCAGCGCAGTTGAACAGGAATGCCAAATAGCTGGCTCTGATCCTGATGGCGACGGGTTCGGATGGGAAAACGGCGAATCTTGTCGGGTAGTAGAACGAGAAATTCCCGCTGAAGCACCTTCGGACAATTCGATAGAAGCCGAACAGGCTTCTGTTGATTCCGTTGATGAACCGGTTGTGCCGGTCGAGGTGATTGATGCTTCGGTTGATGAACCGGTTGTGCCGGTCGAGGCAGCTACCGATCTGGTCGAGGTGCCAATCGAGGTAGCCGACACTCCGGTCGAGGCAGGTACCGATCTGGTCGAGGTGCCAATCGAGGTAGCCGACTCTCCGGTCGAGCCGGCTGATGTTGCGGTGGACCCAGCCGACGCTCTGGTTGATTTGGTTGTTGGAAATTCGGTTGAGGAAGTTGCGGGAGTCGACCCGGCTCTCGCAACTCCGCCTACTGCAACGGCCGAGCACCCGATCTGTGTGGCAGACGTCGTTGGGGCGTTCGGTTGGGAAAACGCAAGGTCATGTCGGGCTAAGGAAGCTGAGGGCATTTCGAATAGCGGAGGTTCTGATTCTGGCGGCGGAGAACTTATAGCCCCAATCGCAGGCCCTGGTGATCATCCGTTCTGCCTCGCCAACGACAACGGCGGATTCGGTTGGGAAAACAACATGTCGTGCAAGGCGGAGCCAATTGTTGAAATCGGCGGGCTACCCGCTTGCAGCATCGAGTCGTGGGAAAAGGCTGGCTTTACCCACGGTGAAGTCGGCGGACAAATGTGCGAGGTTGTCCGCGGCACCGGTGATACTGCCGTAGCAATGACGACCCCTGTCCCGGCCGCTGCTAGCGATGTCGAAGACCCTTCGACGGAGGCGGCCGTCGTTGACGGAGTAGACAGCGACGTTGTCGTTGTTCAACTTCCGGCCAATAGCGACCTGCCACTATGTAAAGCAACGCTGGCTGGTGGTGGAACCGTGATCGAAGGCGACGAACAGGCAAGTGAGCATGCAATGGCCTGCCTTGTACTGAACTTTTCGCCAGCGACTGACGAGCCATGCACAGTAGCTGCTTGGGTCGAAGCCGGGTTCGAGCAGGGTCGCCAGGGTGGTCGCTGGTGCAACGTTGTCCGAGGGCCTCCAATAGCTGAGGGCTCTGCCAGCCCAACTGGGCTTGGCATCGTCCAGAACCTTCGAGTCTCACACAGCGTTCGCCAGGGAGCCGGTGCCACCTCGGTAGGAGCAGGCTTAGTCGAATGGGACGCTCCGTTGTATGGTTCGCCAACCCGCTACGACGTATTGCGTGACGACGTTTACCTAGCATCGGTCAGCCCCGGAGCCGTCAACACGTACCTAGATCTCGGCTTCGTGTCCGGTCAGAACCACCGGTATACGGTATACGCAGCCGACAACTCTGGCGCTCGGCCAGTCAACGGAGCGCCCGTCACTGTTGGATTTTTCTTTGATCCAGCTCAAGGTCACTTGAACTCATTCGGCTCAGATCAGGAAGTGGAAATTGTCGCCGCTGAAACCAGCAACGAGATTTATCCCGGCGGTGCAGCCCGTCCGGTCCTAAACCTTGGCGTGGCACAAACGGAATTCCGGCTTGAGCTTGTCGTCGTTTGGGCTCCGGCCAATGAAGGTCCGAACCCGTCGGGCTATCGGGTTGATCGCGATGGCGTTGACCAAGGCCTCGTTCCTATTCCGTTCTTTTACGACGCTGACGTAGAAGCCGGGAAGAGCTACACCTACACGATCACTCCGTTCTTTGACAGCGCAGACTCCGTATCAACTCCTCGAACGTTTGGCCCAAATCTCTCTGTGCAGTCGCAGCCCGTCGTGCCAGTGCCAACGTCGATCACCGCAGACATGGTGACTGGCGTTTCCGCCAGTCAGGTCGAAAACGGAGGTATCCAGTTGAACTGGAACGCTCCTCCGGGTTGGGAACAGGGCTACATTGACGGCTACCAGATCAAACGAAACGGAGTATTTCTCCAGGGCACTGATGGCCGGCCGATGCTGGTCGAAGAACCGACGTTCGACGTAGGCCTAACGTATCCAGGGCGCACATTCACCGACACTTCGACCCGGTTCCTGCAAGACGATGTTGATGTCGCTTATTCAGTGGTGGCGATTACCACTCGCGATGGCGTACAGATCCGAGGTGAAGAGTCGCCCGTCGTACTTATCGCTCCTTCCTCGCTGATTGCAGTCACGGATCAAGGTGACGGACCGGCGAGTGCCGACGGAGAAGTCGACCCTGCCGACAGTAATTTGCCAGCGAGCAGCGTGGAAATCCCGGCATTGTATGTCGATGCCCTCGCGGAACTGCTTGGTACCACGGGAACCGATGTCGAGCGATTGGCGTCGAAGTTGCAGATCGTCTACTCGCTACGGGAACAAGAAACCGCTCAGTTGCGTCAAGTTGTCATTGATTTCAACAACGAATTGCGAGCTCTTGGCGGAACCGGCTTCGGGTTGACCGATGCTGAGTTGGCCGGGCAGACCTCTGTTTTGCTAGCCGATACGTTGCTAAGTCGAATAGCGACGCCGCTTCGAGGGGTCAACGTTGGCGTTCAGTTGCCGGAGTATGGCCTTGAGTCGCCGTTCTTGAATATTTTGGCCTTCAAGAATTCCGAAGAGGTACGGAGCGAATACGTCGTTGCTCACGCTCAGAATTTGAAAACCTTGTTGAACCGGATCGGCGACCGAGAGCCAGGGTCTGGCGAGACCAACTCACTAAAAGCCTATTCAAAGCATGTAGCTAAGGGCCTCATAGGCGAGAACAACAACGAAACGATTCGCGAGGTGTATCAGACAATCACGGAGGGTTATTATCCGATAAAGAGAGTCGTCGGCTTCGTTAACGACGAGGAGGGGCCGGAGTATGTTCATACGCCGACGCCTTTCTCAGAGCTCTTCAACAGCTCGACTGAGCATGAGCGAGCTCGGGCCTATGGCATCGAACCAGCGGTCTGGGATCTGGCCCGCCCTTACCTAGAAGTGTTCGTAATGGCCAGCAAATCTATTAGGTCTCGATACACGGGCTATTTGCGGGGTGTGCTGGCTATCGCCGCAGCCGCGCTTATCGGTGCGAGTATGGGCGCCGCCCTAGCAACCCCAAGTGTCGCAAGTGGAACGGCGGGAGCTGCCGGAGCATCCAGTGTGGCAGCACCTACTTTGAGCCTCGGTTCCAAAGTCATTATCGGTGCCACTTCGAGCGGCGCAGCCACGTTCATCGCCACCGGCGACGTCAAAGAAGCTCTGGAAGGGGCTTTGACCGGTGGAATAACCGGTGGAATCGGACACTTCAAAAGCCTGGGAACACTTACTACCGGTCAACGGATAGCGCTGTCGGTAATGGAATCAAATCTCTTCAGCGAAGGTGGAGGCACGTTAGGTGAGAGGCTGTTCGCCAACTTCGTTGGTCATCAACTGAATGGGCTCGGCGCCAAGCTAGCAGCGCTAGAGAATGTGTCAGAATTCGTCGGGGGACTTGTAGAAGAAATACTGACCGCCGCTCTCAAAAATCCAGGAAAGTGGAACGTTCTGGGAGACGCCGCCGAGGCGTATGCCTTGAACTACATCGGCGAAGATGTAGCCGGTAGCGTCAACGCACGAATCGGAGAGCATCTGAGCCCACAATGGGCCGAGGTAGGGAAAGCCTTGTTGGTTCTTGCCGGCTATGCCTCTGGATTAGCCGGCGCTGAGGCATCGGACCTTCAGAATTTCTTCTTCCGTAACGTTTTGCCAAAGATCGAGGCATCAGCCGGACAACGGTTCGTTACCGCTGAGGGCGGTCGAGAGGCGCTGTTCCAAAAGGTAAGTTACGAAGTTCTAAAGGTTGTTCAGAACAGCAAATCGGTTGAGAATCTAGAACTTGAGCTTGAGAAGTACTTGTCTAGACTGGCCGGTCAGTACTCGAGGACTCAGTTTGTCTCGGCCTTGACCGCCGATGGTGCGGCGCCTTCTGCCGGAGTGACCCAGTTTGGGAACTTGCTCTTCCTGTACGTATCCAACAGCTATGACAACGACAGGCGGGCCAACGTCGTCAGTAACTACATGGCAACGCAGGGCCTCCAAATTGTTGCTTCGTTTCTGCAGGGATGCACGAACTCCGAAGTAACCGCCGCTAATACTCGATTAGCCAGAGACCTTAGCGGTGCCCGAAACACCTACGATTTCCAAAGTGTTTTGCAAACTACGGTTCGCTATTACACGAGCAATCCTAAGGCAGCCTGCGCTGATCAAGCGTCGAGCAACTAAGGCATGCATTGAGTTACGTCAGTTAGAAAATATAGAAGTCAGTTAGAAATATAGGTCGAAGTTTTGACTCCGGCCGTGTTTAGATGGTGGGTCTAGCGTGAGTAAAGAGCGTTTTCCAGGAATCGGCGATGCAAAGCCGAGTGGTGAATTCGAGAATGTAGTTGAACGGCCGGTCGACTCAAGTTATGTGAGCATCGTTGGCAGCGGGACGTGGGTCCGTAAAGGTCGGAAACTACTTTTGGCGACCGCGGCTGCGATGAGCATCACCGGGCTGTCAATCGGAGGCGTCAGCCCAGCCAGCGCCGACGCTGGCTACGAAGGCGACAATATCGATACCGCTGGCAACAACGCTGAGCCTGAGCCTGAGCGTAGTTCTGGATTCGGTGGTGAGAAGTCGGGTGGAGATGAGCGAGCTGAACAAGCCGCGGCCGCCGCTGCTACCGCTACTTCTTACGAGTCGCTGGATGCGTTTGGCGGGCCAGGTCCGACAATCTCTAACACCTCTGACTCTTTTGGCGGTGGGTATCAAGCCGCAGCGAGTCCGGCCGAGGACTCTGTAGCCGAGGTTGCTGGTGGTTCTTCAGTTGACTATTTCGAAGCGAACGGTTTGTCCGACAACTTCGACGCAGTGTTTGGTGCGCCAGCCGATACCAACACACCAATCCCGGACTCCAATACCCAAAACGACGACCCGTTCGATCGCAGCGTTGATCAGAACAATTCCAGCAGCGTGACTGAAGGCGATTCTCAGGCCGGACTTGTAACGTATGACCCGTTCGGTGACCTAGTCACCGATTCCAGCCAACCTATCGCAAACAACACTTCAACTACCGATACTGAAACTGCAGACGTTGATGACACCGGTAGCGATACTCGTGTCGATCTAGCCGATTTTGAGGCTGAGCTCGCGACTACGCCAACCGACCCTTTCGAGTCGAATACGTTCTCCGACGATTTCGGAAACATGTTCGATTCGCAGGTTGACGCTGATGCGTCGAACCAGCGGGCTGCGGATGAAGAACAACGAAGTCGTGACGCCAACGTTGAACCTTCTGAGCTAGCAACTATCGACATTCCCGGGCTGGACGACCACCTGACCGTAGTAGAAATTCCCGCCAGTTTTGTCGAAGTTGACGACGAGATCCCTGCTAGCGAACCGGTGGAGTTTGACAATGCGCAGGCTGAGCGTAACGCCCAGATCTCGACGCTTCACACAATCCACGACCAGGAACAAGCAGCTGTCTACGCTGAACAAGATGCCATTAATGCCCGCCAGACTGAAGAAATGGCTGCTTTGCAAGCCCAACCATCAGCAACTCCTGATCAAATGGCCGCGCTTGCTTCGCAACATCAGGTTGAACACGATGCTTTGGCCAACCGAGCGATGGATCTTGAAGAACGGCAATTCGATGAGGCGCTGGCACTAGGAGAATCCCAGATAAGCGACGATACCGATCTTGATGACGGGTCCGTATCAGTGACCTTCGGTTCTGAACTAGAAGAAGTAGAAGAGGATACGCCACTAGGCTTAGCCAACACGTCTGGAGCACCCGACGCGTTGTTTTCAGGGTTAGATAACCCCGACACCGTCAACCCGGGCGTTGTCTCGTACGGGCCGACCAACGCTGGCGACACCACTGCCTCCGGAGTAGAAGTCGATGACACTACTGACGCAACAAGCGTTCCCGATATTGCCTACGACCCGTTTGGTACTCCGATCGATGCTGCTCGTGAGGTCGGTGCGCTTGGCGAACTGGGCCAGGACGTGGAAGCTGATGTTGCGCTTGGCGATCAGTTGGTTGCGTTTGGTGGCCCAGGGGATCCGGTTGTTGGTTCTGGCGCTGTTCCAGCAAGTGAGTCTGGTGATGTTCTGGCGAGTGGTTCTGGCGCTGTTCCAGCGAGTGAGTCTGGTGATGTTCCGGCAAGTGAGTCTGGCGATGTTCCGCCAAGTGGTTCTGGTGATGTTTTGGAGAGTGGTTCTGGTGATGTGCCGGACCCGTTTAATGTGGCGATTCCCGACGGTGAGGAAGCAGTCATAGATGGGTCGTCAGCACAACAGCGAGCGGCCGGGGTCGAAGAGTCGTCCGGTTCGTCCGGTAGTGGGTTAGGTGGTGATCCGGTTTCGGATTTGGTGTTGGTTCATGAGGGTGAGCTTGGTGAGTTTTTGGATGGTGATGTGTATGGGGATGATTTTGCTGATCGGTTGACTGAGTTGGTTGCTCGTCAGGATGCTGAGATGG
>CALAJV010000013.1 GCA_937922805.1 uncultured Acidimicrobiales bacterium | reverse complement strand
GGGGGTGGACCCGATCGATTGATCAAACCCGTTTACAAGCTTGGGGCAAACCGCTTCTAAGGTGTCGCCGGTTTGTTCTATCAGCTAGCTGTTGTTATGGGACTCATACCCCTGAACAGCGAACACCTGAATAGATATCTCCGACCCAGACAACCCAGCCACATCAACATCAGTAGCAGCCTCTCCAGCAGCACCTTGCCCGTTACTACTACTGACAGCCGGTACTGAGGTTTCACCTACTGAACTAGACTTGCTGCTTTGCGTGGCCGCCGTCGACTCCACAGCCATGGCGGGAATCTTCGGGTTCCAGACCGTTGCCCGAGACAGATTCACGCTATCAGCTAGTTCATCAACTGTTAGTCCTGTGACTGACCGGCACCTGTCGGTGGAACGCGTTTGATCGCTGGACCGCGCTCCGTCAATCGTCTCGGGTACGCAGCCCGTCGTAGTCCGGAAGGCCTAAGGCAATTAGTTGCTAACTAATGCCGAGTAACCGGTGGTCGAGAACGGCACCCAAAACTCAACGGATTGCCAACATGTGCCGATTGAGTTTCTATGCGGCGCGCAGTTGTTATCGAGATCAACGAAATACCCATTCGGTTGCTTGATTGGTTCGCTGCCGACAATCCGAAATCAACCATTGCTCACCTTCTAAATACCGCTGCGGTCGGTTCGACCACGATTCACGATGACCCTCCTCGCGGACTTTATCCATCGCAGAGCTGGGCCACCCTTTCAACCGGCATGCCGTTCGCCAAACATCAGGTGTATTGGTACGGCGATCCGAAACCGGTCGACTTCCCGCTGTACTGGCAAGCCGTTGCTGAGCATCGAAGCGTTGGGGTGTTCGGGCCGCTCCATTCGTCACCGCTCACCACCTTTACCGAGCCCGGCTACCGATTCTTTGTTCCCGACGTTTTCAGCGATGACGCCGATGTGCTTCCCGACTCTCTCTCTGGATTGCAGAAGTTCAATCTCCGAATGACCCAGGAAAACGGTCGGGCTGTTAGCTCGTCGGCCCCGATCCTCGATTACTTGGATGGTCTTCGAGCCCTTCCTGGAAGCGGAATACGACCGGCAACGTTAGCTCGATTGGGAAGGTTGGCTAGCCAAGTTGCTAGCGGGCGAGCTTCCAGAGAACGACTACGGACCGCTCAGTTCTTGCTTCTAGCTGACGCTTTCGAAGCACAGCTGAAACAGATGCATCCCGACCTGGCCGTTTTCTTTACCAACCATGTGGCTGCCGCAATGCATCGATACTGGCCCGCTAGCTTTCCGAACGATTGGGCCGAACCTCCGAACGGGCCAGCGTGGATTGCTCGATTCTCTGACGAGATCCCAGCGGCCCTCCGAGCGCTGGACCGGTTCTTGGGTCGAATGCTGCATTGGTGTACTAGTCATGACCGTTCCCTGATTCTTATCTCTTCGATGGGCCAGGTTGGTGGTGGCGAAGTAATCCAAGGCGGCGACCGATCACTGATTGTAAAAGACCCTCGCCGCTTCGCTGATGCTCTTGGGGTGCCCAGGTCAGTTGAGATCCGGTCGTCAATGGTTCCGCACCTGACCTTCAACTTCAGCGATGATGTCGCGGCAGCCGCCGAACAGCACCGACTAGAACAGATAGAAATCGAACGATGTCAGCTCTTGGTCGACCGATCAGGAACAGCGGTAACAGTCACGTATCTTCTTGACGATGCCGGCGATCAAATCACCATCGACGGCACCGCTGCCCCGGTTAGCGCCGTTGGTCTTCAATGGGCCGCCGTTTCTGAACATCGGGCCGGGGTCCATGACCCACTAGGAACGATAATTGCTGCCAACGCGCCAAATGCCAGCGTGCCAGCATCTGAGATCGATGTCCGTCAAGTAGCACCAGCGATTTTGGCCATGCTTGATGTGCCAGCGCTGCCTCATCATGATGAACCGACGATTCGGTTGGCGTAGTGATTCTCTTGGCCGTGATTTTCTGGCTAGCGGTAGCCGGGATCGCCTACACCTGGGTCGGTTACCCAATCTTGTTGCGGACGCTGGCTTCCAGGTTTGGTCGTGACCGATCTCTATCCGATACCGAGAGTCAGTCAACCGAGAGTCAGTTAACCGAGAGTCAGTCAACCAGGAATGATGGACCATATCGACCAACGGTGTCGCTAATTATTGCTGCCCATAAAGAAGAAGCCGTCATCGAAGAACGGTTGGTTAATGCCTGTGCTTGCGACTATCCGGCCGACAACCTTGAAATACTCATCGGAGTCGACGGCGACCGAGACGGAACCGGATCTATCGTCCAGAACTACCCTGACGGCAGAGTGAAGCTACTGCAGTTCCCCGAACGTCGAGGCAAGGCTTCAGTTCTCAACGACAGCGCGGTTGTCGCGACCGGTGACATTCTGGTCTTCAGCGATGCCAACACAATGTTCGCAGCCGATGCCATCGCAAAGTTAGTTGAACACTTCGAAGATCCGAGCGTTGGCGGTGTTTGTGGCCAGCTCGAGCTGATTGACTACTCCGACGGAAGCAACGCTGACGGGGCCTACTGGAAGTTCGAGAACTTTCTGAAGCGAAACGAGGCAACGCTAGGCGGCCTTCTTGGTTTCAATGGTGCGATCTACGCTATCCGCCGAGATTCCTATAAGCCGATACCGGCCGACACCATCGTTGACGACTTTCTGATCGGGATGCGAGTTCACATGAACGGCCGACGGCTCATCTACGAACCGGCAGCGAAAGCCCATGAGGAAAGCGCGCCGACCGCAGCCGGAGAGTTTTCTCGACGGGTTCGAATTGGGTCCGGAAACATTCAAAGCTTGCGCGAACTATGGCCGCTGCTCAACCCACTCCAAGGCGCGGTAGCGTTCACGTTTGCTTCCCACAAGGTTCTACGATGGATGGTCCCGGTTCTACTGTTGCTAGCGCTGGGAACAAATGTCGGTCTTGTCGGCCATCGTGTTTATCAAGCTACCTTGATAGCCCAACTAGCCTTTTACTTCATGAGTGGAATCGGTTTTCTGTTGAGTTCAAGCCGCGGTTGGCGGAAGCTATTGCGGATCCCTAGCTTGTTTGTCAGCCTGAACCTGGCGTTGCTTATCGGAATGGTTCGGGTGGTCGCATCGCCCCAAACCGGAATGTGGGATCCGACTGATCGCTCTGCCGAAGACGTGTCTGTCTGACTATTTCACCAATCGTAAACGTAGCGCTTACACTCTCGATCACAGCACGAGAGGGGGATCGACAGTATGCGTTTGTTCTCGAACCGGAAACGGCCAGTTCACCTCGGACCGTACCCGCTTGAAAGGTTGCCCAGACTACCTGACCCGGCGACGCCTGTTTCTGCCGAAGGTGTGAAGCGGCCAAAGGAACGACGGTCTGAAGGCTCGCTCAGCGTTGGTCATGCGTTGGGCCAATACGCCCAAATGTATGACCGACAACGGACCGGCGACGTGGCCGCCCGTGCGCCGATACCAGACGATGGTCAGGAACGAGCCGACAATCTAAAAGCTGGCCTGTACTTTCTCGACGCCGACATGGTGGGTTGCGCAATAGTGCCGGTCGAAGCCTGGATCGCCGAACCACGAAGCGATCATGGATTTGCAGTTGCCATCCTGGTAGCTCATACCCGAACGCTAAACACTTCCCGTCCGGGTGACGAGTGGATTGATGGCACTAGGCAACAAACCGCCGACCTCCGAGCCGCCGAACTTGCGACGATCACCGCAGCCTTTATCCGCAACTTAGGGTTCGCTGCGACTGCTCACACGCCGACTGCTTTCGATCTAGATATAGATCTAGTTGCGCTCCAAGCCGGGCTAGTTGAGCAACGGCGAGGTGCTCTCCGAGCTCCATACCATTCCGGCGGATTCGCGTTGGCGGTGGTGTCGACCTCGATGGAGGTAACGCCCGATGGTCCGCTAGCACGCCGAACAGT
Organism: uncultured Acidimicrobiales bacterium; assembly: GCA_937922805.1. Classification (GTDB taxonomy): domain Bacteria; phylum Actinomycetota; class Acidimicrobiia; order Acidimicrobiales; family SZUA-35; genus JAHELU01. The sequence continues at coordinate 81,154 of CALAJV010000013.1, read as the reverse complement.
AGCGGGATCGCTACGCTCTACCCGAGGGTTGGCCTGGCTGTTCGGATGGGGTGGAACGAGGGCCGGCTTGAAAAGGTTGAACGGAGACCATCGGCCGCTCTCGCTTGGTCGCTACCCGATGGAACGGATCAAACGGGTCGACAAGCCAACAACGCTCATTCTGGAAGATGAGATTAAGCGGGTCCCGGTGAGAGCTGGTGGATTCCCGAGGGCCGCCAACGGAGACATGGGCCCGAAGTTCAAAGAAGACGTCAAAGTCTTTGCCTACAAAACTCCCCAAGCCCAATCCTACGTCGAACAGATTGGCGCCATGGTGGAGTACCAGGATGGCCTTGTTGCTGAGAGGGAGCATCCCTCGACCTTCGACCCGAGCCAGAACGCCGATGCGGTCAAGGCCCTCGCCCATCACCTCGGTGGCGACATGGTCGGGATCTGTGCCGCTCCAGACTATGCCTGGTACAGCCACCGCGGCGACGGCACCGAGATCGACCCGTATCACAAAAACGCCATCGTGATCTTGTTAGATCAAGGCTACGAGACCATGGAAGGTGCTAGCGGTGACGACTGGGTCAGCGGCGCCCAATCGATGCGAGCGTACATGCGAGGAGCCCAGATCGCCGGAGTTGTCGCTGATCATATTCGATCGCTTGGCTACCGGGCCCGAAGCCAAACCAATCGAGACTCTGACGTGCTCCATATCCCGTTAGTCTTGAATGCCGGTTTAGGTGAACTAAGCCGCATCGGAGAACTAGTCCTCAACCCTTTCGTCGGACCTCGGTTCAAGTCGGTTGTGGTTACCACTGACATGCCGCTGACCGCAGACCACCCGATTGATTTTGGGTTGCAGGATTTCTGCAACAAGTGCACAAAGTGTGCTCGGGAGTGTCCGTGCGCGGCCATTTCGTTCGGCGACAAGGTGATGTTCAACGGGTATGAAATATGGAAGCCCGACGTTGAAAAGTGCACCAAATATCGGCTTGGGAATCAGAAGGGGGCGGCTTGTGGCCGGTGTATGAAAACCTGTCCGTTTAACATCGAAGGTGTTCTGGCTGAACGGGCCGTTCTGTGGTCGGCCATAAAGCTACCGTTCACCCGTCGGGCCATTGCCGGCCTTGACGACCGGGTAGGCAACGGTGAAATCAATCCGATCAAGAAGTGGTGGTGGGATCTTGAGTGGAAACAGGGCCGAGCGATAAAGCCGGAGAAGGGTACGAACGCTCGGCCTCTCGACCTTAACGGTGGCCGGGTTTCATCGACTCAGAAAGTCGCGTTGTATACCCCTGACCTGCTTCCGTCGGGGGACCAAATTGGGGTTCCGGTAAAGCTACAGCGCAAAGAAGCGTTGCTTCGAGCGGAGCAGGCCGAATCACCGCACGATGCTCGGGCTCGTAGGCGGAGCCACCGGCCGTAGCGCTGGCAGAAATGCGTCGGCGGCCATAGTCGAGAACTAGATCCCGATGGTTTTATAGATCTCGAATATGCCAGCCAAGACCACCAGCGCGGCAACCGCCATCATGGTGATACTTGTTCTTGGTCGTCGTTGGAAGGTAGACCTGGTCGAGGCAAAGATGGCGCCAAGCGTTCCAAGAACTATCACGACGAGCCCAAATAGTCGGATCACCAAGACCGCATCGTCGTCGCGTTGCTGTAACTCTGGGCTAATTGGATCGTATGGCGTGAGAAAGATGAACATGAAGGCAACAAGCAAGGCAGCCAGCAGAATCGCAAAAGCTGCTACTCCCTGGACGATCAGGCCGCCTAGAGAGCCACGCAAAGTCCGGGTCATGCGCTGATCTTAGTTCCTAAGTGTTGGGCTGCTGGTGTCGCTCACCAATTTCGGTTGGTAGTTCGCTGGCCTCAGCAGGTATAGCTCGAACGACCGATCCAATGTAGGCCGCCACACACAAATGGCTTGACGCTCCCAGGATCAAGCTAACAAGGGTCTGTACTGGGCCGACCGGTGAAATGACGGTCCACTTCGGCCGTTGCCTGACTCTTCGGAGGACTTCGGTGCTATCTCAGTTTCTAAGAAAGTTATTCATCGCATGTTTGGCGGTATGCGCATTGTCAGCGACGATGATAGCGCTCCCGGCCCAAGGTCAACAGCAGAACGAGATAATTCTGTCGGTCGACTTCGATGGGACCGCCAGTTTCTCCGACCCGCTGGATGACGGCTCGGGCAACGGGGTCCACACCCCCGGCGAAGATGGAGGCCCGAACAACAATGTGGTTCGGACCAACGACCAGGTTCAGTACCGCATTGACTGGAACGTTAACGAGGCTAACGGGTCGGCCGTCACCGTCAAGATGTCGTTGCCTGATGGAATGACGTGGTTAGCCGACCCAACCACTACGACCGGCGTTCCCGCTGGTTGTGCCAGTGGCTCGATCTCCGGAAACGGAGGCCGGGATTTGGAGTGTGTAACCGATAGCGAATTTGAAGGTTCGAACGGCGCCATCCACCCCCGGGCTTTAGTCGGCGCCTTCTTCGACGGAGACTCGCTAACACCGACCGCCTCGGTCGAAACTGCCGAACAACCCCCGGTTGTTTCTAACACTGTGCCACTGACCGTCTCAGCTCGACCGAAAGGCGACTGGATCAAGGGTGAAGAGATCGTTGACGCTGGTTCGGGCGACACGATCGGCTATAAGCCAAACGAAGAGATATTCAACATCGACAACAGTGGCGAAATCGGTCGAATCTTTGTTTGGAACCTCCGCCTAGTTCCAGCCGGTGGCCTTAAAGGGGCCGAGCCGATGAACGACGCAGTTCCAATAAACTTCTTCGATCACATGTGGTACACGTCCGGTGATGCCGTGCTGGCCACCGGCCTCATGCCGAACGGTCGATCCGCTTGCGGAGGTTATGATGGTGATGGAGCGTTCCCATTTGGCTCCGCTGGCCTCGGCACCCCTGCCCAAACAACAGCCGGAACCTGGACCTGCACTGATCAAAGCGCAGCGGCTGGCTACGGCTACCCTGTCGTTGAGATCGATATTGGCGGACACGATACCCTAAACCCACCTGCCTCAAACGCTGACGGTTCAGGGAATAGCGATACATTAATCTCAGGCCAAATTGCCTTCTGGATCTCGGAATCGAATTTGGCGGCGCTCCCGAACCCACGGTTTATCGCCAATGGCATCAGCGGTGACGATACTGAACTAACCAGTAGTGGCGATGTTCCAGCTCCGATCCAGGTCAATGGAACTAACGGTCCGGTTGACGAAGCAAACTACGGGATCGATAACAACTCCTCCTACGAGTTCCCAGCCGGGCCACCGACAACGACACCAGGGCGATCGTTTCGTCACTGGGTCAAATATATGAACGGCCCCCCTCAGCAGTTCTCAAGCACCGATCCGAACACTGGTCTCGAATACGAAGGCTTTGATTACCGACACAGCACTAGCTACGGAGGCACCGGTTACGGCGTTACAGATGGAGCGAACAACGTTAACGCTGGCAATTGGTGGCGTTGGGATGGCGATGGGCAAGTACCCCGAGGCAACGAGATGATGGTGGTTGCCAACTTCACCACGACAACTAATCCATCGATCGACCCTAATCTATATAAAGAAGCGATCAACGGTTGTGTTGTTCTGGATACCACTCACCAAGAGATCATCCCGTATCCAACTACTATCCCGGTTTCGGTGGTGGAACCTCATTTACCGAACCCGACGCTTACATTCAACAAGCCAACAATAGGCGGGTTTAGTACAACCCCGAGCCCGCAGGGTGGAGGTCTGGCTCAAGTAATCGCCGGGCCAACTAGCGCGACCGCGAACTCCTTTTGGGCTGTCTACTCTGCGTTCGTTACCAACAGGACCCCTGTTCCTTACGTGGTTGAGTACGCAGCGGCAGCTACACCGGTTGGGAACAACGTCGACCTTCACGGGGCGACCTGTAGCGAAGCTGATGCTGACGGTCGGGGTTGGGTCGACGGGGCAACCGGAGACTTTTCCGTGTTCGACCCGAACGGTGACGGCCGGTACGAAGATCTAACTCACGTTCGAGTACGAGTACTCGAAGACTTGCCGTGGCACGGTGACTCCAAGCGCTCGAGCTTCAGCATGGGGCACGGTTTCCAAATCAACCTGCACGTTCGAGTGAAAGATAACCCGGCGGCCGGATTCCAAGAAGCCGACCAGGAATTGTTCGTTTACGCTTCACGAGCGCGTGGCCTGTGGGACGGAACAGGTCAACCGTCAACTGCCTCGTGCACCAACACGGCTGCATTCCCAGGCGCCGAGAACGTTCCCGCAACCGGCTGGTGTAACCGGCCATTTGCTGATGACGGAGCGAACAGCACCGACATCTCCGACTTCAACAATGATTATGACTCCAACGCAGTTGAATTTGCTGATAGCCGGGGACGGCCTCGCAACGCTCATGCCGATACGGTCTATATCGTCGAGCCAGCGCTCGGTGTTTCGAAGAAAAACCTCGGTGGCGCCTCGACGATTGTGGTCAACGGCGACATCGTCGAGTTCGAAGTGAACGCCAAGGTAGTAGGCTCGTCGCTCGACTCAATCGCCGATGTTCGCATTCAAGATAATTTGAACGCGAACTACGAATTCGTCGGGTTCACCCAATTGCCCGTCACCCCCGGCGCCGCTTGCTCCTACACGACAACAATTTCCTGCACGTTCGGAACCCACCCTGGTGGCTGGTCCGACACGGTTCGCTATGAGGTCAAAGTTAAAGAGGCCGGCGCCAACGCCACGATTCGGAACACCGCCACTATTTATGGCAACGACCCGTTGACCGGAACAGCAAAGACGCCAGCTTCTTCCTCGGCTTACTCGTACACGCCGGCACCCTACGAGGAGTCGGGCATCGTGAAAGTTCTCGGCAATCATATTGGCCCGTGCCCGACCCACCCCACCGATGATCCACCACCAGCAGACTGGGCAACCCGCTGCGAACTCGTTGCTCAAAACAGTGGCCTGCTATTCGACTTGACCTCCTACAACGAAGGCAACGTCGACCTCACCAACTACCGGCTAATAGATGTGTTGCCTCACGCAGCTGATGGCACCGAGCCAACTTCGGCCACCGGTGTAACCGGCGACGGTCGCTCACCCCAGTCAGCATTTACTGGAACAGTAGAATTCTCATCAATCGCTGGACCTGCAGGGTCGACCTATTTGTATTCTGCTGATGCCCCAACCACGATCTCTCGCGACCCTGAGATATCAGAAGCAACCAACACCTGGTGTGACGCTGCTTCTGGCGGCACAGCAGTATTCGGAACCGGGGCTTGCCCAACCGGTGATGCCTCGATTACTGCGGTGCACATAAACTTGGGAACCCTCCCGATCGGTGACGTAAAGACAGTCACCCTCGGAGTCCAGACCGTAGGTAACACCTGCGACGATCACTACACCAACACATTCGGTGCTCGTACCGATGAGCTACGATTGCCGATCCGGTCTAACGACGTGACCCTGATGGTTGGCTTCTGCGACCCATCGATTGATATTGAGAAACTAACCGACGGCGTTCAAGCTGATACGCCATCTGGTCCCGCTATCGCCATCGGCGACACCGTCACCTGGACATACACCGTCACCAACGACGGCGAGACGGCGATCAGTAACGCCACCGTCACCGACGATCAGGGTGTAACGGTGAGCTGTGATGTTGACGGCGACGGAACGTTCGACGGAACGAACGTGATTCCCTTCATCCCTCACGGCGGCAGCGTTATCTGCCAAGGTACGGCTCCAGCCGATACTGTCGGCCAGTACTCAAACAACGCAACAGTCGAGGGAGTCGGTTCAGTACCAAACCCTGAAACGTGTGGATGCGATATATCAGACCCGGCCACATGGCCAGCTGATCCTTCACTTTACGAGGTGCCAGTCAACGCAGTCACCGGCGAACCCGACTTCCCGCTAGACGATGAAGACCCATCGCACTACTACGGCTACGAAGCAGAACCAGCCGTTGACATCGAGAAAGACACCAATGGTGTCCAGGCTGATACCCCAAGCGGTCCGAACCTCTCGCTCGGAGATGCCGTTACCTGGACCTACGTAATCGAAAACACTGGAACCTTGCCAATCTCCCCGGCCACAGTAACCGATAGCGAAGGAGTGACCATTACCTGCGCCGCTTCGCTTGGTGATGCCGGCGGCGACAACATAATCGACATCTTGCTGCCGTCGGAGACGGTTACGTGTTCCGGGACTGGTACCGCAACCACTGGTCAGTACAGCAACACTGCAACAGTTTCTGGGCCAGCGTTGACACCGCCATCTGGCTGCGCCTGCGACCCTGATGATCCAACAACGTGGCCAACCGACCCTGACGATGGCTACGGTCAGATGGTAGATGACAATGGAGACCCTGTAACCGTTGACGACGAGGATGATTCGCACTACTTCGGCGCTGACCCATCAGTCGATATCGAAAAAGACACCAACGGCGACCAAGCCGACACGCCAAACGGGCCGATTATCGCTGAAGGCGACCCGGTCACATGGACCTACGTGATCCTGAACGACGGCAACACTGCGTTGGCTCCGGCTACCGTTACCGACAGCGAAGGTGTTTCGATTTCCTGCGACCTTGATGGCGACGGCACATTCGAGTCGAACAATGTCATTCCTCTCCTGGTTGCTGGGGCGTCAGTAACATGTGAGGGAACAGGAGTTTCGACCGGTGGCCAATATTCAAATACCGCTACGATCGTTGGGCCTCCGGTTCTGCCTGATCCGGCCACCTGTGGTTGCGACCTTGATGATCCAAGCACATGGCCAACCGAGCTAGTCGACTACAGCCCGGTGCTGGACGAAGATGGCGAGCCATTCCAAAACGTCGACGACAAAGATGACTCCCACTACTTTGGAGCCACTCCAGCTATCGATATCGAAAAAGACACCCATGGTATTCAGGCCGACACCCCAATCGGGCCGTACTTGCCCACCGACGGACCAGTTACCTGGACCTACGTCGTCGAAAACACTGGCAACACCGCACTGACAAACGCTGAAGTGTCCGACGATCAAGGAGTGGTCGTTAGTTGCGATATCGATGACGATGGCAGCTTTGACGGAACGAACACGATTCCGTTCCTCGTGCCCGGAGACCAGGTGACCTGTGAAGGAACAGGCACTGCCGTAGCCGGTCAATACACCAACAACGCAACCGTAACCGGAGATCCAGCAATGCCTGATCCAGCGACCTGTGGGTGTGATCTTGATGATCCAACCAGCTGGCCTAGCGGCTCGACCAACCCCGAAGCCTTTTCGCCGCTGCTAGACGGCGAGGGCAACCCGGTTGACCCAGTAGATGACGAAGACCCCTCACACTACTGGGGCGTAGATCCTGGTCTCGACGTGGAAAAGAGCACCAACGGTGTGGACGCCGACACCGTGACCGGTCCACAAGTGCCAGTTGGCGATCCCGTCACATGGACCTACGACGTAGCCAACACTGGCAACACTGCGCTTACCAACGTGGTAGTGACGGACGACCAAGGGGTAACTGTAAATTGCGACGTCGACGGCGACGGTGTGCTTGACGACTCCAACGTGATTCCGTTCCTCGCTCACGGAGCATCAGTTGTCTGTGAAGGAACTGGTATTTCGACGAGCGGGCAGTACACCAACAATGCCAGTGTCACTGGTGATCCGGTCGTGCCTGATCCGGCGACCTGCGGTTGTGATCTTGACGACCCGACCACTTGGCCGACTGAACCGGGCGATTACATCACGCCAACCGATCCTGACGGCAACCCAATCCCGTCAGCTGATGACAACGATGCTTCCCACTACTTCGGAACCGGCCCTGGAATCGATATTGAAAAAGACACTAATGGCGAGCAGGCCGACACCCCAGTCGGCCCTCAGATTCCGGTTGGTGATCCGGTGACCTGGACCTACGTTGTTACCAACATTGGTAACACCGTGATGGCCAACGCCACCGTAACCGACAGCCAAGGTGTCATTGTCGATTGCGATGTCGACTCTGATGGGGCCTTCGATGGCACGAATATCGTCCCGCTGATCCAGCCTGGTGCAGGCATTACCTGTCAAGGCACGGGCCTGTCGACCGGCGGTCAATACACCAACAATGCGTCGGTCAGTGGTGACTCAGTCGTTCCCGATCCGGCGACCTGTGGCTGTGACACCTTCGACCCATCAACCTGGCCAGCCGATCCTGGTGGCTACATGCCTCAAGTTGATGGTGAAGGCAATCCGGTTGGGCCGCTATCGGATGCCGACGATTCACATTACTTCGGCGTTGAACCTTCCGTCGACATTGAAAAGTCAACCAACGGGGCCGATGCCGACGTGGCCCCTGGGCCAGCGTTTGATGTGGGCGAAACAATCACTTGGACCTACGTAATAACCAACACTGGCAACGTGCCTTTGGCCGACGCGGTAGTAACCGACGACCAAGGGGTAACCGTTAGCTGCGATGTTGATGGCGACGGTGTGTTTGATGGAACGAACACAATCCAGTTTATGGCGATCGGAGCTTCCGTTACTTGCGAAGGGTCGGGAACCGCTGAAGTTGGTGCCTATGAAAACAATGGCTCCATTTCCGGTACTCCGTTGGTGCCAAACCCGGAAACTTGTGGTTGTGACCCGTTCGATCCTTCGACCTGGCCAACCGATCCATCAGGGTTCACTCCAATCGTTGCCGCCGACGGGGCCCCAGTCGGCCCGGTAAAAGACAATGACCCGTCGCACTATCACGGAAACGGTCCAGGCATTGACTTGGAGAAGGCTACCAATGGCTCCGACTCTGATGAGGCGCCGGGCGAAGAGATCGCTTCGGGAGCGCCAGTTACTTGGAGCTACGTTGTCACCAATATAGGCAACACGCCAATTGCTGACGCTACCGTCACTGACGATCAAGGAGTGACAGTTCACTGTGATCTCAACAATGATGGCGACTTCGGCAATGATGGCGACACGAATGTGATCCCCTTGCTGTTGCCCGGCTCAGTCGTAACTTGTCAGGGTGAAGGTACAGCATCGGCTGGACCGTACACCAACAACTCATCGGTTGCTGGCGATCTTGTATTGCCCGATCCATCAACGTGTGGATGTGATCTTGACGATCCAAGCACTTGGCCAACCGATCCAAGCGTGTACGCCCCGATGCTCGGCCTCGACGGGCTACCCGTCTCAGGTGTCGGCGACGAAGACCCATCAAACTACACCGGAGTCTTGGCCAGTATCGCCGGCACGCTGTGGCATGATGCCAACGAAGATGGTCTGCTAGGTCTGGATGAAGACGTATTCAGTGGTATTTTGGTCGAGCTTCTCGATGCTGACGGCAACCCGGTTCTGGATGCGAACGGCGACCCGATCACAACGGTGACCGACGCCGACGGCAACTATTTCTTCGACGTGGAGCCCGGACCATACAGGATGCGATTTACCCCTCCGGAAGGGTTCCGAGGAACCCTTGGATCTGGTGGCGACAATGATGCCGACCCAGCTTCGTTCACAACTGGGGTGTTCAACGTTGGACCTGGCGATCGTGTCCCTGATGTTGACGCCGGGTACCTGCAGATGCCTGACTTAGCCTTCACTGGCGGCGAAAGCCGAACACTCGTTTCGTTAGCTCTACTAATAGTAGGAATGGGTCTCGGGTTAGTCGTTGTTGCTGGCCGGCGACGGCGGTCGAAGCCAAGCGCTGTTTAGACCCACGCCGGGTAGTCCAAATCAGGCGGCAGTTTCGAGAGAGCTAGTTGCGAGCCGTTTGGCTCGGAGCTAGCTCTTTCTGCGTTTTGCGGTGATTGGCATAGAGCCCAACCATAAATGGACCATAAATGGACGTATTTCAGGCCGTTGGCGGTGCCAATGGAACCGATCGGCCTCGCTGCGGGTGTGAGTATAGTGATCGCCTACTATCAATTTTCGCCAGGCTTGGCATCAGGGGTGTGGGCGACGGACGCAAAGTTCGAATTCGACGATTTTTATAAGCGTGAGGCTGATGCCTTGGCGCGCGCCTTGGCGTTGGCCACTGGCGATGTAGACCTCGCTCAAGAGGCCGTCGATGAGGGAATGGTTAGGGCTTACCAGCGATGGCGGAAGGTGGGTCGATATGACAACCCGGCAGGCTGGGTATATCGGGTCAGCCTAAATTGGGCTCGAAACAGAATAAGGAACCACAAACGCGAGGTGCTGGTCGACGAGTGGGTTGAGCATCCCTACGTTGAAGAAGTTGATGTTGACCTTCAACGAGCGTTGGCATCGCTCACCGATGAGGCTCGATCGGTCGTGGTCATCCGCTACATACTTGGCTGGTCAACAATCGACACCGCCAACGCTCTAGGTATTACTGAAGGTACTGTTAAGAGCAGATTATCTCGAGCATTGGAACGCCTAGAAATACTGTTGGGGGAGCGATGAGCGAAGATTTCGAATCCCAACTCCAACGTCGACTGACAGCAAGCGCTCAAGCCTTGCCGTACAAAGCTGACCGCAGCCAAGTAGTCCGAGCCAGAGGTCGTCGTCGGAGGATCGCTAGCCAGGCGGCCACATCACTGTTTGCAATTGTCTGTCTCGTTGGCGTAGCTAGCGTGGTTAATTCGACCTTTGGCAGGCCCGACAACACAACGCAAGTCCTCGGCACCCCAGACGGTGACAGTTCTGGTGGAGTCGGCATCGCCGAACAAGACGGCAATCCAGTTGATGACACTGAACCGAATGACACTGAACCGAGTGACAGTGAAGCTAGCGCCGACCGTCCCGATGCCGAAACTGCCGAGCTTGACGGCCCGACTGACTCGGACGAACAGCCAGATCCCGGGGCCGAAGATGACGTACTAACTGTCGACGGCACTGATCCGGCGGAGCCGACCAACACGACGATCCCAAACGTCATTCCGCCTCGAGGTGAGTGTCTTACGGCGCCCCCATTAGCTGATGTCGCAGTAACAGATCCAGGCAAAAAAGTTGTCAACGTAAGCACCGAACCCGAATTGCAAGAAGCGATCAACGGTTTGACCGATGACACGGTGGTGCTTCTAGCTCCAGGCACCTACAACCTGTCTAGCGGTCTGCTTGTGCGAGCGGACCGGGTGACTATTCGCGGTGACAGCACCCGCTGCGACGAAGTGGTTCTTGTCGGGAACGGTATGGATAACCGAGTTGGGGGTGAAACGGTCGAATCCGGAATTTGGACTGATAGCACCGAATTGAAGGTGCAAAACCTAACCATCCGAGACGTGTACCGCCACGCCGTTCAGGTAACTGTAGGTTCCGATCAACCTGAATTTTACAACTTGCGGCTTCTTGACGCCGGTCAAGCTTTCATTATTTCGAATTCGACGAATCCAGGGGGTGGCGCTTCGAACGGTGTCGTTGACTACGTGACTGTTTCCTACTCGGATGGACCTCCCCGAACCGATCATGGGGGCGGAACTGGACTGACTAACGGAGTGAACATTTTGGGAGGAACTGGTTGGGTCGTTAGCAACTCCCGCTTCGAGAACCTTCACACCGCTGACGGTTCCGACTACTTATGGAACGGGGCTGTTCAGCTGGCCATTGGATCTTCCAATAACACAATTGAATCGAACGTATTTGTCGATGTCGATCGAGCGATCGCCTCGGGCGTTGAGAATGAACAACCGGATTCAAGCTCGGGTGATCTTATCCGCAACAACATGATCGTCATGAGTTCCGGGTTGTATAGCAACTCTAGGGCTGAGTCGGCTGATGCGGCGATCATTGTTTGGGATTCGCCAAACACAAAAGTGGTGCACAACACGATCATCACCCAAGGCAATACGCCGTTGTCGATCGAGCTGCGCTTCGATAGCGATGAAGCAGAAGTCCGGAACAACCTAACCGACGCCCCTATCCGACACCGAACCGGTGCCGACTTTGCCGAGACGAACAACGTCGAACTAGTCGACGTGTCGGTATTCAGCGATCTGCGATCAGGCAACCTTCGCCTAAACCCGTCAGCTGCAGGAGTGGTGAGCTCAGTCCCTAGCGTTGCCGATGCGACAACTGACGTTGACGGAAAGGCCCGCGGCCCCCGAGCCGACGCCGGGGCCCACCAATATTCAGACTGATCAAGACCAAAGTGCGCTGGGTTCTCTTCGCCACAATCCCGGTGGATGGATTTGGCGCTCGAGTCGGCCTAGCCTGATTTGGGCCACCCTAGGAAAATGGGTCTAGGAGAAGAGCTAGGGTGCGGATGGCAAAGGGGTTCGAATTATGAAGAGCGCGGGTTGGTCACTTAGGCGGCTGCTGGCCTTGTTTATGTTTGCGTTGGTGGTCACGCTTACTGGTTGCGGGACCGAACTCCCCGAAGCTGCGGGTGATCTCGATTGGCTGTTGGAAAACGGAGCGATCGATCAAGTACCCGATGGTTGGGAAAAAGTCGACTCAAACAACCGCAAGGGGTTCGAGCAAGGTGGGGAGAGGTTTCCAACGCTGGCGATAAGAGAATTCCGAACGCTCGATTCGGCCGCAGAGGTGAGCGATTCACTTACAGCCGTTGCCGTTGAAGCTGGTTGGGAGCCCGGTTGGTCGGTGTGCGGAGAGCGGGAGGCCAGGATCGGGTTCCGCTATCCAGGTCGAGATGATGTTTTGTTGACTAGCCGAATCTCTCCTGCCGGTGACGGTATCGGGATCGAAGTAACGGCTGTTTTCGATCGGGCAGGGTGGGCCCGAGAAGGCATGGAGTCGATGGAGTGCTTCGAGCAAGTCAAAGAACGCATTCGGCTACTTGAAGAGCTCCCGCCTCTACAGTCGCTTGATCAGGAAGAAATAGACGCACGGTTGACGGCATCAGAAGTTGCGAACATCTTCGACCGGCCCGGGATAACATCTCGACCCCACGACGGCAGACGAGTCCAGTTCCTCGATGGTGAAGACTTCATCTTGGTGGTTGAGAAAATCTACGGGGGCATTCCGGAACTCGACGGATTCGATCGAGATGATATCTACTTGCTTGAAGAAGCGAGTTACGCCAACAGATATCGGGTTGGGCTAGGCGACGCCTCAGTTGACGTGGTCGACTATACGAAATCAGATTTCGCTGTGATCGAAGAAGTAGCGGTGGCGCTTAAGGACTAACGAGGCTAGGCGGAGCCGTGGCTGACAGTCGAACCGATTGGATATTCACGCCCCTGCAATGGTGCTCTTTGATCGACATGTAGGTCTGCGCCGGGTTCTTCTTTGCCTTGACCGGGTCGGCTATTGTCCGCATGTGTTTAACCATCAGAACCGTGAACAAGTGGTCGGAGAACGGCACCCTGTACTGAGCCGTTTAGTGCTCGGTCGAGGATCGAGCACATGAGCGCTATCCAGGACGCGTTCGTTTCAACGATGAGCGGCCTATTCTCACACGGTCCGACGCCGCTAGAAAATACGATGGCTTACGAAGGTGACCCTGGTTTGTTGGGTCCGGACTGTGTTTCGTGGCGAGTGATCGGCGACTCGGCGGTTTTCGTTGGCGGCATTCGAGCCTTGGTGGTCCAGGCCACTCACGCCGAAGTCGTAGCCGGAGTCGAAGATCATTCGACCTACCGGACCGACCCGTTAGGTCGTCTATCTCGAACCGCAGCGTATGTAACCGAAACCACCTATGGAGCTATGCCAGAAGTCGAAGCTGCGGTTCAAGTTGTTCGCAGAGCACATCAACCGGTTCATGGAACATCCGAGCGAAACAAACCATACAGTGCGTCGAAGCCAGAGATGGCAGCGTGGGTTCACAACGTTCTGACCGACTCGTTTCTCCGGGCGTATCAAGCGTTTGGTCCTGAACCGCTTACCGAAGCCGATGCCGATCGCTTTGTGGTTGAGCAAACAAAGGTCGGGGCGCTCCTAGGCGCTGATCCAATGCCAGAGACGTCGGCTGAGTTGCAAACCTGGATTCTCGATCACCCGGATCGGGTTCGAACAAACGGTCAGGTAAACGCAGTGTCGTTTTTGCGTAAACCTCCACTCAGTCCTCCGGTTAAGGTCGGGTATCGGCTTCTATTTGAGGCCGCGGCCACAACAATTCCAGAGGAATTGCGAGATCAGCTTGGGTTAGATCTTTCGCCCCGGTCGGCCGCACTTGGGGGTCGGCTAGTGCAAACCTTGCGTTGGGCCCTCGGAGCTTCGCCAACGTGGAAACTTGCGCTAGTACGAAGCGGCGCTCCAATTCCCCCGAATCTCTTTAAGCAGCCGACGCCTTCGGGGCGTATTGATCCTGACGTAGATAGCTCGGGCAAAGCCAAATGAGTAGCGCTCCCGGGCCATTGGACACGGTTTGGGTTTTGGGTGATCAACTAAATCGCAACATAGGCCCGTTGGCTGAGCGAAATCCCGGCGACTGTCGAGTTCTGCTCGTGATTAGTGAGGCCAAGATAAGGTCAAAGCGTTGGCACCGACAGCGTCTTCATCTTGTGTTGTCGGCTATGACCCACTTTGCCGAAGAGCTTAGAGCAGACGGTTTCGAGGTTGATCTACGTTGGGCCGAAACCCTATCGGCGGGCTTGATCGAGCATTGCGATGAATTTGAGGTCGAACGGGTGTTGGCGATGGAGCCAATGAGCTGGGATGGTCGAGCCATGCTGGAATCGTCCGGGGTCGACGTCGTCGGCAACGAACAATTCTTCTGTCACTACGAGGAGTTCAGCGAGTGGGCCAGCAGCCGAGCATCGTTCAAGATGGAAGACTTTTATCGCTGGCAGCGAACTCGTTTCGACATTCTGGTCGAAAGCGATGGTAGCCCTGTCGGCGGAAAGTGGAACTTTGATCACGAGAATCGGGAGCCACCACCGAAAGACGGTCGGGGCTGGCCAACATTTTCCCTTTTCGAACGAGACCAGATCGATGAACAGGTTCTGGCCAAAATGGCCGAACAGCTAGGGAAGGACCAACTCTGGGGTAGCGGGCCGAGTGGGATGTGGCCAGTCACCCGATCCCAAGCGCTAGTTCGGTTGAATGAATTCATTGAGTTTGGACTACAGCCGTTCGGGCCTCATGAGGATGCCATGCTAAGCGATGAGTGGAAGCTCGCTCATTCTGCTTTGTCGTCATCGATGAACCTTGGTTTGTTGCATCCAACCGAAGTGGTCGCTGCGGCTGAGGATGCGTACCAACAACGAGATCTTCCGATCAATTCGGTCGAGGGTTTTGTCCGTCAAGTTCTTGGCTGGCGTGAGTATGTTTGGGGCGTTTATTGGCTTTGGATGCCGAGCTACCGGGAAATGAATGAACTAGACGCCACTCGGCCGGTGCCGCCCGCTTTCACTGGTCATGCATCGACCGATATGAATTGTGTTTCCAGTGTTATTGGCCACGTCGAAAAGAATGGGTATGCCCATCACATCGAACGATTGATGGTGCTCGGCAACCTCGCCCTAACTTCTGGTGTCGACCCTCAAGCGATGACGGACTGGATGTGGGCCAGTTTTGTCGACGGGGCCGAGTGGGTGATGGTTCCGAACGTAGTCGGTATGGCGTTACACGCCGACGGTGGACAAATGGCTACCAAGCCCTACGCATCGGGAGGCGCATACATCAACAAAATGAGCGATTTCTGCAAGAGCTGCCGTTTCGATCCGAAGAAGCGAACGGGCGAATCGGCCTGCCCATTCACGACGCTGTACTGGGATTTCCTAGCTCGGAATCAGCAGTCGTTTGCTACTAATCACCGGTTGGCTCGTCAGCTGGGTGGGATGCGTCGGCTAAAGGATCTCGATGATGTTCGCCGTCACGCGACGACTGTGCTGGCTGCCCTCGATGCTGGTGACCTGTAGCGAATGCGACGTGGCCGCGTCCAAGGTGGCCTTACGCTGTAGCCCGACTTGTGTGGTGACAAATTGCTAAATGTCACACGCAGATTGTTCATAAACACACAGTTTTGTGATGTGCACCGGATCCGGAGCATCGTTACACTAGCCGTTAACAGAAACCGCTTTGGTTGACGTGTCCCCTTGTGGGTGGGGGTGGATCTTACGTACGACGGGTACGTGATATTCAAGGTGGTAACGACGATGACGTCGGAATTGGTGGGATCTTTCTCATGGCGCAGTTGGCGCGCTCGGAGAATTTTGGTCGTGGCGACGAGCCTGGCATCGGTAGCAGCTGCGCTGGTCTTTCTACCCGGTGTGGCTGGAGCAAACTCAGCGCCGAGCACTCCCGATGGGGTGACGGCAGAACTAGCGGGCACGACGATCACCGTGTCGTGGAATGCATCATCAGACCCCGATGGCCCAGTCGACGGCTACAACATTTACCTCGACGATGACTACACGGCCACGGTAAAGGGCCAAACCTTCCACACCGAAGAAGTAGCCGGCCGCTCGGGCACCCTAGTTTTCCAAGTAACGGCATTCGACAACGGCGACCCCCAGGGCTTCAGCCCGATGTCGGAAAAGGCTGTCGTCGATCTTGGGCAGCAGGCTAACCGGGCCGATGGGCCAACCGCTCCGTCGTCAACTGGTGAGATAGACAACCAAGACGAGTCGGCCGAACCTCAAGTTCCTCAACCACTAGTAAACCAACTCCCAGTCGCTCCAGCTTCGGTAACTGCTAGTTCCGATGGAGAGCAGGTGACCGTTCGTTGGACAGCCGGGTCGGTTTCGAGCGGGAGCGTTGGTGGCTACAACGTTTACCGTAACGATTCATACGTCGACACCGTTGCTCCCGACAAGGTTTCGTGGTCAGAGCCGATCGGTAACCTCCGAGGTCTGGTCCGCTATTCAATTGTTACCCACGATGACAGCTCGCCACCAAACTTCAGTCCAAGTTCGATCCAATCGGCTATTGATGTCGACAACGGACCGGTTGGTGGACGCGAAGAACCAGGCCCTGAAATAGGCGCCGAAATAGATTCCGAAATAGATCGAGTTTTTGGTCCCGACGCTGCCCCCGAGACGTTCACTGACCTAGGCACTGGAGCGTTTAGCGCACCATTAGATTTCCAAGGGACCCTGCTCAGCAGGTCGGAGATCGAATTACGGTGGCAGCGGCCCACTCAGGTAGACATCGGGATCGACTCAATCTTCGGTTGGAATGTCGGCTACAACATCTATCGAGATGAGTCCTTTCACGTCACAATCGCGCCGTCTAGGTCTGACGAGATCGTCTATATCGATGACATAGCAGGCCTTGAAGGTGCCCATACTTACTACCTAGTACCGTTCGTCCGGCATGGTGGCGAAACGTACTTTGGTGATAGAACTACCGATCTGCGGGTGGGAATTCCGTTGACTAGCGCTGACGCGGTCGATGATTCGTTCGAATGCCCGAGCGGCCGAACCAAAAACTTGATCGTGGCTGGAGACTCATGGGCGGCGCGAGTCGGACCGTTCTTGGACAAAACGTTCACTAACCGCGGGTGGCGAGTACACCAACTAGGGGTTGGGAGTACGCTCAGCCGAGATTGGCTACCCGGCACCGCAAACTATCAGACTGTTGCTAGCAAGCTTGCGGCCGGGCTTGGCGACTGCAGTGACAACGTTGTGTCGTTCAGCGCTGGCGGCAACGACCTGGTGCTCCCTGAAGGTGGTGCAAACGCATTTCCTCAGACTGAACAAGATGTGGAGGTGCGCCTTGGAGGGGCTGCGCAGAACATAATCGTCAGCATTGACGCGATGAGAACAATCGATCCGAACGTCCGAATTGTGATGCCCGGCTACGACTTGCTCAACCCAACGGTGACGGCCGCATGTCTTACCGCTGCCAACGTCATCGCCGGCCAACCGGGAGTTCCGTTCGACCCAGCCCAATCTAACGATCGTCAAAAGGCGCTGAGGAACATGTATCTCAGCATCAGTCGGGCCCGACCCGATGTAGAGACACCGAACCTTTTGGGAACCATGCAAGGCCGACCAGGCAACCCTGACTTCCGCAGCCTGCCGCCAGTGGTCTATTCCTCTGCTGATTGCATACATCTGACCGGAGGGCCCGGCTTGACCGGAGCGGTTGCCCAGTTCGAAGAGCCGTTTGGTTTTAATGGCTATGACATCTGGGGTAGCGAACTGGCCATGGTCATCGACCCTACATTGTCGCTGACCTATCGATTGGACTTGTCGCCGGACGCCCCAGCCCCGGAACTAGAAGATCCATTCGGTGAGCCGCTAATCCCCGAAGGTGGGATCCCACAAGACGTAATCGTGTTCGAGGCCGAGAACTACACGACTCGAAACGACTCCGGATGGGGAAGAGGCGGCGCCACCGGAGCGGTTGGCGTACCAGCGATCAACACAGTCGTGTCACTGGCTGGCCCTGAGACAACGCGAGTTGACGGCGCTCGACTTAGCTACGAAATTCCCATTACCACTGCTGGCTCTTATGACCTTTGGATTCGTCGGCGAGCGACGACGAACAGCAAGGACCAACTGACGTGGGGTTTCGACGGGGTGCAACAACCAGGTGAAGGATTGGGCGGTTCCATCGGATCGAACTTCACCTGGGTCTACCTCGGACCTACCGAGCTAAGCGCTGGTACTCGAGTGCTCGACTTTGGCCGACTCGAAGGCGAACTAGTCCTAGATCGGATTGCGCTCGTTCGGCCGGGGATTATGCCACTAGGCGACGGTGGGCCTGCCAATTTGGTTCCACGCCGGGCCGTGTCGACAACAGCGGCTTCCGGCAACTCGCTCACAATCGACTACAACAAGCTTTTCGTTGCTGATGCCGGAGAAGAAGGCGGTCTTCAAAACGGTGATGAGCCTCGTCTGGTCGTGATCGAATTTCGGACCACGCCGGGAGTTAGGGGCTCGACTACAGTTACTAACTCGTTCCGCTACGACGGACCGAAGGGGCGCGACGATGGTGATACGTGGATGATCCCCGACAACATCGGCCGGTACGAGTACCAGAATTTTGTCGCCGTGAATGAGGTCGACGTTCGAGCCGGATCG
Organism: uncultured Acidimicrobiales bacterium; assembly: GCA_937922805.1. Lineage (GTDB taxonomy): Bacteria > Actinomycetota > Acidimicrobiia > Acidimicrobiales > SZUA-35 > JAHELU01. The sequence goes on along the minus strand of CALAJV010000013.1, from coordinate 62,303 downwards.
CTGCCAGAACTCATTGGTCATGTTGCTATCTTGTTGGAAGACGAACCGGGAAGCAGTAGCCCGGTTCGAAAGAAGATCCAAGACGTTGCTGATGAGCTTCAACGAGCGATCGAACAGATTATCGAACCGCTCGATCCGGTTACCGTCGCTGCTGATCCAGCTGGCTTGGCCGAACGGATCACAGAAGCATCAGGTCTAGTTACTGATGCGGCCGATCCGTACGATAATCCTGGAATTTCTGACACCCTTGAGAGCGCGGTAAGAGACATTGGCGGCGCTGACGTGGTCGGGTTCTTCCCTATGTTCTTCCTGTCGGTTGATGAGAGCCTGGTCGCTGTGATCGATTCGGCCTTTGCAGAACAGCTGCAGGGCGTCGCTGCTGCAGGTGGCTCCTTGCGGGATCGCTCGTTCCAGTTCCGACGGCGAGGATCTGGAGCGACCTACGTTGTTGATGTCGAGATCAAGGTTGGGAACTAGACCTTCGGTCAATGCAACCCTGAGACGTATCGGTCATCGTCTCAGGGTTAGCTAAGGGTTATGGGGGAGAGACCAGGGTTGTCCCCAACAGACACAGCGGAGCGTTTGGTCCAGAGTTGTTGACGTTCGACAACTTGAGAGGGCAAGCGTGAAATGGCTATAACAGAAACTACCAACCAAGTCGCCACTGGACCGATGGCAGCGGGGACCAGAGGAGCAACCAAAATCTACGGCGATGGCGACACTCAAGTAGTCGCCCTCAATGAGGTTGACTGCTCGTTCGCGGCAGGCCAATTCACAGCCATCATGGGCCCTTCCGGTTCTGGAAAGTCCACTTTGATGCACTGCCTAGCCGGGTTAGACCGGCTTAGTAGCGGTGATGCCTACATCGGCTCGACTGCTCTTTCGCAGCTTTCTGAGAAGGATCTGACTATTCTCCGGCGAACCAAGATCGGATTCGTCTTCCAAGCGTTCAACTTGGTACCTACCCTGACCGCGCTAGAGAATATTACGTTGCCGGCAGACTTGGGCAAAGGGTCAATCGACCAAGCCTATTTGGATCAAGTTATTAAGGCGGTAGGTCTTGAACATCGCCTCGGTCATCGACCCAGCGAGCTTTCTGGTGGTCAACAGCAGCGGGTGGCCGTGGCGAGAGCGCTCAGTTCTCGACCGGACGTTATCTTTGCTGATGAGCCGACCGGTAATCTCGACTCGCAAACTGGCGGCGAAATTCTTGATTTTATGCGCCGTGCCGTCACCGACTTTGGCCAGACGATCGTGATGGTAACGCACGATCCAGTCGCTGCTTCATACACCGATCGAGCGTTGTTTCTAAACGACGGTCGGATCGTTAACGAGATGCATGAGCCCGACACGGATTCGATCTTGGCTGCGGTTCGTGCCGCAGCCCAGAGCTAGGGGGGGGAAGCAGATGTTTCGCCTAGCAGTCAAAAACCTTGCAGCTAATGCAGTCCGACTCGCCCTTACCGCTCTCGCCATCGTGCTTGGCGTCGGGTTTGTAGTCTCATCGTTTGTTCTGCGTGACGGTTTGAAGGATTCGTTCGCTGGACTCTCAGAAGAGATCGTTCAAGGAACAGATCTTCTTGTTACCACCTTCGACGCCGACTCCGACGACCCGTTGACCGACACCGACTTGGCTTTACTCAATGATCTTGACGGTGTTCGAGTAGCCGAAGGTAGCCTCTCTGGCTTTGACAACAGCATTCAGCCAATCAAGCCCGACGGCACCACGATCGGGACCAACGGCCCTCCACAGATCGCATTTGCGTGGACAGTCGACGAGGTGCTTAATCCGACTACGTTAGTAGCCGGTCGGCCACCGACTAATCCAATGGAATGGGCAATCGACATTGATGCGGCGGCCAAGCACGGCTTCGTCGAAGGCGAAACCTACGAATTCGTCACCCCAGTTGGTAACCGGTCGGCCACATTAGTTGGCACCTTCCGCTTTGGGGAAGACAATACGACAAACGGTGCGACGCTTATGGCATTCGACCTTCAAACCGCCCGCGAGTTCTTCTCATCCCCGGCTGGAGAGTGGGACGACATTTCTATTTCAATCGACGGCACCGTTCCGGTTCCTGAACTGCAAGAGACGGTGGCTGTCACGCTCGGCAACGAACCCGGCTCAACCAGTCGCGTTGATTTCGACCCGGATGTCGACGGTGCCGAGATCGAGTCGTTTGATCTCGATGATGTTGGTACAGATCGAGTGTTAGTGCAGAACCAGGCTGACGTTGCGGCCGAAACTGCAGCTCAGTTCAACGCCGGTATTGACCTGTTCGGATGGGTACTGTTGGGCTTTGCCTTAATCTCACTCTTCGTCTCGATCTTCATTATTGCCAACACGTTCTCAATCGTTGTTGGTCAACGGATCAGAGAACTTGGACTGCTTCGAGCGATCGGCGCCACCCCGGCTCAAATTCGACGCTCGGTTATCATTGAGTCGTTCCTGATTGGGCTTGCCGCTTCGGTCGTCGGTATTGGCGCTGGCATCGGGTTAGCTTATGGACTCAGCGCGCTTCTTGGAGTTCTCGGAATTCCACTACCGCCGTTCGATATCATCTTGTCTCCGCTAACGATCATTGTGGCGCTTGCGATCGGAACCGTCGTCACCGTTATCTCTTCTCTACTGCCCGCTGTTGCCGCTTCTCGCACGTCACCAATCGCAGCCATATCGGGATCGATTGAGACGACTGAGAAATCGGCCCGACGATACATATTCGGTGGCATTTTCACCCTTGGTGGTGCCGGACTGCTGGGGCTGGCGTTGTTCGTGTTCGGTGGAACCTCATCAACGTTGACGGGCCTCGGTGTCGGCGCTGCCGCTCTGTTCGTTGGCCTAACATTGTTGAGCCCACTGGCGGCCGGCCCGTTAAGTCGTGGGCTTGGCCTTCCGCTCGAGACCGCTCTGGCCAAACCAGGCCAACTGGCTAAGGAAAACGCTGCTCGCAATCCACGGCGGACCGCCTCAACCGCGTCGGCGTTAATGATCGGCCTTTCGTTAGTTTCGATGGCTCTGGTACTTGGTGCTTCAATCAAAAAGGAGATCAAGCAAACATTTGAAGCGGGCCTTCAAGCTGATTACATCGTCAACACCCAAGCGTTCGACATTCCAGACGAAGCGATTCAACGAATCGACGACGACCCGATGTTCACTGCTGTAACCGGCGTTCGCCTATGGGGTGTTGATTTGGAGAACGAGGTTGTCGTCGATGGCGAGCCCGTTGACGGCGAGACTAGTGGAACTGGTGTTGCCGCTCTCGATTTTTCGGTAGCGGAACAACTGTTCAACGTTGGCACGACCGACGGATCGTTGAGCGCAATCGACAACGATTCGGTTGGAATAGACGACAGCTTGGCCGACCGATACGGCCTTGGGCTGGGTGACACTGTTCGAATGGTGCTCGACAATGGTGACGTGGCTGAGCTTGAAGTGGTCGCCATCTTTACCGAGGAAGTCTTGCTGGCACCACTACTAGTAACCGTCGACCGGTACGAGCAGATCTCGGACCAGCCCACTTCGGACTTTGCCGCCGCCCTGAAAGCGGACAGCGTTTCAACCGCTGATGCTGACGCTCGCTTTGCCGAACTCGGGGAGGACTATCCGAATTTGGAGTTCCAGTCAGCGGCTGAGGCCCGGGAGACATTCTCCGGATTTGTCGATGACTTCACTTCGTTGCTTAGCGCTTTGCTTGGTCTCGCCATTCTGATCGCTCTGGTTGGAATCGCCAACACGATGGCCCTGTCGGTGTTCGAACGGACCAGGGAAATCGGTTTGCTACGGGCGGTAGGCATGACCCGACGCCAATCTCGACGCATGATCCGGTGGGAGGCGGCAATAATCTCAGCTGTCGGAGCCATCCTCGGAGCAGCGATTGGTCTTGGTCTCGGTGCGCTCCTGGTTGCCGCGATCCCTGACGACATTCTGTCGACGTTTTCTGTGCCATGGGCCCGCATTGCGATTCTCGTTCTGATCGCATCGGTCGCCGGGTTGATCTCCGCCCTGCTGCCAGCGTTCCGAGCGAGCAGGCTCAACGTGCTGGACGCCATCAGTACTAACTAGCACTTGCCTATATCTGCGGCAACGAGCATCAGTTGTCGATCAGCCGCCGCGGCCATCATCTGGGTCGTACTTTACGCCCAGTACCAACCCTCAAGGTTGAGCACCCAGATGATGGCCAGCCTTCCGGTGAGGCTGCTTGGGCATTTGCTGACAGTAGGCGAGGATCGTAGGTTGGGGAGATGACGTCATTTCCTGAACTCGGCTTCTTCACGTTGGCCGGGGCGCCGGACAGCCCTCGCGAGCTAATTAGTGAGGTCCGCCAGGCCGAAGAGTTAGGACTTGGTGCGTGCTTTATCTCCGAGCGATTCAACGTGAAGGAAGCGGCGACCTTAAGTGGGGCCGCAGCCGTGGCGTCCAACCAAATGCGAATCATCACCGCGGCCACCAACCACAACACCCGTCACCCCATTGTGTCGGCATCGTACGCCACGACGATGCACTTTCTCACCGGTGGTCGGTTCACACTCGGGATTGGCCGGGGGATTCCCCGGCTTCAAGATGCCTTTGGCATGGAGCGAATTACGACCGCTCAAATGGAGGACTTTGCGAATCTGATGCGTCGCCTATGGAAAGGTGAGACCATCGTCGGTCACAGCGGTCCAGCCGGGTCGTGGCCAGCGCTGCGGCTCGACTCCGGCTTCGACGAAGATATTCCGCTCGGATTGGTAGCATTCGGACCCAACAGTCTCGCTCTCGGCGGTCGAGTCTTTGACGATGTGATTCTCCACACGTTCTTTACCGATGAAACGCTTGCTCGGTGCGTGGCAACGGTCAAAGAGGCGGCAGAAAAAGCTGGTCGTGACCCATCGACGGTCCGAGTTTGGTCGTGTCTGGCCACAATTGGCGATCACCTTCCGGAACCGGCTCGTTTGAAGAAGTCCGTAGGGCGGCTAGCAACCTACTTGCAAGCATATGGCGATCTAATGGTTGCGACCAATGGCTGGGACCCGGCGGTTCTGACGGCGTTCAGGGGAGATCCATTTGTTGCCGCGTTCAATGGGTCGATTGATGCCAAAGCAACAACCGACGAGCTGAGCTACGTCGCATCGTTGATTCCAGACGATTGGTTGGCCCCCGCTGCGTATGGATCTCCGGAACAATGTGTCGAGACGATACATCAGCAATTCGCGATTGGGGTCGACGGAGTCATCCTTCACGGGTCGACCCCGGCCGAACTTGCCCCGGTCCTCAACGCTTACGCCCCGTCGCCGACGCGGTGATTCGAACTGCTAGACCATCACGAACAAGGCTGTATCCACAAAATGTTTCTTAGCCGACCAGTATTGCTTCGGCTTCGCTGACCGTGCCGAACCGATCTAGTCAAGCCACGGTCAAACTGCGGTCGATTCCTTTGCCTCGCTATTTGCTGAGGGGTCGGTCGGTCATGGCGTGCTCATAGCGTCCTATGATGTTTTTCAATGAGCGATGAAAAACCGATTCAACCTGACCTCGGGCACGGACACAGTCATGGGCACGGACATGGCCTTGAAGGAAGTTGGGCGGTTTGGCTTGGGGTCCCAGGGCTTCGAGTTATTCTCGGTCTCGTCGTCGCTCTCGGCGTTTTGACAGTAATCGGGTTGGCATTGCTGTGGCCCGACGGTAGCGGTCGAGCGCTTGTAATCGACGAAGCGGCCGAACTCGGGTTGGTTACCGAACAATACGATGCGACGGTTGAGTCAGTCGTCGAGGCCGAATGCACCTACGCACCGCCCGACAACCCTCAAGATTGCGTGAGCTTCTTCTTTACGATGAAAGAAGGGCCTGATGCTGGGGAGCTTATAACCCTGCCAGAATACAACCTGACGTCGCTCGCCCCTGCGCCCTCTTTGGAAACCGGCGACAATGTCGTACTTGGATACGAACCATCGACCGACTTCTATTTCTACGGAGACCGTGACCGTGGCAACACGTTGTTATGGCTAACTGTGCTGTTCGCTGTAGTTGTGGTTGCTCTCGGTCGTTGGCGTGGCCTGTCGGCTTTGGCCGCTATGGCGATAACGGTGGTTGTGCTGGTCGGTTTCGTGGCTCCGTCGGTGTTGGATGGCAACGACCCAATTCTTGTGGCGGTAGTGGCTGGTGCCGCCATAGCGTTCCTAAGTCTTTACCTCACGCATGGGTTCACCCCGACGACGACGGTGGCGTTGGCCGGGACCTTAGCTTCGCTGGTTTTGACTCTGGTGATATCAGCTTTGTTCTTTGACGCCGCAAACTTCAGCGGGTTGGCCACAGAGGAGGGCTTAACGCTGCCGCTAATCGCAGACGTGAACCTCTCGTCGCTGCTGCTTGGCGGAGCGGTTATCGGTGCACTCGGAGCACTCGACGACGTGACGGTAACTCAGGTGGCGACAGTAGCGGAACTTCGTCATCGCAATTCGAAGCTGACGATTGCCGAGCTGATCACATCGGGGATTCGGGTCGGTCGAGAACATATTGCCTCCACCGTCAACACTCTGCTCCTGGCGTACGCCGGAGCAAGCATGCCACTTTTGTTGGTGTTTGCTGCGTCCGACCAGCCGCTTGGTGTTGTGGCCAACTCCGAAATTGTCGCGGTCGAGATTGTCCGCACTCTCTGCGGCTCAATCGGGCTCGTGGCCGCGGTTCCGGTCACCACCGTGATGGCTGCAGTTCTAGTCGGCACAACGAAGCTTGAGAGCGACGATGACGGCGAGGTCGATCAGGCAGTCGAGGAAACGGCAAAACCCATAGCGCCGACTCGGCCTTCAGCTAGTTGGGATGATTTCGGCCCTATAGACGCCGACTAACGCTCATCTTTGTTTCCACCGTTGGTCCCCCGTTGAGGGGTGGTTGTTCGAGTTAAGTATGTAGTCAAAAAACTGGCTCGAGTCGGACAAGGCGGGGTTGACAGCATGAAGTGGCGTACCAAAAAATCAGCGACGGCGGCCCTGGCATTAGCAGCCACGGTGGCATTGGCTGGCCCAGCGGCGGCTGACACCGATAGTGATAGCCAATCGACTTTGCCGCTTGATGATAGTGGCGGTGCTACTAGCGACAACGCGCCCTTGTTGAACCCTCCGACTTCGGTGGAACTACAACGTTTGTCATCTGGGGTAACGATCAGCTGGGCCCCAGCTTCGGCCAACACCGAGATCGGTGGCTACAACATCTACCGCGGAGACGACTACGTGGCTACCGTTGAAGGCGCCGCCACTAATTGGACCGATATTGATGGTGTCGACGGCAACGAGTACACGGTCACAAGTTTTGATGCGACGAAACAGCATTTCAGCGTGCACTCGGACCCGGCCCAAAACGTGACTACGGCTGTCGACCCTGAACGCACCAGCGTAACCGAGCCTGAGGTGGCGTTACCTTCGAACGAATCCGATTCAGTTCCTCTAGTCGATCCGTTTACCGCCGGTGATTTCTTTCGGCCACCCCAAGTCGATATAGGTGGCGATGAAGGCGATCCTCCCGTCGAGGCCCAGCGTCCGTCGATGCCGACGAACGTTCGAGCTACGAATAGCCCCGATGGGGTAGTTCTGCGTTGGTCGCCGTCGGTCAGTAACTCGGGAACTATCGCTGGCTACAACATCTACCACAACGGCAACTATGTAGACACGGTCGGGGCCGAAACCAAATGGGTCGGCCCGCTTGCTGGACCGGACGACTCTTTCTCAGTAGCAAGTTTCGACGATGGAGAACCCCGCCAGTTTAGCGGAACCACTGACCCGGTCACGATAAATAGGTGGGTCGAACAAGAGCCAGACGAGAGCGTGCACGACGCGTTTGGAGGCGCAGTTGCCGCCCTCGGATCTGGACTAGAACTGACTCGTTCACCGTGGGAACCGAACTGCAGAGCCTCGGCTGACGATTGGAGGTTATTTCTCGATGGGCAAGACGGAAACTGCGAATATCGCCCGGGTGGCGATGGCCGAGGTGTCACGGTCTATGTTCTCGATTCGGTGGTCGATATCGATCACAATGCGTTCGATGGTGTGAACGTTCAAGCTGGCGTCAGCAGCATCAACGGGTTCGCCGGCGGAAACAGCCAAACGAGGCAGCTCGAGAACAATCTCGCCATGGCTTTGGCCGAGGACGGTGAACCGCTCGTCCGCGTTGCCGAGGGCCAGGTTGAGACGAACATAATTAGTGGACCTCTTGACTCGGCCAGCTGTGGCCCATCACACGGAACGAAGGTAGCTGGGCTGGTGTCGTCAGTCGACCACGGTGTTGCCTCTGGGGTAACGATCGTTCCGGTCGAAGCACTATTTTGCCACGAACTTAGGTACGAAGACGGATCAACAGGCTTTGGCTATACCGGTTCCCAAGATGATCTGCTGGCAAGCTTGGATTGGATCGCTGAACAGAACCGTACAAGCAACCGTCGGGCGATCGTCAACATGAGCATCGGAGTGGACGTCAAAGACGGTGGAGCGTACGCCCAACGAATTAGCGCGCTAAACGATGCCGGAGTGCTGGTGGTTACTTCTGCCGGGAACGACGGCGCTGACGCCTGCGACTATTCGCCAGCCGGTGTTGTTGACCATCAGCTGACAGTCGGATCAATCACCAAGCCGGGTGACCGTCCCGCGCATTCCAACAGCGGGCCGTGTATAGATCTCTATGCCGCCGACCGAACGCTGACTGCCAACGATTTTACCGGTGGTTGGGTTTCGAGCAGCGGAACGTCGATAGCGGCCCCAGTCGTTACTGGAGCAGCCGCCATTTATTGGTCGCAGAACCCATGGTTAACCCCCGATCAAGTCATTGTCGACATGAAAAACGGAGCGGCTCCGTTTGAAGACCCGGATTCCGACTGCGCAGACGGCGTATGTTTGGCTGCGCAAATTTTGCCGAACACTTTGGTTGGGATTGAGAGCTGAGGCTCCGCACCGCCATACATCGCCAGTCCATATTCGCATACAACCAGGGTTTGAGCGGGTGACGAGAATCGAACTCGCGTGTCTAGCTTGGGAAGCTAGCGCTCTACCATTGAGCTACACCCGCATTTGGTGATGGACTAAAGATAGCCGATGCACAGAGGCATCAGCCACTACGCTTGACAAAGAAGGGTTCGATCTCAAACTGAGTGAGAGGCCAATTGCCGTATCTGCCTGCTATGGGGACTTCTCCCCGGTCCCTCGCCCAGTTTCGGTTAGATATCTCGGATATAGTTTTTGCGAGGGCGAGAGCGCGACGGTGTGGGCGTCGTCTTTCTGTCGATCGGGTGGAACAAACCAGGTCCGACGAGTTATTGGAAGGGCACCACAAAATGAGGACAGGATTAGGTCTTCGAACAGAGCGATTCGTCGCCTTTATCGTTGGACTGAGCCTGGCGCTCTCGTTCTGTTTGACTGTGGGTTTCGCCAACCCAGCGCAAGGCCAAGATAACGAAGCTGAGACTGACCAGCGGATCGTCAGCTTGGACGCCACCTACGACATCGATGCTAATGGTGGAAAAGTCGATGTAGCCGAATCGATCACGGTGGCAAACGTCAAAGGTTCGACTCGTGGGCGGACCACAATCACTCGATACTTTTGGACTGGTCAGACCGTTTGGGTGCCGACCGACGCAGAAAATCTCTCCATCAAATCCAACGGCGACGATCTCGAGTATTCGGTCGAGGAGTCAGTTAAAGAAGTCGGGATCGACATTCTGTCGGTTCAGTATCCGACGAACTTGAACTACGGACAAACACGAGTAGTCGACATTGCCTATTCGCTTCCCTCGTATGCCCCAGACGATCAAGACAGCAAGCGGCGAATAAACGCCGCCTACATCGATCTTTCTATCATCGTCTGCTGCAACTTCGAAAATGTCCAGCTGCTAGTAACTGCCCCGGCCTCATTCGACTTGTCTTCGCCCCGAAATCTTGATTTCTCAAAGTCGACGAGCGAAGCGGGTCGTCAACGATACGAGTTCACCGAGAGCGAAGAGACCGGCCAGTTCACCGATCTCATTTTCATGGACTGGAGCGGGTCGGATGAGAACGGCCTCGATCGAGCCAAGGTCGAGTCCTATCCAATGATCGAAGTTGTCAGTCCCCCCGATGACAGCCAATGGAGCGAAGACACCAGCACGCTAATTTCCGACGTCATGGCTGAATTGGAATCGCTAACCGGAGAAGATTCACCGATCCAAGCCGCTTCATTTCAGCAAACTGGTGACGCTCGGTTCGACGAGTGGGGACAATCCGGACCGTTGACAAGCGTCGAAATTCCCCGCGATTTCAACGAGACCAGTATTGCGGCGACGCTGGCTCGACAGTGGGTGGCAACTGGGCCGTTTAGCGGCGACGAAATAAACACCGGACTGGCTATCGATCTTGGAGCCGAAGCATTACGAGCGTCAGGCAGGCGGCCGGCGAGTCCTGGCAATCCGCCAACGGCACAATCGTTTGACGACGCCCAAGCCTTTTGGTTCATGCGAGAGATTAGCAACGAAATAGGTCACGACGCTCTGGGCGCAACCATCGGAATGGCCAGAAGTAACGAGACCGCCTACGTCGGTTCTGCTGACGCTGAACCGGTGGCAACAATTGAGAACGACTGGCGGCGATTCTTGGATCTGGTTGAACGACGGGGTGGAGCAACGGGCGCTCCAGAGTTGTTCGAAAAGTACCTCTTGGATGATCAGGAGATTGGCGAGCTTCGGGTTCGAAACGAATCTGTGGCCAGATACGAAGAGATCGAACGTCGCGCCGGCTCAGTTCCACTAGGTATTCGAACGGCAATGACTAACTGGAACTTCAGTGACGCCGACGCCTTGATGGTTGAGGCCTCATCGGTATTGGACGAGCGAGATCTTGTCATCGCCAAGGCCGAAGAACAAGGAGAGGACACCTCAGTACCTCTCGGCCAAGAGTGGGACAATGCCCAGACCGTCGATGACATTCAAGTCGCTCGAAACAATGTGGCCGACCGGGATGCAGAATTGAGCGGGAGTTTACTCGGGACTGTTCTTCTAGTTGGGCTCGGGCTACTAGCTTTGATCGGGTTAGCTGTCGCGGGAATCTTCTTCGGCAAAAAACTTACCGGACGAAAAACGGTTGACACGATCCCAACCAGTGCAGCCAATTCGCCTCCTATGGCACCTTCGCCTGAATTTCCACCAACACCACCAACTCCGACATCGCCATTAGCCAGCGGGCAAGTTCTGCCTCCTGAGTCGGGAGCACCTTGGGCAGCAACAGCGCCGCTGCCCGACGCACCTGACTCGATGTCCGAAACACCCACACCGGCGGCTACCACTGTGCCGTTATCCGACGAGACTGTCCCCCCGACGCCCGCCACATCTTCTAGCCAACCAGGTATGCCTCCGGCTCCGGTGAGTCCGGGTATGCCTCCGGCTTTAGCGGCCGATGGAGCGGTAACGGAGTTGTCGACACCACCATCTGCCGACCCGGCAACCCCTGCGGCAGTTGCAGCCGACCCCCCGATGCCTGATTCCTCTACGTCAACTGCGAGTTCTCCGCCGATGCCTCAAACTCCATTTGGGACACCGGTGCCACCGGAATCCGACATGCCTGGGTCGAACCCCAAGAATGCTCAACCGGCAATGCCTCCTATGCCGCCCGCTCCTCCCGGCTCAGCACCTACCGGCCCGTTTCCTACTACCGGGCCGCTGTCGGTTGAGGCAACACAAGTTGCACCGATTGAACCAGTGCCCGGCGTTGACTCACCGTCAACTGAAGCTAATGCGATCGAAGTAGCTGGCAGCCAGGAGGAGATGAAGACGTTGCTGCCAGTGACGATCGGAGAAGATGCTTCTTCTGACGATGACGTCGTTGGCGAATCCAAGAAACCAGATGGGCCCGCTATGCCGCCAAGCCCACCAACAACTCCACAGCCCGAAGCTGCTACCCAACCACCAGCTCCGTCCCTCGATGATCTGATCGACCAGGACGGTAAGGCAGATATGCCAGATGGTGCCGGTACTCAAATCAACTCTGCGGCTGACGTCGAAAAGGTCGAACCTCGGTCCCCGACATGATGCCAGTCCGGCCACACACCATGGCTGGGCTAGCGTGAACCGGGTTTTAGGCTCAATTCGATTTTCTGTGCCGTCGGCGTTACCGCCAAACCACCGAGTCCGGTGCAGCGAAGTTCGCGGGCCATAAGTTCGCTAACTTGGCGGTGAGCGTCGAGCACTTCATCAAATGGGATGAGATGGTCGTACCCGGCTAGGGCCATATTGGCGCAACTGAGCGCGTTGGCTGCCCCGGACACGTTTCGTCCAAGACAGGGTGCCTCAACTCGGTTCGCAACCGGGTCACAAATTAGTCCAAGGACATTCTGTAGCGACTGGCTGGCCGCCGACAACGATCGGTCGGCCGAACCACCACCAAGCTCGACCAACGACGCGGCCGCCATGGCAGCTCCGGCCCCGGTCTCGGCCTGGCAACCGCCAACTTCTGCGGCGAAGCTCGACCGGTTGGCCACAAAAACACCGATCAGGCCGCCAGTGAGCAAAGCTCGGGCCGCCGCCTCGTCGGTTGCGCCAACCGAATCTATTCCAGCTACAAGGGCCCCAGGAAAAGTGGCGCAGGCACCGGCGGTAGGAGCAGCCACTATCACCTCCATTGCGCTCTTCGCTTCCATAAGCGCGGTGACGTTTACGATCATGTCGTTCAGCAGGCCACTGTCCAGCAGTTTGCCTTCGGCTCGCCTTTTTTGAAATTGCTGAACTTGAGGGCCGAGAATGCGATCCCCGTAGTCGGTGCCCGACAGGCCAGCGTCGATTGATCCCCTCATAACGCCGATCATGTCGCTGGCGTAGGTTAGAACCTCCTCGGGTGCGAACCCGCTTCTGGCTGTCTCATACTCGATAGCCCAATCAGAAAGCGGCTTCATTACTAGCTCACTCGGTCGAGGCATCTCGCTGGCGTGATTGAACGGAACCGACGTTGCTTGGCTGGTAGGAATTGGCAGGACTCGGCGTAGTTGATGGACAGCATAAAAGGCGGAATCAGTAACACCTAGCTTGACCAGTGTGGTTTGATCTAGGCGTTTCTCGCTTCGAATAACGAGAGCGTATGGGCGGTCGCCGACAACGTGAACGCTAACGATCCCTTCTCGGTCTGATAGAGCGGCGGCACAGTTATTGGCCACTGCACCGTCGGTGCACCAAGCCAGAGTGGTTTCGGCATCTCCGAACAAAGAAACAGGGGTTCGGTCGATTTCAATAATTTCGATCATCCCGCCGCCAGTTGATAAAGCAACAACCTGATGGACTTGTTCTCGCTCGCCGGTTCCGGTTGCTAGTTCTATTCGGTATGTGTTCGGGTGATTGTCATCGAGGCGCGTCTTTTCTATTTCGATTACGGTGCCAGCTGATCGAATCATCTCCGGCGCGTGCGGTAGCTGTGCGTCGTCGGCTGCCATGCCGAGCAAACCGCCGTACAAGCCCATGTCGGTTCCTTGGCTTTGGTGAGTGGTGGCCAACGAACCCTGTGTGTCATAGACAATTGCGACCCGGTCGGGGCGTCCGCCGCAAAGGTCGTGAAGTAAGAGCCCGATCCGGACTGAAGCAGCCGAGTGGGAACTCGATGGGCCTCGCATGACTGGCCCGATCACATCATTAAAAATTGAGGGTAAGACGCCATTGGCCATTCGACCAGAGTCTCATATCAGGCTCGCCGATACCAGATCCGTCGACGCATTGCTTCACCGCTGCCACATTGTGTTGTGGATCTGGCCTGATTGTGGATCTGGCCTGCTTAGCTTTTCTCCCACTTGGCTACCGCGGCGATTGCCGCTGCCACCACAACTTCATCCTCGCATCCGGCTGCGAACCCGGCGATTCGTTTCTCAATGTCTCGGCCAAGAACAACTCTTCCGATTCGGTCGGCTAGGGGTGCTAGCCATCGCGGTTTGATTGAGAAGGTATACCGCCAAGTTGCCTCAGTCGTCCCGTCGCCCAAATCATCGAAAATCCAGCCCCCGCCGAATTTGTCGAAGAACCATGGGCCCTCAACCATCCTCATGCCGACTTGTTTTGGAGGTTTGAACGATGCGTATTCTGAAACCATTCGAATACGGTGCTTCGAGATTGTTTCGGTTCGAACTCCTTTGGCCGCCGTCTGAGCACCATCAAGGTGACGTTGCGATTTTACAAACGTGTCCCACCGGTAGCGGATTTCACCCGACGTTTGTGAAACAGCAAACGCGATGTCAGCGGCGACTGGAACAACGACCTTTGCTTCTACCCGAGCCATAGGTCCGAGTCTCGCATAGACGTGGAACGGCGGCAGAATCGGCAATGTTGCTTCGGTTCGTTTCTGTCCCCCGGTCCGAGGGGCCCAAGCGACTAAGTGGTTAACAAGTATCCACAGGAGTAACTAATGTATTCACAGACCTGGACCGATCTCGTGTCGGGTCAAGAGCGGGCTCGCAAGGACCTCGCCGAGAACTCAGCACCGCAGCACGGCGACGCCGATGACGAATTCGCCCCTTCGAACGCTGTTGTAATTGAAGCTGACTTAGCTAGCGATGCAGAGCTCCACTTTGCCCGTTACGTCGCAGAGGGGAACACCACCTGCCCACCAGCCCGAACCGGGCGAGGTCGCAAAGTGGCGATTACGGCTGCTGCCGCCGCCGGTATTAGCGGCCTTGCCACCCTTGGAGCGATGGCACCATCCGATGCCGAAACACCCACGACACTTTGTGTTGATGAAGGAGATGGCGACGGTTGGGGAGTCAACCTTGAAACAAACCATGGTTGTCTAATCCCAGGAACCAACCCAGCAGAACTCTGCCGCGATGATGGCGACGGTGATCGACGCGGCTTCAATCCTGCGTTTAACGAGGGATGCGAACTGCCAGAGCTGTCGAGCAGCGTTGCTAAAGAGATGCCACTGTCACCGCAAAAGTCGAACGAAGATTCTACGCCAAGTTCCTTGGCGGTCGACCTAGACGTCGCCAATCGAGCAACCGATCAATGCACCGACGAAGGTGGCGAACTACCAGCGTGGGGAGTGAACCCACTGACCAACGAAGGTTGTTGGATCGACGGAGTCGACGTATTGGATTGTGGTGAAGTCAGTTACGGGATCTTCGAGTGTCCTGATGGGGAACGTTACGATCAGGTGCGTGGCTTAGGTCGGCTATCAGAAGTCGACCCGATCACCGGTGACGCTATTTCTCAAACCTCGCCACAAGGAGAGTTCGAAGGGCCCCAATCGGTTGCAATCCCTAACAACGATTCTGCCACTCAAGGCGGCATCCACGTGCCGCTGTTTGATAGCGCCGGTAACGAGAATTGCATCCAAACCAACAGCTTTAACACCTGCGATTTAGAGCCGTCAAAGGGGCCGTCGTTCATCTTTATAGCTAGCGACGATATTGCTCAATTCGAAGACCCGAACGATAGTTCGATTATTCGTGATGGGGTGACAGTCCCTTTGCTTAATGAAGATGGCAATGAATATTGCCTTCCTCACCTAACCAGAAATCTGAATGAGTGTGATTTGATGCTCAAGGCTGACTCGTTCTTAGAGCGGTATATCGACGGCGAATTCTCGCAAGTGAGTATCGACTAGTTCTGAAGATCTCGGCGGTCCTGCATAGGTAATTACCCGACCAATTGCCTCCCAGGGCTGCCGGTCAAAAAAGTCAGTTGTTTTGGGAACCAAATAACCGGCTGATGGGTGTGTCGACTAACCAGATGGAACACCGGCTAATTTCAGCGGTTGCAGGGGGTTGGGGAGTGCATCACATGGTAAGAATGTGCAGCGAAAACGCAATTGTGGCGGTTGTCACATGACGATGGATCGGTGTGGCCAGTCGGGGCTCTTTGGCCATAGCTATGAGCCGCCGAGACAGCCGGAGAAGATCGCTTCAGTAACGCCAATCTGCCAAGACAGCCGGTCAGTTCCCGATGAGTCACAACCCGGCAACGACGGAACCGCCGGCGGTCGTCGCCTGGTAGCAATACAAGAATCGAAACTTCGAACGCTACCGAGCCATCAACAAGCGGTGACCGCATTGGCGGAGATCCAACAACTGATTTCGGCCATGATCTCGAAACACGAGATCCAGGACGAAGCAATTCAGGTTTGGTACGACTCGGCGCCAAAACAAACATCGACCGACCGGGCTTACCGGAGTACAGAAATCTTGTCTCACGACCGAGACCAAGCACTGGAGGCGATTGTCGTTTATCGTCGAGCGGCCGGAGTCGCACAGCGGGCCGGAGACCGAGACTTGGTCGTCGAGTTCGAAAAGCAGGTCGTGCAGTATGAGCTTGATCTGGCTACTGCCGAGATTGGTTTAAGCGACCTGCGACAAATTATCGACTTTCTCTAACTTTTTTGGAAACCATGGAACGGAACTACCGGCTAGCGGGTGTGGATAGCAACAGACGGTTCGAAAGGTAGCTTCCGAACGGTAAGCATGGAGGGTGGGACCTTACACAAACGAACGCTGGCGTTCGAGCATTATGGCTCGCGCTGAACCAAAATCTCGGTGGCCCCGATACGACGCTTCTTCCCCAACCTGATTCGTCGTCCGGGGCCACCGACAAAGCCAGCTCTCAAGATCTCGGTGGCCCTGATACGACGCTTCTTCCCCAACCTGATTCGTCGTCCGGGGCCACCGGTAGTTTTGATTCGAACTATGGCTGCGGGAGTGATCCCGCTTTCCGACCTTCCCCGGGCCTAGCTGGTGCCATTCAATTTTGGTACTGTCAGTTGACGGACCATGTGAGTTCGTTGGGCGACCGCACTGAGGAGGGAAGGTGTATGGCAACCCAATCAGAGACGGGTCCGACCAAATTTTCAGAGGTTGCCGATTCAGACATTGAGCCCGGCTCTGGAGCCGACGACCCGATTCGGGTTGAAACCCAGTCTGACCCTGAAATCGGCGAAGCTGGAACTGTCGTCAACTACACAACAACAATCACGAACTACCGGACAGAACCGCTCGAGGGTTTGGTTTTAACTGACTCCCTGGTCGGTACCTACAATCACGAACCCGACTGGCCCGAGGGGCCAATCGGGCTAGGACCGAACGAATCTCGACAATTCACTCGTTCGATGGTCCTTACGGCCGACAATGCTGCTTCGACTGAAGGTTTTGTTTCGACCACGTCGGCAGAGCTCACCGGTCAAACGAAAGAACCGCAGGTCTTCACCGCTGAGCACAGGCTCTCAATTGCGAGAACGTCGACGTTAACGCCGAGCGAAATTGAGAACCTGTCAGCTTTGGCCGGCCACGCTCAGCTATTCATTCGTCCCCGCTTTGGTGGTCTGGAACAGCGAGGTGACGAACCGCAGCGGACGGTGGCCAGTTTCGCTGACATGAAATTGGAGAAATTGTCGATTGCCGACGGTGTTCAAAACCACCTTGTGACGCTCGGGTTCCGAGATTTGTCCCGAGTGCTTCTCGGATATACCTACAACCTTGGCGGCCCACTAGATGCTCAGGGGTTAGCTGCCGCTGGCGAAAAACTGTTGGCCCAGACCGAAGACAACGAGTGGCCCGATGCCAACTTCTGTGCCTTCGGTACGTGGGCTTCGCTCACAATCGGCCGCAACGTCCGAAATCGGTTCGCTCCCCGGAGGTTCGATCAATCAACGACCAACGCAGTCCGTGGCGTTTTCAACCGGCTTGCTATCGACGTTAGACAAACGAACAAGCAGCGACTCTCGAACCTACTTGCCGCTGCACAGAGGGTTGTTTTCAAAGAGTTGTCGGTTTCAGTTGAGGGCTTGCTGGCCAGAACTGCTTCTCTTGAAGCCGAGATCTTTGAACCCGCTATGCGTCTGCTAACCAGTATTGACGCTGGCGGAGAACCCAAATTGGGTGATCATAAAGCGCTGCTAGATCTCTACGCCAAAATTGAACCGGCCTTGGCCGCTGAGGTAAAAGCGAATCCGCTGCCGTTGCCTCCTACTGACCCCAATGAACCGCCGTTCACGCCCGCTCTGGCCAAGACCGATCGAGACGAGCGTTACTCTGACCTCGCCCACGGTCTTGTTAGCTATCTGTTAGCTCGTCAAGCGACGAAGGCGGGGATGGACAAGGCCCGCTCTGAACTTATCTTTAGGGGCAACGTTCTTATCGAATCATATGTTCAGATAAAGGTTCAACGAGTCCTTGATTACTCTGTCGAAGAAATTGCCGCCGACTACTTCGATCAGCAGATCGGTATCGAAGCCAGTGAAAATCGGGGTGCCGGACGGTGGCGACGGCGAATAAACCGGGCCGCATCAGAACGATTCGAGCGGTCGTTCGGAGACGTTTGGGGTCGGGTGCTAACCGATCAGGTACTAGTAGCCCGAGTAGGCGAGGAAGTAATTCGGCTAGGCCGGGATCTACCAGATCCGCCAGGCTCAACCTCGTTCTTCCCGCCGGCTCTTGACCCAATATGCGATGGCTGGGCCAATAATCTACTCCTACGATTCGACCATTCGTTTGGATACGGGACGGGTACTCGTTCTCACAATTGGGGCGTCTTCGACGATCGAATGAATTGGTTGATAAACCTGCTTCGGTCTCGTCAACAATCGGGTGGTGTTTGGAAAGAGCCGTTCACCTTGCAAGAAGAAGTGCTCGTTCGAGCCCATCAAGACCCAACCGACGGCATCCCAGGAGTATCAACATGGACGCGTTAACCGGAGTGAGGGTTGCAGCCCAACTTGAGAATCTACGAGCCTTCGGCGACTTCGGAGCCGAAGAGCTGATCGATAGCCTTATTGGCCATGTCGCAAGTGCCAACGCTTCTACTTCCGAACACTCAGTTTCGAATGGCGAGGTCGTCCCCGGCGACCCTCGCCCGATAGCCAACACCGATCTTTCAGTTGAACAAAAATCGATCGAGTCGCTTGGTAATTCAACCTCGACGTTACAAATTCCAGAGCACGTTGACTGGTTCAAAGCGTTGGCTGCGCCCCAACCTCGTTCGCCGGGAGATGGAACCGTGCCCAATGGGGCAACGCTTCCTGATGATGTTTATAACTTCATCTATGGCCCCGACGCCGATCTTGACGCCATCATCGATGTTCAAAAAGTAAGGCATGCCCAACGGTTTTTCGAGACGTACGGTTTGCACGTCTCGGCAGTGCTGTTGCATCAATCGCTACCTGAAGCCTATGCCTGCGCTCGAGGGGCTCAGGTGTTGTACTTGACCAGCGAACTAGTTTCGCATCCGGCAAGACGCATTCGAGAGACAGCTCGAATGCTAATCGCCGTGTTGAGCGAAGATCCTGCTATCGCCGACCAAGATCGCCAACATCTTACGACGCTGCACGCTGGTCAGGCCGGGGCGCGTCTAGCCCGCCGGGTCCGGTTGTTTCACGGCATCGTTCGCAAAATGTTCGAATCCGAATCTGATCCAACGTTGTCAACCCGCTGGAAAGAGCGAGAACAGAGTTTCGAGCGACACGGACGCCCAACATTGGGCCAACCCATCAATCAAGAAGATCAACTCGGGACCCTTTTCACGTTCACTGTCTCGGTTTTTGAAGGCCTTGGACGCCTAGGCGTTCCTTACAACGATGACGACATCGACGCTTGGTTCCACGTGTGGGACGTTGTGGGTCGCCATCTCGGTGTTGGAGTTGAGTCGGCACTTTCCGAAGGCGAGTCTCATTGTCGGCGGCCGGCGGAACACGACATTTTCGGCACTCATTTCACCCCCAAGGTCTCAACCGAGCTCATGGCGGTGATCAGACGAAGACACCAAGAAGGAAGTCACGAAGGGAAAATACTGGCCAACGCCTTGCTCCAAGAGGTACAGAAACCGCTTTCGCGATCAATGAAGCCCTTGCCTGCAATGTTGATTCGATATTTGGCTGGTGACGAGGTCAGAACAATGCTCGGTGTCCGTAGCGGGGGATGGGGTCACTATTGGGCTAATCGTCTGCTGATATCTCGTCGAGTTTCTAAGGTCGCGATCGGTCGCCCAACCCGATTTTCCGGTGGCGAATTATCGGCGATGATGGGACGAGAGATTTTGCAGATGTTCACGGATACCAGCCCGTTGAACGTCTTCGAAAATCGAGATCGTGGGGGCGTACAACTCCCAGATTCGCTTTGTCGAAGCTGGGGTATCCACAGCCCAAAGTCGTTGGACACCCATTGGAGCTCAGCCGACATTGTGCCGATGCCGAACGAGCCGGATCCTGATCCTCTTCCGTATTCTGTTCCCAACTAGCAGTGTCTTCGCCAGAAAAGGAACCCGGTCAGCTTGAAAACCTGACCTTCCTGTTCGCCGACATCGAGCGCAGCTCTGAAGCTTGGTTAACTCGGAGCTTGGAGATGACACGGTGCATCCCAACGATAAATGGAATAGTTGAACGGGCCGGTACCGACCGAAACGGAATCGTGTTCTCCCGAGAAGGCGACGGTCGAGCCATCTACTTCCACGATCCGACCCAAGCTGCTGAAGCCGCGATTGCGGCCCAGGTCGGAATCGCCAGCGATCCAGAAGGAACCGGAAAACTTCGGGTCAGAATTGGTCTGCATAGCGGGACGGTCTTCCAGTTGTCCGATGGTGACATCGGTGGAACGCCGCTCAACTACAGTGGGCGCCTCCATAGCGTTGCTCATGGTGGACAGATCATCATGTCGACCAAAACTAGAGACATGCTCGGCCCAGGCGCTGATCGGTTTTTCTGGCGCAACCTTGGGTCCTACGCGCTCCGAGATTTCGCACCTCAAACCCTGTGGCAGCTTGACTATCACCATGAGCTAGGTGACGAGGCTGTGGTAGCCGGTCCAGTTTTTCCTCCATTGAAGACCAAGAGGCGCTTTGAAGCCCCGGCGCCAGGGCCAAGCCAACTAATTGGTCGATTCGACGAACTAGCTGTGCTTGAACAGTTCAAACCTGGTCAGGTGATTACGATCACCGGGCCTGGCGGCATCGGCAAAACCTGTCTGGCCAAGGCGTTTATTGAAAACCATGGTCACCGGTTCACCGATGGTGTTTGTTTTGTTGACCTCGTGCCGGTGAATCAGTCGGTCCACGTTGCCAATGCCGTTGCCAGTGCTCTCGGTGTTGATCCGAAAATTGCCTCAACCTGCGAACGCAGTATCACCGAGGCCATGGCCGGAAGTGACGCCCTAATCGTTTTAGATAACTGCGAGCATGTAGCCGATGGGGCTAGTTCGGTCGCAGAAGCTGCGGTGCAAGCCGGTGGCCCAACGGTAATTTCAACCAGTCGACTGCCCCTCGGGGTCCTCGGTGAAGTGGTGTTTCCTCTCGGCCCACTTGGGATTGGTAACAACGACGAAACTGCTGAAGGTGACAGCGAGCGATTGTTTACGGCCACTGCGACAATCGCTCACCCCGGATTTGACCCTGCCCCAGCTCGACCAGTGGTTACCGAAATTTGCGAACGATTGGGTGGAATGCCACTAGCGATTGAGCTGGCGGCTACCCGAATGTCGGTGTTGAAGCCCGGCGATTTGCTCGATCTGTTAGAAGACGATCTTTCGGTGCTCGAGGGCGAATCACCCACGATCCAAAATGCTCTCCGTTGGTCTATCGACAGTCTCGATGATGAAAGCCAGCGAATAGGTGCTCTGGTGGCTGATGCCCAACCCGACGTAGCTCTAGCCGAGCTAGCCCGAGTAGCCCAACAGCCTCGATCTCAGCTCCTGGGCTCGTTAGAGAATTTGGTAACTAATGGGCTGGTTCAATTGAGCGGCAACGTTGGGGCAAGCCGTTATCGGATGCTTCAACCTCTACGACTACCGATTTCTGAACTGCTGGACAGACAGCAGAAAGACGACCTTCGAAAGCGGCAAGCCAAAACCTACGCCGAACTTGCGTTAGACCTGGGGCCGAGGGTCCAATCAAGTGATGAAATGGCGGCAGTCGACCAGCTAGGTTCTGAGGTCGGCAATATTCGAGCTGCGGTACTGTACGACATTCAACAAGGAAACTACAACCGAGCCGCATCGGTGGTCTCGTCGATGCACATGTTCGGATTTCTGAGAATGAACTACGAAGTGTATTCGTGGGTCCAAACGTTACTGGAACAGTCTCAATCTCTGACGAGTGACGATCTCAGTTGCGAAAATCAATCGGAACTCTCTGGCATGGCGGCGTTTCGATCTTTCAACCAGGGGGACGTAGCTACTGCTATGCAACTAGCGGTAGAGGCCGATGAAGTGGCCATAGGTACCGGGCCAATTGCCTCGCGAGTTGTTTTAATGGCCGGTCACGGTATGGCTGGTGACTACGAGCGGGCGAACAGCGAGTTGAACCGGGGGCTCAAATGGTGTGATGAACATGACCAGCCCTTTTACCGAACGAACCTCCACGTAATCGCATCGATGGGGCTAACAACCCAAGGGTTCTATGATGAGGCTGCAGGCCTTGCTCGACACGGACTGCAGCTGGCCGAGCGAGTCGCTAACCCCTCAGCGGTTGCTTGGTCTTTGACAGCCTTGGCTGATGCTCGTCGGCTGGCGAGCCCCGCTGAGGCTTCTGCTCTTCTAGTATCGGCATTAGAAATCGCACGATCGGTATCCAACCAATGGGTCACTGGCCAAGCTTTGTTGAACCTCTCTAGGTCATACCGTTCGGCAGGCGAGCTCCGTCGATCGGCGCAGACGTGTGCTGATGCGCTGGGCCACTGCCAGCAGCAAGCCAATCGAATTCAGAGCCGACAAGGAGTGCGGGAAGCGTTCCTCGTTCTCTACGAGCTAGGTGAGTACGAACACGCTCGTCGAGTTATGGTCCCGCTTCAAAAGCCGAATGAGACGTTGCCGCCAAGCCCTGATCAACAACAAGCAGTTGACGTTGCCATCGCTGACCTTGCTGCCTCCGCTAGTCCGGACACTGTGACGGTTGAATCAGCATTGGGGTCGCTGGGCCATCGCTCGAGTACTGCTGAAAGAGAAGCTCTGGCCTATGCCCGGTCGACACTAGGTTCGCTGCTGCCAGACCTTGACCAGGTCGACCCGAGCCCAGGACTCGGCTAAGTCCAACCGAAACCAGCGTCGCCGTATCCGTCGTCGGTGGTTGCGGCGGCGTCGGTGTTTTCGTCGTATCCGTCGTTGGTGTATCCGTCGTCGGAGGTTCCGGCGGCGTCGGTATATCCGTCGTATCCGTCGTCGGTGGTTGCGGCGGCATCGGTGTATCCGTCGTATCCGTCGTTGGTGTATCCGTCGTCGGTGGTTGCGCCGGTGTTTTCGTCGTATCCGTCGTTGGTGTATCCGTCGTCGGAGGTCGCGGCGGCGTTGGTGTATCCGTCGTATCCGTCGTCGGAGGTTGCGGCGGCGTTGGTGTATCCGTCGTCGGTGTTTGTGTCGGTGTTTCCGGCGTATCCGTCGTCGGTGGTTGCGGCCTCGTTCGAGTTGCCATTCGGATTGTCAAGATTGGAATCGCCGGTCGATGTGTCGACTTCGTCGTACCCATGGTCTGACTGCCCTTGGGCATCGGCGTCAGCTTGTCCACCGGTTGGGCCAGAAGCGAAGGTCACCTCGTCTGGTGTATCGGTAGCTGGAACCTGATCGTAGGTTCCAGTTGGCCCCAGGTCCGCAAGGTGGCCCGTTAACTCAGCGATGTTGCCTCTTGTGGCCGGAGCTGTGGTGCCATGCTCCTCACCGAAAAGATAGCCCCCCCAGCTATTGTCAACATTGCGGGCACCCCACGCGATGCTGTTCGACTTCGAAATTGAATCAGCAAGAGGGCCGGGGTCTATGCCGGTATCTCGGAGGTGATCGATGCTCTCCCGGAGCTGTTCGCCCGACATGTCGATCGTGACATCGCCAGTGGAGAGTGTCACGCGATCGCTCACAGACCCGCCGCCATCATAAGTGGTTTGTTCTTGCACGGTCATCGAGACGCTTGGCAAAGACAACTCTGAATGACCGTCGATTGCAATTGGGTTATGCGCGAACGTTCGAGTATCGGTATGGCTTACTTGGCCACTGCCGATGCTCAACGCATCAGTTCGGTAGCTCTCCATAGACAGGGTGTGTTCGGTGGCGTCGGTGGCCTTGACTGCCCCTTTTGGATCCTTGCCGAAATTACCAGATGCGTAGACGTCATATCCGTAGATCTCAGCGTTCGTGACTTCGGAGAACTGGTTGGACACTTCCGGAACCGCCGCTGGTCGGCCGGCGAGATGATCGGCGTAGGCCTGTACCGCCGCCTGATTCTGGTTATCACTTCCGACTCCATAGGGTGTGTCGGTGCCGGTAGCGGTTGTCTTCTCGCTCTTGTTGTAGTCGTTGCCCCCGAAACCGAAGATCCCGATTCCAAGACCGCTCGTTGATGAGACGGTCTCTGATTCGGCGTCGGTTACGGTCACCGTTTCCGCATTAGTTCGCTCGACTGATTGCTCGGTTGCCGAGGTGGTAACAGTGCCGCGACCGTACTCGGCACGGAAACTGCCGGATACTTCGTGGCCAGTTCCGCTGGTGATCGTGGATTCTTTTACCGACGTTCCTGGAACGGTAATTGAATCGAGATTGGCTTTGTCGGGCAAGGCTGACCCGGCTCGAATTTCTGCTTGGGCCGCCGGAGGGAGTCCGAATGTTACTGAGTTACCTTCGACAGATGTAATGTCGGTGTAACTGCCGCCAAACTTAGCCGCCTCCGCTGCACCCTTGACGAAGCTTGAGTCTTTTGCTTCAACGGTTACTGTTAGGTTGCCGTCGGCATCTACCGAAGAAGAAACAGCTTCGTCGCTGTTCATCCCGATCGTTACGCCAACGTCAATCGTTTTCCCACCCGGTTTACCGGGCTTGCCTCGACCTCGGCCGTTGTCATCTCGCTTGTTGTCGTCGGCGAGTCCATCAAACTCGATTTGGCCCCGTGTGGTCTCAATCTCGGTCACGTTGGGAGCCCGAGTCTCCGCTTTTTCGACAATATCACCGATCTCTTTATCGAAGTCCCGGCCGAAGCTTGATGGAAGTTCCGTCGCCGGAATATCCGGAGGAACTGGGCTCATATTCGGGGTTGGCGGAGCCGGTACGTCCATGGGCGCAGCTGGTGGAGTCACCGGAGCGGAGGGATCGAGCTGCGACGGCGGACCGCCGCTTGTTCCCGGCAATTGGTCGAGTGTTGATGGTTGGTCTGGAGCTGCGATGTCGATAGTTGGCGGCGCCGGCGGTGTGGTATCCATGCCAGTTAAATTTGGTGGACTCGGGGTTTCGGTTTGCGGTTGGTCTTGTGTCGGGATGCCTAGCGTAGGAGCCTTGTCGAACGTGAATTCCGGAAGGGGACCCTGGTAACTGCGTTTCGGTTGCGGTACTTGCTGGGAGGTTGCCGATACTACGGGACCAAGCGCAGGTTGAGTTAAAGGGGTAGGAGGTTGCGGAGTGGCGGTTGGCCTGGCGAGTGCTTCAGGCCGAATGGCGGCTGACCAGTTTTGCTGCGTCCGACGATTCGAATTCGGACCCGACTGGTACTTGGGGGCTAGCAGCGAGGGTGGTTTCCCGGTGATCACATCTCCGTTGCCGTTGGAGTCGGGCCCGTTTCTCAATTGCCAGGACTCTTGAGTTCCAGGGTTATCAACCGAAATAGCGTCAGCTCGAACTAGCGCGGTCGGGACAACTTCGGTGTTGCTTTGCTCCGCGACCGCCAGCGGGTTGCTGTTCAACTTGGATGATGTATTTCCGGTGATGACATCGTGAAATCCGGCTTCGATACTTCCATCGTCGACAGGTTCGTCATCCCCGACGAAGTTCGCTAACGGTTGGGCCGAAACGAGTGAGGCCAGACTTGGAACGATAACTCCAGATGCGAACGCGGTCGCGATGATTAACTTTCGCCCCGCCCGTTGCGCGTGCCATTTGTTTTGACGGGCGCCGTTTCTTAGCCGGTCGTATCGATTTGCCGACGCATCGGAGAGAGCTTGCCCAAGAGGGGCACACAAATGGCGATCGGTTTGTTCGGAAAGATCCAAGCTTCGATGTTCCCGCTCATCCGTGAACTGAAACGAAAAATTGTCTCTAGAACTTGTCATTGAATTCCCCACCTAAGGACTACGAACGAGCAGAATCGTTCGGGCCACACTTCCCTTGGCATGAGACACTAGCAAAGCCGTTTTCTAGTCGCTAGTCAGATCTTGCTAATTGAAGCCTTGTCGAACTATTACAGGCGACGGCAAAACCGCTGGATCGCCCTGCTAGGGCCAAATGTCGCCGACGGTAAATCCGGTTGGAAAAGGGTCGGAGCTGTCAAGCAGGTACTGACCGGTTCCCGTTATCCACCCCTGTCCTTCAAGCTCAGGAACGATCGCGTTGTACGGTCCGACCGTAGTTTCAGACAGAATCGTCGCAGCGAAGGTTGTTCCTAGCGGCCCTTCATGGGTGAAGGAATCACCGACTGATAGTTGACCGCGAGCATGCAAGACCGCCATTTGAGCAGACGTGCCCGTCCCGCACGGGCACCGATCGAGTGCACCGGTCCACGTGTCGGGGTTGTTCCAGTCAAGCGGACCAGTTGACAGGGTGACCGCATTTTTCCGGTCGGCTCCGGTCGCGGTAACTAGCGTGCTAGTCAACTGCGAAATGCTGGGACCGGTCAGCTCTGGGTGGATCGGATGGACGACTTCAAGCTGATCGACGGTCGCTGTTCGGATTATTTCGCTAACGCGTGCGATTTCGCTCCCATTTGCACCGTCGACATCGATGCCCAGTTCGTCGGCATCAGCGATTACGAAAAACATTCCGCCCCACGCTATGTCTACCCGGACTGGTCCAAGTTGAGGAACGTCGATTTCGGCGTCCAGATGCAAGGCGAACGACGGCACGTTTTGAAAGCGAACGTTTGTTACCTTGCCCCCGGCACAGCTAGCACGCACCTTGATGAGTCCGGCTGGGGTTTCAGCCGTGAGCTCAGTAATCGGTTCAACCATGGGAACAATCCCGGTTTCAAGCACGGCGGTGACCACACAGATCAGGTTGCTGCCCGACATCGGCGCGTATTCGGTCTGCTCCATAATTATGAAACCGATATCGGCTTGGGCCTGTGTCGGCGGGACAAGTACGTTGCAGCATAACCCCGGGTAGCCGCGCGGTTCTCTGAGCATGAGTTGGCGAATATGGTCGGCGTTCGCTTCCATCCACCGCATTTTGGCCAGCATCGTTTCGCCGGGCAGATCCGGGATGCCGTCAGTAATTACCCGACCTGGTTCACCTTCGGCATGGACATCAACCGCAGCGAGAGTAAGTGAAAAAGTCATAGTTGAGAGAGAAGTCTGAGGGATGTCGAGGTCGAAGCCACGCCGCTAGCTGGCAAGCTCGTTGTAGTCGATTGTTAGGCTTCCATCGCTGGCCCTCGTCACCGTTACTTGAAGTACCCCGACCACCTCGAAGTCGTTAGCAAAGAACGTTGTGACTGAGGTGTCTCCGTTTTCGACCGTCTTCGGTTCGTGGTACGGCACACCATAAGGTTCGAGGAATGTTGCCATGTTCGGGGTCAACGGCTGCAGTCTGGTTTGAGTTGCATCGAGCCGGAGCACGGCAGTGGCGACGCTATCAGCCGATGGTGAGATGCCAGCCTCATCAAAGCAGGCTTGTAGAACCGCTTGGGGTGCCCCTTCGGCTGGTCCTTGGATAACCGGCTGACCGGGGATCTGAGCGAAGTAGCGAGCTTGAGCGTTGAGGGCTTGACTCGGCCACGCTCCATGAAGCAAACACGTAGAAGGTTCCAAAATAATCGGGTTACTGAAATCAATCTCGGCTCGATCGATCCCTAGAGCATTTTCCACTTCTTCGATGACGTTCACCGAGATGGGGCTTTCGGTTCCGTTAACCGCTATCTGTTCGCTGCTCCCGCTGCTGCATCCGGCTGCCACGATCGTGACCGCAATAAGCGCGGCCAGGCCCGAGATTCTCGCAGGCGCTCCTGCCGGTCTGGCTGGCCTTCGCCAACGCAGTGCATTGGATGGCTTGATCCGGGTCAGGAAGAGAAGCGTTGTTGGTAGATTCGCCGACTTCATAGCCCCGATAGTAGTGGCTCGTGAACCACAAACTAGCTCTGAGTGCGCGGTTGGATAGACCAAGGGCCAGCCCCAAAATTTGTGTACCTGCCCATAGTGGCAGGCTTAGGGGTTTCTGCAATCGAATCCGCTAGCGTCCGTATTTGACGGGTGTGTCACAAAATCGCTCGAAAGTGGCCGAAAAAGGCTCTCGTCGAGACGCTGCGTAGACAACTAGTGACCTGATCAAGTACCATTAGTGGTAGTCGCTGTACTGCGGCTGGTGGGAAATCGGTGGGACTTTGAAGTCGTTCAGGATTTTTCGCTGTTCGTATTCTTAGGTGGGAAGAGAAGTCATGAATTTTGCGATTCGCGGACGTCGAGATGTGCCGGTGGCCATCGGGTGTATAGCCGCGCTGGTGTTGGCATTCCTCATCTTCAATTCGTCGGTCAGTGAGGGCTCTGGTCGATGCGAGGCGAGTGGCAACTCATTAGGTTCAGCCCGCCAAGCATACGCCAACAGATGCTCCCAACCCCGGATTGACTGCGACCCACTCGGTGGGAAATGGGTATGCTCAAGCCAACAAATTGGCCATAGCAGCCCCGGAAATAAGAACTCGAAGTCGGCCACAAGCCAATCGTCGTCAAGTGGGTCGTCATCGACAGCTAAGAGTCAACCGGCAGCCTCGCAGCCGGCAGCGCCGAAGTTGTCTGCCGAACAGCAACAACAGATCTTCGCTAGCGTTCTCCAAAACCTGTCGGCGGAGCAACAACAAAGCTTCATAACGCAGCTCCAGCAGCTGTCGGCTGAAGAACGAGAACGGTTGGCACTTTCAATCCTGGAACAACAGCGTGCACAGTCTGCCGCGTCGGCGGAAGCTCCAGCCAAATCAGACGCACCCGCTAAATCTGAACAGGCTGTCCAAACTTCCGCTCCGGCGAAATCTGAAGCGAAGCAGCAGACGAGTACAGCCACACTGAACGTAGATCAGCAAAAGGAAGTGTTTGTTGCTGTTCTAGAGAAACTGTCGGTCGAGCAACGAGAGAAATTCTTGGCCGACCTTGAGAAGCTCACACCGAAGGAACGAGAGTCGCTAGCGATCTCTCTCTACGAACGTCAAAAGCAAGCTGCTGCTTCCGCTCCCGCTGCGTCGGCTGAAGCTCCGAAGAAGGCGGCCACTCCAGCTCCAGCTACCGCATCTCCAGCTACCCCATCTCCAGCTCCAGATGCTGCTTCTGGCTCAGGCGTCGATGTAACGAACTTGTCGGAGGAGCAAGTGCAGCAAGTGTTTGCCCTAACCTTGCAGCAGCTTCCCGAAGCCGAACGGCCAGATTTCGTCGAAGCAGTTGGTCAACTAATCCCCGAGCAGCGAAAAGAACTTGCAGGCGAACTGATCAAGCGATCAGTCGGAGCTAATAGCGCCAACACCCCGGCGGGGGCAACGAGCGCTACCGCAGCAACGGCAGCCGCTGAGCCAGAGCTCACTGAGGCTCAATTACAACAAATCTTCGCTTGGGCTTTGCTCCAAGTACCTGAGGATCAAAAAGAGTCCTTCGCCACCCAAATTGCTGACCTAACTCCCGACCAGCAACAACGTTTGGCACGAGACATCGTGGATAGCTACTCGGCCCAAGCTGAAAACCCCGAAGTTTCCGAAGCGTTGAAACCGTCTACTGAGCAACTGATCGAGGCCGCCCGACAATCGCTGACGGCTGAGCAACGAGACGCGATTCTGGCTAATGCTCTAGCGCAGGTTCCAGACGATCAGAAGGAAGCATGGCAGAAAGAAATCGATGCGTTAACTCCTGAGCAGCAACAGGAATTGGCTGCCGTTCTTGTCGTCCGGAACTCCTCTTATGGCGCCGGTCCGGCCGCCTTGCCTGAAACGGTAGTAACCGTAGCGTCGGGTACGAATCCAACTGGAACACCATTTCCATCGGTTGCAACAACGAACTCAGCTTCATGGTCGAGCGGGTCGCTGGTAGCCGGCCGTGCAAAGCCAGCGCTAGGGGTTTGGGAGCCAGGCGATGTGGCCGGAACCGAAATTATGCGGGTTAGCGACGCATCGGGCAACGGACTCCACTACTACAACAGTCGTCAGGCTTGGAACGCTGACTCAACCAAAATGATGATCGGCAACGGCGGTGTCGACGCCAACCGCATTCTCGACGCAACCAACAACTATGAACTGCTTCCAACTCGGATCCCTTTGAACTCTGATCGAGTATGGAGCAACACAAACCCCAGCCTCATTTACGGCATCTTGTCTCCTGGCGAAAGCTTCGTTTCGTTCAATGTCGACACCGGGGTCACGACACCGCTTTACACCCGGCCCGGATCGAAACTTGCGTTCCGCTCTAAAGGCAACCTTCCTGGAGACGACTCAAAAGTGCTCCTGTATGAGGCGGCAACCAACACGCTTATATCGTATGACATTGCCAACGATCGAGTGTTGGGCGAGCTTGTGTTCCCTCACGGTGACCTCAACCAGGGCGGCGGCTACCTCACGTTCGATTGGAGCGGGAAGTGGGTAACTATCTTGCCCGGAACCGGTGCCCGAACAATCTACCGGGCAGCCGCTGACCTAACTGGCCTGACCGCAGTCGACGCCGAGGGCGGTCATAGCGACACCGCATACAACAGCGTTGGCGAAAGCGTGCAAGTAACAACTCGAGGTAACGGTTCGGTTCAAGTTACTAACTACGATGATCCGTCGAAGAACTACATCAGTCCGGTGTTCGGTGGAGCTGATCCAGCAGTCGGCGCCGGGGAACGGTTCACCCCTGATTACATCTCCGGTCGAGGGACTAATGTGCCTGGCTGGGTTGCCTTCGGAGGCGAATCTGGCCCGGGCTCACCCAATCACCCGCTGGGGTTGTATTCAGTTGATGGGAACACCTCAACCGCATCGATCAAGCTAATCGGATGGGATCATCACAGCGCCGCTCCTGCCGCATCAGCCGGTGGAAATGATGATCGTCAGAAACCGACTATTTCTCCCGACGGAACAATGGTGGCGTTCACCAGCGACTGGGGAGTTCCAAATGGTCCGCTCAGCACCTACGTCATTCGAGACGTAACTGCTCCCTAAAGAACTGTGTGCTCTGCTTGGGCTATATGCACGGCCTAAGCAGAGCACACGCTATAAGTTGTCGACCGTCCAGCGGTGAAGGTCGGCGCAGTCGCTAAGCCGATCGAGGCAATAGTCGACGAATTTTGGGCTGCTGATGCTCTTCGGCGTTGGCTCTAACCACCGGGCGAACAAGAACCCTCTCCGACGAAGATAGTCGGCTCTCGGGTGGTCTGGATCGTATGGCTTAGGAACCTTCTTTAAGGCGCCTTCTTCGCCGGTATCGATTTGGTGCTGGTTGCCCAACTTTTCCAGAATGCGGGAAAACTGCTGCCCCGACTTGTCGTCGTCGAGTCGTTGCCTGAACACGTCGGCTGGGGTGATCGAGGCCCAGGTGGAGAAGCCAACTTGCTCACCGTTGAACCGAACGTAGAGGAGCGGTCCCGCTTTCTTGTCCCCTTCCCAAAACTTGGTCGTGATGTGATCTTTGTATGGGCTCTTATCTGGTGAGAATCGAAGATCGTTGTTGATTGGGGCAATCGAGCCGTTCGTTTTCGGCTCGGCCACGATGTTTGGCGCGAACTCTTCGGCAATCATTTCTCCGAGCGTGACGACAAACGCTTTGGTTGGCGCAACCACAGTGTTTTTGTACGTGTCTCGGTTGGCGTCAAACCAGGTCTTGTCTTTCTTGCCCAAGGTCTTGAGAAACTTCAAACCCTCGGCCGGAAAGCCTTGAAACTCGTGATCAGATTTTGATGACGTAGCTTTGTTGGCTGCCATGTAGGTACCTTCGAGTCGGCAAAAAGTGCTGGTGGGGCGGCATTCCTTCGGCTCAAATTGTAGTCCGGGCAGGGTTCGGATGTCAGCACAGGTTCGAGGCCCGATTCGGCCGGCGATTCATTGTGGCTTGATTGATCTTTTGACCTGGTTGCTGTGAGATTATTGGCGCATGGCTGTTGTCAAAATAAATGCACTTGAAATTCCACCTAACGCTGGTGATGAGATCGTTAAGCGGTTCTCTGATCGAATGAGTAGTTTGAGCGACGTCAAAGGGTTTCTCGGATTCGAATTGCTACGCCCAACTGCTGAGACAGAAACTCGCTGGTTTGTATACACCCGATGGTCTGATCAAGAATCGTACGACGAGTGGCGAGATGGTGACGGGGCCCGAGCCGCCCACGCCCGCCCCGGGGGCGACGGCGAACGTGCAACCGGAAACACAGGTGAGGGTGAGGCAGGCGACGAGTCCCCCGGACCGCCCCCGGTCAGCATGGGGGCGACGTTACTTGAGTTCGAAGTCGAAGTTGAGGCTGGCCCAAGCGGCGTGTAGGCCAGTCTTCGCTGACTAATCGGGCTCGATCGAAGGTATGCAGCGAGTGAAGTCGACCGTCTCAAGGTCGTCGTAGTCAACGACCACATCATCTGAAATTTGAGTGAGAACGTCGACCAAGCTGGCTGCGTCGCCTTTGCTGTCCATCACAATCGACGAACTAACGCACGACTGGTTATTGAACTTGTACAAGATAGTGGCGTCGCCGGCCCAGGCGGTAGCGAGGTTCTGGGCCTGTTGGTCTGAAAGCGATCTCTCGGCCAGTAGTTTGAGGACGAACGCCCCAAGCGTTACCTTGTCATTCGCCGGTTTTGCTCCTGATGGTGTGTCAGGCGGGTCAATTGTCAGAGGCAACTCTTCGGCCAGGTACGCATCAATGTCATAGACCTGTTCGGACGAAGTCGGCGGCCGCTCGAATGCGAGATTGAGGTATTCGTAGCCGCCTCGGTCGAACAGCGCTTGCATGAATATCTGTCCATCGACATAGGCGAACTGCCACACTCGGGCCACGGCCTCAGGAACGGCCGGGTCGGTCCAGCCAATTTGGAACAGGTTTGGGTCGGCGCCGGCAGCTACCAGTTCGTCTTGGTAAAGCGTGTGAACCCGGCTGGCATTGCCCTCGACAGGAACAGCGACGAGGCTGACCTGTTCTTGCGCTAACACATCGAGATCTTCGTCGAGTAACTGGTAGAGGTTACCCCGACCGATGTCGGCAAGGTGAGTCAGTTCGTGAACAACTACGACACTTCTCAACAGCGGATCGTCGTCGTTCTCCCATACCGCCACAGGGCAGCAAGCGCCTCGAATCGAGTCGACCCGATGCTGGGCAATCAAATCGCCGTCGGCGTCAACGTCGACCAGTCCCAAAATCTTGAACAGTGCCAACGTTGTCGGCACGACGAACAGCTCGGCCGGAATAGCGCCCTTGCGTTGACCAGGCTCAAGAACCTTCACCGCCACATCCCCGCGGTCGTCCAACGAGTAGTTTCCGTTGTGCTGGCTGACAAACTCGGCCAACACGTTCGGGTCGGTTTCTGCGACCGGTACTGACTCAGGTTCAACGTCTTGCTCGGGTCGAGTCTCGGTCGTAAGAGAAGCGGTGGTCTCAGTTAGCGACACGGAACCAGAGGTCTGGTGAGTTTCTTCACTAGGGGCCGCCGACCGGTTGCCACATGAAGCCAAAGTGAGCCCACAAATCACCCCCAAAAATGCTGCTACTAGGGCGGCTGATCTGCGCTGGATACGGCCCATCGTAGTAGTCTAGATCGCCCAGTTGTGCCTGCTAGATCGGGCCCATTCCAGGCTGGAAATCGACTAAACGGGCCGATGTCTGCCGCCTCTCAGCCCCCGCTGATCAGTTGTTCGGCAAATAGGTGAAATCTCCAGCACAAATTGCCAGTGAGTCGTCAGTTCACCCGCTAGCCTAGGTTCCTGGTTATGGGGCTGTAGCTCAGTTGGCTAGAGCACCTGCTTTGCATGCAGGGGGTCAGGAGTTCGATTCTCCTCAGCTCCACTACCAACCCAGTGCCACTTGTGCTGCTGCGGCAGCCAGAGCTACACGCTCTTGGTTCGAGAGGGACCGGATTCACGGAACTAATCCGGCCCTACTTTTCCGAATTAATTTTGATGGCTTGCTCCAGATAGTATTCGACCGCTTCCTTGTCCAATTCGGTTTGAGGCAAGACTCGAATCGCCTTCCCTTTGCCGGTTAAGAGCCCGAGACGGTCCTCCATCTTCGCTCCCTTAAGGAACCCGAAATCGATTCCATGGGGCATGGTTCGCATATGGCAGACTCCGCCCTTCGCATTGCTGTAGGTCGTAATCCGCTCCTTCTTTGTTTCGACTATCCCTTCAAAGGAGAGCAAGAAGTCTCGTGCTTGTAGGAACAGTTCTCTGTGTTCGGATTCAAGATCTTTGTCAAACTGCATAGTGTTTCTCTGTCCGGTTAGTAGCGGTCGTGGTTCGTATGTTCGTTTCCCAGAATGGTTGTTACCTCAAACCAATCAGGAAGCACCGTGTGTTTGTCGTTCGCTTGGCAGGTACGGGTTGTGCAGGTCAGGAAGAACCGATGCGACTTTGTCTGCGACAGCTAAAAGCTCTAGTTCGCCGCCAACTTTACCTACCAGTTGCGCTCCAACCGGCAGACCCTCGCGGTCCAGCCCTAAAGGTAGGGTCACAACCGGGTTGCCCATCAGTGAAACCGGAACGGTGAACGAGGTCAGCGCATCGAAGTAGCCAACCTTGGTGTCTCCAACATCGAACATAGTGCAATAGTTGCGGATGCCCCCACGATCACGATCCGGTGTTTGGTGGGGGAAAGGCTGTACACCGCAAACCGGGATCAACAGCGCATCGGAGTTCGCCCACGATTGTTCAAAAGCTGCCCGCAGGCTATCCCGGTTGTCGAGGGCTCGACCGTAGCTGGCTTTGTCTTGGCGATAGCCCTCATGCACGTGCTTGAGAAACTTGGGAGAGTTCTTGGCGGCTGCCTTGCCGGTGATACGTTCCAACGCCCGAATCGGCGCTGGCATCAACGCTCCCGTTTCGTAGCCCATGATCTCGCCAAAGCAGGCATACACCTCATCGGCAAATAGTTGCTCTAGCGGTGTTTCGATCAGGTCGATACCTTCTTCGGGGGAAAGAGTTTCACAAGCTGCTGTAAGCGCAGATACCACGCTTCGAGAGGCCGGTAACCGACTCGACGCATCGTCCCAAACAGCAATCTGAACGTCGGTTAGCGGCATCTTGGCTTGAGCCTCATCCGACATCACGGCCCAAGCCAGGGCGAGGTCGTCGACGCCGCGGGCGATAGCTCCCGGTCGGGCGAAGTTGTTGAGCACCTGCCCTCGCGGCAACAAGCCATTTGAATCAACCTTTCCATCGGTCGGCATCAATGAAAAGACACCACAGAAAGCGGCTGGTAGTCGCAACGAGCCGCTCAGGTCGGCCCCGATATCAAGAAAGCTCATACCGCTAGCTACCGCAGCAGCACCGCCTCCCGACGAGCCTCCAGCAGTCAACTCCAGATTCCAAGGGTTGCAGGTTGGGCCGTTGCGTTTGTTGAAGGTCTGAAAGTCCATCGCATAGGGAGGTAACGTTGTTTTGCCGTGCACCTTCGCCCCAGCGTTCAAGAACTGACGTACAACCGGAGCTGTCTGTTCCGGTGGTTTTCGGTTCAGTCGATCCAAGCCGTGGTTGAGCGGCATCCCAGCAACTGCGATTTGATCTTTGACGGTGATAGGTAGCCCGGATAGAGGGCCACTGCAATCATCGTGATTTGATGGTGCGATGAATTCGAAAGCGTTGATGTCGCCGTTTGCTTTTTCTCGTTGACGAGTCAACGCATCGACAACATCTTCTTGGGTCAGGTGTCCGCTGGAAAGTTCAGCGACAATTCTGGATGCAGAACAGGTTATGAGAGATCGTGACATGGTGGCCTCCGTAGGGTCTACCTCTATTGTTAGCCACTCGTGACCTGTCAGATTGTCCCGTTCGTGCTCTTTTCCACCGGTAGGAAGATTTCTGCTGTTAGCTGCTTCGGATCCACGACGTCGGGGCCGGCATAGTAAAATTCAAACATCCACTCCGGGCGGAGATCGAAGTCGGCCTGTGGAAGCCACGACCGGACAGCCTTGTTCCAGGTCATATGCAGGCGATTGAGCGATCCGTGATGGGGAAAGACCGCCCATTCGCCAGCCGGAACCGGCTCGACAATTTCACCCCATTCGCTGCCAGGTTTTTCGTCGAATATCCCACCGTACTGGCCAATCGCATCAGGGTCAGAAAGGCCTTTGGGCCCGACTTTGAACGCCCCGCACAGCGATGACAACGAGCTTGGCATTTCAGCCACTAGCTCCTGAAACCCTTCAGCGATTTCGTTTTCTTCGACAAAGTACGTGCCACCAGAGACGCCGGTATGGCCACGAGCCATCAACCACATGTCCGGGAGATCTCTCATAGTGACGTCATGGTCCAGTTCGTTGGCTCGCGCTGGCGTCAAGAAAGGCCGAGCATCGCTAGACGCCTGCAACAAGGCGTGACCTCCACCGTCAACAAACTCTGTCGGCGTCATACCAAACTGGCGTCGGAATGCTCGAGTAAACGCGCTATGAGTCTGGAAGCCACATTCGAGGGCGAGGTCGAGAAGGTTGATTGTCGGTTGTTCAATGAGGATTGTCGCTGCCCGTTCCAGTCGACGGCTACGCGCGTAGTTAGAAACGGTTTCTCCCATATCCCGAACAAACAGGCGTTGGAAGTGAAACGAAGATACCCCGACATCGGCGGCAATTTGTTTTACGGCTAGTGGTTTGGAAAGGCTAACCTCAACCAACTCAAGTGCTTTTTGGATCGGGTCGTACCGTGATGCAGACATTGGCCAGATACTACTTCGGGAGCTGAGCCGTTAACCAAGAGTTCTCCGGTCCGAACCAAATGGCGTCGGCCCAGAATCGATTACTGCGGTTTCTCTGGTCGAAGGGGCCTCGGAGCCGAGCCTTGCCTGGCGGCTTCTATTCGGTGTTTACGACTTGGGGGGCATCGGATCCGAAACTTGGTGTTAGCTGGCGATGTGTGGTCGACTGCACTGGTGCAAATATCCGAACTCGACGGCGAAACGGCCGGATCGGTCCAAGTCAGCCAAAGGGGGCCGTTTTACGGTTGGGTTGTCGTCGGGGCGGTATTTTTCATCCTGTTGTTTTCCTCCGGGCTCGGGTTCTACAACGCTTCAGTTATTCTCGCCGCCGCTACCGATGAGCTCGGAGCGTCAGTAGCCGCTGTGTCTGGTGCTACCGGCGTGTTCTTCGCCGTCGGCGGACTCACCGGTTTCGCCCTTTCGAAATGGATGGATACGTCCGATCTCCGAGTTTTCTTTACTGCCGGTGGTGTTGTCGGAGCCGTAGCTCTCTACAGCTTGCGTTGGGTAACAAACGTTGCGGGGCTCTACCTATTCTTCGCTCTGTTCGGCGTAGGATTCGGACTGGCCGGATTAGTACCGAGTACTACGGTAGTAACCCGCTGGTTCGACCGTCGCCGGTCAGTAGCGCTATCGGTAGCGTCAACTGGATTGTCCGTTGGCGGGATCGTCCTAACCCCGGTCGCTGCTTGGTTGATCGATCAGCGATCTCTTTCCGACGCTGGGCCAGTGATGGCGTTGATCTGGTTTGTTGGAATCGTGCCAGTAGCACTTCTGCTCGTGCGTTCTGATCCTTCAGAGCGAGGTCTTCAACCAGACGGTGAGGTTGAAAGCCCGATGGTTGATCAGCCCGACCAGTCGCAACCCAATCAGGTCAAAACCGTTTTGGGCCTCGACTTTGCTTCGGCTCGAAAGACCCGCTTTTTTATTGCGTTGTGCGCGGCGTACTGTGCCATCTTCTTCGGCCAAGTAGGAGGAATCGCTCAGCTTTTCAAAATGGTGCAAGAACGGACCGATGTTGCTGTTGCTTCGACAGCACTTTCTGCTCTGGCTTTTTCGAGCGTGTTGGCTCGTCTCATTGGTGGTGCTTTGGTCTTGAAAGTTTCGACTAAGTGGCTTGGCGCAGTTCTCGTCGTGTTGCAATCGGCAGCCCTTATCTTGCTAGCTGTTTCTCAAAATGAAACCGCTCTGATCATGAGCGCAGCATTCTTTGGAATCAGCATTGGCAATTTACTGATGCTTCAACCACTCCTGCTAGCCGAGGTGTTCGGCGTTGCCAACTACAGTCGGATTTATAGTTTTAATCAGCTGTTTGGCACCATTGGAGTGGCCGGCGGTCCGTTGTTGCTCGGAGTTCTCCGGGACGCGTTCGACTATCGGATTGCCTTTTTCGTCGCCGCCGGCGCCACCTTCACCGGTTTCCTGTTTTTCTTGGCAGCTGGAGACGCGAGCGTTGTCCAACACAAATGGAAACCAGAACCGACGGTCTCCAACGTGGGCTAAATCACTACAGAGCGAGGCGGCAGCCACGACCGCTTCCGTTGAGGCTACAGTGGGTAACAATGTGTACGAAGTAGCTGGCGTGGCTACCGGGCGGGTGTGATGTCTGGCTGTTGCGTTTTACTTCGAAAAGCTAAATGTTGGGTCAGTGCGGAGCTAGGGCTGCAGCGTTATCAGAAAGGCTCGGGAAGCTAATTCTCGGGGCGTTATGAGTGAAGACAATTCCGGTGGAAGTCGATCTACGCAGTCGGCGATGCTAGAGCGCAACGCGCCCGCTCGGCCGCCTGAAGTCGAACAGCACATGACCGAAACCGAAACCAGCGATGACT
The DNA here is from genome assembly GCA_937922805.1 of uncultured Acidimicrobiales bacterium. GTDB lineage: Bacteria > Actinomycetota > Acidimicrobiia > Acidimicrobiales > SZUA-35 > JAHELU01. Next base: position 23,753 of record CALAJV010000013.1, on the reverse strand, counting down.
CGACGCCGCTCTCGGACCTCAGCGCAGAGCCAACTTCTGGAGCTTCCGGGGACGAGCTCGTGGTAGATGAGGCAGTCGTTCCCCTTGTTGACGTCGAGGTCGGTGGCGCTGCCGACGAGCCTGACAGTTCCGGCGCCCCGATTGATCGATTGGCCGCCCGTAAACCGGTCCGAGCTACTCGTCGGCAACTCGTAGGTCAGATCTTGTTCGGGCTTGCTCTCGGCTCGGTCATGTTTTTCCTGTTCGGCAAAAGCGGAGACGAAGTTGTTGATGCGACTGTCTCTGATGTAGACACGACAGTTCGATTTGATACAGCACCGGCGAACGAATCTCGAAGTAACAACTTCGGCATCGGAGATTTGGCGGTTGAAAGTCGACCGGCGCTACCCCGATCCGATTTGCCTGGAGCGACGTCGACGACTCTTGGCCCATTGCAGCAGGCGCCATCCACAATCGTGGTTGGCGTAACAGACGGTGATGAAGACGTTGATCCCGACGCTGTTGACGTTTACCAAGACGAGTTCGTTCCGTTCGACCCCGATAACGACATCCCCTTCACGACCGATCCTGTTTCGGCCGATACAACTGCTCCGACAACGACCGATTTCGAAACAACCTACGTGCCGAGCGTCGTGACTACCACATCGCTCGACACAGAGCCGACAGGGTCGGCAACATCGATCCCGACAGGAGCAAGCGGTGGTGACGGGCAAGCCGGCAGCACCACAACCTCGTTGGTGGAATCGACAACGGTCCCGGTTGAGGTTGAGGTCAGCATCGTAGGCGTTGTTGATGGCGGTACTTCAGGCCTCCAGCTCTCGGCCTCTCCCGACGTTGACGATTACACCTACTGCTGGGCAGTCGGGTACGAGACTAGTGGCGAGAGTTCAAGGTTCTGCGCTGATGAGGCAAACACGTCGAGCGACGGGGTGTCGGTGCTTGGCAACGCAACAGTCGTTCTTGAGATCTACACCTTCGAGGGCGAACTCGTCGGGACTGACACCGTCACGCTAGAGCTACTCACGCAGTCCGTGCTCAGACTGCCTGTAGACAGCGACATGGTTTCACTGGTCGATCGCTTGAAAGTTCGATCGGCGGCCCGTCCGGAGTTAACCCAATACTGCTGGAACGTAATCCAGGGTGATATTTCAGTACTCAAATGTGGGGATGAGAACGTTGGCCGCATCGACGTAGAAGGCCAAGGTTTCCAAGTAGGGCCCGGTTCGATCCGAGGTCAGGTTTACATCGGGCCTGAAGGTTCTCGACGGTTAGTCGGCAGCGAAGAGATCCTCGTCAACTTTGAGTAGGGCTGAGTTCTGAACGGCAGTTCCGGGGGGCCAGGTCCGAACAGCTCAGCTCGGTTCGCCGACGCTGTAAAACGTGCCGGCTCTGGTTCCGACAAAGATCTGACCGTTCCAAACAGCTGGCGTTGATTCGATACATCCGTTCAGAGAAACCGACCAGGTAAGGGTTGGCTTGGCTGTGCTGTCGTCGCCGAGATCAAATTGATTGAGGCGTCCTGAGCAGTCCCCCTGGATCAGAGCGTCGTCAACGATGACCGGTGAAGACCAAAGCGGGCCCGGTAGATCGACCGACCATCGCCTCGCTCCGGTTGTTTGGTCGAATCCAAGCAGCTGGCCACCGTCGGTTGGAACGACGACCAGCTTGTCTTCATAGAGGGAAGGCGTGGCAAAAATGCCACCGGCCGATTTCGGGCCAGCCGAGGCGCTCCACACAACTGGATCTTCGATCTTGGTCGGGTCAAGCTTGAACAACTGCCCGGTCGAGCCGCTGCCAGCCACCGAACGCTGCGTTTCGGTAGCTACGTAAAGCATGCCGTCGGTATCAGCGACGATTGAAGCGTCTGTATCGTCTCCGGCCCAGAAACGAAATACTTGAGTTGGTGGCTCGCTCTTCGTTAGGCCGCTTATGTCCCACCCTTGGACTAGTCCGCCTGAATTAGCGAAGTACACAACGTTGCCGCTAATGGCCGGTGAATTTTCGATCGAGACTTCAACGTCGCCAATCGATCGTAAAAGTTCATCGTCCCAGCTCGCAACCGATGCCACCACCTCCGGGTCGACATCCACCAATCCATCGGCACCATAAGAGCGGTTCAGTTTCACAAAGTAAAAGCGAGAGTTCTCACCGCCTACGAAAAGGTAGTCGTCTACGATGAGGGCTGAGCCGTCCCAGTCGTTGTTCCACAGCGTAGGTCCATTGTCGTAGGCCGACAATTGCCAAAGGCCGACTGGGTCAACCCGGTCGATGGCGACAACGTGAAAGTTGTTGTCACGACTGCCGGTGTATATCAACGGGAAACCATCGGGGTCGACTGTGACCGTTCCTTTGATAATGTCGGCCGTTCGGTACGGAGCGTGGGTTGATAGGCCCGTCTTGGCGTCTAAGAAGTTGACCTGTCGGTCGAATCCTCCGAATGCGACCCACCACTGATCGTCCTTGCCTTGGGAAGAAGTTTGCTGCTGAGCTTTCGGTGTTGGCGGAAACACAACCGGCTGGCCAGTCCACCCAGTTCCACACCACTCCTTAACTACTCCAGCCACTGTTGAAAGGGAGCATCCAACTTCGTATTGCCAAAGTACCTCTGGTGCTGTTGGCATCGGCCCCGTTCCGTAGAACGATCGGGTTGGATTTCCACGGAACGTCAACAAGCCTTCGACCGCCCCCAGTTCCGACCAAGGTTGACCAGACGATTCGGATGGGACCCACGCTGATCCGGTGTTGTCGATCGCTTGGTCGGGGCCAGCTGGGGCCGGAATGCCGGGGCGAGTTGTGTCCGTTTCGGAGGCTTGATCGGCCTCACCCGAATGCTGATCGAATGCGCTGCCAACCGCACCGTTGGAAACACTGCTGATCGAGGTCTCAGGCCGGATGGTGGCCGCGAAGGCCGCAAGCAGAATCAAAACGATGGCGAACCTGAGTGGCCCGACGCGACCAGCAAAACTCTCCGGTTCGGGGGGAGACCACTGGGCTAACAATGGGCCATGACACACAAGATCGAAATCTTATCCCAGGCCGCCCTCGGCGACCATTCGCTCAAGCGTCAGTTCTGGGTGATCGGCCAATACCCGATCCATCCAATACTTGCTTTCGAACAAGGCCAAGAACGTGCCGTTGTCTCGTCGCAACACTGAAACGCCCTGCATGGCGTTGAGTTGTGGGCCGCTCTCTTCATCAGTCTTTCGAGCGATGGTGTAGGGCGTCGACGTCATTTCTATCTCGGCGCCAAACTCGTTCTGCAACCGATAGTTGGCCACCTCGAACTGCATCGGACCGACGGCCGCGAGAATAGGGGCCTGATCGCCCATCTCGTCGCGTAGGACTTGGATGGCGCCTTCTTCGTCGAGCTGGGCTATTCCTTTGCGGAACTGTTTGAACTTAGACGTGTCCTTTACCCGGGCTCGCATAAAGTGCTCAGGAGCGAAAGCTGGCAAGTCAGGAAAGCTCGCAGGCTTATCCACATACACCGCGTCGCCAACCCGCAGATCGTTGGCGTTGACCAGACCAAGAACATCGCCGGGGTAGGCCTCGTCAGCGGTGTCTCTGTCTTGACCGAACATAGCTTGAGCGTATTTCGTTGAGAACTGCCGCTCCGTGCGTTCGGCAATTGCAGTGATACCTCGTTCGAACCGGCCGGAACAAACCCGTACGAACGCGATCCGATCGCGATGAGATTTGTCCATTCCAGCCTGAACCTTAAAGACAAGTCCGGCGAACGGGTCGTCCAACGCTCGTCTCGAGCCATCAGCCAGAATTCTCGGCGCTGGCGGCGGAACAAGGTCAACCACACCATCAAGCAAGAAGCGGACGCCGAAGTTAGTTAGGGCCGAACCGAAGAACACCGGTGTCGACTCGCCAGCTAGGAAGGTTTTTTGGTCGACAACTCGTCCAATTTCATCAAGAAGATCGACCTCGTCTTTGGCTTGAAGCCACCATTCGCCATCCTGGGCTTCGGCGCTTGCCTCGTCGACCTCTTCTTCTGGAGCGATTGTCGACCCACGTGCCGTTCGTTCGAACCGGGTGTAAACCCCGGTGCCACGATGGACGACACCGCGAAAATCTCCGGGTATCCCAACTGGCCAGGTCACCGGAGTTGGCTCGACTACGAGTGTCTCTTCAATCTCGTCGAGCAGTTGAAGCGGGTCTTTACCGGGTCGATCCCACTTATTGATGAACGTCAGAAACGGGATCTCCCGCTCTCGACACACTTCAAATAGTTTGAGTGTCTGAGGCTCGATTCCCTTCGCTGCGTCCAGGACCATTACCGCAGCGTCGGCTGCGGCCAATACCCGATAGGTGTCTTCAGAGAAATCGCGGTGCCCGGGAGTGTCAAGCAGATTGACGACGCAATCGCGGTATTCGAATTGGAGCACCGTTGAGGTTATCGAGATCCCTCGTTGCTGTTCGAGTTCCATCCAGTCTGAGGTAGCGGAACGACGGCCTTCTCGAGCCTTCACCGTGCCTGCCTCTTTGCCTAGCGCCCCGCCGTAGAGAAGGAACTTCTCAGTCAAGGTAGTTTTGCCCGCGTCGGGGTGTGAAATAATAGCGAACGTTCGACGTCGCTTGGCCTCGACAATTGGGTCACTCACAGCATCGAACGGTACCTGAGAAATGGTCGAAAGCCTGACCGTATCAACAGAGAGGTCTGCCCTCTGCCATTGTCGCCAGTCACAACCATGACGTCGGACCCGTTGACCGCCTTGAGGTTCAGTAGTGGAGTCCGTACCCTTCGGACGCGCTTGACGATTTTCGCCCGATTAGGTTTACAGATCGAAAGAGGCGCAATCCGGATTTTCGCACGACACATCGCCGCCAGGAGGTTCTGGCGGAAGCATGCTCACGCCGCAGGCCGCGCAAATAGGGGAAGGTTCAGCTCCGTAGTCGTCCCATTCAATTTCGTTGTCGTCGATGTTCATAAAGGGGAAAGAGATTGGCTGCTCCCGAACTTGGATAAAGCCCGGTAACCATTACTTCTAACACCAGCCGGCGTCGTAGACGACGGGGAGCGGTGGACTTCGAAGACTACATAGTGCTAGTTACGCTTCAGCTGTTTCGGTCTCGACCTGATCGTCAAGGTCGATAATGCCGAGCCGTACCGCGCTTAGAACAGCGTGAGTAAGGGACTGGGCATCAAGCTTTCGGTAAATAGCATTCAAGTGGTTGTGAACGGTTTTGGTCGTAATGCCAAGGTGGCGTCCGGCCTGCTTGGTACTCATACCATTGGCGATCGCTTGCAAAATTTCAACCTGACGATCGCTCAGAAGATTTTGGTCGGCTTGTTCTGACCGAGCCGACGCTAGCATCGCTCCTGCTAGCGCTGGAGACAAAGCGGTATCGCCTTCAGCCACTCGGAGCACAGTCTCGCGAACTTCAGAGAACGACGTTCCCTTACTTAGATATGCAGTGGCGCCAGCTGTGATGGCATCTCGAGTTTTTTCGATGTCGTCATGCATGGTGAGCACGGCAACGCGAACTCCGGGAACTTCCTCTCGGATCCGTCGGGTGGCTTCGATTCCATCCATTACCGGCATTGACAGGTCCATCAAAACAACCTGAGGCTGAAGAGCTCGAGCTAGAGCAACGGCCTCTTCGCCCGAAGACGCTTCGCCAACCACGGTGTCGCCCGCGGCTTCGAACGACTTCCGCAGTCCTTCTCGTAGTAGTGCGTGATCGTCTGCCAGCAAAATTTTGATCATGGTGGTGGGTTCCTATTGTGATGGTTGACTGGACTGTACTGTGATTGCTGTACCTTCTCCAGGCTTACTAGAAATTGTAAGCAATGCACCGACGGATGCAGCGCGTTCACGCATTCCGACTAGGCCGAACGCATTTCCTCGGATTCCTTTAGCTGGATCGAAGCCTCGGCCGTCGTCTTGAACGACTAGAACTCCCAGTCCATCGGCAATCGACCAGCTAATCTGAACTTTTGCGGCCATTGCGTGCTTTTCTACGTTAGTTAGAGCTTCTTGAGCAATTCGGAGAAACTCATTCTCGACCCGGCCTGGAAGGCGCTCCGTTGGGTCTGGAACTGAAAGAACCACGTCGAGTTCACTCCGCTTAGAGAAGCGATCGGTAACTTCCGCGAGAACTGTGCTCAATGGCCGGTGCACAGATACCTCAGCCCGCAGTTCGAGTAGCGTGTCACGAAACTCGGCCACTGCCCCCTGGACATCTTCGTGCAGCACCTTTAGATCGACTGAGGGCGAGTTGGCGTTAATGCGTTCGAGCTCGATCGCTATGTACGTGAGGTACTGGCCAAGCCGATCATGTAGGTCTCGAGCAATCTTCGACCGTTCTTCCGCTGCGGTCAGTGAACGGAGGCGGTTGAACGATCTGGCGTTGGCCAACGTTAAACCGAGAACTTCAGACATCCCCTCCAAAAGTTCAGCGTCTCGGCTGGTGAAGCGTTCGGATTCTTTGTGCTCCAACGCTATAAGCCCGACATCGACCGATTGCGCCACCAGCCTCACGTAAAGTCCGCTACCTGAGCGTTCGCTAACCGTGCTCAGATCATCGACTCGGACCGGGTCTACCGATTGGGCTGCGTGCTTCAAAATTTCGGGCAGGTCCGTCTCGGCAACTTCCGGTGCCAGGTCGAAGCCATCTTGAAACAGTGGAGCCCAGGTGCCATCTTCGAAGATCAACATCGCAGCCCGGTCGGCCTCAAACGTCTCAAGGAGTTCGCGACGGGTACTGCTCACAACGTCGTTGAGGTCGAGAGAGGAAGGTAGGGTTCGGGCGAGGTCGTTCAAGACTTCGAGTAATTGATTGGTTTGCGATAGCTTGTCCCGCTGGTCGACCAGAACTCGACGTCGTGCTTCGATTTCGAGGAGGCGATCGAGGGCAACGCCGGGAAGAATGGTCGCCCCGGCAAGAGCGGTTATGGCAACCGGGCTCGGCCAGACAAATAAGTCGCCACCGAATCGAAGAACCAAAGTGGAAACGACCAAGGCCAAACAGGCCGCGATCGCTCCCCGTCGGATACCCCAGCCAAACGATGCCACGGCAACAGCGACGAACAACGTGCCAACCAACGGATTCGAAAGGCCTTCCCGTAGGCCCATGGCGGCAGCGAGCACGACGACATCGCCAAGAGAATTAGTTAGCCAAATTTTGGACTTCGACCCAAGGACGAGCGGGTTGATTGTTCGCCACGACGTTATGAAGATGGCGACAGCTACCGTGCCAACGATTCTCAGCTCGCCTTCGCCCACTGCCCGTTGCGCGGCAAAAACGAGTCCTACTAAGACGGCACCCCATCGAAGAACACCAACGATGGCGGTCAGCGATGTGGAAACGGTGGGGCTGAGATAAAGGTCCTGAGGCGACAACCTGGTCGTCGGCTTGTCGGACGCGGCGGACCCACGTAGAACTCGGCCTGCTTCACCAATCCACCGCAGGGCAACATTGTTCGAGCTTTGCTTAGTGCCGGACACTACTCTCCTCATCGGCATGTAGTACGACGAGGTTCAACTTAAGTTACAGGCTATCCCGAATCGAGTTCGAAGGCAGCTGCCCTTGATATGGGTAATTTGCGGCGCCAGAGGCTGTTTAGCTCGTCCGCGCCGCCACATATTGGGCCATCGCCTGCAACGCATCGACGGCTTCAGGGGCAAAGTCGATCCGATCCAGCGCCTCTGTTGCTGCGATTACGAGGCTTTGAATCTCTTGTTCATTGTGGGCAATGGCCCCGGTTTCGCTCAAAACTTCGATTAGTTGACTCACTTGATCGCTACTTAGGTCGGGGTTGCCAACGAGATCCAGCACGGTCTTTTGGGTTGGTGATGAGTTGGCCATGGCGAAGGCGACGAGCTCGGTCGGCTTGCCCTCCCGCAGATCGTCTCCAACCGGTTTGCCCAACGTCTCCTCATCGCCGAGGAGGCCGAGCGCGTCATCACGCAATTGGAACGCCCGACCAAGCGGTCGGCCGAACGCGTCGAGCTGTTCGAGTAGCTGGATATCCACCGGACCATGAAGGCACACGCCGAGCTGGAGCGGTCGGACAATGGTGTAGAGAGCAGATTTGAACACAGCCACGGACCGGGCCGTCGCGAGGTTAAGTTCGCCAGCGGCGGCCGAGCGCATATCAAGGTACTGGCCTAAGTTGAGTTCGATCCGAAGCTCATCCCAAATTTGTCGCCCTCTCGGACTAATCCCGTTGGTCAGCTGATCGGCGTAGACATGACCTAAATCGCCGACCAGGATAGCGACGCCTTCGCCGTATCGCCGAGGGTCACCCCGCCATCCCTGTTCGGTCACTCGGTTGGCGTTCTGAACGTGAACGGTTGTCGCTCCTCGCCGGGTGGTCGAGTCGTCCATGATGTCATCATGAATGAGAGCGAAAATTTGGAGGAACTCGAACGCCGCTCCGAGATTGACGATGAGTTCCTCAGGGCCGATGCCGGAAGTCGCTAACTTATCCGACCGAAGGTCAGGGTGGCGGTCGTAGTGGCCTCGCCAAGCCCAATAGGCAAAGGCGGCTCGGAGTCTCTTGCCTCCGCTAGTTGTCATCCGGGCTAACTCGGCGACAGCTTCACCTAACCTTGGGTCGATCGTTGTCCAGTGTCCGATCTGTTCGTCTAATACAGCCTGCAACCGGGCGTCGACCTTGGACGCTACTTCTATCAGCTGAGGCGGCGGGGTTAGTGCTGGTTGTCTATTTGGAGAATCAGTCACTACTCGTCGCTGTCATTGGGTTCCTCATGATCTGAATCGTTGTTCGACTCGCTGTCACGATACGCAGTGCCACTATACGTAGTGCCATCATACGCGTCGTCGGTCTCTGAGTGAGGATCAGGGGCTAACAGTTCCGATACAACCGATTGGACGTCTTCGGTAACGACATCGAGTCGAGCGCGACAGAATCGAACTAGTTTGACGCCCCGGGCCACTCGTTCGGCCAGATGGTCGACATCGACGTCGGTTACTTCAAGTTCGTCCAGAAGAGATTCCAACTCTTCGAGAGCATCCCCATAGGTGAGGCTTTCGTCGTCGATGTCAATCGTTGAATCAGAGGCTTTTGTTGTTGAGGTCTTTGTTGCTGGTTTCTTAGTCATGGCTTTCGAGTTTCTTGTTGGGTCCGGCTTAGCGGTCGAGTAGCTACGGCTCGACGACTCGGCTAGTTATAGTTCCGTTTGCTGTTCTTGTCGTTAGCTCAGTGTCGATGTCTACATCGGCTGACGAACGAACCAGATCCCCATCGCTGGTTCGAGTTATCGTCCACCCGCGACGTAGCGCAGCTTCGGGGTCCAAGGCAGACAAGCGGATCGAGGCGGTATCAAGCTGATTCTGAGCTCGTTCTAACATCCTGGTCGGTGATCGTTGGAGTTTTTCGTTTGTGTGGTCGAGTATCAACTGGTTCCGATCGACAACTCGGCTCGCCGCAGACCGAAGGCGCTCGCCGGAGCTGCGAAGTCGATGCTGAGCCGTGTGTAAATGCAACGCGGTCAGATCGTTCAGACGCTGACTACCGACCTGTAAGCGGCTATCGAAATCAGAGACGGCTTCGACCAGCATGGCCGCCGCCGCTGTCGGAGTTTTACAGCTGGCGTAGGCGACTTCGTCCGCAACCGACCGATCGATTTCGTGACCAACACCGACGATCACGGGGTGGGGGCACCGAGCAATGGCGGTGGCGACACGCTCACTGTCGAACGCGACCAGGTCACTTCGGGCTCCGCCACCTCGAGTAACGACGACGACGTCAACATCTAAATCGAATGCGGTGCGAACCCCGCTAGTCAAACTAGGGACAGCATCCATCCCCTGGACCCGGCTGTCGATGAGTACTACATCAAACGGGTAGCCGCTCGATTCGAGCTCATCAACAAAGTCGGCGAACGCAGCACTACCGTCGCTGGTTACTAACGCAACTCGAAGCGGTAGTAGAGGTAGTGATAGCTGTTGGTTCTTTTCTAAGAGCCCGCTTTCTTGCAGCTTTTCTAGTAGAGCTTGGCGCGCAGTCGCCATTTGCCCCAAGGTGAACTGAGGATCGATGAGCGACATAACGAGTTGCACTCGCCCTTGAGGCGGGTAGTAGGCGACCTTGCCCCGAATGCGAATCTCGATCCCGTCGTGCATCCGAACGCCACCTGCTCGACGGAGAATCTTGTTGACAAGATGGCGAGACGAGGAGAACAACGCTACTGGCAGCACAGCCTTGGTTGACTGCCCGACGCCATCGGTAGCTTCGATCAAATCGAAGTAGACATGTCCGTTGGCCGATCGACTCAAACCCGAGATTGAACCTTGGACCCATAGCTCGTCCTCAAAAACCCTTTCGACCACCTCAGTGATGTGGGCGCAGAGTTGGGGCACGGTGTAGGTGCTGCTCGTAGGTTCACTTGGCCGCTCCGACATATCGCTTCGTAGCCTATTACTGTCGTTCGGGGCTTTGCCCCTCTCTTACCAAGTTTCGGTGAACCCGAAACTTGCGGGTCGTTCGGGGCTTTCACGATCGACGTGGGGTTGTTGATGCTTGGGCAGGGTGGTTGCTAATCGTTCACAGGATGGTCGTGCGTGGACTCGACTAACGGAGACTAAGATATGGGGGACTCGAGTCGGCGGACTTAGGAAAAGAAGACCGTTGACCGATCGAATACCCTTAGATAGCCCGAATTCCCTCGACGCCACCAAGCGATCCGCTTTGGCTCGATTGAAAGCTCGGCGTCGGCCCAGCACAACCTCAACCTCAAGCGGTTCGGGGGAGACTTTGCACGACCCAGGCCGGACCACCACAAGCGCCGACGCTAGTGCCTCCGCGGTTTCGGCCGAAGGCGAAAGCACATGCGCCGCTGTCGACGGGTTGGCGGTCATTTTTTTCAATCCCAACTCGCTAGCGCCCTTTCTAGTATTCGCCAGTGAAGGCCTTGCCGGACTAGTCGACCGTGATGCTAGTGAGCTACTAGGTCGAGATCCATCAGTGCTGTTCGCCGATCATCACAGCACCGAACAATTGCTTGAAATGCAGCGAACCTTGATTCCAGAAGACGACGCTGGTCGCGAATCGAGCGGTGTCGACAACCATGGCATCTCAAACTTGGCGCTTGAAATGTTTGGTGCCGAACCTCGAGTAGAACCGAAGCCGCCAGTCGACATAGACCTCTCGGACGGCGTCTCCCCAGCCAGAAATAGCTACGAGGCACAGCATCTGGCACAACGCGAGTTCGTCACCGTGCAAACGCTGCAAAGGTCGGCTACCGAGTCCCTTCTCGTGCACGCGACCTATTCGGTGGTGCCGTCGATGTCGCCGTCGGTGCCGTATGTGCTGGTTCAATTCCGAGACCTTTCGAAGCAATCAGCCGAACAGCTAGTGGCCAGCGAGACGTCAGTAGTCGGCTCGCTTGGCCGAGGTCAAGAACTCGGTTTGCTCTGTCACCAAGTCTGTTCCCATATTGAAGATGATTTGGCTGACGGTTCTAGCGCATGGTTGGCCTTGGCAAACCAATCGGGAGAGCTCGAACCAATTGTTCGAGGCGGGTTCGGTTTCAAAACAGTGGCCCAAACGCTCACCGCTATTTTGGAATCAAGCAGTGAACCAACGATGCGAGTGGTCTCGTTTGAAGGGCTGCCGGCGCCACTGGCCCGCACCTTGCGTCCTCATGGAACTAAAGCGGTGTGGTTCGTGCCAATAGTGGATAGCAAGCACCGAATGCTTGGAGCCCTAGGCGTAGTAACGAAGCGAACCCAACTTGATCAAGAAGCAGCCGACAAACTATCGCACTATGCCTCCGTCACCGCAGCAGCTATTGAGCGTGCGTCAGCTGAAGGCGATGCCGCTCATCAATCGCTACACGACCCGTTAACTCATCTGCCAAATCGGGCTTTGATCGTTGATCGGCTAGGGCAAGCTACTGCTCGTCTTGACCGAGACGGGATCGCCTTGTCAGTTTTGCTAGTCGACATAGACCACTTCAAATCAATAAATGACACCTGGGGAGTCGACGTAGGAGACAGAGTTCTGCTTGAGGTCGCAGATCGACTGCTTTCAGCAGTTCGACTTGGCGACACGGTCGGTCGGATCAGTAGCGACCAGTACCTCGTGTTGTGTGTGGCCGACCGAGGAGAATTACATGCTGACGCGGTGGCGCACCGCATCCTGACGTCTCTGGCCCAGCCGTTTGAAGTTGGACCGACTGGAGAGTTGCGAGTAACGGCATCAGTCGGCGTTGTTGTGGTCGACGAAGTGGGGTCAACGCCAGCAGCCATCATCGGACAAGCCGAATCGGCTCTAGCGAAAGCGACGTCGACCGGCCGTGGTCGATTCGTGACCTACAAAGCGGGTTTGAACCGGGAAGTACTCGAAAAGCATGCGACCGAACAAGCCCTTCACCAAGCGCTCGTGAACAACGAACTCGTCGTTCACTACCAGCCGATAGTCGAAGTTCGCAATGGATTCATGGTCGGCGCCGAAGCGCTCATTCGATGGGAACGACCAGGCTTCGGTTTGCTTTATCCCGGATCGTTTATCGAAGTGGCGGAACAGTCAGACCTGATCGTGGAGATCGGACGGTGGGTAATAGACAAGGTCTGTGAAGATCTCGGGTCGTGGCCCAAGTCGCACGGCAGATCTCCGATGGTAAGTGTCAATTTGGCCGCCCGCCAACTGTCGATCGACACGTTAGTTCCTTCGATCGTTAGCGCGCTCCGCCGAAACGGGTTGCACCCGAACCGGCTCGGTTTCGAAATCACTGAATCGATGGGCATCACAGACCTACAGGCGGCGGACCGAAGCCTAACGAAGCTGTCCGAGTTGGGATGCCGTATAGCGATCGACGATTTCGGGATTGGTCACGCCACCCTCGATTATCTGCGTAGGTTTTCCATGGCCGACGTGTTGAAGATCGACCGGTCGTTTGTTGCTGGTCTGAACTCATCTCGAGAAGACACAGCGATCGTCCACGCATCGATAGCGTTAGCATCGTCGCTTGGACTGCAAGTCATAGCTGAAGGAGTTGAAAACGTCGATCAGCTGGCCGATCTCCAGGACCTCGGCTGTCGATACGCTCAAGGGTTTGGTCTCGGTAAGCCAGTTGGGATCCAACGAGCACTCCAAACCTGGGCTCAGGGCCGCGTATTTCGACCCGAACAACTGGGGCTCGGCGTCCCCGGAGCGAGCCGATAAACAACCAACAGGCTGTGGATAACAGGTTGATTGTGGTTGTCGGAGCGATTTGAACCACAAAGACGCAAATATTTGTGGGTCGGTCGAACTACTTTATTTTGGCGTCTGCTTCGCCCCTGGACAGTGATGAAGGGACAATCCTGTCCAAGAAACGTCGCAAGCCATGCAAATAGATAGATGTTTGATGATCTTCCCCTAGTACTCACGGCTCATGTTGGATAGTGTTGTACTGCACTCTTGATGGCGGAACAATCTCGAATCAAACTTGTTCAACACCCCCTATCAAGAGTTAGATAGAGGACCGGGTGCGGCTAGAACAGGGAGATCCGGTGGGTATAACACCAGATGAGATAGAGGTTCAGGACTTTACACGGACACGGAAGGGCTACGAGCCCGAAGAAGTCCGTCGATACCTTCGCCAAGTCGGGACATTGGTTCGTCAGCTGCAAGAAGACGTAGCAGACGCCAAAAAGCGGCTTACTGAAGCAGAAGCACATGCGGCATCAGTAGTTGCGACACCAGCAACTGCTGGTGAAGATCAGTTCGGGGCCCTCGGTGGCCGTGTTGCTGAGATGTTGCGACTAGCTCAGGAATCCGGCGATGAGATTCGGTCTAAGGCCCAGCAAGAGGCAGACTCATTGCTTGGCAACGCGAAGAGCGAAGCGGAAGATCTAACCACGCGGTCTGAGGCGTTGATGATCTCGTCCCAGACAGAAGCAGACTCGCTTCGTGGTAACGCACGATCTGACGCTGAGAACATGCTGCTTGAAGCCCGTCTCGAATCTGAGACGATGATCTCAAGTGCCGAAGCCGACGCTGAGGCCAAGCTGGGCTCAGCAACGTCTGAGGCTGAAGCGGTTAAGAAAGCAGCCCATAGCGAAGCTGAAGGCATGCTTACCGCAGCCGAGACCGAAGCCAACGAGCTTCGCACCTCAGCTAACAACATCTTGGCCGAGGCCAAGACGAGATCTGATGAAATGTGGAACTCGGCTGAGGCCGAAGCGTTCAAGCTTCGAGAAGACGGTCGCAAGGAAGCCGATCAGATCCGACAAACAGCGGTTAATCAAGCAAACGATCACAAGCTCAAAGTCGAACAAGAAGTTGCTGATCACAAAGCTGCAGTAGAAGCCGATGTGGCCGAGTTGCAGCAAGCGACCACAGAGTCGGTCGAGAGTCAACTGGCCGAAGCAGAGTCTGAGGCAGCTTCACTACGAGCAGAAGCGGCAGCATTGCTCGACGATCATCGCAGCCAAGCCGACAAGCTCATGATGGCCGCCAGCGCTGACGCCGAACGAATCCGTGCCGAGGTAGCCGACGAAGCCGAGAATATTCGAGCCGCAGCAGCAGCTGACGGTGAACGAATGATTATCGATACCGAAGCAGCGATCACCGCCCGTAACCAAGAAGCGGAAGAATTCGTTGTAAGTCGCAAAAAAGAAGGCGACGACTACTTTGGTACGAAGGAAGAGCAAGCGAATGCTTACATGACGCTCAAGCGTCAAGAAGCTGATGACTATGTAGCTGCTCGGCAGGGCGAAGTTTACAAGAACGCCGAAGAGGCGGAGCGGGAGCGAGACAAAGCACTATCGCAGATCGCTGAGGCTCGAGCCACGGTTTCTGATCTGTTGCAGCAGGCTCAAGCACAAAGCGAATTCGTCCGACTCGAAGCCGAAGAAAAGATCCGAGAAAAGGTACGAGCGCACATCGATCAAGCCGAGCGCCGAATTGCTCGCCTTCGAATTACCGAGCAAGCATCACGGGAACGTATCATCGCCGCTCAGAGCGAGCTCAACAGCGCTATCACCCGTCTCGATTCCGAGCCGGTGCAAGAGCTTGGTGAAGGTACTCCAGACATCGTGATCGCCGAAGCTCGACAACGAGTGTTGAACTCAGCGAGCAACCCGGAGATTGATGGTCGAGCACCCGATGCTGGTAACGCAAACGACACGGTAATCGACCTTGACGCCGGTATCGACAGCGAACCAATCGATATCGATCTGGACGCTTCAGCTAACGCAGCCAATGCCAGCAGCACTGTGGCCGACGCTGGACCTGTCGAAGATCGAATATCTGATGTGGATTCAGTTCTGTCGGAGCCAGACATTGAACCGCAGAACGAAGATGCACTTTCACGCCTAGTTCGTGAGGCAATGCAACGAGCAGTAGAAAGCGCTCGTACAAGCGAATAGGAAACTGGGAACCCACCGGGTTCCCGGAGACTTCTAAACCGTAGAAAGCCGCTCTCTTAGGAGGGCGGCTTTCAACGTTTTACAGTTGCCTGGGTTCTGCCTTGGCCATGTACCGTGAGAGGCAATGACGGATGAACCTGGCCCTGGCGGGGACCTTGGATTAGAAACCGAACCTACCCGCGCCTTTCAAGGGCTTGCCAGCGACACGATCTGGATGGCAGGACTTCAAATTCTTGGTGTGCTCGTCGGTATCTGTTCGTTCATCATGATTACTCGCGCTTTGGAGAGCACCGGAGAGTACGGGCTTTTCGCTGGCCTCTACGCCTTGGCCACAACGTTTAGCGCAGTAACCTACTCCGGACCCGGACTAGCGCTTCTCCAACGGCGGTTCCGGTTCAACCAAGATCTAAACGAGATTCAATCCTCATTTTTGTCGCTAACGATCCTTACCGGTGTGGTTGGGACCGCTTTAGCGGTTGGACTGGCCGCGCTTTGGATCGATCTCCCGCTCGATGAGATTATCTTGGTCACCTCAAGCGAGTTGATTGCGAACTCCCTCATCTGGGTTTGCAGCTGGCTCGTTCAAATAGCGGTTAGCTACTCGGCCATGATCAAAGTACGGATGACCGGAGCAGTGTTGAAACTGCTCGGCGTTTCTGCATTGTTCGTGACTGGTCAGTTGACGATTCGCAACATTGGCCTTACGTATCTGGTGATGTACGGCGCCTTCGCCTGCTGGCTGATGGTGGTCTACTTACCTCGCATCGGCTACACGATGAAGTTCAGGCGCCCACCATTGGATTCGGTAAGAACAAGTTCGGTGTTCGCTGCTCCTCTGGCCGCAACTCAGATTCAGTCAGGGGGCGATTTGGTCGTCCTCGACGCTTACAAGCTTGAAACTGACGCCGGCAACTACAGTGCTGCCTTCCGTTTGGTCAGCTACGCTGCGCTGTCCTTTGAGGTCGTTGGCCAGGCTGCGTTCCACCGATTCTTGCCCGACGGCGAAAACGAAGGACCTGGGTATCACCTGCGTCGGAGTCTTCAGCTAACTGGGGTAATGCTAGCGATTGGGCTAGCCGCCGCTGGTGGCCTGTATCTCGTGTTGACTGTCGGAACGCCGATTATCGATCTTTTACTAGGTGAGAAATATAGCGAGGCGAAGCAGATCATTCCGTGGCTTCTTCTTTTCCTCCCTTTGCACGCTATTAGCGGCACGCCGATGAACGGCCTGCTCGGCCTGGGACGAGCCCGAGAACGTGCGGTGGTGTATATCTCATCGGCTTTGTTCTCGGTGGTGCTCTATCTCATGCTTATCCCTAGCCGAGGCTGGGAGGGCGCCGTGATCGCAACACTGGTCAGCGAAACCTATCTGGCTATCGTGAGCTGGGTGGCTATGGTTTTCTATCAACGCAAAGCTGACGCTGCCCGTCGAGCTGGCGGCCCGGCCTAGCCAGGCTCGACGTTAACGAAACGGCTACCGACTCTGTATCTTCGGTGTGAGCGCCCGATTTGATGCCGGGACGGCCTGGGTTGCACCATAGGGTGTAGATAAGAAAATGTTGGTCCAACAGAGCATTGGTGAAGAAGGAATCCATTTATGTCTACAGCAACTCACGGTTCTTATATTGTCGCTGGTGCTCGTACACCGATAGGCAAACTGTCTGGAGGCCTCGCTAGTTTTTCGGCCGCCGACCTCGGTGGGAAAGCAATTGCTGCCGCCCTTGACAAAGCTGGCGTTGCCCCAGCTGACGTCGACTATGTGTTCATGGGGCACGTCCTCCAAGCTGGCGCCGGTCAAATCACCTCCCGTCAGGCTGCAGTAGCAGCCGGGATACCAATGGAGGTGCCGTCGACCACAATCAACAAAGTCTGCCTCAGCGGGCTGAACTCGATACTGATGGCCGACATGTTGATTGCCACCGGTCAAGCTGAGGTAGTTGTTGCCGGTGGTATGGAGTCGATGACGAACGCCCCGTATTTGTTACCCGGGGCCCGTGCTGGCTATCGAGCCGGCGATGCCAAAGTGATCGACTCGATGATGTATGACGGGTTGTACTGTGCGTTCGACTCGTGCAGCATGGGAGCAGGCACCGAGGTTTATACCAAGAACCAGGGTTTAAGTCGAGAGGCTCAAGATCAGTTCTCGGCGCTATCCCACGAGCGGGCGGCTACAGCCCATAAAGAAGGCCGCTTCGACAACGAATTAATCTCGGTCGAAGTTCCCCAACGTCGAGGTGACCCGGTAACTGTCGATGCTGACGAAGGTGTTCGCCCCGGGACCACCGCTGACAGCTTGGGCAAGCTCCGGCCGGCGTTTGTCGACGATGGCACCATCACGGCTGGTAACGCATCACAGATCTCAGACGGTGCCTCAGCAGTTGTGGTGATGAGTAAAGCCAAAGCAGAACAGTTAGGTGTGACGCCTCTGGGCGAAGTTGTTGGGTACGGTCAGGTATCGGGCGACACGTCGCTGTTGACGAAGCCCTCGGCGGCCATAAATGACGCTCTGTCTCGAAGCTCTCTTAGCTTGCGTGATCTGGAACTGTTCGAAATCAACGAGGCCTTTGCCGCAGTAGCACTGGCCAGCATGGCTGATCTTGGGATCAATGATTCCCAGGTAAACGTTAATGGCGGGGCGGTAGCGCTCGGGCATCCCATCGGGGCAAGCGGTAACCGGTTGGCGTTGACGCTGCTACTCGAGATGCAACGGCGCGAGCTTAACTTCGGAGCAGTTGCACTGTGCGGGGGCGGTGGCCAAGGCGACGCGTTGCTGGTGAAGTCAGTTCGCTAGGAGCACGTCTCGCCGACCGCCAAAAGACGACTTTAGAAAAAACTGAGAAAAACCCAAAAAAGCGCTTGTCATGTGACTGTCATCTGTTGTAACATAAAGGCAACATCGTTACGACGTTCCAGTGGCCGGTTTACCCATACCGCCCGCGCCACGGTCACTGGGATGTCGTAGCGAGTAACGACCGGGTCGGTGAACCCTCTCCCCGCCGACCCGGCCGTCGCGTAAGGCAGAGCGTTCGCCACTCGACGTAGCGCCTAGGTCACGTACCGCTAATGCATCAGGCGGTTCGGGCCGGGCGAATCTAGCTGAGGTCTTGGCGCCCTTCGAGCGCTCGGCCCAACGTTAACTCGTCGGCGTATTCGAGATCTCCGCCAACCGGAAGGCCTGAAGCGAGCCTGGTGACTTTAACTCCAAAGGGTTCCAAAACTTTGCTTGCGATAAACGAAGCGGTGGTCTCGCCTTCCAAGTTTGGATTCGTGCAGAGAATTACCTCAGTGATGTTTTCGTTGGCAACCCGGAAAGCCAGCTCTTTAATCTTCAACTGGTCGGGTCCGATCCCTTCGAGTGGGTTCATTGCCCCCAACAACACGTGGTAGAGCCCGGAGAACGCTCCGGTTTTTTCGATAGCAGAGATATCTTTTGGCTCCTCGACAACACAAAGGATGTTCTGATTGCGATCGCCGTTAAGGCAGATAGCGCACTCTGGTCCCTCGGCTACGTTGAAGCAGCGGTCGCAGAACGACACGAGTTCTTTCATCGCAACCACAGCATCGGCCAATCGTTGCGAATCAACTTGATCAGATTTCAGCAGGTGAAATGCGATTCGCTGTGCTGACTTGGGGCCAATTCCAGGGAGTCGGCCGAGTTCGTCGATTAGAACCTCGACCGGGCGGGCGTAAACTGCCACTAGCTATGACTCACCGAGCATTCCGCCCAAGCCGCCAAGGTCTGGTAGGTCTATCTCGCCCATGGAGTTTTCTTGCAGTTCACTAATTTGACTGGTGGCATCGTGTAGGGCCGCCAGGACTAGCTCTTCCAGTAACTCGACGTCGTCGGGGTCGACGGCGTCGCGATCTATATTGACGCGCCTGAAGTCGCCAGCTCCGGAAACTTCGATCGTTACTTTCCCTCCTCCGGCCGAGCCTGTCAGAGTCAACTGCGCTTGCTTTTCTTGCGCCGCCTCCATCTGCTCTTGCATAGCTTGGGCCTGCTGCACCAAAGCCCCTATGTCGAATCCACCTTCGTCGGTCATACGAAATCGCTCCTCATCACTTACTAGATATGTCTTCTGCTAGCTGTATAGCCGGGACTATTCGGGCGGGGGTTCTACTAACTTAGCGCCCGGAAACGCGTCTGTGAGCCGATCGATACCACTTGCTGACTGGTCCGTGGCGTCGGCAAGCTCCTCTACCGGACCGACATCTTCGTCGGCCTCCGGCGGAGGTTTAACTTTTTCAATTTTGGCCGGATCAGACGGCGGAGGTGGTGATGATGGCGAATCATCGACCACAACTTCTAGAGACACGGTGCCGAAGTGGCTAGAGAGAAGTTTCTCAACCTCATCTCGAAGCTCGACACACCGTTTCTGGTGGATTTCGTTCGGAACCCCAAACACCACTGTTGAACCGGCAACGTTGATAACTCGCCCACCTTTGTAGCGGACCCGAGCCCGTTGACTGACGCTGTCGAGGCCGTTGTCAAACACATCGATGACGCCATCCAACGTAAGGGCTTGCCCGAGAGCTGGCGAAGGTGAAGCTGAGGCTTCTTCTGGTGACGTTTCTTGATCCGGATTTGGGCCTGTCGGCGGAGCCGAGGAAGTTGCCAGCTCGGCATTTGCCGGTTGCTCGTTGCTCGTTGGGGTTCCCATCGAGGCTTCAGAGGGCGCGTCTGATGGAGTTGTTTGCTTAGATCGGGGAGAAGGAGGCGGCTTGGCGGTAACCTCTCTCAGTTTGGATCTGGCGGCTGCCGCTGGCCCAGATTTCTGTGGCGGTTCAGCGGCTGGCGCCGGCCCGGCCGACCGTGTTTGAGCGGGAGCGTTTCGTAGCTCTTCTCGCAGTTCCGCTACCTGTTGGCTTAGTTCAGCAAGCTGGGATCGCAGTTCGGCTACTTCTGCTGCTCCCGCCGATGCCGATTCAACTGACGACGGCGTTGAGGCCACGGTCGGTTGTGTCTCCGCTGGTGCAGGTGTAGGTGTAGGTGCCGATCCGTTAGCGCACAGCTGGAGCAGGCACACCTCGAGCGGCACTCGGGGGTCGGGGGCCTGGCGCATTTCGACGAGCGTTTGCCCGAGAGCTTCAAGGGAACGGGTCAGCGTGGCGGCGCCGAGCGACGTCGCCAGTTCGCCGCTGGTGGTCTGATCCCGTTCGCTGAGGTGATCGAGCGACGCCCCCATCGATGCCAGAAAAGCGTTTCTCAAAATATCGACCGACGTTTCGCCGATGACGCGAGGCTCAAGTCCGTTAACAAGCGCCGTCTGGACCGAAGATATGGCAACCTGTGGATCTTTGGCGCCGATCGCTTTAGCGATCTCGACCCCAATGTCGGAGTTAGCGGGAACCCCTCCTGCCGCGGCGACCAGGTCGAGAGCGGACAGGGTGTCTCTGGCTGAACCGCCACCTTGACGCAACACATAGTCAACAGCGTCGCCGTCCACGTCGAGTCCGGCGTCGTTGATGATCCACTGAACGTGTTCGGTGAGCTCATCGGCGGGGAGTAAATGGAACTGGAAGTGTTGAGTGCGGCTCCGGATAGTTGGAACCACTTTGTGAGGTTCAGTGGTAGCGAGCACAAAAACTACGTGAGCCGGAGGTTCTTCGAGAGTCTTCAACAGGGCGTTCTCAGCCCCGGCGCTCAGCATGTGGACCTCATCAAGAATGTACACCTTGGTTCGTCCGGGCGAGCCGAGATGCACCTTCGAAATTAGGTCACGTACGTCGTCGACCTTGTTATGGCTCGCCGCGTCAAGCTCGTGCAGATCAAACGATTTGCCTTGTTCTATGGCGATACAGCTATCGCATTCGCAGCAAGGCTCTCCGTCGGTCACGTTGTCACAATTGAGAGCCTTAGCCAAAATGCGGGCTGTCGAGGTCTTCCCCGTACCCCTGGGCCCGCTGAATAAGTAGGCGTGGCTTTGTCGGCCTTCTGAGATCGCCGATTTGAGCGCAGAGGTAACGTGCGACTGCCCTCTAAGCTCTGAGAATTTCTGGGATCGGTACCGGCGATAGAGAGACTGATGGGCCACCAATAGAGCCTATCTGGGCGAACCGACCGACAGTTTTCAACGCCGATAGTAGTCACTGGTTACGAACGGGCAAAAGAACCTGATACAACTATGTGTGAGGGGCTGTTATCGTTCGCCTGATAACGGTAGCCCGGTAGCGACGGCGGATCAGTAGGCGGGAAGTAGTCAAGATGAATAGACGAACCCAAAACATTGCTGTCGCAGTGGCCCTTTTCTCGGTCGCTCTCATCTCACTGGTTGTTGTAACCCAAGTAGGGAAGTCGGACGAGTCTGAGGCATTGGCCTCCGCCGTCGGCGAGCAAATTGTTGACGCTGGCCAGTCAACAACATCTGCGTTGAACAACTTGGCGCTTGACCCAGCCAACCCGTCGTTGACAACACAAACAACGCTGCCCTCAACAACCTTACGCTCAACGACCTTGCAGCCAACCACGCAGCTCTCGACCACAAGTACCACCGAGCCGACCACGTCTACGTCGACGAGCCTGGCAACCACCGCATCGCCGACAACAACGGCTGAATCGACAACGACACAATCGGCCTCAAGCGAGACAACTGCAACATCGGTCGACGTCACTGGTTCTACCATGTCGACGTCGGTCACCCAAAGCACCGTTGCCGACCCGACCAGCACCCAAGCGCCAACCACACAGGCCCCAACCACACAGGCGCCAACAACTGCTCCCCCGTCTGGAGGGTTGAACGCAGTCGAGGTTGAGATCGCCCGGTTGACCAACGAACTTCGAGCAAATCCGAACGGTCCACTAAAGCGACAGAAACCACCGCCAGCGGTAACCAGTGAAAACCCTCACTGTGGCGACGTGCTAGTCGATCGCCAAACCGGCGTTTACGAGAGCCTGTCTCGTTTGCAGGTAAATGCGGAAGTTTCTTTGAAAGTTTCTCGACCGTGGTCGGAGCAGATGACCCGTAACCTTCGCCACCAGGCCAGCGCCGGCGGTGTTGCCATGCGGGCGGCTGGAATCTCGTGGTCGTCGGTTGGCGAGAACATTGCGTTTCACAACTACTCAGATAAAGCCATCAATCACTTCGTAGGTTGGCGTGAATCCGACGGCCACTTCTGCAACATGATGAACCCCCGGTTCACCCATATCGGCGTCGGTGAACACACAAAATCCAACGGCGATTCAATGGCGACCCAGAACTTCTATATCCCGTAAATCGGGTGTCGACGCACTAGCTCGTGGTCCAACGTTACCTACGGCGCACGGTTCGCTGCTGGCTGTTCCTGGGGAAGGGCGTTGCGTCGGCTTCTTAGAAACCTCATAGCCAACCGCTGCTTCACTAGAACGTACTGAATCGCTCATTCTTGGTGTAGTGCTTATGGACCAACGCAAACAGTTTCCCATTCGGATCTCCCGCAGACCCACCTGTTCGGTCAGGTATTGGGCTGTAGCTGCGAGCTACACTTACTGCCGTGACTAGCCCCCGAGTTCTTGTCGTCGAAGACGACGAGGCCATAGCGTCACTGGTGCAACGAACGCTGTCGAGCGCTTCAATCGAATCTGATCATGCTGCCTCCGGATTGGATGGCCTGTGGATGGCCCGGGAGGGTTCTTACGGCGCCATCATTCTCGACATAATGCTTCCTGGCATGAACGGCTACGAAGTTTGCCGATCGTTGAGAAGTGAGAATAACCATGTCGCCATTCTTATGCTGACCGCCAAATCGGGGGAGTACGACGAAACTGACGGGTTCGAAATGGGAGCGGACGACTACTTGCGTAAACCGTTCTCGACTGAAGTGCTAAAGCACCGGGTCAACGCGCTTCTTCGTCGGACACCGGGTACTCGAGTGTCGACAGTGATTGGACGAGGCGACATCTCACTGGACCTTAGCTCCCGTAGCTGCGAGCTCGAAGGCACGCTGGTTAACCTCACGTCGAGAGAGGCGACGTTGCTTGAAGCCTTGATCCGAACCGAGGATGTTCCGTTACCTCGGGCCAAGATCCTCCAGCAAGTCTGGGGGTTCGATTTCGATGGCGACCCGAACGTTGTCGATGTGTACATCGGGTACCTGCGAAAAAAGCTGGGTAAGGAACGGATTGAGAATGTTCGATCGGCGGGGTTTCGATTACGGGAAAGCAGCAGTTCGTGTTGAAATCTTTGCGGGCCCGAGTGACGGTACTCGCAACCGTGGTTCTGATTGTTGTGCTCGGCCTGGCATCGCTGCTAATCGTTTCGTTGGTTCGTCGTCAGGTGACGAGTGATTTGGCTGAACAGAACGAGCGAACTCTGACTGAATATGCAAGCCGGATTGAATCCGGCCAGGATCCAAGTCTGATTCAGCTGCCGCTTGGATCGGACGGAACTGAGTACGTCATTTTCGATGAACGAGGCAATGTTGTTCAGGCCTCCATTGTGTTC
>CALAJV010000012.1 GCA_937922805.1 uncultured Acidimicrobiales bacterium | reverse complement strand
GGGGTAGGAAGTATTGGACGTCTTGGCCGTATGGTCGGCAGGCGCCTTCGTCGTCGCTACATATTCCGTGGCTGTTGACTATTTCGGACTCTGGGATTGCGCTGCAAGGAGTGAGGTCTGGCGCCGTCGAATCGGGATTAGGCTCAGTCCTTCTTTGAACGGTGAGATCAATAATCGGAGCTGGCATTTCCGAAGCGTCGAGGATGGGTGTAAGTCGTTCGAATTCGACGCTTAGTTCAGTGACGTCGGATTCATCGCTACTTGGCATTAGGCAAGACGCGTCACCGGTCCAGCCCCATCCGTCACCGTCGGTATCGACACACGGTGGGGTAGCAGAATCAACGTCGTCCATTTCAGGCCAGTCACGGTCGTTGAACGCGCTCTTTCCGGGTAGATCGCCGTCGGTTGGGCTCGAAGCTTCCGAATCATAATTCGTGTTGTCAGGAGCAGGCCGATCGTCCTCATCGTCGTCATCTTCTGATGGGGCAGAGCTCGAAACGTTGTCGTCCATGAAGCACGTTGCCACGCCGTTCCAGCCGTAGCCGTCGCCATCGCTGTCTTCGCATTCAGTGAACGCATCCTGGTCAGCCAATTCCAGCTCCCACGGTTGCGGTGGTGGCTCTAGGGCCGCAGCCTGGCCGGTAGCAGCGAGGCCGAGCGATCCTGACAGCATGGCTGAAGCCAGCACTAGTCGTTTCCCGTATCGCTGCCAATTCCCAGATGCCGCAAGGTCATCGGTCATTGGCTCTCGGTCGGATGTACGCCAAGCATCGAGTTCATGGACATTGGAGTGCTCGACTGCGATCTCATGATCACAAGTCGACAGCTCAATAGAGCCGCACAGTTCTTTACACATATCTAACCCACCTAGTTATGATTTGTCATTTTGATGAAGCCCAAAAATGGCTTCTATACCTACTATAGCTGAGGGTCTTGTGGAGTCAACGAAACTCCCGAAGAACCAAACGTTGTGCCTACTAAATCACAAGGCGACCAGAATCAGGTTGCGCCGCTGAATTCAGCCACCCTGATGCCATGTTGTCGTAGCTCGGTAAGAGCAGAGCCGGGGTTGTTCCAACTAGCCAGGCCGCCAGCTCCGACCGGAATTTTTCTCGTGTGTGCAGCGTACGCGGCGACCGTGGCTACCGAAGCTGACGCAACGGATGGGTAGTCGCTGATACCCACGATGATCGTTTCAACACCCCCATCTTTGGTGCCCCGGAGTTCCACTCTGAGACCACCCGGTCCGCCGTCGCGATGAGGCTTACGCAGCATCGGTAGCCAGCTGGTAAATCGATCTCGTCGAGTTGCGGCCAGTCGAGCCGTCAGCCGTCGAGCATTTGGAAAGGACCGTCGAAGCAAAATTGGGCTGGCCAAATGGCCTCGATAGCAGTCCCGGGCTCCGATCGGCTCGGGAAACCAGGCCAAGTCCCTACCGCTGCCGCCGCGGCGCTGATGCCATTGCTCATCCATCCACTCGAGACCGGCAGTCTTTAGTGCTCGGTGATGTTGACGGGCACACGCTGGTCCGGCGGTACCGGCTTTTGAGATACTAATTGCTTCAACGTCATCGAGCCGTTCGCTGGCGTACTTGACGAGTAGACAACTAAGGCCGGGCTCAAATCCGGCACCGACTACTAGGGATCGATTAGCCGCCATTGCCGTAGCATCGAGTTTTAGCAGCGCTTCAACTTCGGTTGGATCTTCGGACAGCGAAACAACGTGCGAACCATTGGACAGGTGGTGGGCCGCTAGTTGCCCGTGATCCCCGCATGGATGAGCCAGGATTACAACGTCGGCAATCTGATTTTTCTCCGCTTCGGCTGTCCGAATTCGTGGAGGTTGGGCCAGTCGACTCCCAAGTTCAGCAAAGCTTGAAACACCAGGAACCTCTTGTGGGGAACCTGTGGACAAATCGACCCGATTGTCCACAGCTGGTGAGACAACACGTAGTTGTTTTGGCTCTTTGTCTACCAAATGCAGTGCAGTTGTCTGGGGAAAACGTAGTCGGCGAGCGATATGGGATCCGGTCGTTCCGACACCAATAAGGGTGACACGCATTACGACAAATCGGTTTCGGTGATCTCCCGCCATCCTCCTGATTGAGGCGGCACTCCACCCTGACCTTTCAGCCGAAATAGCGTGGCAATGAGCCCGGCCATTCCGAGAGCAGCTCCGACACGTCTAACCAACGTCCACATGGAATCCCATTCTAGGAGTTGTGAAGCCAGAAGGGCATTGAGAACCGCGACCGGCCGTTGCCGCTAATTGGACTCGCCGAGCATTCGAGGGGCTAGGCGGCTAGCACCCGGACTAGAACTTGGCTGCTGCTTGCCAGCGGTCGAGTAGAGAAGCGTCACCGATGACATCGACCGTTTTTGGCGCGATCCGACCCCACATGAGTAGGAATAGGTCGGATGCGGTAGCTCGGGCCGCTACGTCGCCCTTGGTATGGCTTCTTTCCCAATCGATTGAATCCGGTTTGAACGTCATGAACCATTCGCCCGTCTCTTCATCGGTGGCGTGAAGGTGCATCGTCTCACCTGAGCCTTTCAAGGTGTCGAACAACATGCGCAGAGGCACAAAGATCTGCAGTATCTCGTCGATGCCGTCGATAGCTTGGGTCCCGTCAATTGGGTCTGGTGAGTCGGTTACTGATTGAGCATCCCATCGATGCACCGAAACTTCGTGCGCTAGTCGTCGGCTCCACCAGCTTGCTGGTTGTGGACCGGTAAACGTCGGGACCATCGTGTCCAAGTCGACGTTGGCTAAGGTTTCTTTGGCCATCACGGTCGACTCGCGGTACCACTCGAGAACTTCCGAACCCGGCGGTGGCTCTGCGACTGACGACCTGGAAGGGGGATTGGCAGGGTCGCTTTGCAACGCGGTGCTGGCATAGCGAAGAACCCATCCGGTATGTCCCACCACAGATTTGACTGTCCAACCTTCGATATGAGGGATTGCCAGATCAAGGCTTTTTTCGTCGATTTCGCTGAGGCGACCTGCTTCTAGGTCTAGTAGCTGCTGAAAATCAGCGGGTGTTAGTGCTCCCACAGGACTTACCTTCCGGTTGTGACTAATGTGCTGGCTTTACTGCCGCCGACGATAGTGAGGTGGTTAACAAGAAGTCACCCTAACTAGATGTTAGGTTGTCGGTCGCCGAATGCTCGACGATCCATTGATCGAGGTCAGCCCATTGGGCGTTCAACCAGGTGACTATTTCTTCGCGTTCGGTGGGTATGTCTTCACGCCGAATCACCCACCACTTCATTTTCACCGGCTGGGTTAAGGGTAAGACCTTCCGTAGACCAGAAAGCCGTGCCGCACTTTCTAGGCCAACGTGTCCCAATATCACGATGTGGGCGTTTGGTTTTGCGTCGAGCAGCGTAAGAACACCGCCGGGCATCGGTGGAAGAAGATGCTGAAGGCTGCGTGCCCGTTCGGCATCTTCGATTAAGCCTTTACGTTCGAGCGATGCCACCACTTTCGCCCTTGATGCTGGAGTTGCGTAGGTACCTTCAGGAAAGATCACCAACGCAGCATCTTGTGAAGATTCATCGGCCATCTGCCGCATCACCGTTAGTTCGGCTTCGGTATTTCCGCCGCGGTCGACGAAGTGGTTGTTTAATCGGTGACCAAAGAGGCAAATGGCGGCATCCCATTGCATTTCCCGTTTCAGCACGTAGTGAACGGGCCGACTGTTTTGGCCTACAACCAGATGAATTGGTAGTCCAGCGTCGACCAAGCTGGCGTGGCGGCTCATCAGGATCAGATCTCCGTCAGGAAGTTCGTCGAGATCAGAAAGGTCGAGCTCTAGGTTGATAGTTTTGCCCGCCCAGTCCAGCAATGATCCGATCCACCACGATTGGAACTCGCGGTGTTTGGCCAGATCAAGATTGCGACCAAAACCACCAAATAGCCAAAGGCCCAGTCCGGCGAGAAGAGCTTGCCATTGATGGGCTAGGTATATAAAGCCGAAGAAAACTAGTCGAACCGTCGGGAATCTCAGCAACCCACTAACCAGGTCGCTAATAATGGCGACAACAAATAGAACGGGGGAAAGGACTAGCGCAATTGGGAGCGCGAGCAAAACAGACCCTGCGGAAATCAGCCGGTACTTCAAACCCGCCATCTATTTGCGCAGCTTCACGTTACGTGGTGCCGACTAGCTGGACCAACGAACGGAGTATTAGCGTTCTTCTTTGAAGATCACGTGCTTGCGAACCATTGGATCGTACTTCTTCAGTTCGATTCGTTCGCGGCTGTTGACCTTGTTTTTGCGGGTTACATACATGTAACCGGTGCCTGCGGTTGATCGCAGCTTGATGATCGGGCGTTTGTCGCTAGAGCGTCCCATTAGATCTTTACTCCTCGGCGACGCATGTCAGCCATAACGGACTCGATGCCCCTCTTATTGATAGTCTTGATGCCTTTTGTGCTCACGGTGAGTGTGACCCACCGCTTTTCGCTCGGCACCCAGAATCGTTGTCGCTGTATGTTTGGGTTCCACCGTCGACTCGTGACGCGGTGCGAGTGCGAGATGTTGTTGCCGAATGACGGCTTGCGTCCGGTTACTTGACAAATTTTTGACATCTATACACCTGCATCGATCGGGTTAACGTAGTTGCTAGTTCGATCACTGATTTCGTTTCCCGCTTGGGGAGCCGCAATCGAGTTGGTTCGAACGTCTTGCTATTGCCCATACAGCTTGACTGTGAGGGCAACGTTGTTGGTTGGCGGCCAACAAACAGGACCTTTCAAGGCTAGCCGTCGTAGCGTCAGCCTCAAACCCGAAATGAAAGAGTAATCAACCTAGAAATTACGCACTTGTAGTTTGGTTCTAGGGGT
Organism: uncultured Acidimicrobiales bacterium; assembly: GCA_937922805.1. GTDB lineage: Bacteria > Actinomycetota > Acidimicrobiia > Acidimicrobiales > SZUA-35 > JAHELU01. Next base: position 35,054 of record CALAJV010000012.1, on the reverse strand, counting down.
ACGGGCCTCTCCCAGTAGGGTTATCGGATGGAACTGATCGACCTTAGCCACGTGATCACCGATGGCATGGTGACCTATCCGGGGCTACCGGCACCGATTGTCGCCGATCACCTGACTCGGGAAGCAGCCGAGCAAATTTACGGACCCGGATTTACCTTTCAAATCGGCCTGGTAACAATGTGTACCAACACTGGAACCTACATCGATGTTCCCTTCCACCGGTTCGCTGATGGTCATGATTTGTCTGCCCTTCAACTAAATCGAGTTGCTCAGGTTCCGGGCGTCTGTTTTGATTGTCGCGGTCGTCGAGCGGTTGAACTCACCGCCGATGATCTTTCAACCTTTGCTCACCACGCCGTACTCATTCGGACCGATCACGGGCAACACTTCGGGACCGATCAGTATTTTCACGATCATCCGTTCCTCACCGAGGCGACGGCCGATGCTCTAGTCGAGGCTAACGTTGCCTGTGTGGGAATCGATTCGCTAAACATCGACTCGACCGAAACTGGTGAGCGGCCAATCCACACAACGTTGCTCGGGGCGGAAATTCCGATTATCGAGCACCTAACAGCGTTAGACAAGCTTCCCCATCAAGGGTTTGCTTTCACTGCGGTACCCCCAAAAATTGTCGGAGCCGGTACCTTCACAGTGCGAGCGTTCGCGACACTTCCTTGATGGTTGCCGCCTAGAGATCTGCGATTGATTCTTTCGCTAAAGGCTGAGGCGGAATGCGTTCGCCCGGCTGGAATCGTTCTTTGTCTTTTGCTGTGGCATTGCGCACCGGAACGATCGCGATGGCGAGCCCAATCAGAGAAACAACAAAGAAAGCCAGCACAATCCATAGCCAGTTTCGGTCGCTGCCGCTACCAAGCACTTGGGCCACCCCGGTCGCGATCATTCCGATTAACGTGGCCGCTCCCACACCGATCGTGCTGCTCGAGAACACGCTTTGATCGATGATTGCTTGCCGTCGGCGGGCAAAGTTGATTCTGACCAGCTCGTTGTAGGCCAAAGCGATAGCCCCACCTACTGCCCACAGAACAGCTGGAACGGTGGGAAAGATCGTGGCGAAAGCCAACAGGATTAGCAACAACAGCATGCTAGTCGCCAGCCATAGCATCAGATAGTGGCCGCTCTCAACCGTGACCATGTGAATGGCAAGAACCACGACCAACACGATCAACATGCCAACGATGCCGCCGCCGATTCCGGCTAGTAAACCTAGAACGGCAACGACAATTGTGCTGACTATTGTCTCTGGGTCGGCCAGCCGCACGGCTCGAAGACGCCACCAGTTCACGAAATCGCTGAACCGTGACGGCTTGCCGGGCGTGGATAGTTCATTTTCGTTGGGTTCGACGTTGCTCGGTAGTTGGCTCACGGGGCTACACCGGCTGCCTTGATCGTCCAAGGTTTCGGACCACTCGACGCATTACATGCTCAAGAGAATCACCGGTCGACCATGGGATAACGAGCACGCCCCGCTCCTGAAGCCACCGTTGGTTTAGTTCGTTGCCTACTCGAAAGACTCGTCTCGCTAGCAACGAAACGTAGGCCTCGGGTTCGGGCATTGCTGGTTTCAAAACAATGATCTCGTGACCGCGGCTTCGGAGATCAACCAGCGCGGCCAAGGTCATTTCACTGAGCAGGGGCGAAATGGCAACGATAGTGGCCGACTTCGGCATATTGGTTGGGGCCCGGTAACCGCGCTCGGTTTGTCGACGAGAAAGAACTTCAGTGGTTAGCAAGGCATCCACGACCGAATGCAAGTGGCGTCTTCCCAGCTTGGCTGGAAGCCACCGAACACCTCGACCAACATCGATGAGACCCACCCGGTCTTGAGCCCGAAGGTGTCGTTCCCCTAAAGCCATGGCCGCCGTGACCGTCCAACGCAATGTTGTGTCGAGATCAACGCCGAGATCCTGGGACGAGTCGACCAACAGAACGATATCGGACGATCGATCTGGATGACGTTCAACTACCATTGGTGCACCACGTCGAGCAGTTAGGCGCGGGTGGACCATTCGAACCGGATCGCCGTACCGGTAGGGACGAACCTCGGCGAGCTCACTACCGGGACCTTTCCGCCGGGATCGGTGCTCGCCCGTCACCGGTCGTTCACGATAGAGAGGAACGAGACTGTTCAGTCGTTCAGCTGGGGGATGCACCCGTATCGGAGCGTGCAACGGATAGCGCGAAACTCGTTCCGAGACTCCTAACCGATCTCTGTTCGTGAGGATGGCCCACTCGGGACCGTCCGCTCCCCACCGGATTGCGTCGACTTTCACGCTAAAGGTCTTGGTGCCCTCAAGGAGGGTAACCACTCGAGTCGGCGTGGTAGGAACCAGGTTTGCCGGAAGTTGAACTTCGAGATCCGTCCAGGTCGGTTGGCTACTGCTAATTTCGAGCGTAATTTCGAGACTGTCACCCTCAACCGCTCGAGGGGTGTTGGTCTTTGGCGATGATGCTGCTGCTTTGGGCCACCAGCCTTCAGCGAGCGAAAAAGCAAGTACGCCAATGAACGGAGACATGAAAGCCGCAGGCCCCAACGACTTAGCGGCCAGCGAGAACGCTAAGCCCAACCAGCCGAAGCAAAAGCAGAACCAGAACCGATGGGTGAGATGGCGGCTCATCGCTAATTGCGTCCCGTCGAACTACTGAGGAGGGGTTGGCGGTGTCTGGCGGTGATCGTGGCTAGGTTGTGCCTGACCAGATGGTTGTGGGGGCGATTGCCTGTGCTGTGGCGGCAGCCCCGGTTGCGCCGCTTGCGGTTGCGGTGCTGCCGCCGGCCGCGGTTCTTGGCTTTGGGAACCCGGTACGAACGTCTCGGCTGGAGGCATGGCCGCCGGTTGGTTCGGAGTTGTCGCCTGATGGGTGGCTTGAACGTTTTGGCCATCGTGGTAGGCCTGGTTTTGATTTGCAACCCGATCCATGTGGACCTGATCGCCAGCGTCGATTGATTGTGGCGCTGCCACTTGGCTTACTACTTCATTCACGACCTGATCGGTTCGAACCCCCCGTACCCATTGATCAGGTTGAAGGATCAAGCGGTGGGCGAGGCACGGCACAGCTACAGCCTTGACATCATCAGGCAGAACGTGCGATCGGCCCGCTATGGCCGCCCGAGCCCGGCTGGCCTTCAGTAGAGCGAGCGAACCTCGTGGGCTGGCACCGGCCTCGGTTCGTGGGCTGTTCCTTGTTGCCTCGACAAGGTCAACGACATACTGAACAACTGGTTGACTTATGTGAACCTCTTCAACTCGACGCTGAAGGTGCAAGATGTCGTTTGCGGTTAGCACTGGGTTGAGAATTAGGCGATCGGCCTTCCGAACGGCTCGCCGCATAATTAGCTCAACTTCGAAATCGCGTCCGGGGTACCCAATGTCGGTTCGAATGAGGAAACGGTCGAGTTGTGCTTCTGGAAGTGGATAGGTGCCTTCTTGTTCGATTGGGTTCTGGGTGCCGATTACTAGAAATGGTTTTGGCAGCGGCCAGGTAACCGCATCGGCTGTTACTTGACGCTCTTCCATCGCTTCAAGTAACGCTGATTGGGTTTTTGGTGGAGCACGGTTTATTTCGTCGCCCAATACTAGGTTCGCAAAAATTGGGCCTGGTTTGAACTCAGGTTCAGCGTTTGCTCCGGCCAGAATTGTGGCACCGGTAATGTCGGCTGGGATGAGATCGGGAGTGAACTGCACTCGGGCAAACTGTAAACCGCCAGCTTCAGCTACTGCTCGGGCGATCGCCGTCTTGGCTACACCGGGAACATCTTCTAGCAACACGTGGCCATCTGCGAGGACCGCTATAACGACGAGTTCGAGCACATTTCGTTTACCAACGATGGCCCGCTCAAGTTCGTTGATGAAGTTAGTTGCCGCCCGCTGCACATCTGCATGACTCATAGATCGTTTGATCCTAGCTCAGTAGTTAGCCGATAGATGTAGCGGCTAGTTAATTGGGTTAGCCGATTGGATGAGGGCCGAGTTCGAGCTCGTGTTCCAGCTGACTGATTGCAGCTGCCACCTGATTGATCCCGGCGTTCGGTGGAAGGGGCTGCAGTCGAGGATCGCCTCCGGGGCCTGCTGCCGCCTCGATTAAGCGGTTGACAGTTCCAACCAGATTCGGGTTAGCGATGAGAGTACTGCCAACAACTAGTCGGTCGAGAGCGGCCAGTTCCCACGGCGTTTTCTGAAGGCCGACCGGTTTTGGCTGAACAACATCTCGACTGCCGGCGCTGACTGCTCCCCGCCCAATTTTGACCCACAATCTGATCACGAAAACAACCAGGGCCATAATGGCCACGGTTGCGAAAAGTGGGAACAGGTCAGCTAGAAGGGTCATGGTAGAAACGACATCAAGCTGGCTCGTTCACGTCGTCGATTTTGAGATTGTCGTTCTTCACACTGTCGACCTGTTGATCAGCGCGGGACCAATCGGAATTCTGCTCGTGGAGGAGGCGGAGTTGAACGATCATTTGCGCCCGATCTGCTTCGGGTGATTCGCCGGGCGCAAACCTGGCTCGAGCGAACAGATCGCAGATCGTCTCGACAGTTTTAGCCTTGTGGACGGCCTTGGATGCTACTCGTTTGTGCCACTCGAACGGTGTTTCAGTGAATCGTTTACGGGGAATGCCGCCGAGCCCGTTTTCGGCGGCGGCAAAACCGAGCCTTACCGCTCGAGTTGGGTTTGGGTCGGCTTGCAGCATAAATAGGAACTCTTCGAATCGATCTCGCGGTATTTGACCAGGAGAAACGAGCTGGCTGTAGTCGAACGGTTCTTCTGGACGGTTGCGGTGAAGATAGACGGCGGTACCGATACTAAGTGCAGCAAGAAGTCCGAACCCGAGAAGTAGCCAGAGCCATGGCATCTCGCTAGTCGATTCGATGAGTCGTTCAATCGGCCCGCTGTCTTCGGCTTGATCAATGGCGCCGATTTCGGTTCCGTCCTCAAGGGTGACCGTGCCGTCCTCGTTTGGCGTGAGTTCAGTTTCGGTTCCGTCAGCACCGACCTCAGTCGCGGTCATTCCATCGTTCTCGCCGTCTGGACGGAATTCGACTCGGCTTCCATCGGGACGAATCAGATCGAAACCACCATCACCGTCAGGAACAAGAACCGTGTCGTCAGGACCAATTTCGTCGGCCGGTACAACTTCGAACTCGCCGTTCTCATTCACCCTGATTGCCGACGGTTCGCCCGGGTCGAGAATCGTGACGTCATCTCTGTTCGGTTGATCGGCGACCAAGTTTCCATCCTTGTCGAAGTCCAACCGAACAAGGCCTTGTTCGGTTTGCAAACTTAGAGGCTCGGCGTCGTCGGAAATCTCGGACTCTGATGGTAAGTCGGGGCCAGCAGCAATAAGAATTGCGGTTCTTTTCTTCAGGGTCGATTCCGAACCGTCATCCAAAATTCGAGTGGCGCTAATTTGGCCAGATTCTGCGGTAGGAGTAAGGCGAATCCGGCGACCGTCAGGTCGGACAATCTCAACCTCGTTTGATTCGACCGAAATTAGGTAGTTCTCAGTTCCAGAGAAATTGGTTGCTTCTACTGGTTCAACCGCACCGTTGGTAACGCGTAGTCCAGTTAATTCGTTGCCGGACAAAATGTCTGTCGGCTCGTCGTCAATGATAGGCCGGGTGTCAGCGACCAAATTCCCTTCTCGATCGAGATCGAATCGAACGAGGCCATTGGTTGTTCGGATCGCCAGGCCAGGATGCTCAGCCGGACGTTCTGTCGACAGGTTTGCACTCTCAGCAATTCCGGTCCGTTCGATCATGATCTCGACTAGTTCTACAGCCGGAGTTTCATCGCGGTTGAAATCCCGTTCGGTACCTTGAAGATCGAAGCTAAGGGTTGGCTCAAGTACGATGCTCGAGCCGTCGGGGCGTAGCAGCACCAAACGCTCGGTGGTTTCGCGGAATAGGTAGTCTTCATTTTCGATCTCGTCGGCGTCGACGGTTTCGATAAGTCCATCGTCGGTGATTCGAATACCAGCAACATTTCCGTCTGGGTCCGGAGCGACGACCCGGCCGGTATCGGACGGAACGTAGAAGTCGCTGTCGAGATCTCCGGAGTCGGATCCTTCGATTGGGACCAATGCTACCGGTTGACCGTTCTCGTCGACTTGAACCACAACGTCGCCGTCTTCGGTAGTGATGATTATCGAATCACTCTCGCCTTGACCGGGTTGTCCCTGACCGGGCTGTGATTGACCCTGGGCTTCACCCTCACCTGGTTCCCCGTTTTGACCGGGTTCACCTTCTCCGGGCTGGAGTTGGCCCGGTTGGCCTTCACCGGGATTGCCCTGGCCTGGTTGGGGTTGTCCTTGTTGGCCGGTTCCCCCTTGGCCTTGTTGTTCTTCGCGCTCTTGTTGAGCTTGTTCTTGGCGTTCTTCGAAGTCTTCTCGATCTTCGGTAGATGCGGCCAGACCAACAAGGGCGATAGCAAAGATGGCAACGGGAATCGCCAACCATCGAAGCGGGCTTCGTGATTGGTTTGCAATGTCAGTGGTTGCAGGTGATTCAGCTTGCATGATTCTTCTCTACCGAATCATACTTCACGGCGCTAGAGAGTATCGAGCGGCCAAATGGTGCCCTGCAAACCCGACCCTGACGGCGACCGATCTATTCGACGTCGTCGTCTTCAGTTACCGATCCAACGGCCGAGGTGGAACGATCGATCAAGATCTCGTAAAAGTGGGTGGGGCGATCGAGGTATTTGATCAGCCCTAGCGCTTGGTCTTGACCAGCGGTCTCGACTCGGAGTTCGCTGTAACCCAAGAGCTCCCCGGCCACGGTTGTTTTGTAAGAGATATCGGTTACACGGGTTAGGGGCATGGTGTTTATTTGTGCCCCGAGAAAGCCAGTAGCGGCCAAGACGCGTCGGGTGGTGATGTATAGCCGATCGTAGAAGGCCCACATCGCGGCCCTATGAACGAAACGAGTGGCCACCACGAGAATGGCGGCGATGGCGAGATTAACCACCCCGAAGAACACGTATCCGACTAGAAAGGCAACGGTTGCTGCATACACAGTCGCCTTCGACCAGTTTTTCTGCCGAGCTAAGTACACAGCCGTGCCAGCGGAGATCAGAATGATCAGAGCGCCAAATGCGTTCGGCGGTAAGCCGCCAGCAACCAATGTGATGAAGACCAGAATTGTCAGCGTCTCAACAAACGGTTGCAACAGAATGGCCCAATGTCGCCGTTCGTTGTACAGAATGTTTTCGCCCTTGATCAAAACATCGGCGGGCCGAAGTGGATTGAGGAGTGACGACGCTGATGGTGTTCTAAACCGAGCCATACTGACACCGCCTTCCTTGGCTAAGACTTCCGTTCACCGATATTGCTTGCTGTTCCTAAACTAACCGTGATTGTGGACGTGGGTGTGGTCGGTGTTGGCTGTTCCGAACGAGTCAGCATTGGCACCGTTCAAAGTCACGTCGGGCCCAGACGTCGATGATTGGCTGCCGTTGAGCGTCACGCTTCCGTCGGTGGACAGCCCATCGCTGGTTGGACTTGGACCTTCGAACAGTCCGGTGAGAAAATCGCCGACCGCTCCAAGAAGGTTGCCAAGAAAACCGGCGAACCCGTTCGCCATTTGGCCAGCGCTGCCGGCGTCGCTATAAATCACGTAGAGCAAGAAAGCGAATGCTAGTGGATAAACCCATTTAGGCATGATGTGCCTCCAGGGTCCCGAAAGACCCCTGTCAGTACGGCTCCACCCGCGGACTATATACTAGTCGGTTGATTTCAGAATTTCGACATGTTCGTTCAGAACTGAACTGACTTCCTGGATTGGGTTGTGGATAAACTCGTGAACCTCTTGACCTGTGTTGGTGGTCGTCTAGGTTTCATGCGTGACCAAAGGTCAACTGAACCGATCTCAATACGGCGATGACGTTGCCACGTACTACCTCCGGTTCTCCGACATCTCCTTCGCCGAGATCGAGCCGGCCTATCACGCTATTTGCCATGGGATTGCCGAAGACGCCGACCTTCTGGCCCTTATCGGCGCTCATCCACAAGAGGCTCAACAACCAAACATCATTTTGGCTGCGGCCCGATACCTACTACTTAGTGGCATAGATCATGAGTTGGCGGCCGTATTCGGCCATGATGCCAAGCAATCGAGTGCTAATCCGTTTCCTTTGTTTAAAGACCTTGTGATGAGTCACGAAGAGGAGTTCACCACTCTGATCGCCACTCGTAGAACACAAACGAATGAGGTTGGGCGCTCTGGTTGCATCGCGGCCAGCTTTCAGTACCTAAGCCACCGGCCCGTCAACCGCCACGCTACTGTCGCCACCAACGGTGAAGGTAAACGACCGTTGGCGTGGATCGATCTTGGAGCCAGCGCAGGCTTAAACTTGCTGCTCGACCATTTTCGGATCAACTATCGGACTGAAGCTGCTACCCGATCGCTTGGGCCGAGTGATGCGTCAGTTGTTGTCAATACCGACGCGGTAGGACTGCCCGACTTTGATGGTCTCCCTTTACCGTCGATCAGTTGGCGAGTAGGCGTTGATCGGGCTCCGATAAATGTGGTCGACCAGGCCGAGGCCCGATGGTTGGAAGCTTGTGTTTGGCCAAGCAACGTGGCCCGAGCCGATCGCCTCCGCTCCGCTCTTGCCCTAGCGCAGCTTCACGAACCTTCCATGATTACCGCAGATGCCGTGGCTGGACTTGGTCAGGCGATTGAACAAGCACCGGTTAATGCGGAGCTAGTAATTACGACAACCTGGGTGTGGTTCTATCTGCCCGACGATGTCCGGACGGCACTAATTGAGTTGATGCGAACAGCCGGCCGACCCGTCAGATGGGTGAGCCTCGAGGCTGCTGGAGTGGTGTCGGGGTTTGATCTAGGTGATCTGCCACCTGGGAAAACGTTGACCTTCTCGTCAGTGCTTGGTCTGCATTCCTTCGACGGGTTCGGCCACCAATCAGCCGAAATGCTGGGGTGGTCGCATCCCCACGGAGATTGGATTAACTGGAAGAAACCAATGCCTGTTTAGTACCAGAACTGCTTGCTACGGGCAGCCAATGTCATGCAAGGTTGCACAGGGGTGGCACAAAAACGCCTCTCCACTTGGCGTTCCGTAGCGATTGGCATGGGGTGATTGGCACGCCTGACAGGCGTGCTCCGGTGTAGTTCTTGCTTGTCGGTTTGCTCGCTGGTGTAGAACCTGATCATGGGCCTTTGAAAGACTGTCCTCGGTCGAATCGCTGCCCATAGGTTTGGATTGTAGCGATTGTGACTCTCTCGAAGTGCTGTCTGTTTTAACCAGTTGTGCCTTATCGGTTACAGTGCGGCTCACGAGGCCGGTACTCGATGGGAGCTGCGCAATGACTGAAATGAACGACTTGGATAGACCTCTGGTGGTGTACACCACGTGTCACCCTTGGATTCAATCGGTCGTGGCCGAGGTGAATCCGGGCAATTTCGACGTTGTGTTTCTCGACTTAAACGATGACGCAGCAGTTGAGCAAGTCCTTCCTCGAGCTGACTTCATTGTCTGTTTGTCGTTAAGCGCCGAACAGGTCGAACTGCTGGAACGGTGCAAGTTGGTAATGCACAACGGGGTTGGCTACGACGCTATTGCGACGGATGCTTTAGCCGAACGTGGTATTCCGGTTGCCGTCACGCCGGCGATGACGCCAGAAGGGGTTGCAGAGCACGTATTCATGATGATTCTGGCCCTCAGCAAGCAGTTACCAGCGGTGCAAGCCAGTGTTCGATCTGGCGAATGGAACATGTTTGGCTGGCGCGAAGGCTCCCACAACGTGGCGTACAAGACCCTCGGCATTGTCGGCCTTGGCCGCATCGGGCGCCGGGTCGCCCATCTTGGTCACGCCTTCGGTTGCCGAGTTTTGTTCAACGACATTGTTGACCCGCCAGCTGAGCTTGAACAGCAGTACAAACTAACTGGCATGCCAACTGATCAGCTACTCGCTGAATCCGACATTGTGACGCTTCATGTGCCGCTAACCACTGAAACTAACAAGATGATGAGGGCCGAGCAGTTCAACGCGATGAAGTCGGGCGCTCTATTCATCAACGCCAGCCGTGGACCTACTTACGACCTTGATGACCTTTATCAGGCCGTGTCTTCGGGTCATCTTCTTGGAGCCGGTCTCGACGTTTTCGACCCCGAACCAGCTCAGCTGGACCATCCCGTATTTCAGTTGCCGAACGTCATTTGCACGCCTCACATCGCGAGCGGAACGGTGGAGCGGCAGTACGCCATCAATACTGCTCAATTCGAAAACTGTCAGCGAATTTTGGAAGGGCTCGAACCTCTTAATGAGATAACCAACACGTAGCCCCGACTGCCTGACTGAACAATCAGTCCGGTTCTGGTGCCGTTTCTTCGCTCAGGCATGAACTGTCCCCAAAAGCCCTTGGTTTGATGGTCCACCACTAATTCTTTTGACGGAACCGCGTATCGATCATAAGTTGAGGTGTAGCGCCGGGCGCCCGATACGTAGTAAAGGCAAAATTAGTGCACGACGGAGGCTCCTTGGCGGTGAGAGGTAAACGGGAAGGGTGAGCGCACATGTCAGTACTACTATTGAACGCCTCATATGAGCCGTTGACAGTGGTGTCATGGAAGCGCGCAATCACCTTAATGGTTACCGGTCGAGCCGAAATGGTTGAACAAGACGGCAACCGGGTCGTTCGTTCGTCGGGTGGTGCTGAGTTCCCACTCCCACAGGTTGTCCGACTTATGCGGATGGTTTCTTTCGCCGGAATGCGTCGGATTCGTCCCCCGCGGTTTTCCAAAGCGGCACTTTCCATTCGCGACGGTCGGCAGTGTCAGGTCTCGGGTTGTCCCGACCGAGGAACGACCGTTGACCATATTGTTCCCCGCTCTCGTGATGGAGCAACCTCGTGGGAGAACTGCGTTTTAATGTGCGCCCGACACAATTCGGTCAAGGGAAACAAGCTCTTATCCGAACTGGGTTGGACACTTCGATCAACGCCAACTGTTCCTGCTGGCACGATCATGCTTGTTCCTGCCTATCGGGCCGAGTGGGCCCAATGGCTAGCTACTGGTGGTTTGGTCGGTAGCTAGTCGGAGGTCAGGAGGCGCTTGCCACTAGGCCAAGAATGTCAGCACCGTAGCGTTCGAGTTTGACTGCCCCAATGCCGGGTAGTTTGCCGAGGGCAGCTAAATCGTTTGGTGCCGCGTTGGCGATTAGGTCTAGTGTCTTATTGTCGAGAACAACGTAGGCCGGGACCTTGTCCTGCTTTGACCGCTCCCGCCGCCACTCGGTTAACGCTTCTCGGAGCTTCGCCTCGGCCGCTGATGCTGGTTCAGTCCGATCAGACTTACCCGGTTTCGACCCCTTAGCCACAGGCTTGCCTCCGGCTGAAGAACCAGCGACTCGACCTTCGGATACAACTGGAGTTGAAGGCCACGGCCGATCGGTTGGTCGAGCTTCGGCCAATTCGGCAATGAACCGAGATGGGGGTCCGGATGCGGTTACCGCCACACTTTCGCGGCCACGAGTAACAGCTACGTGAAAAATGCGGCGCTCTTCTTCTATGTCAGTAGCGAGCCTATGAGGGTAGAGGTCGTCGCGGCAGTCGTGAACAACTACATGGGGCCACTCGAGTCCTTTTGTGGTGTGAACTGTGGCCAGAACGATCCCTGCCTGAGGTTCATCTGGAATGAATCGAGGCAGCACTTCTAGGCCCTCCCTCAACCATTTGGCAAAACTTCGGGGAGAAGGGTGAAGTCGGGCAACCGAAAGAAGGGCTAGCAGCTCATCGGCATGGGCGGCTCGTCGCGCCGTTCGTTGCGACGTGTCGAGTTGGGTTGCCGCTCCCAATAAGCCGATCTCGGAGTACAGATGACTCAAGAGTTCTTCGGTGTCAGCACCATCGTCAACCGCTCGGCGCATATCGGCAATGTCGGCCGCAAAAGAAGCAACTGTGTCAGCTTCGCGCTCGGTGTTAAGGCGTTCCGATAGGCGAAGAAGATCCCGAACTGATCCTTGCTCGCAGGCCCAGTCGGCCACTCGGGGATGAAGTGATCGGGGAGGTCGCTTAAGCGCTAATCGAATGTCTTCGCCGTTGAAGGCTGTATCGGGGGCAGTTGCCAGTCGTAGCCAGGCAATGGCAGCCCCAACTCCGGAACGGTTAAGCATGTCCGGACCGATGCCCGCAGTTCCAACCACCGCGAAACCAGCGTCAGTTAGATGCATCGCCGCCGGAAGAAGCGCAGCGTGGACTCGAGACAACACCGCAATTTCAGACTCCGACGCTCCTCCGTCAACCAGGGCTTGAACGTGGGAAACCAAATTGTCTTGGGGATCTCCAGATTTCAGAATGTTCAGCTCATCAACGCCACCGATTCGAGGATCGGTGCCGGGCGAAATGGTCTTGGCCACACGATGCTGATTGTGCGAAAGTAGCTTCACTGCCGAAGCAACAACGTCGGGAGGGCAACGGTAGTTGACTTCTAATCGGTGATCGGCGGCGCCGGGAAAGAAGCTTTCGAAGTTGATCAGCCAATTGGGAGAAGCGCCGGCGTAACCGTAAATCGTCTGATCATCATCACCGACAGCGAACACATCGCCAGCCGGTCCAGCCAGTAGACGCATTAATAATAGGTGTGCTGGGGTCAGATCTTGGAACTCGTCGATTAAGAGCAGTGGGGCGTAGGTTCTTGCCACTGACCGCACCGCAGGTTCACCACAAAGCCGCTCAATTGCTCGAACAACTTGTTCATCGAAATCTAGCGAGTTCGATCGTTTCAACTCGGCCCGGTAGTTCTCCAGAACTTCTGGGAATCCAGTAATGTCGCCCCCGTAGGCGGCTTCGACTTCCTCGGGGCGTCGCAAGCCGAGGCGGCAAGCCGACAACGCATCGACCCACGACTCCAAAGGATCGGTTAGCCGCTGCCGTCGGCGGCCCGGCACCAGCCGGCCCAAAATTCGTCTAGCGTCGATCTCATTGATCGTCGTTGGTGGGCTTTGTTGGCTGACTGCTCGGAATGGGCCTGTTCCTGCCGCTATTGCCAAGGCCATGCTGTTCAACGTTCGAACGTCGAGCCGACCAATGTCGTCGAGCCGTTCTCGCATTTCGTCTTTGGCCCGTCGGTTGTACGCAACCAGCGAGACGGCCCTGGGATCGACTCCACATTGCGTGACCAAATATCGAGCCCGCTCGGTCAGAACACGAGTCTTACCTGAACCAGCAGGAGCGAGAATTCGAGCCGGGCCACCGTTGTGGCTTACTGCAGCCAGTTGGTCGGCTGCAAGCTTGGCCGTTGGCGGAGCGTACTGCTTTAGCGGCTGAACGTTGCCAACGAGCCAGTTCACTCGTGGTATCAGTTGACCGTCAATGGTGGCCGCTAGTTCGAGATCGAACGGTCCACCATCCAACCACGCCCAATCTCCGCCGATCGAAACGTCTCCACGTGCAGCTTGACGATTGTCAGACTTTGGGGGTTCCGGTCGACTAGTTCCAGCAGCAATGGCACTACTCAGCGGAGCGAAGCTTCCACCCAAGTGTGGTTCGGCGTCGAGAGCGACGACGTTGTTGGCGGTCACGGCAAAGAACAGTCTTTCCAGCGGTACCTCATAGGACGGGGTTAGGTCATGAAACTGCGGAGCATCGTCTTGTAGGTCAGTCGGACTAGGGAAGGGACCGGACCAGCGAACAATAAGTGGTTCGCGGTTGCGCCAAGCTGAATAGAGTTGATCGACGAGTTCACTCGGAGCGTGAACGCTTACCTCCAGCTCTTCGCATTGCCGCCAAGGCTCGGGAACTTCGGCCTCTGGATCGAGGACTATTCCTCTCCCCAACGTCGGATTCCCGACAAGTTGTTTCGGGTCGAATCCGCCAGCTATCGGAATGGTCTTGACTGTTTCGGTCGGCCGCGTACTAGCCCCCCGGCCGCTAGCTCGTCCCGAACTTTTTGGGCTCGGTCGCCGTTGCTTGATTCGACTTCGATCGGGCGGGCCGGACGATGTTGATTGAGCTCCGGCAGACGTCGTGTCGTGGTCGGTGTCTTCGAATGTTGGCAGTGGCGGGGCAGAACTATCGTGTGGCTGTGGATTATCTGCTGAGCAGTTCCGAACTTCAGTAATTGAGCTATGTTCGCCCCCGCAATGTCCACATTGGATTGTTCGACCCACGCTGTGTTCTCCTGTGTCGCCACTTGGGCGGTTCTTAGCCGAGGTCAAGGCTAGTGCACCCCAGTGACGACTGGTCTATCTTGTGGGAATGAAAGATGTCGACCGGGCCGATCGGCGGGTAGAGCGATCGATGGACCCCTTGCCTCGCAATCAGTACGTTGGGTGGGCAATGTTTGGGTTGAGCGGCGTCTTGTTTTTTATTAACGGGGTATGGCTGGGGGATTGGCTGACTGCGGTGGCCAGCCTGTTGTGGATCGCTGGTTGCGTGGCCTTTGTGGTGAGACCAAGGCCATAGGTCTACCGGCTCATGGCAACCAGCCTAAGGTCGGACGGACACTTTGTCGTTAAAGAACCATGCAAGTAGAAAAGTGGGCCTCGGACATACTTGAAGATGCCCGTTGGTGGGCAGTTTCCGATGCAGTTAAAAAGGCCCCTGACGTTCAGATTTACTGTTTCGATAGCGACGGCATCGGGATCGATCCGCCAGCCGACGTATCGAGTCGGTATGGCAACGTCGGTAAGGTGGCCACCTTCGCAGAACTGGTGACTGATGAGTTCGCCGTTCAGGCCATTCAGTCGTGGAACGATGTGCTTGCCAACGGCACGTCGTTGTTTACTGCGGAACGGACCGGCGACACCGAAACGGTGTCGATCCGAAGCGTGAATCTCATTCATGGTCCGAACTGCGTTATTACCCTCGTGGATCTCGACACCGAAAAGCTTCGTCAGACAGGTACCGACGGGATCGTTGGAAAAATCCACGTCGACATGGTGGCGGTAATTCAAGAGGCTGATGAGATAGCCGAAAAGCTTCTCGGGTACGGGCCGGGCGAACTTGTTGGTGTTGCCTCCACCGACTTGCTCCACCCATCCGACCGGCCGGAAGCAATCCTTCTTTGGCTCGAGATGCTGAAGCGGCCAGGATCGCGCTACCAGCACTTTGGTCGATACAAGACTTGCCAAGGATCTTGGATTTGGGTGGAGGTTACTCACCGAAACCTTCTTGATTCAGCAGGCTACATCTTGCGAGAAATTGTTGAGGCAACCGAGCGCGGTGACGCGGTTATGGCTGCCGCCGATCGGGATCGAGTAATCCAAGGCATCGCCGACGCTCTCCCTTCTGGTATTGCTCAGTTCGACTCCAATCTTGAGTTGGTCTTCGCTAATGACCGGTGGCGAGAGATGACCGGCATTGGTCAATCTGCCGCGAATGGAGCGCTGCTTCAACTGTTGATTGATCCAACCAAAGAAGAAGTTATCGAAGTTGGCATGGCTGAGTTGGCGAGCACCGGTGCCTACAACCGCGACGTCACTGTGGTTCCGGCTGAGGGGAGTACCGATCAACGCCGTTGGCGTCTCTCGCTTCGTTCGCTTGAGAACTTTGATGGTCTCAGTTCAGGTTTGGTCGCCTGTTTGGATGACATAACCGAAAGCTGGCAACTTCAGAACAAACTGGTGCAGAAGGCAACTCATGATGATCTCACCGGACTCGCCAACCGCACGGCGATTCTCGACTATTTGGAGGAGGCATTGCATGGAGCGGCCGATAATGAGTCAACGGTTGCGGTCATCTTTCTCGACTTGAATGGGTTCAAGCAGGTTAACGACGTACTTGGCCACAATGTCGGTGACGAGCTTTTAGTCCAGATCGCCGACAGTCTTAAACCTTCGGTACGACCCACAGATCTGGTAGCCCGGTTAGGTGGCGACGAGTTCTTGGTCGTCTGTTCAGACGTTGGCAATGCGGCAACAGCGATGATTATCGCCCGCCGAGTTCTGGATGCCGTTACCGGACGGTTTCTCGTCGGTACCGAAGTTGTCGAGATGGGTGCAAGCTGTGGTTTGACAATTGATACCGGGGGAACCCAAACCGCCGAACGGATGATTGCCGATGCCGACCTGGCGATGTACGAGCAGAAAAGGCTTGGTTCTCAAGACCCAGGTCTGTTCCGAGCGTCGATGTTCACAGATCAACGGCTCGAACTCAACCGCGACGCGGCGCTTCGCACTGCCTGTAACGATGGAAGTTTAGTCGTGCACTATCAGCCGATCGTTGCGCTCGACACCGGCAAGGTGGTGGCGTACGAAGCTCTTACTCGGTGGATGTTTGAAGATCGGCTAATTTTCCCCGATGGCTTCATCGGGCTGGCCGAACGACGTGGCTTGATCGAAGATATAGGCGCATGGGTGTTGGATGAGGTAGCACGCCAGGCAGCAGCAGACCCCCGACGAGATCTTGCGTGGTCTGTTAACGTGTCACCGCTACAGCTACGGTCCGGACGGTTTGGCGAGTTGGTAGAAGCGACTTTGGCCAGACACAACCTTGATCCATCCCAACTAGTCCTTGAGATAACCGAAGGGCTCCAACTAACAGGTGGCGAATCGACTATCGAATCGTTACGTCAGATCGCTAAGTTAGGCGTTCAACTGTTCGTTGACGATTTCGGCTCCGGGTTTGCATCACTAAACTATCTTCGCACGTTGCCGGTTTCGGGTCTGAAAATTGACCGATCCTTCACAGCTGATGTTGATCGGCAGGGGACGCAAATCATTGTCCAAAATGTAGTGGCTCTGGCTGAGTCCCTGTCATTGAGTTTGATCTTGGAAGGGGTCGAAACCGAAGAGCAAGCGGCAACGTTGGCGAGCTTGGGTGTTACCACCTGCCAAGGGTATTTGTTTGCTCGTCCCGCGCCATACGACGAAATTGTTGCTGAGTTCGGATCCGAGATAAACGGGTCGCCTGAAGTCTAGTTGGTTCGGTCGATTTGAAGCGGTGGGAGAAAGATCCCAACGAACCAGCCGACCGTGATAGCAAAAAACGCGGTTCCGATTCCAACGTCACCGCCTAGGAGCCAGCCAACACCAAGCGCTGTGAGTTCAACAATAAGTCGAGCCCGGGGGATAGTGAGCCCTCGTCTCGATAGCGCTGTCATCAACCCGTCGCGAGGTCCAGGGCCAAGACCGGCGCCAATGTAGAGTCCAGATGCCAAGCCGAGCAAAACTGGTGCCGCTCCTAGTAGCGCGGCTCGAGCCCAGAGCGTTTCAATGTCGGGGATAACCCACAACGTGAAGTCGATCGATGGCCCGATAACTAGCGCATTGCAAATCGTGCCAAACCCAATCGGCTCGCTAATAAATCGAAAGACGATTAGCAAAATCAGACCGGTAACCACCACCACTGTTCCGATCGAAACTGGCACCCGGTTCGCCACCCCTTGGTGAAACACGGTCCACGGGTTGGTCCCTAGTTTGGCTTCGATGGTCAAAGCCATGGCCACACCGAACAAAAAGAGGCCGGGAAACAACTGCAACAAACGACGCGGTAGCGGTGATCGAAATCGATAGATCAGGAAGCCAAGGAATGTCCGAGTTGGATTGGTGGTCGCCGATGCTTCCAAGCAGTCATCTTAGGTCATCCAGGTTGGCAAACCGCCGGTCAGTCAGAAGGGTCACCTGAGGGATAGCGGTTTGGTTGACTGGCTCACTTCTAGCTGATGGGGAATACTGTGAGCCTATGACTACCCAACAGCAACGCCGGGAAAATGGGATTGACCTTCTTAGCACCTTGATGGGAGTAGAAGATGGGGAACGCGCTGCTGGGTCGATGGAACGTCGCCACGGCCATCTAGGCAGCTTTGCCGTCGATCATGTGTTGGGAAATTTGTGGTCGAGGCCACAACTCTCTCGCCGTGACCGAAGCCTTATCGTGATCGCGTTCTTAGCCTCTATCGGCTCAACCGAAGAGTTCGCTACTCACGTAGACGGGGCGTTGAACCACGGAGTTACCCGACCTGAGGTTCGTGAAGTTGTAAATCAAGTTGCTGGCTATGCCGGGTTCCCGATGGCCATGCAGGCAACCAGAACAGTAGACGCGGTGTTTGCCAAGCTTGATGATGTTGATCGGCTTGATCCGAAAGAACCGGGTCCTGCGTTTGATGACACCGAACGTTACTCGGCAGCCGCGGATGTGATGTCCACCTTGTTTGCTGGTCGGGCCCCGTCGGACCCGGCCGAGGCACGAGCCGGAATTGTCGACCGTTTGGGCGGCGTTGGCGAGATGGTGTTCGATTTTGGCTTCGGTGAACTGTGGGCTCGCTCTGAACTGTCTCGCCGTGACCGGAGTCTCGTTACCGTTGCCATCCTCGCCATCCTTCGCTGTTCAGAAGAACTAGGGGTGCACGTTCCCGGCGCTCTTAATCATGGCTGCACTCGAGTAGAAGTGGAAGAAGTGATGGTGCAGCTCACGGTATATGGCGGTTTTCCTCGATCGGTTGAAGGGATGCGTGCGGTTAGAGCGGCATTCGCAAAGATCGACGCTAGAGAGACTGAATAATGACTATTCCATCGTTGGGTAAAGAGATGTTCTCCGCCGACTTGGCAGAACAAGTTCGCGATCGGTTTCATCATGTCGACCAATGTCCCTACCAGGGCAAACGAGCGTTCTTCGAAAACGCGGGCGGGTCGCTAACGCTTAAATCGGTAGTTGAGCGCAGTGCCGAACTGTTGGCTATGCCCGATAACCAGGGTCGGACCAACGTTGCCTCCGTAGAGCTGAGTAAAATTATTGCTCAGGGTCGAGCCGACATGATGGTTCTGCTCGGAACGACATCGGGTCGGGTGTTTGTCGGCGAGACAGGAACCGAGCTACTTGGTCGACTGATCCGCAACGCAATCTTGGCCACCAAAGGAACCGAAGTCGTCGGCAGTCACCTTGAACATCCGGCGACCTATAGCCCAAGTCGACGGTATGCCGACCTTACTGGTCAGCTCTATACCCAGGTGCCGTTCGATACTGTCAGTTCGGTAGTCACCACCGATCAGTACCGTTCAGCCATAACGTCAGCTACCGGGGTTGCCACCATTATTCACGCTAGTCCAGTGACTGGGATGCACGTGGACGTTGGGGCAATAGCGGCTCAAATCCGAGCGGTTTCTCCCGAGTGCTTCATTATCGTTGACGGAATCCAGCACGCCGCTCACGGAGCGATAGATGTCGACGAGTACGGCATCGACGGCTACGTGGTCAGCGGATACAAGCTGTTCTCACGACACAACTATGGTGTTGCTTGGGTTTCGGAGCGGCTGGCCACCATCCCCCACGATCAGCTAGCGGGAGCTCCAGCCGATGTTTGGGAGTTGGGCACGCGAGACGCGTCGGCGTACGCCGCCACCTCTGAAGTGGTCCGCTATCTCGAATGGCTCGGAGCTCAAACCAACGCCGAACTGACGGATTCGACCGACACCCGAGCGCGATTGAAAGCGGCTGCCGCGGCCATTCGGAATCAAGAGCACGGTTTAGTAGAAGCGATGCTTTGGGGAGTCGGTGGCTTACCGGGGTTAGCTCAACTTGACGGGGTTTCAGTCGTTGGGCCGGTAGCCAGCGAACATCGCTCAGGAATGGTTTCATTCGAGATTGATGGAACGCCGGCCCAAATCGTTGTCGATGAATTGAACGCAAACGGGGTGCGAACCCACGCCCGCAAGCAGGATTACTACTCGGCTGGAGTGTTAGAGCCGCTCGGGGTTGAGTCATGTGTTCGTGCGTCGGCCAGCCACTACAACTCGTTGGACGAGGTAGAACAGCTACTGGCTACCGTCAACCGGTTGGTCAACTAGCCTCCCGGCTCTGGTTCGAACGAGTCGCCTTTCACGAAGGCATAGCAATGAGCATCGTGGTTTCGACCTTCTATCCGCATAGCTTGCCTTGCCGTTGACTCGAATTGGGCGACGCTACGCTCAGCTACCCGTCGACTTGGTTCGTTCTCGGCTGAGATCCACATCTCGGCTCGGTGGGCTCCAACGTCTTCAATCGCGTAGCGAAGTAGTAAGTTTGTTGCCCTCGTGGCATAGCCGGACCCGGTGCCTTCCGGCGCCAACCAGTAACCAACTTCGGCCACTAGGTTCGATTGGTCTAACCTGCTCAGACCGCATGAACCGATGGTGCGAAGGTTGTCGTCTAGGATCAAAAACGGGTGGCAAGTCGGATCTGTTTCTCGGCTAATCCAAACTAAGGCGTCGGCTATGCTGTGGTCTGGCTTGGCCCACGTCATCCATGGGGTGATGTGAGGATAGGAAGAGCGAACCAGCGCGGCGACCAACTCGGCGTCTGCTTCTGTCGGTCGTTGAAGCGTTACCGTTCCATCGGTAAGGGGCGTGTATGTTGGTTCCTCCATGAGATGATTCTGATCTGCTTCATCTTTTGGTGCAACCGAATTACAGAGGCGGGTCTGGTTGGTAGAGTCGGGATTCTTGAGCTACAGCGAGCCAGATTTTTTGCCGTGGGATGGACGAATTGTTCCCATCACTTTCATTGGTGGGTATCTCGGTGCCGGCAAAACAACTGCTATCAACGAACTGTTAGCTCGCACCACTCGCCCGATTGCCGTGATAGTTAATGACGTTGGCAGTGTCAACGTGGATGCCGCTCTCATCAAGAGTCGAAACGGCGACACGATAGAACTAACCGACGGTTGCGTTTGCTGCACAATGGTCGACGGGTTCGGTGCGGTTTTCAACGATATCCGGGCTCGCGACGTTCCTCCCGATCAAGTCGTCGTTGAGCTAAGCGGCATTGCCGAACCGGACAAAGTCCGGCCCTGGGGTCGGAGTGCCGGCTTCTCACTCGATGGCGTCATCGTTCTGGTCGACACCGATCAGTTCGAATCTCACCCGTCGAATGTGGCGTCGTATGTGAGAGCGCAGATCGGGCAAGCAGATCTGTTAGTTATGACCAAGCGAGACTTGTGCCAGCCGTCGACTGTGGCCGCAGTAACCGAGAAGTTGCATGAGATAGCCCCGGAAACGCCGGTCGTTTCTTTCGATCAGGCAATGGCGATGGGTGGGTTGTTGAGCACCGGAGCTCGGTCTGGTTCAAACGCCGTAAGTCAACCAGAAACGACGCTGTTCGACGCTCATCAGGTCACCGGGGTTCCGATGGGTCAGTTAGCGGATCAGGCCGCGGTCTACCAGGTGCTGAACAACTTAGATTCGAATGTTGTCCGAGCTAAGGGTATTGCTGAACTGGCTGACGGATCGAAAGTGCTGATCCATCAGGTCGGTCGCCGCCGCTCAGTTACTCCGTTGCCAGCATCAGAGCCTCAAGCTCAAACCGACTTGATCGTGATCACGATCGACTGAACAATGTGGTCAGCTTCAACTTATAGCTGTTGGTCTAGCGGTCGGAACGGTGGTTGGTGGTCGAGCGAGTTCGGCGCTACCTGCGGTTGAGGATCTTGCTTGGGGCGCGATGCAACATACGCCGCCTTTACCAACGAAAAGACGGCCAAGCTGGCAAGGACTGTTTGAATGAAATTGATGAAGATGAATGAGTTGTCGAACCCGGTGTCGAACCTTGCCACCAACGGTGTGACAAGAAGTCTCGACAGGTTGCTGACGACAAACAGTCCGAGCCCAACAATGGTGTAGGTAGCTGCTCGTTCGTTTTGGGGCTTGTTGGCCGCCACATAGATTAACCCGACAATCAATCCAAGCGTGTAGACCAAACCCAGTATCCCTAGCGCGAGACTCAATTGGCTTGGCCTCATAGTTCTCCCTTGCATTGGTCAAGCGGTGACAGTGGATGCTCTGATCAATTCGTAAAACCGCACCAACCGATCTGGCTTTCAGGCTAGACGGTTTTTGGGTTTGAAACGCTTCGGTTGGCCAAGCCGAAGAGTCTTGTCGGGCGTTTGGTTCGATTTAGAAGGAGAAGGGCGGGCGGCTTCACGAACCTTTTGTTTCCGACTCATGTCCGACGATGTTCATGCCGATTGGTTACTATGCGTCGCCAGATATACAAGTTTCTTTGTGTTGTACTCGTTTTGGCTTTGAGTCCGCTGGTCTCGGTTGCCCCTTCGGCCGCCCGGGTTCAGGTTGGCCCGGTCCCGACCGCTCAGGATTTCGTCACTCAGCAGTACGCTGATTTCCTATCTCGCCGTCCTGACACTGACGGTTTGGAGCATTGGCGAGGCCTGATCGAAACCGGTAGCGACCCAGCTGCCATAGTCGAGTCTCTAGCGTTGAGCGCCGAGTTCCAAGGAACTATCGCTCCCGTTGTGCGCCTCTACTACGCTCACTTCTTGCGTCCGCCAGAGTACGACGGAATGACGTATTGGGCTGGTGTGGCCCGTCAAGGTTGGAGCATCCAACAGATCAGCGAGCAGTTCGTACTTTCGCAAGAGTTTGACACCCAGTACGGAACGTTGACTGACAGTCAGTACGTGGATCAGGTTTACCGCAACGTTCTCGGCCGAGGCGCCGACGCAACCGGATCGAACTACTGGCTTGGGGAATTGAATCGTGGTGTTACCCGGGGCGAAGTTATGGTGGCTTTCTCCGACTCGGCTGAATACCGGCAGAGAATTGGCAGCCAGGTTTTGGCCACTATGTTGTATGTTGGCATGCTCCGCCGAGCCCCAGAACCGGATGGCTTGAAGTACTGGGCTGAGCTGATCGATTCTGGTACGCCGTACCGGGCCATCATCGCTGGCTTTCTCGGTTCACCCGAATACGCCGGGCGAATGAACGATATCTATACAGAATTCAGCCCACTTACTGGGGTACCGACAAAGAACCGTGGGAACCATCCGGCGTTGGCCGTCAAAATCGACAACGTAGACCCGGCTCGACCTCAAACTGGCCTGGAACGAGCTGACCTCGTATACGAAGAGATGGTCGAGGGTAATCTGACTCGCCTCATCGCCGTTTATCATTCTGATATCCCACAGGTTGTCGGCCCGGTTCGATCAGTTCGCACTAGCGACATTGATGTGCTGGCTCAAATGAATCGACCATTGCTGGCTGCTAGCGGCGCCAACTCTGGCGTTCTCCGAGCCGTGGCGAGTGCTGATGTTGTCAACGTGAATGCGTTGGCCTCACCTGGTGCCTACTACCGAAGCCAAGCTCGTCGGGCACCTCACAACTTGTATGCTCACCCGATCGACCTTTACCGATCGGCCAGCACCCCTGGTGGTCAGCCGCCAGCTCTGCTTCGATACCGAACACCAAACCAAGCGCCAGTATCAGCCCAAGATACTGGTGGCGTGCTCATAGCGTTTGGCCGAGCAACGGTTGAGTTCGCATGGTCGCCCGCTCACGGCGGTTGGATCCGGACCCAAAACGGCAAAGCTCACGTAACGGCTACCGGTCGCCAGCTTGCCCCCGAGAACGTGATCGTTATGCAAACCCCGTATGGGCAGAGCGTCGCTGACTCCCGCTCGCCTCACGCTCACACTGTTGGTACTGGTCCAGCGTATGTTTTCACCGCAGGCAAGCTCGTGGCTGGCACGTGGAACCGGGCTAAGGCCACTGACCGGATGATCTTCAAAGATCAGCAAGGAAGAGAGATCAAGTTAACCCGAGGTCAGACCTTTATTGAACTGGCACCACCAACGTCGATTTTCCTTCAGTAGTTGTCAGGGCGTTACCTAGCGGGTCGGAGCCGCCTGGTTCGGTTCCGACCCAAACCGCCCGGCCGGGCTTAACTCGGTAGTTGGGCCACTAGTTCGGTGATGGCGTCACCGGCGTTTTGTTCAATTGGGTCGCCGTGGCCAACCAGCAAGGTGTTGACTGTGAGATCGGCTAGTACCCGAATGGAGTCCCGAGATTGGGGGACGTCGTCGAAAAATCGTGCTGGTCCTTCAACAACGGATGTCCCTTCGGTAAAGATGGCGTCTCCGGCAACCAACAAGCCTGACTTCTGGTCGATGACGGCCATGTGGCCCGGGGTGTGACCAGGGGTTGCGATCATTTCGAGACCAAATACATCTTCGCCTCCGACGAGGCCGGTGATGGCGTCGGCATCCAGGCCGTCAACTTCAATACCTTCTATGTCGGGTTGACCAGCGTAGACGGTCGCTCCGGTTGCCATCGTCATCACCTCTCCGGTTGATCCGGTGTGATCGCCGTGCCGGTGGGTGAGTATGAGATGATCGACGTCGTCGTAGGTTAGGCCCATCTCTTGCAGGGTTTGGCCGATTGCGGTTGCGCTCCCGGCAGTGCCGGTGTCGACGATTGCAGCTCGATTGCCTCGGGCCAAAACGTAGGCTGAGACGAAACCAAGTTCAGCTCGCCCCCACCGCAAGTCGTCGCCTTGGCTTGAAGGGTCGCTTTCGGACGAGGTTGAGCTGCAAGCCGCGAGCAGTGGTGCGGACAGGGCCAGCCCAACCGTGACTCGACCAATATCGGTCAGAAAAAGTCGTCTCGACCGGCGATCGGTTGGTCGGTGCAGATCGTAGCTATGACTAGGACCATTGTCGCCGTCGCTGCTGTGACCATGGTGGTGGTGATCGTGGTGGTGGTGATCATGATTGAGATGGTGAGGACCGTGGAATCCGCTCATACGGTCACAGTAGTCGAAGGTCGGTATACGAGTGGCGTGAGGCTGTCACCGGGCGAAGAGTCTGATGTGTTCAGATTGAATTGCTTGGGTTTGGCCCTGGATCAGCAGAAATAGTGCTTCGCGCCCGAGCCGTTGGCCGTGATGTTCGATCGAGAGCGCCGCCCCTCCAACCGACGCGATGAGAGCGGCCGAGGCTCGAACGCCGAGTGCAGTCGTCGCTGCTCGGGCTGATGTCATTTGCTCAACCCGGTGATCCTCGCCGGGTTGGTTGATCTGTGGGTAGTCGCGGTAGATGCTGTCCATGGTTGATCGACACGTTGCTAGTTCGTCGTCCAGATTGGTTGGGCCAAGCAAGGAGAGAACTCGACGAGTCACTCCCAGGGCCAGAGATCCGTTGTCCCGTAGGCGATGGCTGTATCCGTCGAGCCACTGGTCGAAGGGTTGAATCGATGCCACTTCATCGTCGCCAATGAAGTGGTTGTCGACTGTTAGTCCAACGGTGACTGAAGCGTTCACGGCCGCAAGTTCAAGCCGCTTGGCTGTCATCGTCGGGCTTTCTGCGGCGTCAATGATGGCCCACACAATGTCGGCGCCGTGACGGCCAGCGATGAGCAACGCATCGATGTGGCCCCAACCGGTGACAAACGGGGCATGTCCGGAAAATCTCCAGCCACCTTCAACTGGGGTTGCTGACATCATTGGCGTACCTGGTCGGAGTAGATAGGCGAAGGCGACACCGCCTCGCTTCTGACCACTAGCAAGTGCCGATGCCCAACGTTCGTGCACTGGGCCGGTATTTTGGGCGCTGGCTCGAGCGGCTCCACCGTGTTGGGCCCACACAAAAGCGGTAGTGAGGCAGCCGCTCGATAGCGCTTCGAGCACACCGAGCGTTGTGCT
This sequence comes from uncultured Acidimicrobiales bacterium, assembly GCA_937922805.1. GTDB lineage: Bacteria > Actinomycetota > Acidimicrobiia > Acidimicrobiales > SZUA-35 > JAHELU01. The sequence goes on along the minus strand of CALAJV010000012.1, from coordinate 9,672 downwards.
GCGACCAACCTCAGGCCGACCTTCTACCCCGGCCGATTGCAAGCCAAACAAGTCGGCGTCGGCCAGACGGTTTAGCATTTCGACTGGTACATCTCGTGATCGGTCGGTTTCAAGGGCATTAGGAAATAAGGTTTCGTCGGCGATCTGCTGAGCTACCTGCACCGGATCAGACATGATTGAAAGTATGGCTGTTCGACAATGCGGGTTACCAAATCGTCAGCGATTTGCTGAGCTGGTTGTACCGCGACTGTGAGGCATCAGGTATTTTCAAACAGTCACCCCGGTCGTTCGGGGCTTGGATCACCGCTGGTGCAATCTGGTTGTCCCTGCTAGCGTGACTAGGTGGTTGCACGGCGGCGAAGTTGGAGTATGCGGACGGTTGGACGATCCCAGTCGATCGGTCAGCGACTCTCCTTGCCCTTGTTCTGTGTTGTGCTATCGGCTCTCTGCTGTGCGTGTGGTTCGTTGCCGACCTTGAGCCAAGACGATGGTTCCGAGGTTGAAATCGTTGCTGCCACATCTCTTACGACGCCAGAGGGTTCGACGTCTACGGCAACACCCCTAGCGCCGAGTCAGACTGAAGCGGCGCCGCCGAGCGATGTCGTTGAAGCAGGCGGAGTCGACGTGATCGCAGGAATGGACGACTCTGCAATGGGTGACTCTGCAATCAGCGACTCTGCAATGGGCGGGAATGGAGCGACCGCAGGTGACGAAGAACCGTTGGAGAGCCCGACCACGACCGCAACTTCGGTAGTGGAGACGTCCCAGGCAACATCTACGCAGGCAACCTCATCACCGCCAAGTTCGGCCAGCTCGGTCACATCGTCACCGGTGAGTTCGACATCGTCGACATCGTCGTCGACGGCAACTTCAGCGACGGCGCCCCCAACGACGGCCACGACAACGACTGCAAGTTCAACCAGCTCCGGTCAAAACAACTTTCCTGACGGAACTATCGTTCAGCTTTCGAACGAGCAGAGCGGTTCGTTCAAGGCTCAACTTGGTGGTGGATCCCAGCCGGTGCTCGTATGGTTTTGGTTGCCCGGTTGACCGGTTTGCAAGGCGCAAGCGCCGACCGTTGAGCAGTTCGCTCAGCAGAACAACAACCGACTTGCCACCTACACGTTGGGAATGACCGACAACGTTTCTACGGCCAAAAGCTTCGTTGAGACCTTTGGTGTTACCGGCCCGCCGACTTTGGTTGATACCCGATTCGAAGTGGTCCGCCACTATCAGGTGTTCAACACGCCAACGTGGATCTTGTTCGACTCGTCAGGCAACCAGTTGGCCCGAGGCAGCCGTGTCGACGGAAGCCTCGAACAAGCTCTGGATTCGGCAACCTAATTCGGTCTCTGCGGTCCATCTAGTGGTGTGAACGGTGAGGAAGCGAGTCCAGGAATTCTTGTGATGGCGCACAGTCGGAGGAAACATCGACGAGCGTGCCTGCTGGATCTTGGAGCACCATTCGCCGCTGCCCGTAGAAGAGGTCAGTTGGAGGTTCGATGATGTTCTCGCCTCGCTCTTTCGCCACCCCATGGAGGTTGTCGACATCGTCGACCACGAAGGTCAGTATCGTCCCACCTCCGCCAGCGGTGGCACCGGTGGGAACAATGTCGTGATCGGCTGCAATGATGCCGAGTTCGAGCATCGGGTGATTCGGTGCTTTCAGGTGAACGAACCAGTCGCTGTCAAACTCGATTTCCCATCCGAGAAGATCCTGATACCACTTCTTCAGAGTGGGTAGATCATCGCTGATGATATTGGGAAAACCTCGTGTGATCATTGGAACGTTCCTTTCGTTGGTGTTCTATGGCTTGTGGGTGACCATCGGTGGCCAAACGGGTCGACGAACCAACCCGCTCGAGTACCCCATTGATCTTGGACAGCCCGCTCGATGACGGCACCCGATGCTTGGGCCGCCGCCATTGTAAGGTCTGCGTCGGCAACGTGGATGACGAGGGAGACGGCAGTGTTGGTGGTGGCGTCGGGGCTGCTGGCGGTCGCTTCCAAAAAAATGTCGGAAAGGTAGAGTGTGACGCTGCCGATGCGGAGCTCGGCATGCGTGATCTTGCCGTCGTCTGTCTCGAACGGTTCGCCGATGAGAGTAGCCCCGAACACCGATACGTAGAACTCGATCGCTCTGGTAGCGTTGGCAACGGTCAGGTACGGGATGACCTGGGTGGCTTCAGTAGACGCAGCGGTTGTTAGCCGTTGGAGTTCAAGACGATGCCGAAGCTGGTCGGCTGCGGCCTTATCAAACTCCAAGGATTGTTCCGGCCCTGAGAGTTTGGCAATGCTGTCGTCGGTCATTCGGCCTCCGTTCGTCTGTGGTTCCATTCGGTTCGAAAGGTTTCCTGTGCCCGCCTAAGGAGCGACTCAGTCGCTTGGACCGACCGTCCGACATGTTCAGCGCACTGCGGAACAGTCATGTCGTCGATGTGTCGAAGTGCGAGGATCATTTGGTGGTCAGCGGATAGCCGACCGAGAACAGCTGCGACTTCTAGCCTCTCTTCGACGAACATTGTCGTCGTTTGAGGTCGAGACTTTTGTAACCGTTCAGTGGCTGTTTCGGCGCGGGCTTCTCTCCGCCAATGATCGATCAATTTGTTTCGGGCGATAGTTATCAACCAAGGCGCGGCCCAGGAATGGCCTGGCCGATTGGCCACCGCCGATACGAACGTTGCCGATGTGAGTTCCTCGGCCAGATCTCGATGTCCACAGCGGCGCATCAAGAAGCCGAACACAATCGGCAAAGCGTCGTCGAACGCCACTAGATCAACTGGATCATCGGAGCCGATTTGGGGTTGGGGGAAATCACTCACTACTACTCCTAACGACCAAGGGTGTCGAATCCGGTCGGTGAGCCGACATAAATTTACTGCGTTGGCCCGTTACCGGTTTGGATCGTCACTATTTTCGGGCCGATACCCTTCGATCGTCCAAGTCTCGGAGAGGCCAAGATGGAGCCTCCAGCGGTGTGTACCTGTTAGTTGCGTGGCCCGTAGCTTGGTAAAGGAGAGCCGTGTTCATGGGCTCCAAGGTCGGGGGCGCCGGAGGCCGAGTCGTTAATAGTCGGTAGTGTAACTCCCGCATTGACGGCGGCCGACGAGGCGGCCAAGCGGAAGTCGACTGGTTTGAACTGAGTTGTGGTTTCGTCGGGGAACGCAACCGGTGATGCGAACACGTTCAGATCGACGCGAGTTGAGTTTTTCTCCGTTGTCTGGGATCGCATCTCGGCGAAATTCTCGAACGTTGTGTCGCCGAAACGGCCAGTAAAGGTGCCAGTCGTTGAGCCGTAGCCGTTGTAGTTCATGTCGGCCGTTGATTCGACGAGATCAGCCACCCGTAGTGCTTGACCCGACCCGTTTGAGTAGCCGTTGTAGCTGTCGCCCGGTCCACCCATTAGAAGGTTGTTGCGCATATACAGTCCGCTCACGCTGCGGCCGGCATAGATTCCGAGTGCGTCACCGTCCTTAACCACGGTGTTGTGTAGCAACACATCTCCTTGGCTTCCCCGATACAGCTTGAAGGCAACGTGACCGACGTTGTACGCAGTGTTGCGTATGAAGTATGTCGGTCCGCCAAGGCTGGGCTGCGACGAGAATGCGATGAATGTGTTGGTCAGACGGTTGTCGATCACTCGGCAGTTGTGCATGCAGAAGTCGGCTTCAACACCGTCGTCGCCCGCTTCACTGATTTCGTTACGAAGGACGTCGATACTGAACTGATCGACGGCTTCGCTGTCTTCTAAGAATGAAATTCCGTCACGCATTCCTCGCACTTGGTTGTGTTCAATCACATGCCCTGGGCCAGTAACGGCAATGCCCTCACCGTCGTTGTCGCCCTTGGCTCCGAGCGATGATTCACCCCAAACGGTGAGCCCGGTGATTGTGTTGTCAGCGATGTAGCTGTCTTCGGAACGTTTGAACGTGACAATGCCATCGCCGCCCCGATCAACAATCGCGTTGATCGTGTTGCCGGTTACTGCGATTCGATCTGATCCGTTGAATCGGATGCGGCCGTTGACAGTGAGATTCTCTACGTGAACGTCGGATTGTTCGAAGATGTTGATTTCACGGCTAACAACGGCGCCGGGCAACCCGCGAACCACAATTGGTCGACCCGGCGTTCCGCTCCGGTTGATTTCGAATTCGTTGTAGGTGCCAGCGCCAAGCAGAATGATGTCGCCCGGCCGGGCACCGCTCAACACGCTACTAAGCGAAGACGGTGTTGCCGGCTTCACCGGGGCGTTTGCCATTGCAGTTGGCACCTGTCGGGTGGTCACCAAGATTGTGCGCACATCGTTTGAGCCATTCGGGTCGCGAAGGCTGGCCTCAACCTCGTACACCGTGCCCGGTTTCAAACCGAAGAGACTGCCAGCGTGACGATCTGACCACGTAAACCCTTCGTTGCTTCCGCCCGGGACCGGCCGTAATGGAAGGGCAGGCAGCCAAGTGTTCGAACCTAGTTGCCGGTAGCGAACGTCTACGGTTTCGTTTGAGCGGCCAGCGGTGTCCCAAACTAGGCTGACATTTTCGATCGTAGGGTGGGGGGCACTGAACGGTCCATCAGTTTTGGGCGGTAGTTGTCCGGGCGCGGTCGATGCATCCGGAGTTTCGGCTGTTGCCCGCCCGAGCGTATCGGTTGTGGCTGGTGGGTTCGGCGCCGGTGTTTCGGGAGCGACAGCGGTGTTGTCGCTAGCTCCAGATACGTCGCTTAGATCTTCTTTAGTTGATTCTTCTTCTTTGGTCTCGCTGTGGGTGCTCGCTTGGCTGTTTTCGGTAACGGAACCCTTTTCCGGACCGTAGTTAGCTGTGTCTTGTGAATCGTGTTCTGAATCGGTGTTCGAATCCTCAGTTTGTATCGACCGTTGTGAACTGTTGGTCTCTGCCTTCGACCACGAAATGGCGAGGCTTAGCGCAACGACGCTGGCTAATACGCAGCCCGCTAGCTTGAATCGAAAAGGTGTCATCGTGGGGTTGTCCTGTCAGCACTCCATTCGGCAAGCAAGTGCGCTACATGGGTCACTCGAACAAGCAACGGCTCAGGGGGGACACACTGTCGCAACAATATTTTTCAGCGTGACTAGGTGAGGAACTAGGGCAGCTCTCAGTTTGGTATCTTCAACCCTATGTCAGACCAAGATGTCCCGCGAGAACGAGTCGAACTTGAGTCGCTCGACCCGAAGTCGATTGACATCGAATCGCTCGATCTTGGCCAGCTGGCTCGACACGCCAGCCCAGCAACGTTCGCTTCGAACTGGAAGTCGATTCTTGCCACCGACGCTTCGCTTGGTGTCGTGTTGGCGTTGATCGGCGTTGCCATTGTCATTTGGCTCGGGTGGGCCGGTTGGTTGTTGGTGGCGCTTGGGTTGGCCTATGTCGGCCTGGTCGGCCGTCGCTTCCTCCAGTGGCGATGGATCCGCCGGAAAGTCGGCCTGCGGTAGTTTGCCGACGACGCGGCCACGGTGTCCGATGTTCGTGGCACACTTGAACAAATGACAACATTAGAAAAAGCAATTGCTATTGCCGCCGAGGGGCATGCTGGCCAAACCGATAAATCTGGGAAGCCCTATATTCTTCACCCGATTAATGTGATGCTGCGAGGAGAAACCCTCGACGAGCAGATCGCTGGCGTCTTGCACGATGTGGTCGAAGACACTCCTGTTTCGCTCGACGATTTGCGAGAAGCCGGATTCTCCGACTCGATTGTCGTAGCCGTCGAAGCGTTGACCAAGCGTGATGGCGAAACCCGCATGGAGGCAGCTCGGCGAGCGTTGGTCAATCCGATTGCCCGCGCGGTGAAGCTGGCCGACAACGTAGAGAACAGCGACATGTCTCGCATCCCGAACCCGACCGAGAAAGACTTCGCTCGACTCGAGGAATACAAAGAAGTTCGCGCTCTTTTGCTTGGTGAAGCTCCTTAACGGCTAGTCGCAGACCTAGATTCGTATGCGACCGTCCCAGAACTTGGGAACTCGTGATCGATGAAGAAGGTTTGTTCGATCCGCCATGAGGTTTTCAACCGGCTACCGACGATTCTGGCTCCACGTTTGTAGTGAACCGTTGTGACTCTGGCGGTATGGTTGAGCACTAAAACCGGGGGAGTGTTGTCTTGTCGAATGAACCTGTTGAGCACCTAATTTTCCAGCTTGGCACAAATAACTGGCAGTCCGAAGAAGAGTTTGCTCCGGGGAGCGGAATTCTTCACGAGCAGCACCACGAGACGTTTAACCTGATGCCGGGGGTTGAAAGCCACAGCGTTTTCCCGTCGCGAACCCAACGGTTCTCCCGGCCTGACGTTCGAGTATTTGAGCTCGATCACGATATTCCTATTTGTGAGTCGGTGTCTCCAGTCTCCTCATACCGATGGCACAGCATGAGTGATGAAGAGTTCGCGGCCTACCGGGAGCGCTTAGGCAGTTTTGTCTTTTCCTACATTGAGGAAGTCGAGGCTGAGACGAAGCGTTCTTTCGACGTGTTCATCGCCCATCACGCCTTTTTGAATCCGATGGTGATGAACGATGTGAACGATCGAAGAGAGGCAGCAGGAAAAGCCCGCGTGCCGCTATTTACCTTCGTGCACGGCACGTCGCTATTGATGTTCAAGCACGAAATGGCAGCCGTAGACCCGGAATATCCTCCTCGTTTCTATCCGGCCTGGATTTCTGAGGGTGTATTCGACCAAGTTGCGGGCGTGTTCGTTATCTCGAACTCTCAAAAGGAACGGTTCTTGTCGGTGTTCGACTCGTTCGATCCGGCGAACATTTTCATTACACCGAATGGCATTGATCCGAGCGTGTTCAAGCAGTTGCCGCTGGAAGCAGATTCGGTTTTGGCTGAGTTCGAAACAACGCCATATGAGGGAAGCAAAAATCAGTCCAAGCAGTTGCCAGGTGGTTGGGATCGGATAGTTCTGTTTGTGGGCAAGTTCGCCGACATTAAGCGCATTGATTGTTTGCTCAACGCGGCGCAGACCTATGAGAAGGTGGCAAAAGACGAAGGTCTTACCGTGGCCACGATTATCGCCGGATCAGGTCCGCACGAGAGTGTCAAGCTCTACCAGGACCTGTCAGATGAACTTGGGCTGGAAGAGGTCTACTTTATTGGACCCCACCAGCAAGACAATTTGGCCAAGCTCTACAACATCGCTTCGTTGGGTGTGTTCCCAACCAAGATCGAAGGATTCGGGTTGGTCTTTCTCGAGTGCTTGGCTTGCGGTACGCCAGTGGTTGGGAATGCTGCCGGTGGACCATTGGAATTTGTGGATCCGACCGTAGGCGAATTGGTTTTTGATCATGAGTCGAATCAAGACTTCACCGTGGCGCTAGCAGAGACTATTTCACGAGCGCTTGTCGAAGATTGGAAGCAGACAAAATCAGAAGCAGCGATAGAACGGGCATCGAACTACACAATCGAAATGCAATGCAAACAGATTCTGCAAGGCATCGAGTCCCTCACATAAGGCCCGCTCATTGAGCTGCGCTCGGCTCGACTCGAGCCAACGTTGAATATGGTGCTGGGTGCCCAATTTTCGTGCTGGCTTTTCGTAACGATGCCACTCGTGAGGATGAGACGCGACGCCGGTTGATCCTTCCAAAACGTCGGCAGCCCGCCCGGCTCAAGATGAAAGAACCGAACGGGCCGCTCTGCAGCGATAGGCCTACAAGATCAGGTCAACAACGAATTACGTTATTCACCCAAAGATACGTAGATGTCAAAGTTGGTGCCGCCATATCCTGTTACCCGTGACCCGACAAGGTCTGGTCGTCCATCCCCATTCACGTCACCGATATCCCAATCGGTCGTAGAACCACTAGCCCATTCGGTATCTACGACGCTTGTGCCAAAGCGACCGTCGGCCCGGCCTAGTGCAACGTGAATGCCGTTGCTAGCCATGCCAACAATGTCGTCGCGTCCGTCGCCATTGACGTCGACGATCATACGATCATGTCGTTCACTCCAGCCGCCAGCGTTATGCCCGAAACTGTTGCTCGCTTGAATGACTGAACCAAAGCGACCATCGGTCCGCCCTAGGGCAACGTGAGCTCCGTTGTCGGCAAAGCCAATAACGTCGGCCCGACCGTCGCCGTTAACATCTCCGATCATACGAGGATGTTGCCCTATACGCCAGGCACCAGAGCGGCTCTGACTGGTGAACCTTTCATGTCTACCATCGAAACCGAACCAGCCACTAGCGTGGACGTATTGGTGCCAAAAAACTCCACCGGGTTTGGCCAGTGCAACGTGGGCTCCAGTGTCGGCAAAGCCGACAATGTCGTCGCGCCCGTCGCCATTCACGTCGCCGAGCATACGAGGATGCTTGTCCACGTTCCAGCCGCCATACCAGCCGGCGTTGCCGAAGTTGTAGCTGGAATAGAATGGTGCGCCAAAGTGGCCATTGGACCTGCCTAGCGCAACGTGAACGCCGTTGTCGGCAAAGCCAACAATGTCGTCGCGTCCGTCGCCATTCACATCGCCGAGCATACGAGGATGGCTGCCCGTGCTCCAGCCTCCAGCCCTCGAGCCAAAGTTGTTAATCGTCTTGATGACTGCACCAAAGCGGCCGTTGGACTTGCCCAGCGCAACGTGAACTCCAGTGGATCCAAAGCCGACAATGTCGTCGCGCCCGTCGCCATTCACATCACCAATCAAACGAAGGTTATTACCCCAGCCTCCGGCGCCTGTGCTTCCTCCCCTGGAACCAAACCAGTCGATAGCCTGGAAGGGCGAAGCAACGCGACCATTGGCCTGGCCGAGCGAAACGTACGTTCCGTATTCCGCAAAGGTAATCAAATCGGTTCGTCCATCACCGTTCACGTCACCGAGTTCTGGGGGTCTATGCTCTTCAGAATTGCCGAAGTTCGAATCAACCTCCACACGGGGACCGAAATTTGACTTGCTTCCCGACTTCTCGACGCCTACGCGCGAGTCATCGTTGTTGTTTCCAGCCACATCCACTATCCAAGGTGTTTCGCCAGTCGTGAGATTGATTACCTTGTACTGGCCGGCACCAAAGCCCTTTGCCTTCACGTCACATTGATGACGGCCCTCGCAAACGTTCCTAGTACCGTCAGCTGTTTGTACCTGATACCAATCATCGCCAACCCAGCTAATTACCCAATCTTTCACTGACGGCTTGGTCGATGCGCTGCTGCTCGCAGAACTTACAACCGCCAAAAAGCCAGTCAAAAGACACACCACCGCCAATCCGAAACGTAGCTTGTGTAGTTGTTTCATCACTGCTCTCCTCCGATATAGGCCGTGCTTCAGTAGTTACACGCACGAGAGCCTTGTCTCGGGGGACAAACCTTAAGAACCTTTTGAAAAAACACTGATCAGCGATGGACTGAAGGAACGATTTCGTTTGACGAAAACGAATACTTCCTCAACTGAACAGTGATCTGAAGCCTTTGCCAAGCGTGCCGGTAGAACCCGGATAGATGCACGGTTCACCTGGCTATTGTTCTTACGCTACGGTGCCTTCTCGTGAGCACCACCGCCGCAAACCCGCTCCACCAGCGGATGTTTTCTGTACGCCTGGAGGGACTCGAACCCCCAACCTTCTGATCCGTAATCAGATGCTCTATCCAATTGAGCTACAGGCGCAAGTCGCCTCCAACGGGTAACCGTTGGGGACCGTGTGATGGTCCGATCCACAGTTTAGACCGGG
>CALAJV010000011.1 GCA_937922805.1 uncultured Acidimicrobiales bacterium | reverse complement strand
TAGTTGCTAGTTGCTAGTTGCTAGTTGCTAGTTGCTAGTTGCTAGTTGCTAGTTGCTAGTTGCTAGTTGCTAGTTGCTAGTTGCTAGTTGCTAGTTGCTAGTTGCTAGTTGCTAGTTGGCGGCCGTGGCCTTGCGTTGCTTACGTCGACCAAACAGAAGTAGCCCGCCACCAGCAGTAAGCAACATCGCAGTCAGCTGAGCCATGGTTAACGCATCAAGACCAGTGAACGCTAACGTCGCTGGAATCAACGGAGCATCGATACCGAGCACTTGCTCTCCCGGATTCACTGTGTAAGAACCAGTCAAACCATTGAGCAGGTCGGCCAAATCGTTATCAGAACCAGTTCCCTGACTAAACGTCGCATCAGCTCCTGGGCTGAACTTAAGCGTGTAGTTCCCCGGTTCTACTGGGAAGTAGTAGGCACCATTCTCATCAGTAATCGCTGTTATCGGATTACCGTCAGCGTCAAGCACCGGATTACCACTCTCATCGAGCAGTTCGACAAGAACACCAGGAACAACAACCTCATCTGGGTCTTGGATACCGTCACCATTGGTATCAAACCAGACAATGCCGCCGAGACCCTGCGCTAGCACCAGACCAGCGTCAATCGTCTCATCTCGAACACCATCAGAAATTGCACCGGCAGAATCAAGATCAATGATTGGTGACTTACCAAACAGATCAGCATCAGAATCACCAGCATCATCACTACCCTGATCGGCAGCGGTGAACTCGTACCCGGCGGGTTTTACAAACTCAACCTGATACTTACCATCAGCCAAACCAGTGAACTCATAGAACCCGTTAGCGTCAGTAGTCGTCGTCGCAATAAGATTGCCAGCGTCGTCGTAGAGATTAACGATAATTCCTTCAGCCGGTACTTCGTCAGCGTCTTGAACACCATCACCGTTCGAGTCATACCAAACGAAATCACCAACACTGTTATTTGCGTCAACAGAACCGGTGTAGTTCGATGGGTCTTCGTCGGTGACTGGAGCTAACGGTTGACCGTCAGCGCCGACAGCTGGGACAAACCCAGACGGGTCAGCAGGCCACGTAGCTGGATCAGCTGGATCACAACCACACGTCCCGAAATCAGGGACAATCGGATCACCAGAAACACTGGCATTATTCGTGTACGGTCCATCAACCGCAACACCGGTACCTTCACAAGTAACCGAAGCACCAGGGGCAAGATAGCCAATAACGTTCGAGCCGTCACCACAATCGACGACGACACCCTGATCATCGGTGACCGTTGCGTTAGCTAGACCGGTGGTACCGGTGTTCGTGACAACGTAGGTCCATGTGACAGTTGAGCCGACCAGAACGGTTTCGCCTGGGGCTTCGTCTGAGTCAACACCGTTAGTTGCTTTCTCAATATCAATCGCAGCGCCTTCGCTCGGGCCACCGGTGTAGTTCGATGGGTCTTCGTCAGTGACTGGATCGACTGGGGTGCCGTCCGAGTTCATCAACGGGCTATAGGCATCTAGTTCTGTCGGCCAGGTGCCAACATCTTCAGGGTCACAACCACAGGTAGCGAAGTCGGGAACTATCGGGTCACCGGTAACGCTGGCGTTGTTGGTGTAACCACCAGCAACGGCCACACCGGTGCCTTCACAAGTAACCGAGCTGCCAGGAGCGATAAACGAAATCACATTCGTTCCATCAAAGATCCCGTCGCTATTCACATCACAATCAACGGTGACCCCTTGATCATCAGTAACAGTGGCGTCCGCTAGCGCAGTCGTTCCCGTGTTCGTGACAACATAGGTCCAGGTGACGGTTGACCCGGCAACGATTTCTTCGCCAGGAGCTTCGTCAGACTGAACACCATTCGTTGTTTTCTCAACATCGATAGCTGGGGCAGCACCATTGTAATGGCTAACATCGCTGTCATTAACCGTGATCGGGTTGCCGTCGGCATCCAGATTCGGCTCGTACCCATCAGCTGTTGTTGGCCACGTAGCCGGATCCAACGGATCACAAACACATGATTCAGTCGGCAAACTTGTCGGTCCAGAAACCGTCGCAGTGTTTTCATAAACACCAGCGGTAGCGACACCAGTCGCAGTACAAGACACTGATTCACCCGGCAAGAACATGTCAATGATCTCATCGCCGCCGGCGTCAGCCAACGAAGCGTCACACACGACACTCAACGCCGGATCGCTATCAGCCACCGTGGCTGGAGTGATCGGCAACTGACCAGTGTTAGTCACAACATAGGTCCAAGTGACCGTGTCACCAACCGGGACACTAGGCCCAGGATTATCATCAGCTTGAACACCGTTAGTGTCTTTCTCAATGTCAACACCGACTTCGTTCGGAAGACCCCAATAATGAGAAGGATCTTCATCCGTTAACACAGCCGGGAACACCGATTCGCCGGTAACCGGATCAACCGGTTGACCATAATCAGCTGGATCAGACGGCCACGTCGTTGGGTCAGACAGATCAATCGCAGGGTCTAGCGGCCACGTCGACTCATCCTCGGGATCAAAATCGGGATCATCAGGCCACGTCGACGAATCCAACGGATCGATAGAAGGATCCACTGCGGTCGGAACCGCAGGTGTGCCAGTCACCGACGAGTTATTCGAATACTGACCAGCAACAGCAACGCCAGTCGCTTGACAAGTGATCTCCGCCAGCGGCAACAGCACCGGAACAGTATCGGTCCCATCAAACGTGCCATCACCGTCAATATCACAATCAACTATGACTGCAGGATCAGAATCAGCAACCACCGCATTAGTTAACGCAACATCACCGTTCGTCACAACATAGGTCCACGTCACAGCACCACCAACTGGGACACCAGGACCAACGTTGCTACCCGCCGGAGCAGCAACATCAAGCACACCGTTCTCATCGTTAGTGTCCTCACCCGGATCAAGAACACCATTACCGTTCAGATCCTCATCAACATTGTCAGCCTGAACACCATTGGTGTCTTTCTCAATATCAACCTCAGGTTCACAAAAACCGACCATCGCTGACACATCATTCGAACGAATCGGCAACAAAATGCCGTCAGTACGAGCACCAAAGTTGTTGGTATACACATCCCCGCACTCATTACCCGACGTCATCAGATCAACAGTCAACGTCCGGACACTCGAGGCATCAAGCGTTCCCATATCCGCATACACCGCAGTCACATCAGCCAACGACCCAGGACAAGCCCCAGCGCCAAACACCGCGACACCACCAGCGGCAGCATCACACCACGTATTCGTCGTCTCGCTCAAATCAGGGTCACGAGTCACTGTGTTCGGGTCATCCATCGAATACAAGAACGTCGTCCCCGCACCCGCCGCCGAAACCAATTCAACTGTCCCACTGAAATCAGACTCAGGAGTACGACCATCACCAGTCAAGGTGTTCGATGCAATCTCAACCTCATCACCAAGGTGAGGCAGAATATCAATTACTCGATAATTCTCAAGGTCATCGAAGCCCTCGTTCTCAACATCAAGCTCATAGCGAATACCGCCATCAGCAACAATGACCGAACAATCATCGGCCCAATCAGCCGGAGCAGCCCCACCGCCCGGATATACCCCACACGGGCCGACATGACGATCAACCATTTTGATAATCCCGGACTCATCAAACGCGGCAGGCGTAAACGACTTCGCCGACGCTGACTTAGGGTCCTTCGCTACACCAGACAACGCATCATTGCCTGAAATCGTCGCCGTGTTCGTATACGTAGCGTTCGCAGTCGCGTCCTTAATCCGAACCTCATAACGGAACGAATCAGACCAGCCACCAACCTGCGTACCAAAATCACACGTAATCGTCTGACCAGACACCGAACAAACGGGCGAAGTCAACGCAACCCCATCATTATTCGGCGGCGTTGTCGCATTCGAATTCACAGCAGTCACCGGCAACTGAGTAAACCCGACAAACTCATACTGGGCAGGCAAAGTGTCGGTGACAACAATGTCAGAGATAGTGTCCAACGAAGACCCAACCACACCGGGCCGAACCTCAAACTCTGCCAAATCACCATTAACATTCACATCATTAGGACCAGCCAAATTCGACTTACCAATCGACAAAGCAGCCTCAACAATCGTCACCTTGTCCGCATGCACGACCCGTGGATATTTGCCGGTGTAGCTGCTATTCGAGTTGGAGGCTAGCTCATAGGCGTTCTCGCCGCCCCCACCGAAGTCAAACGGATTATCGGCTAAATCAACCGAACTCGAACCATCATCCTCAAACGGCAAATTGCACCAACCATTCGGAATCACCGTATTGTGATCAACACCATCACCATAACGATTTTGGAAGACACCGTTGGTGGTGTTGGTACAGGTCGGGGTGCCAGGATTCGCCATCGTGACCGGGTCCCACACAACAACCTCTTCAGGCGTATGCGGCAACGGAGACGGCGTATACGCACGAGACGCGTAGGCAAACAGTTCCTGATCGGCCTGATTCGCTAACGGATCAGCCTTCACCTTTACCTGCATATTCAAGTTGATCGCAGTACCCCAAGTTGAGCTCGACGAAACATTGCGAGGGTTCAGCGGGCTACCAGTCCACTGCATAGGGCCGGTGACCCGGAGACGAACGTGAGTGATGTCTTCATAGACGTCATCTCCAGGCGCAACAGAGTCAAAGACGCTCAAATCGCCGGCAGAATCAACCCAACCTCGACCATCAACATCAGCGTTGTTACACGTAACCTCGTGCATTCCAACGTCCTGATCTGGAATGTTCAAACCGGCGGCAAACTCCACCACGTAGGGAATATCAACCAATGTTGTTTCCACCGCGTGAAGATAGGTAGGGATATGGTAGACAAAGTTCGGTTGCGACCCAATGTGTACCTGCGCTAGCGGCCCAGTGTTAGAAGACTCTGTTGTTGTGGCATCATGGGGCTGATTCCCGTAGCTAAACGGGCTACTTGTGGCGACGAGATGGTTCACATCGAACGTTGCCGGCAAGGCCATAAGCGACTGGTGAGTATTGTCGATGGCCACACACAGAGAAGAAGCTTCGTAGTAATACGGCGTCTCCGGCGCGCTTTGGATGTGACCGAGTTCGGCCACCAGCACTAGTTCGTTCCCGCGAGGAGTGATCTGAGACATCGGCCCGCTCACTCCGTTACCCCAACCAAACAGGGTCGAGCCAAGCGTGTTGGTCATGACCCGTCCTAGGCCTCCGGCGGTCACTGTGCGGGCATCAATCGATCGATAATCGCGGCCGTCAGGGAACTGTTTCGACAGTTCATAGTAGGGGCCGTCTTTGTAGTGAACGGTCTGTCTAAACGTACGACCGGGTGCTTCGTTGGCGGGAACAGCGTTGGCGTTCCAGTAGGCGTTGTTGTTCTCAACACCGGCTTCGTCGAACGAAGTAGGCGCCGATCCCCAGACTTGAATAGGGGTTAGGTCGGTAGGGAGGGCGACTGGATCGACGGTGCCGGAAAGGCCGTTATTAATGTCAATGGAAAACGCCCCACTAGGGAACGCCGACTCCGGAACGAAAAACGCGATCTGACCGGCCATCATGGTCGTAGTGTTAGAAGTAGCGTCTCCGTTTAATGCTGGCAGGACACTAGTGTCGTGGCCGGAAATGTCGATCCTTATCACCGGGTAGCCGTTGGCAGTCGATGAAGGATCAAGAGCGCAGGTCCACGTACCGGGCGAAGCGACTGGAAATGTGTCAAGACCATCGTAGGGGCCACACGCTGTGCGCGGTGCGCCCGACACGGTGTCTGGTACTAGTCCTGTTGCCAGCTTGGCGCCAGCTGGCATTTGGTAAGCGTGGTCATAAATGAGAATGTCTTGGCTGTCGTCCATTTTCTCAGCACCGACAATGCCACCAACAGGAAGAAGCCGGAGAGGATAAAGCCAAATACGGCCGATCTCGCCCGTAGCAGGATCGGTCACACCATGAATCTCCTCCGACGGCTGCTGGTCCACAACAACGGGCGGGTCGCCTGATAAGACGTCTTCGCCCTTTACCCAGTCAGCTTTCGGACGAGCTGACGCAAACGTCTCAACAACGTTAGAACCAATCGGAGCTGACTCACCAGACTCAATAAACGCCTGCAGCTGCAACGAGGTCGCATCAAACTGCGAACCAGCATTGGCCTGCGGACGAATCACACCATTCGAACCCTCATGCTCAACATCAAGCACACAATACAAATCGCGGCCTGCATTCGTATCAATCGTCGACATCCCATCATCAACGCAACCAGACGGCGCACCAAAATTCGTACCCGGATCAACAACCCAACTCATCCCCTCCGGCAACGAAGCAGTCAACGCAACAGTTGTGCCGTCAACCTCATTCACATTCCAATCGATCCGATACCCAATCAAATCATTGGTGAGAACTACATTGTTATTCTGATTGTCATCATCACCAGGGGTGTGCTGGCCATCAGTGTTACCAGCAAACGGAGCGTCACCATTAGGCTGCAACCCGTCATACTCAACCCCCAACACGATCTCATTCTGCTGAGCAGCCAACACCGGAGCCGTCCCCGGCAACAGCGCCATAACCATGGCGATGGCCAAACCAACGGCAACTCGAACCCGGAACCGGCCATCCGGAACCACTGACCTAGGCATACGTACAAAAACCATCCAAAACCTCGTAAGAAAACGTTGGGGGGGGAACTTGTCACCGTCCCCGTCGGTCCAAACCCCAAAACCATAAGCAAAACAGCAAACGGCACCGTTCTAGGCAACAAACGGAACGTCAGATTCAGAATTGGTGGACCGTGAGAACCGCACCTAGCCCCCAGCTGTTATGCGAACACTCCGGCGTGTCTTATTTGGGACGTAGTCCGAGGCGCGACACGTCGGCCCCTGTTCAGGAGCGAAACGGTGTCGTTGAACTGGTCTTTGTAGAACGCCTCAGTTGGTGCTGACGCGACCGATCAGTCGAGCAAGAGGTTACTGGCCCTCGGCCGCTCTGAGCTCGGCGACCTTTGACGGCCGGTGGGTTGCTTCCACTTGTCGGACGGTGCCCGATCGACCCCTCATCACTAATGACTGAGTGGTGATGGCATCGGCCCCAAAATGAACACCTTTGAGTAACGCTCCGTCGGTGATTCCGGTAGCAGCAAAGAAACAGTTATCTGAAGTGATGAGATCGTCGAGGCCGATGATCTCATCCAGGTCGTAACCCTGTTCGAGTGCCGCCTCGCGCTCTTCGTCGTTGCGAGGCCACAGACGACCCTGCAAATCGCCACCCATGCTCTTCAACGCGGCAGCAGTAATAACACCTTCGGGTGTGCCGCCGATGCCGAACAAGATGTCTACGCCAGACTCAGGCCACGCGGTAGCGATAGCTCCGGCTACGTCGCCATCAGAGATCAAGGTTATACGAGCGCCGGTCGAGCGGATCTCATCAATAATCTCTTGGTGACGAGGACGATCAAGAACAACCGCGTTCAGATCTCGAACTGGTCGACCTTGAGCTTTGGCCAAAGCGGTTAAGTTGCGTTCGATCGGCAGGCGAATATCTACAATGCCCTTACCTGAAGGTCCAACTGCGAGCTTTTCCATGTAGGTAACCGGACCAGGGTTATACATCGACCCTTTCTCAGCTACCGAGATCACGGCGATCGCACCGGCTTGACCAGTTGCAGTCAGCGTCGTGCCATCGATCGGATCGACAGCGATATCGGTGTGAGGCGGCTGACCGTTGCCGATACGCTCGCCGTTGTAGAGCATGGGCGCTTCATCTTTTTCGCCCTCACCGATGATGACCGTTCCATCCATCTGGACCCCGTCCAGGACCGATCGCATAGCGTCTACCGCTGCTTGGTCGGCGCCGATCTTGTCGCCTCGACCCATCCATCGAGCGGCCGCTAACGCAGCTGCCTCTGTGGTTCGAACTAATTCGAGGGCCAAGTTGCGATCTGGAGATATCCATTCCGATGACATAAGTTTCAACCTATCTGCTGGTCCGATCGCCTACTACAGGCAAAGTTCTACCCGAGCAGAACTCTAAACAACCAGTCGACAGTTACCGGCCAAGATTCAGCTAAGAACCAGCGACTCGCCGATCAAACCCGGCCCAATGAGGTTCTCGGAGCGTCTTTCGGGCTAGCTTGCCCACTGGTGACTTCGGTAACTCATCGCTGGTGAGCTCCACTACGGCAGGCTTCTTATATGATCCAAGCTCAGCACGACACAGGTCAATTAGTTGGTCGGCCGTGACCGTTGATGATGGCTTTACTTGCACGACCGCGTACGGAGTCTCCCCCCAGCGCTCGTGAGGAACGCCGAAAACAGCTGCTTCGATCACGTCGGGATGGCTAGCAAGAGCGTTTTCCAACTCGGCGGGCCAAATATTGAAACCACCGGAAATGATCATGTCATCTTTTCGATCCAACACATACAGGTATCCGTTGGCATCAATCCGACCGATATCTCCAGTTAGAACCCAACCATCTTTCAAACGCTCCTCCGTGGCTTGTTCGTTGCGCCAAAACCCCGACATCTGACCATCGCATCGAATTGCTATCTCCCCCTCCTCGCCGCCAGCGACTGGTTTGGCGGTGTCAGGGTCCACGATGGCCAGGTCGCCAAATGGCAGGGGCCTACCGGCAGAGCGAAGAGGGTCGGACCCTTTGACCGTAGAAAACCATTCAGTTGGTCCCATCATTGTGATCGGCACCGCTTCGGTCTGCCCATACCCCTGATAGAGACAGTCGCCAAGCACGGAGCGAGCGAGGAGCGCCGTGTCGGCAGCGATTGGAGCCCCACCAATTTGGATGCATCGCAGGTTGGACCAATCGCGGGAGGTAGCTGTCGGGTGGCGAACAATGGCGTTCAGCATCGCTGGAACCAAAAACCCGTAGGCGACTTTCTCAGTCTCCATTGTTGCCACAACTTCGTCCACATCGAATTTGGGGATCAACAAGTTCACTCCCCCCGACAACCACATGGGAGTGAACAAATAGCCTGAACCATGCGAGATCGGCCCGGCATGCTGGCAAACATCACCCATTTGCACCGGTGGAAAAGCGTAGAACCAGTCGCGGCCTGCATCGAGCCATGTCTTGTGGGTGTAGCCAACCCCTTTCGACCGACCAGTGGTTCCGCCAGTGTGGCGAATAATAAACCAATCGTCTTCTCCAACCACTGGGTCCGGGTCGGTTGGTGAGAAACTGTTAAGCCATTGCTCGTAACTGGTGTCCCGAGTGACAATATGTTGAAGGCTGTCAACGTCTTGTTCGATGCCGGCAACGGCTTCGGCGTGAGAGCCGCTAACGATCAACGCTCGACAATCGGTGTGCGACAGCATGTGGACGTGGGCGTCTCGACTGTTACGGGGATACAGCGGGACTCGAACTAGATTGGCGATGGCGGCACCGCAGAACAGATCGACCGACTCCAACGTGTTGTCTTCGAGTACGCCAATCCGGTCACCGGGCGCAAGACCAAGCGACAATAACCCATTGGCCATCCTGACGCCCCGATCCCAGGCCTGGGCGAACGTTAGCTCTCGGCGAGGACGTTCTGTACCGTCTACTCGGCGGCCCCGGGCTTCGATCACAGCAGGTCGATCAGCGTGAAACTGTGCCGAGCGTCTCATTAAGGTTCGTACATCCACGACGACACCGTAACGCAGGCCCCCCACGAGTACCATCTGGTAGATCTGAAACGACCTTGTCTAGGCGTTGTTAGCGGCAAATAGCTTGATGTTCGAACTGTTGGTTTACCAAACCCGATTCGGGCTCTAGGATTTACGTAGTGAAAACAATGGCGGTCTTCCTCGGCCTCATGACCACCGGAGTTCTGGTTGTCATGTTGTACCTGTGGTCAGGCGAATCCCTCGTCGTCCTGGTCCTAACCCTCATAACTATTCTTACGGCCCTCTGGCTGTTCCAGCGGCGGCCGTGGGAGTCGACCGCGCTCGCATCGGCTGACCGAACAACAACCAATCGGTCTAGCAGTCAAACGTTTCGGAAAGATTCGAATGACGCTATCTCTAGCCGTGGAGCAGCCAAGCCGGATCTAGCTTCTACGTTGGCGCCGAAGTTCGACGATGAGGCCAAGCCTCCTCCTCCGCCGAAACAACAGGAGGCTCCCGAGGCAACGAAAGACTTCTTCAACTCAACGGCTGAGCTCAACGAGCGCAGCAAGTGGCTAGCGGAGGCCGATGAGCCAGGGGGCGAGCCTAGCCCACCCCCACCAACGGGTGAGCCAATCGATTCCGTATCGGGACCACCCGAAGCGACACCTCTTAATCAAGCCGCGAGCCATTTGAAGGAGCGAGTATTTGGCCGGAAGACGGCGGTGTTCGACTTAGAAGCGAAGGAAGACGACGACAAACTGTGGTGGGATGGCCACGTTGACGCCGAACAACGAACCAAACACTCCGTCGATAGCCTCGGTTCACCCGTTGCCAATGGTGACGGCTCAACGAGTCAAGAACCAGAACCAAAACCAGAACTGGACGAGCCCCAACCAATTCCGAAAACGGCTCCGCCGGCGTTAAGCAAAACAAGCGACTCCAATCGCTACCAACCTCGGTCTGCTGAACGGAAACCCATTCGGCGAACAACCAAGCATACGAGACCACCAGCAGGTGGATTGAGAGTCACGGGCAAACGAGAACTACCACTTCCGTCGTCTTCCTCGTCGCCTGGTCCATCGGCGATAGCGCCAGTTGGCCTCCAATTTCCACCGGTCACTCGCACCGACACCATCGAGCTAAAGAAACAAACGAGTTCACCGCCGGCACCGAAACTCTTGTCGGAGCCGACCTCAACTCCGAGTTCGAGGGTTCCAGACAACCTCGCCGCCGAAAAGGACTACCAGCCCGGGCCGGACGTACACGCTGAAGCCCAGGCCGAGGTTGTAAACGGGCCGGACCATCAAACCGAACCGGTAATTACTGAAGTGCGGCCAGCTCGGGCCAGCTATGACATAACTTGCAATCAAAAAGGGCTATCTGGTGTGCCCGAAAATCAGCAGGCGCCTCAATTGTGGGCTTGGCAACAGATCGACGACATGGCGCTTGATGTGCACCCGTCGACCGGGCTGATGACTCTCCGATTGAGCTTTCCTAACCTCCGAGACCCCAAGGAGCCATCCTATGCGTGGGTTGAGTTTGGGTTAGAGCAAGACCCCGACCTAGTGATGGACGAGGCTCGTGCCGGTTGGCGAGTATCGAAAATTCCTCGCTCACAGTTTTATCGACTCAGCCTCAGCGAGCGAGCTCGACAGCTTTCTACCTTTCTGACCGCCACCGAGGTGCCGGTACCTACCGAATCCAACGATCCAAACGAGATCTTCGATCAGATACGAACGGCGCTATTGGAGCTCGGCGGTTTAACCCGCCTTGCGGCTAACGCCGGGTTGGTCGATGTAATGAACCAGTTTGATCGATTGATCATCGACAATAAGGTTGAGCCACTCACTAGCGAGGAGAGGGCTGAGCTCGAATCGCTGGGCCACGCTTCTACGTTACCCGAGCTGTATTGGTCGCTCGATTGGTTCATGGAACAACGCGGTAAACGCATTGCGTTCATCGACGAGCACCATCGGGACTATCTGTTCGGATTGATTCCGGCCCACTTAGCTGATCACTGGGACGGCCAAACCGTCGGAGACGGCTCGGCTACCGTGATTCTCGATATCCCCTAGGCAGACCCGCACCGTCCGCTACCGGCTACCGTTGCCCCTAATCAGGGGAGCAACTGCTAGCTTTCGACGGCCTTAAACCGGCTCCCGGCGTAGGAGCAACTGCTAGCTTTCGACGGCCTTAAGACCGGCTCCCGGTGTCGGAGCAACTGCTAGCTTTCGACGGCGTTAAGACCGGCTACAGACTGCTTGCTCTAGTGGGCGGCTGGAAGTTCTACGGCCCCTGATGCGGCTAGCCGAATTTCAGCCCATTGGCGATCAGCTCGAGCGTAAGCATCTTCAGGGTCGGCTTGCTCCGCCGCTTGAGCCTCAGCCAGATCAGCTTGAGCTTGAGCAACATCAATATCAGCCGATGCTTCCGCAGCGTCAGACAGGACTGTCACTTTGGTTCCGGTGACCGAAACGAATCCACCCCGTACTGCGAATCGCCGCACGTCGCCAGATTCTTCAGTGACACGAACCTCGCAGGTGAGCAGCGACCCGATAAACGGCTCATGCCCAGTGAGAAAGGCAATATCGCCCCCACCTCGGGTACGAGCGATTACCTGGGTAGCGACGCCTGAGTACAAAAGGTCTTCGGGCGATACGAACTCAACCTGCATTGTCATTGTTTACCCTTCTGACCAATCACGATGTTTCCATCCGCCGGTACGACGGAAGGAAACTCGAACAGCTGATGCATCAGCACTAGCTGTTCGATTCACGACGGAGCTGCTCAGCCTTTTCGCGGGCTTCATCAGCGCCACCGACGTTCAAGAACGCCTGCTCTGGCAGATCGTCAAGCTCGCCAGTTACAAGAGCTTCGAAGCTATCGATCGTTTCTTCAACCGGAGTAAAGACACCAGGAAGACCGGTAAATACCTGAGCAACGAACATGGGCTGCGACAAGAAACGCTGCACTTTTCGGGCTCGATCTACGGTGATTCGATCTTCTTCAGAAAGCTCGTCAAGGCCGAGGATGGCGATGATGTCTTGCAGCTCTTTGTAGCGTTGCAGAATTTCCTGCACCTGGCGGGCCACGTTGTAGTGACGATCGCCAACAACCTCAGGCGACAAGATCGATGAGGTTGACGAAAGTGGGTCTACCGCCGGATAGATACCGAGAGCAGCAATATCACGGCTCAACTCAGTCGTTGCGTCCAAGTGAGTAAAGGTGGTGAACGGCGCCGGGTCGGTGTAGTCATCGGCCGGTACGTAAACAGCTTGTAGCGACGTGATCGACTTACCACCGGTGGAGGTGATTCGTTCCTGAAGAACGCCCATCTCATCGGCCAGCGTTGGCTGGTAGCCCACCGCTGATGGCATACGACCCAGCAGGGTAGATACCTCTGAACCAGCCTGAACGAAGCGGAAAATGTTGTCGACGAACAAGAGCACGTCTTGGCCTTGCACATCTCGGAAGTACTCAGCCATAGTGAGCGCCGAAAGCGCTACTCGGAGGCGTACACCGGGTGGCTCGTCCATCTGGCCGAAGCACAGTGCGGCCTTAGCCAATACCGGGGTGACACCGTCACCCATCATGGTCTCGCCCATTTCTATAAATAGATCGGTACCTTCACGGGTTCGCTCTCCTACTCCAGCGAATACCGACACACCACCGTGGTTCGAAGCCACACGGGTAATCATCTCCTGGATGAGTACGGTCTTGCCCACACCGGCACCACCGAACAGGCCGATCTTGCCGCCCTGGAGGTAGGGGGTAAGAAGGTCGATGACCTTGATACCGGTTTCAAGAACCTGCTTGGTCGGCTCGAGCGAGTCGAATGATGGTGCATCTCGGTGGATACCCCAGCGCTCTTCAATGTTCAGCTCGTCGGCTGGAACATCAAGAGGTTCGCCAATTACGTTCCAGATATGGCCGAGCGTCACGTCGCCCACCGGTACTTGGATGCCGTGGCCTAGATTTCGCACTGCCTGGCCTCGCTGCAGGCCGTCAGTTGGCTTGAGCGCAACACCGCGAACTCGGCTGTCACCGAGTTGCTGAGCGATTTCCGCCATCACCTTGATTGTCTCGTCGCCGACAGTAACGTCGAACTCTACGGCGCCGTTGATCTCAGGAAGTGCACCGGGTGGAAACTCGATGTCAACCACCGGTCCGGCGATGGCCACAACGCGGCCGTCTTTGAGTTGGGGTTCAGTAGCAGTCATTATTTTGGGCTCTGCTCCAGTCAGGATGCTGCCGGCTCGACCGGCAACAGCATTGGTACGTTTGATACTTCATCGTCAGATCCGAGCGCTTCCGCTCCACTAACAATTTCCATGATTTCCGTGGTGATCGATTCCTGACGAGCTCGGTTCATGGCCCGAGCCAGTTTCACAATCAGTTCTTCTGCGTTATCAGTTGCCGCTTTCATCGCCCGCTGGCGATTGGCGTGCTCTGATGCTGCAGCATCTAGCAGGGCGGTAAACAGCCGAGCCTCGACGTAGCGAGGAAGTAGGTCGGCTAGTACCCCTTCTGGCGAAGGTTCAAAGCTGAAGCCGGCAAGTGCAGCTGCATCGCCGCCGCCTTCTTCTGCGATTGTCGCTGTCGCTTCGAGCGGCAAGAACCGTCGAACGACTGGGCGTTGGGTTCCCAGGCTTACAAATTCGGTATAGATCAAATCAACCTGTTGGATTTCGTCTTCGTCGAATACCGTCCGCACTCGGCGAGCGATGTCACGAGCGTTTTCATAGGTTGGGTTGTCAGTGAATCCAGTAAACGATGTGTCGATGTTGTAGCCCCGGAATGAGAAGTAATCCTGAACCTTTCGACCAACAGTGATGAGGCGATAGTCGCCGCCATCAGCTCGCACCGCTTGAATTTCACGTTCAGCTGATCGAAGCACTTGAGCGTTATAAGGCCCTGCTAACCCTCGATCTCCGGCGCAAACAACGAAAGCGACGTTCTCAACGTTTTCCGCTTTGCGAAGAAGTGGATGATCCACCTCGGCGCCTCCAGCTGACAGGTTCTCGATAACGCCAGTGAGTTGTTCGGAGTAGGGTCGCGCCGCTTTAGCTCGCTGCTGAGCTCGAGCAACGCGAGTTGCTGCGATGAGCTCCATAGCGCGAGTAATTTTCTTCGTGTTCTTAACGCTGCCTATTCGGCGGCGAAGAATGCGTTCCGCTCCACCCGGCATTAGGCCTCAACACCTCGACTTACGTCTTCTTCTGGCAAGGTGTTTGTAGCATCTACCATTTTGGTGGAGGCAGCAGCTTGAGCTTCGACGTCTGGCTCATCAACAACAGAGTGAGCACCTTCGAATTGGTCAGTGAAGGTCGCGATGGCAGCTTCCAACGCTTCTTCGTCTGGGACCTTGCCGTCATTTTTGATGCTGCCAAGAATGTCGCTGTGGCGGGTGCTGAACCATTCCAACAACTCGGATTCATAGCGGCCAACATCTGCTACTTCGATGCCGTCGAGGTAACCCCGGTTACCGGCGTAAAGGACCACTACCTGATCCTCAACCGGAACTGGCGCATTAATTCCTTGCTTCAGCAGTTCTGTCAGGCGGTAGCCCCGATCAAGCTGAGCTTGGGATACTGGATCCAAGTCCGAACCGAAGGCAGCGAAGGCGGCCAAGTCACGGAATTGCTGGAGGTCAGACTTCATGGTGCCAACCGCGTTCTTCATGGCTTTCACCTGAGCGGCTGACCCTACTCGAGATACCGAGATACCAACATCAACAGCTGGGCGAATACCAGACTTAAACATGTCGTCCTGGAGGAAGATCTGGCCGTCAGTAATCGAGATGACGTTGGTTGGGATGTACGCCGAAACGTCGCCCGCTTTGGTTTCGATAATCGGCAAAGCGGTAAGCGAACCGGCGCCAAGGCCATCGGACAACTTAGCGGCTCGCTCTAGGAGCCGGCTATGGAGGTAGAACACGTCGCCTGGGTACGCTTCGCGGCCTGGTGGGCGACGCAGGAGCAGAGATACCTGACGGTACGCTTCGGCTTGTTTCGAAAGGTCATCGTAGATGACGAGCGAGTGCTCACCGTTTTCCATCCAATGCTGACCAATGGCGCAGCCGGAGTATGGAGCCAAGAATTTAAACGGCGCAGGGTCGGAGGCGGGAGCAACCACGGCAACCGTGTAGTCCATAGCGCCAGATTCTTCGAGCAATGCCACGGTCTGAGCGACGGTTGAGCCCTTCTGGCCGATGGCAACATAGATGCACTTAACGCCAAGACCTTTTTGAGCCAAGATCGTGTCGATCGCAACGGTTGTTTTACCAGTCTTACGGTCGCCGATGATTAGTTCTCGTTGTCCCCGACCAATCGGAATAAGCGCATCTACCGCTTTGATTCCGGTCTGAAGCGGCTCATGTACCGGTTGACGACCGGTGATACCCGGTGCCTGAATTTCCATACGACGTTGCTCAACGTTTACCAGTGGGCCTTTGCCGTCGATTGGCTCACCCAACATGTTGACAACTCGGCCGATCATGCCGTCGCCGACGGGAACAGCAAGAATGTCGCCGGTGCCTTCAACCGATTGACCCTCTTCGATGCTGTCAACGTTGCCGAGGATTACCGCACCAATGGTGTCTTCGTCCAAGTTCAGCGCCAGACCTACAGTGCCGTCTTCGAACCGAAGCATCTCGTTAACGGCTGCGTTAGGCAAACCGCTCACACGGGCGATTCCGTCGCCGACTTCGGCCACTCGACCAACCGTTGTGCTCTTAACGTCGGTGTCGAGGCTGTCTAGATTTTTTTGTAGTGCGCTAGTGATCTCGTTGGGATCAAATGACAGTGTCATCTGTTTCTCTCTTCTCGGTGAGTGTTCGTTCGAGTTCGTACAGGTCAGGTTGCGTTAGCTGGCCTAATTAGATTGCGTCTTTCATTTGTCCAAGACGGGTGCGAAGCGACCCATCAATGACCGTGTCGCCAATGGTGGTTACTGCACCGCCGACAACGTCAGGGTCGACGATGTTTTCCAGTTCGATGGCTTGACCAGTCCGAGCGCTAAGCGCTTGCTCTAGTCGAGTTTTTTGATCAGCAGTGAGGGCTACCGCTGTGCGGACCGTTGCCATCTGTAAGCCGCGTGCGGCCGCAGCGTTACTGGCGAAGGCATTTACGATGCTGCCAAGTTCGCTACCTCGCCCGGCGGCCACAATCATGCCAACCAACGAACGGGTGACATCGCTGGCTTTGCCACCAAGGATGTCGTCCACGATTTGTCCTCGGGTGGCCGCTGGCAGCAAGTTGTTGCTTAGCGAATCACGAAGCTGGTCGTTACCTTCAACCGCTCGCACTACTTCAGCGAGTTCGGCTCTAGTGTTTTCGACATCGCCTTCTGCGTGGGCTACGGCCAGAAGTGCTTGGGCGTATCCTCTTACTCGGTTTTCGCTCATGACATCTGGCTCACTTGGTTGATGTAGTTGTCGATTAGCTCGCCGTGCGACTGATCATTCAGGCCACTCATCACGACAGCTTCAGCTGAATCTCGGGTCATACGGGAAACCTCGGCTGACAGGTCAGCTTGAGCTTGCCGTTTCATGTTGGCGACGTCGGCTCGACCACGCTCTCGAACTGCGTCGGCTTCCGCTTCCGCTTTGGCCATCATGTCGGCCTTGAGTTTCTGCGCCGTCTGAGCAGCTTCTGTCCGCATTTCCCGCTCCCGATCTTCGGGGGCAGCAATTGTGGAGGTGCTGGTTTGCAGCGCTAACTCTGCTTGTTCCCGGTCGGCCCGGGCATCGTCGAGTTCGGATTGGATTCGATCGGTCCGGCCAGTGAGCCCGGCACGAATACCGGGCAGGCCCTTCCAGACGACTAATCCGACTATGACGGCAAAGGCCGCAATAGCCCAGTACATCTCCCGGATCTCGCCAGGAAACATTATTCCGTTTTCCCCAGCGGCGACTATCGACAATAAAGACATTCAGCGTTCCTTCTTGATGGCTAGCTGTTCAGAACTCGATCTACGACCGGTCGAGCTGCGTTGGCGTCTATCGGACGAGAAACGACTCGAGAAGCAGCGTTGACAGCAAGATCAGCGACCTGTGGTCGAAGCTGTAGTAGCGCATCTTCTCGATCGCGAGCGATTTCTTCTTCAGCAATTTCTTTCATCGCTGCCACTTCTCGTTCAGCTCGAGCTAGAAGTCGTTGCCGTTCGGCTTCGGCTTCTTCTCGGGCTGTATCAACAACGGCAGACGCTTCGGCTCGCACATCAGCAACTTCGTCGTCGGCATCAGCCTTCGCAGAAGCTGCCTTGGCTCGAGCCGCATCAGCCGCATCCTTGTCAGCCTGAATCGTCGCTTCTCGGTCTCGCATCGCTCGTTGGACGGGAGGAAGAAGAACGAAGTTGATCAGCATGAAGAGCGCGGCGAACGAAAGTCCGCCCCAGAACATCTCGCTGACTTCAGGGATGATTGGGTTGACGACCTCTTTGGGCGCTTCATCGGCCGCAAGTATGGCTAAGAGCATAGTTACCTGCTCCTTAGGCGAACTTGAGCAGAATGAAGACCACGAAGCCGATCAGGGCAAGCGCTTCAGTAAACGCGATACCGAGGAACATGTTGGTTCGAACAGCACCGGCTGCCTCAGGCTGACGAGCCATGGCCTGGACTGCTTGACCGACGAGGTAGCCAATCCCGATACCAGGGCCGATAGCGGCAAGACCGTAGGCCATACCAGCGCCAGCGGCACCAGCAATTCCTTTTTGGTCATCTGCGGTGAGATTTGCTTCTTGCGCCAGCTCGAGCGTTTCGGTGGCAATGGTTGCGAGGACACTCATTAGAGTTTTCTCTCCTGTTTCCGTTGTTTCTTGTTCGTAGATACTTGTGTTGATTGCTGTATTACTTGCTGTTAGAAATTTTGCTGATCGCCGCCCGAGGGCGGCAGGACTAGCGCGGTTGTCTTAGTGCGCTGGGTGCAACGACGAATCGATGTAGACCGCAGTGAGCAGAGCGAATACGAACGCCTGCAAGAACGAGACGAAGATCTCGAAGCCGGTGAGCAGCACCAACATGGCGAAGCTGAACGGCAAGATAGCGGCTAGCGCATTTGGGACGAAGAGAACGACGCAGAGCCAACCGAAGGTGACCAGCAGGATGTGGCCGGCCAACATGTTGGCGAAAAGTCGGACGGCGAGGCCGAAGGGACGAAGAATGAAGACCGAGAGCGTTTCGATAAGGCCGACCAATGGTCGTAGCCCGACCGGCACGCTTGGAGGCCAAATTATCTCGATGAAGTACTTCGCACCGTGATTCTTGACTCCGACGAAGATAAACACGGCCCAAACCAGAATCGCCAGCAGTAACGGATTAGCCATTCGAGCGTTGGCGGGCATGTTGAACGTCGGGATGACTTCGAAGATGTTGCCGAAGAATATGAACAAGAAGATGCTCAGCAGCAGTGGAAGAAATCGCATTCCGTCCGGGCCGATGGTTGGCATGATTACCTGGTTCTCGACGAACTCGACGGCGCCTTCAGTCACGTTCTGCAGACCACGAGGCACTGCATCTTTCTTAGCAAAGAGGAAAAGGGCGACTGGTATGAGCAGAGCAAGAACACTGATCAGCCCAATCTTGTTGAACGCGAAGAACGTTCCATCGCCAAAGATGTTCTTCCATTCCACCAGATTTTGAATTGACGGGAAATCGACAGCGATCACTGTGCGGACTCCTAAGAGATTCTCGGACGTAACTGTTAGGTTGCGTTCTTACTTGTGCGTTCTTACTTGTTAGTGCTGATTACTGCTTCGTTTGCGTTTCGTTCTTCAGTTGCGCCGATTCTGATCCAGATCAGAATGTTGGCGACTTGAATTTGTCGGAAGGCCTGAAACCGGCTGCCGGTTTCGGTTGCTTTCCTGATCCCAGCAGAGCCCTTACGCCGGTGCGTTGGTTTTCTTTTGCGATCGATGTAGTTCTTGGTTTTAGGCCCGGATGTGCGAATGTTGCTGAGACATAGCGCAGCTCCCACACCAATAGCCCTAAGTGTGTTGCAATTATCGTAATGCCGAGCGGAATGATGCGGACCCATGAAAAGTCTTTCACGAACCACACCGCCAAGAAGACTAGCGCCAATCTCAGTGCATATCCGCCAAGCGCCACTGAGGGTATCAAGGCTAGCGAGATCCTAGCGGCCCAACTCAACAAATGAGCTGCTAAAAGAAAATTAGCTACAACGATTAATGCTGCGTAGCCGATCGATGCCGCTACGTCCCAGCCAGCCACTAGTCCAGCCAAAACAGAGACAACCGGCACCACCATAAGGCCTCGTCGGGCCATATCGTTCGCCACTTCAGCAACCGGGCCCACTAGCTGGCCCCATTCTGGGCTTGGCGCAAGGCGCTTGCTTCTTGCTCAACTCGCGCTATGTCGGTTTTGTATCGGTAATAGACATTTGCCACCGCACCAACAAAACCCAAGATGGTCAAACCAACAACAAAGAGGGGCATTGTCCCGAAGGTGCGGTCTATCCAAAGACCGATAAGAGCAAATACCACGGGGCCAAACGCTAGCTCCATACCACCGGTGCTAGGGCCGAGGTCGCGTCCGAGAGGTCGGCTCTCTGCCGCCTCACGATCCTTTTGATTTCGATCACCGTCGTTGGTGCTCAAGATGCCCTCAAACCGTCTGGATGCTCTGTGATGCACTTGCCCTGTATTGCGATGTATTGCGCTGCGCTTACCCGTACTGCACTTGCTTTGCGTTGCGACTCGTCTCGCAATCGCACGGCATGAACCGCTCGTTGCATATTCGGTGCAACATCGAACGAGACGGATGGACCATCTCGAAGATAGGAACCTTTTAAGGTTAGGCGCAATACGAGCGGTTGCATTACATCTCGCTATCTGTCCATACGTTTGATCTAACCACTGTTTTAGATCGAGTACCCAGATGGTCGATTATTGGCGGCAGGATCACAGTTTGAACGCTATTTGATCGTCGATTGCGACTGCTTACTATTCGGATTTGTCGTTTTGTCTGCTGAATCGGTGGTTGGCCTTCGTCGTGGCGGCCGACCAGTCGCGGTTGCGGCGACTTTGTCCCCATTGTCAGATTTTTGAAGATTATCGGACCGAAGCTCAACGGTAACCGACTCTTTGTGCGGGATTTGACGAGGGAACGACGGCGAGAACGACGCCCAACGGGCTCGAAGCTCATTCGATGACGGTCCAATCCGACGGGTTCCAGGATGGAACAACGTATATAGAACTAGTGCTAATGCGCCAACACCGATCGGGACAATACCGTCCCCCTCCCCTTCGTTGTAGGTGGGGTAAAGAACCAAAGCCGACAGCAGAGCCGTCCACGCCCACAGGATCGAAACGCTCCGACGATGGCCATGGCCGAGTCGAACTAGCCGGTGGTGGAGGTGATCCTTGTCGGCGGTGGCCAATCCCCGCCGGTGAGTTGCTCGTCGAACAATGGCGAAGGCGGTATCAAGCATTGGTACGCCGAGAATCAGGATCGGGATTGCTAGCGGGGCATAGAAAAAGAATGTCTGACCGCTAAACGGGTCGGGGGTGCGCCCACCGACAGCCATCGTTGATGCTGCCATGAGGGTGCCAAGCAGGAGCGAACCGGCATCCCCCATAAAGATCTCGGCTGGGTAGACGTTCCACGGCAGGAATCCGACGCATACTCCGGCGGCGAGGGCCGCAGTAAGCGGTCCAATATTGCCGGGGAACAAGAACTCGACTTGTCCCAACCTCACGCCGTAAAGCAAAAACGCGCTCGCCCCGATCCCTATGATGCCAGCCGCCAGACCATCGAGTCCATCGATAAAATTAACGGCATTGGTCATTCCGAGCACCCAAATAACCGACACCAGTAAGGCCAAGTCGTAAGGCAGCACAAACACATCAAGAAACGGAACTCGAAACCAGATGATGCTTACTCCTCCGCCGGCCAGCAGCCCTCCTACAAGACAAAGCCCGGCCATTTTGGCCGGTGGCGAAATATCCTTGACATCATCGACCAGGCCAACGAAGCAGGCCGTGGTAGCACCAGCCAAAACCGCAATCGGCTCTGTCGAACTGGTGAAAACGGCGTCAAACCAGCCGGACAACCATGCAAAGCCGAACGCAACAATGAATCCGGCGTACATCGCTACTCCGCCAAGAATTGGGGTTGGACCCGAATGCAGCCGCCTGCTATCAGGCTGGATCAACAAGCCTGTCCAATGGGCGACGAGGCGGCACAGGGGGACTAGAAGCATTGTCGATCCGGCGGCAACCGACGCGACAACTAGGTAAGCAGTTAGAGCCGGCCTCATCGTCGGCCCAGACGCTACACCGTTCAGCGCCGATACGCACGGAGCCTAAGTAATAAATCCTGAGGAAACGACTGAACTGTCGACTGCTAGATTCGAACTGTGCCCGATTGGACCTACATTCCGCTGAAAGACCCAGCTGCTGGTTTGCTTGGGAGTCGAGCTCGGGCCCAAAAGGGCGGACTTCGTCTCATCACCACCATCGCTCGCCTTCCGCTGGGTCGATGGGTCATTCGAGGGTTCGACTACACCTACGACCACCCAGAGGCCGCGGTACAATCCTCGAAAGAGACGTTCGCTTCTCCAATCGGTGTAGAGGTCACCAAAGAAACCGAGGCGACGAGAACAGCATTTGCGTCAATGGGTTTTGGGTTCGCTCGCGAATCCGGGTCTCTCCCATCACAAGCTCGTCGATCAAAGGCGACAACGGCGAGTGAGCTGCTGGCCGAGCTCGACGCCGGAGCGACGCTGCTGGTGGCGAACGAAGCGACGATCGCCGAAGGGCCGGCAACCGCCCAACGGGTCAACGAAGCGATCGCGGCCCGAAGCCACGTCGACAACGTCGTCGAGCCGGTGCAGTGGCTCAAACCCTGGACGTGGCCGGCGTGGGTGTGGGCGTTTTGGCTTGGGGTGGCAATGGTTTGCGGTGGCCTCGGGGCCACCGTTATCGCTCTAGGCCCAGTAACACTCGGCTACGACGAAGCGTTCCTTGGAGCGAGCTTGGCTGAACTTGAAGCCATGAATCGTCGCCTGGTCCCCTTTATCCAACACGACCGGATCACCATGGCCGGGTGCATGATGGCTATTGGGTTCAATGACATCGGATTCGCGTTCGCTATGCGACGAGGTTGGCGTTGGGCCCGAGCCGGGTTCGCGTTTGCTGGCGCCATTGGCTTTCCAACGTTTTTTCTGTTTCTTGGCTACCGGTTCTTCGACCCTCTGCATTTCGCGGTGGCTGTTGGATTCTTCCCGCTTTACCTCGGCGGGGTGTTCGGACGGCGGCTACCCCCAACCTGGAGCGCACGTCTCGATGTAGATCAACGAGTCCGGCGGCGTGCCTTGGAAGCCCAGCTCATGATGGTTCTGTTAGCGCTCGGCGTGCTCCTGTCCGGCTTCTTCATCATGAGCGTCGGTCTCCGAGATGTTCTAATTCCTTCTGACCGGGTCTACCTGGGCAATGATCAGCAGTACTTCGCCGCTGCTCTAGACGGTCGGCTACTACGATTCATCGCCCACGATCGAGCGGGATTTGGCGGAGCCTTGGCTTCGCTCGGAGCAGGACTGCTCACAACCGCTCTTTGGGGCTGGCGAGCTGGGGAACAATCGACTTGGTGGATGCTCTTGGTAGCTTCAACCGCCGGGTTCGGAGCTGCCTTGGCCATCCATATTGCCGTTGGGTATGTCGACTTTTTTCACCTAGTTCCGGTCTACGTTGGGATTGCGTGGGTGGCAAGGGTTCTCTACTTGAGCAACGATTGGTTCAAAGCCCGACCCTGACCGACGAGCCTTGTTCCTACCGGAAAAGAATGTTTAACGTACAAGAAGGAAGAATTGCGCAATGTCATTTTCGATCGCTCCGGTCAAGTCTGAGTATCCCGATAGCTACGTCGCCGCCGTTAAGCCGTTGGTTGCCTACATAGAAGACGTTCTCAGTGCTCAAGAGTGCGATCACGTCATCAACTTGGCCCGGGGCGAAATGAAACGCTCGGTAGTCTCGCATTCAAACAACGCCGAAGTGTCCGATGGTCGAACTGGCAGCCATACGTGGATCAAACACGACGCCGACGAAACGATTCTGTCGATAGCGACTCGGATCGCGAACGTAGTTGGCATTCCGTTGACTAACGCTGAGTCGCTACAAGTTATCCGGTACGGAGTCGACCAACAATATCGACCACACTTCGACGCATATGATTTGAGCACGCCGACTGGGCAGCGATGCTGCAAAAAGGGTGGGCAACGTTTGGTGACCGCTTTGGTCTATCTGAACAACGTGGACAAGGGAGGGTCGACTGCCTTCCCGAAACAGAACGTCGAGATACTTCCTCAAAAAGGCCGAATGGCCATTTTTCACAACACGCTACCGGGATCAACAAAGCGAGACCCAAAGTCATTGCATGCTGGCACTCCGGTCCTTGCTGGCGAAAAGTGGGCGTTCAACTTGTGGTTCCGAGGGCGACCGATCTCAGAGATTCAAGACTTCTCGCACTATCTGGATACCGCTGTCGACTAGTGGGTGCGATGCCACCGTCGCAACTCGTCGTCGGTCGTTACCCAAAGAAGTGAACTTGTTATCCGGAACCTCAGACGATGTTGACCATCGCCGAGGCCCGGGACAAACCGACGGGTAGAACCTACAGGTCAGGGTACGGAGCGAACGGAGCGCACAAGGTACGCACCTCTTCTCGAACTCCCGCCACAGCTGCGGCGTCATCTCGAGAGCGGAGACACTTGGCCAGTAGTCGGCCGATCTCAGCCATTTCTGGTTCAGCCATACCTTGGGTGGTAACTGCTGGCGTACCAATGCGAAGACCTGACGTTACGAACGGCGACCGGGGATCATCAGGAATCGAGTTTCGGTTGAGAGTTATCCCGGCCTCATCTAAGACAATTTGGGCTTCTTTCCCGGTCAGCTCCTCATCAAAGGTTCTTAAATCAAGCAACATCAGATGGTTATCGGTGCCCCCCGACACGAGCCGGAATCCTTCTTGGCCCAGCACCTCAGCCAACGCCGCAGCGTTGGCCACGATTTGAGCTGAGTACTGCTTGAACTCGTCGGTGTTCGCTTCGGCGAACGCAACTGCTTTGGCC
The DNA here is from genome assembly GCA_937922805.1 of uncultured Acidimicrobiales bacterium. Lineage (GTDB taxonomy): Bacteria > Actinomycetota > Acidimicrobiia > Acidimicrobiales > SZUA-35 > JAHELU01. Next base: position 257,872 of record CALAJV010000011.1, on the reverse strand, counting down.
GCAATGGCGTGCTCTTGGGGACCACCCTGTTGCCCAGGAAACACCGCTTTGTCGATCGCTGCTGCATGCTCGCTCGTGGTCAAGATGCAGCCCCCTCGGGGGCCCCTCAAGGTTTTGTGGGTGGTGAAGGTCATGATGTCTACCACATCCATCGGATTTGGATGCACCCCGCCCGCGATCAGACCGGCAATGTGCGCCGCATCAAACATGAGCAGCGCACCGACTTCATCGGCCACTTTGCGGTACGGAGCCGGGTCGATCATGCGAGGGTAGGCGGTTGCACCGGCGACGATCAGCTTCGGCTTGTGTTGCTGGGCCAACGACATGACTTCATCCATGTCGATTCGTTCATCGCTGGCAGTCACCCGATAGCCGACAAAGTTGTACATCAGACCAGACGCGTTAACCGGTGATCCGTGGGTTAAGTGGCCGCCGTGATCCAGGCTAAGACCAAGAACCGTGTCTCCCGGCTCCAACAGAGCTTGGTAGACGGCCATGTTGGCGTTAGCTCCTGAATGGGGTTGGACGTTGGCGTGATCGGCGCCAAACAACGCGCACACTCGCTGACGAGCGAGTTCTTCCACTTCGTCGACTACCTGATTACCGCCGTAGTATCGGCGGCCCGGATAGCCTTCGGAATACTTGTTGGTGAAAACCGATCCGGTTGCGTCTAAGACTGCCGGTGAGGCAAAGTTCTCTGACGCTATGAGTTGCAAAGCTGTGTTCTGACGCTCGACCTCATTGCGAGTGAGCCGAACAACTTCTTCGTCATCCAAAACTGGCCAAGGCATAAATAGCTACTCCGAATCTAAGTGGTCGATCTTTTCTACCCGTCGGGCGTGCCGCCCTCCGGCAAAGGTAGCGGACAGATAGGCGTCTACAGAGTCCAAAGCGACTTGAATGCCAAGGAATCGCTCCCCGAGACACAAAACGTTAGCGTCATTGTGTTCTTTGCAAAGCCGGGCTGATGTCACATCGTGGACGGTGGCAGCCCTAACACCGGCAATTTTGTTGGCTGCTATCGCTATGCCAATACCGCTTCCACATATAGCGATGCCCACGTCGGCGCCGCCATCGGCAACGGCCCGACCAACCGCAGCCCCAAAGTCGGGGTAGTCGACCGACGTCGAATCGAATGCTCCAAGATCTTCGAGTTCATGCTCGGTGCTTCGAAGATGTTCGATTACCTTAGCTTTCAGTTCGAATCCGCCGTGATCGCTTCCAAGCGCAATTTTCATTTGCTCAGGATAGTCGCTTCGGGCTCCGAGCCACGATCGCTCGATCCCGCCCAGCCATGTCTTGTCGAACCTCAACTTCTCCAAAGTTTTGACCGGCTACATCCACCATCGCTGGCACCTGTTGCGGACTCATTTCTACCACAACGGCACCCGAAGGTATCAGCCACTCCGCTGAGCCAACCAAGATGTGTTCCACTGCCGCCAAACCGTTGTGCTCGGCAAACAGCGCTAGCTCGGGCTCCCACTGTTGTACTTGCGACTCGATCGGCTCGGCCCGGTCGACATACGGCGGGTTTGAAGCGATCACGCTTAGCTTGCCGCGCAGATCAAGCGGCACCGCTTCGAACCAGTCGCCATGACTAGCCCGAACGTTGCTCGCCGCTCGTCCGATTCCGGCGATGTTGGCCCGGGCGACTTGGAGGGCTTGTTCCGACACATCGGTTAGCCACACATCAGTTCCTGGAACCTCTACCGCGATTGAGAGCCCGATAGCACCTGAGCCTGTCCCGAGGTCGACTACCGGGTGTCCCGGCCATTCAGACCTGACTCTGCGCACTTCATCGATCGCAAGCCCAGCTACAACTTCGGTCTCTGGCCTCGGGATCAGAACCCGGTGATCGATGAACAGATCCAAAGTCCGAAAGCTCCATTGACTAAGCACGTATTGGAGCGGCTCGCCGCCAAGCCGGCGTTCGAGTAACCGGTCGAACCCGGCTGCGTGACGAGCGGTAACTAAAGAGCTGAGCTGGTCAAACCACTCGACGCCCTCCGCTCCCGAAACCTTTTGGCCAATCCACTTAGCTGAGGCCTCTGGGTCGGGAATTTTTGCTGCTCGAAGCCGCACTACTGCGTCCGCAATGAGTTCGCTCCAAAGCATCGTTGTCTCTTCAGTCATTGTTACTGAACGCCGTTGGCTAATCGCCAGATTCTTCTTGGAGTTGACGGGTTCGTTCGTCTTGCACCAAAGCGTCACTGATCTCGTCGAGCTCGCCCGCTAACACGCGATCGAGTTTGTGAAGGGTAAGTCCGAGGCGATGCTCGGTGACCCTATTTTCTTTGAAGTTATAGGTTCGAATTTTCTCTGACCGTCCGCCGCCACCAGTTTGGTCTCGCCTGGTTGCTGACTCTTCGGCTTGGCGTTGATCTTGCTCGAGCTTCAAGAGGCGAGACCGGAGAACCTTAACGGCCCGTTCCCTATTCTGCAGCTGGCTCTTCTCGTCTTGCATCGATACGACAACGCCGGTCGGCAAGTGAGTGACCCGGACGGCCGAATCGGTCGTGTTGACGTGCTGGCCACCGGCGCCGGACGATCGATACGTATCGAATCGGAGATCGTTCTGATCGATTGTGATGTCGACTTCCTCAGCTTCGGGGAGCACAGTCACCGTGGCCGAGGACGTGTGCACCCGGCCTTGCGATTCGGTCACCGGGACTCGCTGCACCCGGTGGGGACCAGCCTCAAATTTCATCCGGGTCCAAACTTCGGCTCCTTTGACCATGAACGTCACGTCGTCAAAGCCACCCAGATCAGAAACCGATGAACTCATCATCTCAAAGCCCCAGCCTTTGTTCGACGCATAAGCCTTGAACATCTCGAACAAGTCTCGAGCGAAAAGGTTTGCCTCCTCGCCGCCTTCAGCTCCTCGGATCTCAATGATCACGTTGCGACCATCGTTAGGATCTTTGGGTAGAAGAAGAACTCTCATCTCTTCTTCTAAGGTCTCGATTTCTTTCTCGGCCGACGATGCCTCAGCTCGAAGCTCGTCTTTTTCCTCAGCGTCAGCTTCGGCTAGAAGGTCTTTTATGGTCGCGACGTCGTCGTAGCGCTCTTGAAGTTTGTTGCCAACCGAGACGATCTCGCCCAAGGCGGAGTATCGGCGCGACATCTCAACGAATCGCTTGTTGTCTGACGCAATGTCAGGATCAGCCATCCGTGCTTCGAGTTCTCGGAACTCGTCTTGAAGCGCTGCAATTCGTTCGAGCATCACTCATGAGACTATCGGCTCCGAGCAACCCACACGTTGTTCAAGCCAAGTGTTCAATCGCTAGCTGCTATGGAATAGTTGACCAAGGCTCATCGATTGAGCCGACCTCAGCGTTGCTGACGAGGCCGATGAGTCGACCAGTGGCAAGTTCTTTGTCACGGTGGGGAAGAACGAGTAATAGCTTGGCTGTCGGACTAACTCGCTGACGGTAATCAACGGCTTCGGGAATAAGATCGGGGTCGACACCGACAGAGGTCACTACTACGACGTTGTCCGTCGGGGAATAGGCGGCAGCCGGATCTACCCGAAGCACTGTTGCACTCGGCCTCAGAGGTACCACTGGCTCGAGATCAGCCAATCCAACAAGGCCTGGATCATCCAGAAGAACCGAGCGCAGCCACCGTTGTCGGACGACTCTGGTCAACGGGTGACTCCCCGAACCAACTTTTCGATCACGATTAACTGACGCTACGCATCGGCGAAGATTGTCATCGTCGGTGGCACCGCCGTGGATGTACTGCTGAAGTTCCCGGTCGGCCTGACCGACCCCTACTTCGAGTTCAACCGATTCGCCGTTGGCTGTAACTCGTGCGATTTCTAATCCTGCCACCTCAGCAATGAGGCGACCGTGGTCGTCGATCGGGCGAGCACCAGCATCAGACATCAGACCGGCAAACGCCCAGTGGTCCGTTGGCAGCTCTGGCGGCCTAACCGCCGAAATCGGCGAAGCCAGAGACAAATCCGTTCCGTCCGCTCGCCAAACCGAGATCTCAGCGTCCAGAAGCGAGGCCCGACGGCATAAATGGCCACTTATCTCGTCTACCGACATCGGATCAGCTGCGTTGCTAGCTCCCGGGAATCCTTTTTCAACCACAACGTCGAGACGGGTAAACCCTCTCGTGGCTGCCCACCACAGTGCAGGCCCCAGGCCTCGCTCGTCGTTGGCTAAGTAGGTGGCTTGGCCATCGACGATGTGCCCGGCCATCGCGGTGCCGCTGTCGATTTCCGGCCCGCTCAGATCGGTTTGGCGAAGCGTGCGAACGTAGGACCGAAGGCGCGCCGTAGCCAGCCGGTCAGTGCCTTCGCTCATATCGACTTGCTACCGATTAAGGTTCGGCTGACTAGCGCTCTAGCGATTGACACAGCTTGAACGCTAGGCGAACTACTCGGTCGCTTCGTCAGCGGCAGGTTCTTCGGTTGCCGCTGCTGGTTCTGTCGCCGCTGGGGTTTCGGCTGGAGCCGGGCCGTCAGCTTTACGCTTGCGACCATATCGACGCTCGAACCGCTCAACTCGACCGGCGGTATCGACAATCTTCATTGTGCCGGTGAAGAACGGGTGGCTAGCTGAACTGATCTCAACCTTGGCCAACGGGTAGGTGTTGCCATCTTCCCATTCGATGGTTTCCGACGTCTCGATCGTTGATCGAGTGATGAACGAGAAATCAGCCGACTGGTCAAGAAAAACCACTGGCCGGTAATTGGGATGGATATCAGACTTCATAATGTGCTCACTTCTCGTTCAATCAGAATCGTGCGTGCTTTTTGACACCCACGTTCATTCGGATCAGGCTCTGGCGCTATTGCCAGCTATATAGTGTGCCGCGGGTCGGGGCGTATCACGCCTTCATCTTGGCGATTTCACGGAGGAAATCGGCGTTCGTTTTGTTGCCCGATAGCCGCTCGACCACCATTTCGAGACCAGCAGCGTCGTTCTCGGTCTCAGAATTCAAATCAGCCACGACACCGCGAAGCTTCTCACAAGCTTCGACTTCTGTGTTGTCTCGCAACAGTTCTTCGTTTCTGGTCGACGAGCTGACAAGATCTATCGCAGGGAAAATTCGCTCCTCAGCCAGACCTTGATCAAGCCACAACTCCATGTTCGCTGTGCCTTGGAACTCTTCGAGAATAACTTCGTTCATGGTCGAGCCGCTGTCTACCAGGGCCGAAGCCAGAATCGTCAGCGAGCCGCCCTCTTCGAGATTGCGGGCTGCACCTAAGAAACGTTTTGGTGGATACAGGGCGCTGGCGTCGACTCCGCCAGACAGCACTCGCCCGCTCTGCTGTGACGACATGTTGTAGGCCCGGGCCAAACGAGTAATGCCATCCACCAACAACACGACATCGTGGCCGTCTTCAGCCAGTCGTTTCGCTCGCTCCAGAGTTAGTTCGGCAACCGCTGTGTGTTCTTCTGGCGGTCGATCGAACGTCGACGATACAACTTCGCCAGCGGCAAGATGCCGAGTCATGTCGGTGACTTCTTCAGGTCGCGCGTCAATCAACATGACCAGAAGGGTGACCTCAGGGTTGTTCGCTTCAATCGCAGTAGCTACTGATTTGAATACTGAAGTCTGGCCACCGCCTGGTGGCGACATGATCAAACCTCGTTGCCCCTTGCCCAAGGGTGCCACAACATCAATGATCCGGCTTGTCATATTGCCAGAATCATCGCTGTGATCAAGATTCAACCGCTCCTCAGGGAAGATCGGTGTGAGTTTGTCGAATCGTGGTCGATCTTTAGCTTCTTCAGGTGACTTGCCGTTGATCGTGGTCAGTTGCTGAAGGGCCGGATTCTTTTCGTTTCGGTTCGCTGGCCGGGAAAGGCCAGTCAGGTGATCGCCTTTTCGGAGACCAAATTGTCGAACTTGTTTGACCGAAACGTAGGCGTCATAGCGGCTAGGCAAGCAACCATTTACTCGAAGGAATGCGTAACCCTCATCTCGGAGATCGAGGTAGCCCTCTACTTCAATAGGTTCAACGCTAACTGGATCGTTCCCAGCGTCGTCCCTGTCTCGACCTCGACCCCGCCCTCGACGTCGCGATCGACGGTTGTTTGGGTCGTCATCATCAGAATTGTTGCTCTGATTATTGTTTTGATTATTGTTCTGATTGTTGTTGTTTCGGCTGTTGTTCTTTTGTTTCTGCTGGTCGTTACTGTTGCCCTTGCCCTGGTTTTGCTTACCGCGGCGTTGACCTCTACCGCCTTCCAGCTTGCCCCCTTCGGCCAGCACCTTTATTTCCCAGTCGGCCAGAGGTTCCCCGTCTGGGCCAACCGGGTGACGATCATCAGAATCACGATCGCGAGCGCTCGAATCACGGGAAGAGCCGGGATCAGCCGCTTCCGGCTCCTGGGCCTCGTCTTCCTCGCCCTCTGCCGATTGGAAGCTGTCGGAGCCTTCGTCGCTATCCCCTGATGCTCCGGAAAGTTCCATAATCTGATCAATCAGATCGGCCTTTCGCATCCGGGCATTCGATGTACCACCTAAGGCCGAGACGATGGCTTGAAGCTCGCCTTTGTCCTTATTTGAAAGACCTTCACGCTCAACGATGAGTTGATCACTCACAGAAGTTGGCTCCTCAATAACTGGTGTGTCCTGTCAAACACGCTTGTAAGAATGCTTCCTTAGAGGGCTTCCGAGGAAGGCGGGCAGACACGATTACGTTGGTAGTCCCGCTGGCGGAGGGCGAGAATCGCCTTCCGAACTATCGACTACCCGATACCCGTGTTCACACACTACCAAAGTCCTGGCTGAATTCAGCCACCCTGCCCAACGGAACGCAATTTGGTCGCTATAGCCGACAGGTCACCATCCATGACATCGAAGTGTTCGTGCCGATCAAACAGTTCGGACAGGTGGGGCGGCAGTTCCGGTCGGATCTGGCACGCCGCTTCAACAGCATCGGGGAACTTGGCTGGATCAGCCGTGGCTAGCGTTATCAGCGGAGCGGTCCGACCGGGGAACGCGGTTGCGGCCTGATGGGCAGCGCCGATTCCGACAGCAGTGTGAGGATCGACCAATTGATCGCTAGCTGACAACGTTTGAGCGATTTGGTTCGACGTTGAACCGTCGTCGAACCGGTAGAAGTCAAATTCAGCTCGTATCGCCTCTTGCCATGCCTGCGGCACTTCAACTTCACCATCGGACCGAAGCGCGGAGAGGAGTTGGGCAACCTGATCGCCTTGTCGCCCGCTCGCTTCCCAGAGCAATCGCTCGAAGTTGGACGAAATCTGAATATCCATACTGGGACTTAGCGAGGGTTCAACCCGAGCTGTTTTCAGAAGTCCGGTTTCAAAGAAACGAGTTAGCACGTCGTTTCGATTGCTGGCCACGATCAGACGGTCAACCGCCAGGCCCATTTTTTTGGCGTACCAACCGGCCAAAACGTTGCCGAAGTTGCCCGTTGGCACCACGAACGAGACTGGCTCGCCACCAGGGTTCACAGCTCGAGCCGATGTGAAGTAGTAAACGACCTGGGCCATAACCCGAGCCCAGTTGATCGAGTTGACGGCGCCTAAACGAACTTCGTTCCGGAGTGACTCATCAGCAAAGGCCGCCTTGACTAGATCTTGACAGTCGTCGAAGGAGCCTCGAATAGCGATGTTATGCACGTTGCTCGCCGCGACTGTTGTCATCTGGCGTCGCTGAACATCGGACACCCGGTCAAGGGGGTGCAGAACCACAATCTCAATGTTGGCTTTGTTGGCAACTGCCTCGATCGCGGCTGAGCCAGTATCACCCGAAGTTGCGGCGAGAATTGTCAATCGGTCGCCGCGTTTGGCTAGTTCAGCTTCCAACATTCGACCCACAAGCTGCAGGGCCACATCTTTAAAGGCCAGCGTGGGCCCCTGGGCCAAATCAACCAGATAGTGCCCGGGTTGAAGATTGATCACCGGGCAAACGCTTGGATGCCGAAAGCTTGCGTATGACGCTTCGATCATCGGAGCGAGCTCTTCGGAACTAAACGTGCCTTCGACGAACGGAGCTATCACCGCCAATGCGGCGTCGGCATAACTTTGCTCCGACGCAACAGTTGGATCGGACGGGAGTTCAACTGGGCAGTAGAGGCCACCGTCTGAAGCCAGGCCAGTTAGCAAAGCGTCGCCGAACGTTAGCTCAGGCGCCTTTCCTCGCGTCGAACAATAGTGAATGACCATTAATCAGCAACCCTATCTAACGACTCGTTCTTTGATCAGGACTCGATAACTCGAATGACGCTATTGATGGACTTCACTGCGTCGTGTTCTTTTAGCCGAGACAACGTTGCTTGAATATCGCTCTCCCGACCCTGGTGGGTGATGAAGGCAACGCTTGCTTCACTCTCTGGGGTGTCGTCTTGTTGCATCGCTCGAATAGAGATGCCGTTCTCCGCAAACACGCCAGCGACCTCGGAGAGAACTCCAGGCGAATCACCAACCGTGATATTGAGGAAGTAGGCACTCTCAAGATCATCGATAGCTCGAATCGACGGGCGTGGGCCAGACGGAACCGGCCTAAAGGCTCCCCGCTGCAGGTTCGATGCCGCATCAACCAAATCACCAAGCACGGCACTAGCGGTCGGTTGCCCACCGGCACCGCGTCCGTAGAACATCAGCTCGCCAGAAGCTGCTCCTTCAACAAAAACTGCGTTGAAGCTATCTCGAACCGAAGCCAACGGGTGGCTGACTGGCACCATCGCTGGGTAAACCCGAACGCCGATCTCTTCCTCATCGGTTCCGGCATCGAACACGCTGGCAATTGCCAGCAGCTTGATCACATAGCCAAATCGTTCAGCAGACTCAATATCTTTTGACGTGATCGTCGAAATTCCCTCGCGGTACACGTCACCAGCGACCACGTTTGCTCCAAAGGCAATGGAAGCCATGATCGCCGTTTTGGCTCCGGCGTCGAAGCCCTCAACGTCGGCTGTCGGATCCCGCTCGGCGTAGCCAAGACGCTGAGCTTCACCTAGCGCATCGGCATAGGTGGCACCGTCTTCCGCCATCCGAGTCAAGATGTAGTTGGTCGTGCCGTTGACGATTCCGATGATGCTTCGAACATCCTCAGCCAACAGCGACTCGCGGAGTGGTCGAATGATTGGGATTGCGCCAGCGGCCGCGGCCTCGAAGAGTAAGTCAACGCCGTTGGCTTCAGCGGCGGCATAGAGCTCCGATCCGACCGATGCCAACAGCTCCTTGTTCGCGGTTACGACCGGCTTGCCCGATTTCAGTGCGGCTAGAACCAAGCTTCTTGCTGGTTCGATTCCGCCAATTACTTCGACGACGACATCGATCGACGGGTCGGCAACGACCGCCTCAGCGTCGGTTGTTAGTAGAGACTCGTCTAGCTCGATTCCGCGGTCTTTACTAATGCTGCGAACGGCGACTGCCCCCGCTTCGAGCCTTACTCCAGACGCTGTCTCGATAGCTCGAGCTCGCTCACCTAGCAGCTCGATCAAAGCGCTGCCGACATGACCGCAGCCTAATATTCCAACCCGGACCGGGGCGTTGTCATCGGACGAGGAACTGGAATTACTAGCCATGGTGCAAGCGTAATCGGTACCGGAGCTATTGCGCTCTCTATTATCAACCTCAACTGACGGCAACCAACAACAGCTGCTAGCCGGTGTCTGCCGGCAGCGGCTAACCCAGATCTGTGGTCAGAAGGTCGTCCAAGGTTTCTCGCCGGACAACAACTCGGGCGTTTCCGTCTCGGCAAAAGACCACGGGCGGGCGAAGAATCTTGTTGTAATTCGAACCCATGGAGTGACCGTAGGCACCGGTAACTGGAGTGGCCAAGATGTCGCCGACGGCAACATCTTGCGGCAGCTTCGCTTGGCGGACCAACAGGTCTCCCGATTCGCAGTGTTTGCCTACAATCCTGGCTTCGAATGTTCGGTTGGCAGTCACTGCCCGAGGCAAGAACGCTTCATACCCAGACCCATATAGCACCGGCCTCGGATTGTCGCTCATCCCGCCATCGACCGACACGTAGGTTCGGATGCCCGGTAACTGCTTAATCGTTCCTACCGTGTATAGCGTGACCGCTGCTCCGGCCGCGATTGCCCGACCCGGTTCTATTCCAATGGCAGCCTCGATGTTGGCCTCGGCTACTGATTGACGAATGGCTCGAGCCCACTGGGCGATAGAGGCCGACTCTTCACCTTCCACGTAGGCCACACCAAGGCCGCCGCCAACCACTAATTCAGGTAGGCCGAGGGGGTTGGCGAACTGACCCAACACCTTCACCGCGGCCGCGAACGAATCGATCCGAAAAACCTGAGAACCGATGTGAGCGTGCAATCCTTTAAGTTCGACTCCTGGCATCTCGACTGCCCGGTCAACCGCTTGTTTGGCGACGCCAGTCGAAACGGTGAAACCAAATTTTGAGTCGTCTTGTCCGGTAGCGATGTATTCGTGGGTTTCCGCTTTAACCCCTGGAGTAATGCGGAGCAATATCGACGGCACTAGCCCATCTTCAAGGTGAAGCGCTTCGAGTCGGTCAAGCTCGTCGAAACTGTCGACTACGATTCGACCGACCTTCGCGTCGCGAGCCATTCGCAACTCGGTCAGTGACTTGTTATTCCCGTGAAACACAAGGCGATCCGGGCTCACTCCGGCGGCAAGACAAACGTGGAGTTCTCCCCCACTCGCTACGTCAAGGCCCATCCCCTCTTCGGCCGCCAACTTCGCCATAGCCTGACAAAGAAATGCTTTGGTCGCGTAAGTTGCGTGGGCCCCAAAGGCCTCGACCGCGTCCCGGCAACGGGATCGAAGGTGGTCTTCGTCGTACACAAACAAGGGGGTACCGAATTCAGCCGCGAGATCTAATACGTCGCAACCGCCAATCGACAGCCTGCCGTTAGGGCCAACCGAGGCGTTGTCGGGCAAAAGGTGCCATGGAAGCGGGCTGGGGCCGCTGGCGACGTTCTCTGATGCTTCGTTGCTGGGCGAAGGACTCACATCTGCTCCGGTGCGCTTACACCAAGCAGATCGAGCCCGATTGCTAATCCGACCCGACTGGCTTCGGCTAGCCAAAGCCTCGCTTGTTGTAGATCGGGGTCGGTGTCGGTCCGAAGGATTGGACAGTCTCGATAAAATCCGTGGAACGCAGCGGCGAGCTCGCGAACCCAGTTCGTGATCTTGTGCGGTGCTCGTTCAGCCAGAGCAACCTCGAGAATCTCGGGGAAGGCTGAAAGCTGCCGAAGCACTTCTAGCTCTCGTTCGTGAGTCAGCGAGGTTAAATCGACTTCGGCCAGAGGAAGTCGCACGACGCCCCGTTCTTTGGCCTGGGCGCCAATCGAGTGGATTCTGGCGTTGGCGTACTGCACATAGAAAACCGGATTTTCTGACGCCTCAGTTTTGAGAAGATCAAGATCGATGGTTTGAGGCGAATCGATCGATTGGAGCAAGTAGGCGAAACGAGCCACATCGGGCCCAACTTCGTCGACCAAGTCACGGATCTCCACGATGTTCCCGGCCCGTTTCGACATTTTCACTTCTTCGCCGTCGCTGGTGAGTTTGACCTTTTGACCAATAAGCGTTTCGTACCTGTCGCCGTCTTTTCCAAGCGCTAGGAGGGCGGCCCGCATCCGGAGGATGTAACCGTGATGGTCGGCTCCTAACACGTCGATAATGTGATCGCCTCGATTGAACTTGTCGATGTGATAGGCAATATCGGGGGTGAAGTACGTCAACTCCCCGTCGCTTTTAACCAACACCCGATCTTCTGAATCTCCGAACTCCGACGTTCGAAGCCACGTTGCCCCATCGGATTCAAACACGTTTCCGGTCGATCGCAACTGCTCAAGAGCGGCATCCATTGCCCCACTGTCAACCAGCGCTTGTTCGCTAGACCACGTGTCGAACTCTACGTTCATTTCGGCCAGCACGTTCTTAGCATCGGTCAGAGAGCGTTCGATTCCCCAACTGACTGGATCGACATCGTCTGGCATCTCCGATGCCCACTGTTCGATGTATTCGCCCTGATACCCACCTTCGGGTGGCTGCTCTCCGTTTTTGCGAGCGACCAGGGACTGTCCGAACAGCTTCGTTTGTACGCCGCGATCATTTACGTAGTACTCCTTGTGAGGCTGGTAACCACAACGAGCCATGATTCGAGCCAGCGAATCGCCATAGACGCCCCACCGTCCGCCACCAGCGTGGATTGGACCAGTTGGGTTGGCCGAAACGAATTCGATGTTGACCGATGATCCTTTTCCAATCTGAAGCGAACCATAGTTCTGTTCGCCCTGTTCGACTACTTCGGTCAGTACGTCGTAGAGCCATGTAGGAGCGAGCCTGAAGTTGACAAAACCGGGGCCAGCGATTTCTAACGACTCCACATGAGGTGGGCGGTTCTCAGTTAGGTAGTCGGCTAGTTCTTGGCCAAGCTCCCGGGGGTTCCGACCCGCTGCTTTGGACGACGCCAAAGCAGCGTTGGTTGACCAATCGCCATGCTCTCGGCGGGCTGGCCGCTCAACGACAAAGTTGGTCGGGACCGGCTCGACGCCGATAGCCCCTAATGCTTCGCTGACTGCCTGTGCTAACTGCTCTCGAATCACCACACGATCGTACTAGCACCGACCTGCTGCTCGTGACCGATTTGTCGATCTGTCACGTTCTCTGGGGCTCGACTGGATAGGGCAGCGTTGGATTGGCCAACTTCTACGGGTCCGGATTCGAGTCGTATCGCTAGCTCGGCAGCTCAACCTTTACCGTAACTCGCTGCGGGTCGAATTTATAGGTGGTAGCTTCGCCGTCTTTCACCAGTGACACTTCGGACCCATTAAGCACCGTTTCAAAGCCTTGGCCTTCGGCGTAGGTGGCGAAGGCTTCCATGTGCTCGACTGCGCCAGCTGGCTCAGGAAATTCGTTAGTGATCAGCAGGTAGTCGCCTGCTGGATCAATCGCCTCTTCGCTTCCAACAGGCTCTCGGTAGGTAATTGCGCCACCACCAGCCGGAGTTGAATCCTCGGGCATCAAGATTCCGAACTCATCAGCTAGGCCTGACCAAACTTCGAGGTAGCCGTTCTGATCGTATGGCGCTCCGTTAACACCAAAGGTCAAGATTGCCAGCGTGGCACCTCGGTATTGGGCCCCATAGATGCTCATGTTCATCGGAAACTGTTGGTTCGGCACGGTGACAGTTAAAACTGACGTTCCCGATTGTTCGTCTTGGTCGACTTCCCAACCGGCACCTTCCATTTCGGCTACGAATGCCTCAGTCACATCGGCGATTGGTTCTTCGAAGAAGTACTCAAATCGGGTCTGGCCCAGTGCACCATCGAACAGGGCCCGACTGATATCAGTCTCGTAGCCGAAGAAGCTGGCACCTTCTGGAATCGGTATCTCGGGAAAGAACGTCAGCTTGTTGGCAGCGGCAATCTCGCCGCCGCTTGAAATTTCTTTCAGAACTTCATGCAGCTCGGCTGAGGTTTGCGGCTCGCTAAGTAAAGTCGCATTCGGCCCGGGAGCGTCCTGCGCCTTGTCGGTGTCTTCTGCCTGCTCATCGATCGTTTGATCTGCCGATTGATCGTCGGCATCAGCAGACGCTCCACTGTCGCTGGCGTCGTCAACAACGACGTCGTCTGCTACTTGGGAGTCTTCGGCTAGCGTCGTTTCAGTCGCGCTGTCAACCGCCACTCCGCCATCGGCTGAGTTCGACCCGATGGAATCGGCGCCACCACAACTGGCGGCTACCAGTAGTGAACCGGCGAAAATGATCGACGTCTTCACGCGAGATCGTTTAATGAAAAGTTGTGGAGACATCTTTAACCTATCGGTAGCGAATCAGGGCTTCTAATGAGAGCGGCACGTACTCTAACTGCTCGCTGGTCTCATGTATGGTCGCGGGTCTAGGCAAGCAGTTCGACCGTTAAGATCGGCTCGGCTCGTTACTTTGGGACAAAGACGCCGCCGCCTTGCTGGCTTCGCTATAACGGTTGCGAACCTGCTCATCGGCCGCCGCGGCCGGATCGACTACGACACCACCTTGTCGCAATCCCCACTGGTCAGTTACTTGATCGAAGCTACCGTGGCCGGTCGCCACGGCCGCTTGTACCGCGGCACCAATCGCAGGGGCTTCTTGCTCGTCCGGGACTCGAATTGATGCGCCAGTTAGATCAGCCAGGATTTGGCGATAGGCAACCGACTTTGAACCACCGCCGACCAGTCGAATTTGATTGCCGCCGGTAACGCCAACTGCGGCCAGCGCATCGACCGCTTCAAGCAAGTTACACAACACGCCTTCGTGGGCGGCCCGTGCTAGTTGCGCTCGGCTAGTCGTTGGTCGTAGACCAGTCATCAATCCTGTAGAGGTTGGAAGGTTCGGGGTTCGTTCTCCGTCGAAGTACGGAACGAGGGTGACCCCGCCAGCTCCGGGGCCTACTTGCAACGACAGCTCGGCGAATTCATCTTGATCGGCCCCGATTGTCGCCGCCACCATGTCGGTTACTTTGGTCGCATTCAATGTGCACACCAGCGGCAAGAAGTGGCCGGTGGCGTCGGCGAATCCGGCAACGAATCCTTGTTCATCTTTCGCTGGCTGCTCGGCTACCCCAAACACGGTTCCTGATGTTCCAAGCGACATTGCAATCTCGCCGCTCCGTAAACCAAGGCCAAGCGCCGCCGCCATGTTGTCACCGCTCCCCGGGCCGACAATCACTGAGTGCGACAATCCAAGCGCGGCTGCAGCTTCAGGAGTAATTGGGCCAGCTTGATCGGTCGGGCCGAGCACTTCAGGTAAGCAAGCCAACAAATCTCGGTTCGCTCCAGCGGCGGTCAGGAGATCATTCTGGTATTGGCCACTCGCCGGGTCCCACCATCCGGTTCCTGATGCGTCACCCCGATCAGTCACGTGGTTCCCAGATAGCCGCCAAGTGAGATAGTCATGCGGCAACATGATCGATCGAATTGACTCAATCAGATGCGGTTCCACATCAGCTACCCACGCCAGCTTGGTGACAGTGATCGCAGGCACAGGAACAACGCCACACCGATCAGCCCAAACCTCAGCTCCCAGTTTGGCAACCAAACGATCGGCCTGCGGAGCGGACTCAGTGTCGTTCCATAGTTTGGCTGGGCGGAGCGGGCTCCCGTCATGATCGAGAAGAACAAGTCCGTGCTGTTGGCCTGAGACGGAAACGGCGACGATTTTGGCTCGAGTTGACGGATCGATAGTTGAAAAGGCCGTTTCCAACGCGTTCCACCATTGCCGTGGATCTTGCTCGCTCTTTGGAGGCTCGGTGGTGGGATGGGCCGCCCTTGTGGTGGCCTCAACCTTCCCGGTTGCTACGTCGACAACGACGACCTTGGTCGACTGCGTCGACGAATCTATCCCAGCTACAAATTGCATCGCTGACCCTCCCTAAAGCACCAGTTGACCGATGAGATGAGCTGCCGCTGCTCTCAGAACTATTTTCGCATGCTGTTTCTGCGCGATGTTATGTGACGCTACCTATTTGGTTTGGTCGACGCCGTTCCAGAACTCAATGAGGCCTTCGGCCGCTTTGTCTGGAGACGTCACCATCCACCAATGCCCCTGACCATCGAGCGTTAGTAATTCCGCTCCGACGCGTTCGACCATCTCTCGTCCGAGCTCCGACCCTACGTACGGGTCATCAGTCGCATCTATCACAAGCCCGGGTCGAGGCTTGAGGGCCACGAGATGGCTTCCCAGCTGAGCCAAGGCCGGCTGCATCGCGGCCCGGTAAAGGTTCAGGATGCACTGGCCCATGTCAGCGGTAAACCCGTCGGCCATTGACTTGGCAATGTCGGGTGGCAAGCCAAGGCCGCTATACGCTGCGGTTCGATCTTCCGCCTTCAATTCGATCATCGCGTGGACAGCAGCCTCGCCTCGCTCTGGCGTTTGCCAGACCTGAGCCATATCGTGCCACTGGTAGTCGGGGTGGAGAAGGCCAGCACAATCGGCAGCCCAGCTCCGGACTGCGGTGGGCTTTTCGGCTAGAAGCCCAAAGACGTGCCCGGCCCCCCAGTCGTGACCGACAATGTCGATTTCTCCATCAAGCTTTTCAATTTCTTCGAGAAGCCATCGGACATACGAAGAAGGCAACCCGTCCCAACCTGGTGGAGATGGTACGCCAAAGCCGGGAGGCGAAAGCGTTACTACATCTTCAACACCTCGTTCGGACAGAGCTTCTTTGACTGGACCCCAGATGGCGACCGTTTCGGGATTGCCATGCACGAAAACTTTTGGCATTGACTTTGGACCTCGTTCCTAACCGTTTGACGCCGTGTCCGCACGCTGGGCCGCCCCCGCCACGAGCTTAGTAGATGATAAGTCAACCACCGATGTGAGTCGTTTTCAGCACATTCGAACAAAAAGATTCGATTCATCGTTGGGTGATCGCAAACTTTATATTCGGATCGGGGTTGGGCGACGATACCCAGCTCAATGTCGACAGGTCGTCCAAGTCGGCAACCAGATCCTCAAATCGCCCCAAAAAGATGGTTCTTCCGGTCTGTTTTCCCAGCTGAAGATCAGAGCAAACCAGCCTCCCGTGATGTTGATGCATGCCGAAACAGATCTAGGATGGAGGAAGCCCCTCTCTACCACGCTTGGGTCGAGTTTTTCGCTAGGCGGAACAAGGCAAACGATTGTCAGAGCAACAAAAATGGCGAATTAGAACCGAGGGTCCAGGTGACCCGGTAGCTCCTGGCCAAATTCCTGGTCCGGGAACTGCTCAAACGCCGCGCCCAAAATCAGGTCAACCAGGCATGCCCGACACCGGTCGTTCTCGAGGCCGGCTCAGAAAACAACGAAAAACCTCAAAGTCAGACCAGCAGACACCGTCTCCTGACGAAGACCAAGAACTCGGCGATGCGACGACCGAGACCAGTTCAGCCAAGCCTCAGCTAAAGGTTCCGACCGACCCGATTAGGCAAGATCGAGCCGACCAAGACTACGAACGAGAAGCGCAATCCCGAGGAGCCGCTCGCCCTCCTGGCCAAGTAAGTTCGCTACCGGGTCGGCCGCTAGAAAGCAGACGGCAACCTGTCGATGGCAGTCGCCCACCAGCCCGACCGACCACTCAGGGCTCAGTCGATCAACCAGGTCGGTCCGAGCAAAACCTCAATGAGAGAATCCCGACCCCGCTGCCGACCGGCGAATCAGCCGATTCCGACGTCGCCAGTCCGATCGCTCGATATCAACCAAAACCGAAACGTTGGCCGTGGCTCGTTCTAGCTGCGGCATCGTTGGTCTTGGTCGGCGCAGTCGCCTATTTGATCGGCGGTTCAGACCCCGAACCAGCCGAACAGGCAGCATCGACTCAAGCTGACAGCGAAACAGAAGCAGATGACTCAGCGGAGCTCGACTTTGACCCACCGCCGCCAACTGTGCCCAATGAGGCGGGTACCACCTCCATCGCTGTAACTCCAGCCGACGGTCTAATCATGAAGCTTGAAGACTTCCGCTTTTCGATCCAGACCACGGTGGCTGACGAGCAAACTCGAAACACAATCGAGTTGGCAACCCAAGAAACGTATCAGCAATTCGGAACCACGAACCTGACAGTCGACTCAGCGGTGGCAACCCCGTCTTGGCTCGATTCGGTGCCGACACTAATCCGAACCTTTTGGACTCTCGTTGATGGCTCCCTAACCATTACTGACACGGAGACGATTGTTAGAGGCAGAGCGACGAACCCGGAAACGCTTGAGGAGTTCCTAGGCGCATTCAGATCAGAATTGGGCTTTCCCCCGGTCAGAAACGAAGTGGAGATCGTTCCGCTCGAAGCTGCTTCGCTTCAAGTAGTTAGCGACGGTGGCTTTGTCACCATCGGTGGCACGTTACCTAGCGAGACTCTTCGTGAAAGCATCGTTGAGTCGGCCATACTTTTGTTTGGCCAAGCCCGAGTGAACGATGAAGTAGTAATCGATTCGAGCACATTTGCGCCGTTCACACTTACTCAGTTCGGCGGAAACATGAGCGCGTTCGCCCCGTTCAGCGACTTCGAACTAGGAGTCGACGATGGCGAGTTCTACGGTGTTTTGTCGGCCGGTTTGGCATTTGAGGAAGCGGAGAACGAATTAACCGCAACGTCCAAACAACGACTGGCCGGCTTCCCAAAACTATTCAACGGCTCGACCTGGCCAGTTCGCATCACCGGCCACACCGATGGCCTTGGCTCTGAGGCCGACAATCAAGAACTAAGCGAAAACCGCGCTCAGGCAGTCGCTCGGTTCTTCACCGACCAGGGTTTGAATCCAGCTCGATTTGAGATTGTCGGGCGAGGTGAAAACGAACCGATCGCTAGCAACGGCGATGAAGACGGTCGGGCCAAGAACCGCCGAGTAGTTTTCGAAATCGGAAATACGTTCGATACAACGGCGGAACGCTAACAAATCCAACGGCGCCCGTGCGATCGAACCGATCGATGAACCTAGCCAGTAGACGGATTGGTTCGGCTGCTACGATGATGCTGCTCTCGACTGGTTCCACTTGTCACTGACATCCAGACCAGCTTGATAGTCGTCGACGGTGACGATGAGTTGGTGGTCGTGGTCGCTGTACAACACTTCAATGTTCACGCCAGCTTCCGCCATGGCTTGGCAGAATTTGCCGAGCTGGCCTGGCTCGTCTTGGTTGAGCCGTTGGACAAGTACCGGCTGGACCCCAGCAACGTCCATACCAGCCGCTTCAAGCGTCCGTTGAGCCGAGTCGCCATCGGCAACTAAGAAATGGGCGACCCCAATGCCGTTGGCTAACCACATCCCTCCCCCTTCAACACTAATGCCAGCTTCGCCGAGCGTCGCTCCCATAAGGGCGAGCTGACCCGGCTGATTCTTCATATGAATTTCGACGTCAAACACGGTGTTGGTCTCCTTGGTAATACGTAGTTAACAACTTACGATGAGAACGTTTCGGGCGGAGCCGAAATGTAGCCAACACTCTGGTTGCTCGACCACAACGGCTGTTGTACTCTCACTTGCTGACGACGTTGGAGGTCGGAGTGAGCGAGTCTTCGCTGAGCGGCGCCGAGCTACATGAGCTCGACGACCTTGTACTCGACGCGCTGAAATCACGGGACGACTCGGCCTTAAACATCCTCGGCTATGGCGAAGTTTCGGTTGCTCTTGGCTGGCCAATCAATAACCCACGCTTCGTATGCAAGCGAACACCACCTTTCACCCAGGCGCAGTTCACCAACTACCGCAGTCTCGTGACCGAATACATCACCGGCGTAGAGGCAAGAGGCCTTGCCGTGGCAGACACATCCATCGTTCCCGTTGAACGCGGCGATCAAGTGGTCTCCTACCTGATTCAACCAATGCTGAATCCGGCGTCGTTAGGCCACAACGTTCTCAGAGCGGCAGAGCCTGACCCAGATATCCCTTTTCTAGATGCCCTCGCTTCGACCCTCGACATTGTCTCGTCCGATCTCAGCATTGACGCCCAGGTCACTAACTTCTCGTGGGATGGGTCACACCTAACGCTGATAGACGTTGGCACCCCCTTCCTGTGGGACGATGCCGGTCGACTGCGATTCGATATGTCGCCCTTCGTCCGGATGCTTCCAGCTCTGACCCGACCGCTGGTAACCCGGGAGCTCACTAAGCTAGCGACCCGCTGGAACGATCCTCGCCGGGTCGGCTTGGACATCGTCGCCAACCTCTATCGGGAAGGTATTCCCGAGTGGGTCGACCCTACCGTTGTAGCGTTAAACCGTCAGCTCGACGATGATCCAATCACCGCCGAAGAAGCAAAGAAGTTCTACGCCGAAGACGTCAAAATTTGGCCGCTTCTAAAGAAGCTCCAGGGGCTTGAACGATGGTGGCAAACATCGATTCGACGCCAATCCTACGACTGGTTCATCTACTCCAGCTTCGAGTAAACACTTAGGCGTCCAGCAACAGCCGGTCGTGCGACCTGGCCAACGCTTCTCGGCCAGCCAGCCAAACCGAACTTCTCTTAGCCCGCTCAACCCGCCTCGACTACTACAGCAGTACCCCCGGCGAGAATCGAACTCACGCACACGGTTCCGGAAACCGATGCTCTATCCACTGAGCTACGGGGGCTAGAACCTCAAGGCTACAGACGCAACGTTGGTTTTCAGTTTGCTGATGCAAGTCTGCACCGACATTGTTGAGAATGTGAGAGGAACGGCCGACTGGTTGACAGTTCGCCACCCCTGCACTCCTTACGCCGCAGATTCAGTTGCCGATCGAGCACGATCTGCCGTTTTCCCACGCCCATCGATCGCCATCAATTTCAAGAATGGAATCTTGGACCGGTTCCAAACCGGTTAACTCCCACTTCGGCCTTGCCGCTGCGGTTGGAACATCGACTGGTTTGACGCTCGGAGTCGCCGTTGCCTGCTGATCGGGGGCGGGCTCAGCGGTAGGGCGTCCCAGCTCCCGTTTGGCGTGCTGTCGAAGTAGCGCTTTCTCTCTGGCCAGTCGAAGCGCCTCGCGATGGCGTTCCGCTTGATCGACCGGACCTTGCCCCTCCCGTCGGGCCCGAGCAGGGATGGTATTTATCTTCGTCTCCGAAGCCGGTTGGGCTTGTGGGCCTGGTTGAGTGGTTGGCGTAGGCGAAGCCTGGGCGGCCGGAAAGCTCGCGGGACGAACCGGACCTCGACGTGTCGTTGCAACCTCAGCTACCTGAATTGGGTCGGCCTGAGCCGGCCCGCTACTAGCCGCAGCCACATTCGGACCAACAGTTCGAGATCGTGGAGTCAGACCCGGAATTGAGGTAGGAGCCATACTTGTCACCGACAAATCGGCGTCATCGCCGGAAGAAGAAGCTGGTCCAGCACTAGTCGGTTCAACCTCGACCTCAGCTCGAGCGGGCATGACCAAACAAAAACTCTCGTTTGTCACCGAGGGACCACAAATTGGTCGCTCGACGCAGCTAGTAGCTGTTTGATTGTCAGATCCGCTTGTTATCTCGCTGCCGAGATCAAAACCACATGCTGGCTCAGTCATCCCGATGTAAACCTCATTTAGTCGTATCCCTCAGAGTACCGCAGCTTCTAAGGTCGGACAATCAGGCCTAGCAGCTAAGCGAGCCCTCTGACTCAGGCCGCGGACCCCGAGCAATGCCCACATGGTTGGCAATCGCCCTCGACCGGCCAGGAATTCGAATCTGCATCGGCCGAGTTAGTCGTTCGAATTGGGCGCCATCGTAGTAAACCATGATCGATGATCCCCCTCCGTCCATCTCTACCGCATCGACCGCTCCCCGTTCGGCCAACAATTTGGCCGAAGCTTCTAGAGTTGCCCCATAGCTGTAACCCGGCTGCTTGCCATCGACGACAAGCCACCACATCTGCTTCGACACCGGATCGATCCCTATAACAGACCGGGCGTACGGTTCAGATGTTTCCGCACTGATCTCACCATCGGTCAAGATCTGCTCCCGACCGGTTATTCCCCAGATCGAACTCGGAGGAATGTCGGCGCCCATCCCCGGCCGATATTCCCCATCAATCCAAACCGAGATCCCCTGCCAACTAGTTCCAGTCGTTTTCGTTGCTGTCGGTTTTGGGTGCCCTAACGTCGAAACGGTGGGGCCCAATACTTGCACCTCGTCGCCCTCGTTAGGGGTCACGTCCCAGTAGGTCGGAAACTCCTTATAGGGGTAGAAGAAACTCCCGTTCATTGAGACAAGCATGGAGTTTCGCTGAGCCCACGTGATGTTCTTCAGCGCTTTGGCTGTTCCGTCCTCGGCAACGTGCGAGGTGTGAAGCACCACGCAAGGGTTCGTCAGGTCGATCGTGACCAGATGCCCGATAGCAGAACGACCAGTGCCGGAGTCGAGAGCGAACCGTTCGTAGTTAACTCCCTGGGCAAGCTCGAAATCAACCGGAGACTTCGAGCCAGATGAAACCCAAACGCCATAGCCGACCAGGAAAAAACTAGCACCAAAAACCAAGCCACCGACGATTCGGATTGTGCTCGCCCCCCGACCTAGTCGACGGGTCCACCGAAGCGCTCCAAAACAAAGTAAACCGGTAGCAGCAGCGAGACCAACTAGCCCGTTGAAGATGTATGAACTTAATTCGACGATCTGACGAGAGTAGAACGACCTCACCCTCGACGCCGGTCACCCCTCATCGATTAGATCAAATCAGGCGAAATCTGACCTAGGGACTCATGGATACCCGAGATCTCATGAATAGCTGTACGGCAGATCGAAAGGTCCGCCAGATACGGTGGCGACGTGCCGGTCCTGATGTCCAACCAAGCTATTGTGGCAAAAGGTGCCCCTTCTTCCGAGATCATCGTTGATCCAGACCACGGCGGCCGCCTTGCGTCGTTCGAACTGGGAGGCCGTCAGTTACTGGTGACTAGCGGAGCTAGCCCCATCGACTGGGGTTGCTACCCCATGGTGCCGTTCGCTGGACGAATAGCTCACGGACAGCTTGCATTCGAAGACACGCTCTATCAACTACCGGCCACCGCTGACGGACACGCCATCCACGGCTACGGGTACACGAGCCGCTGGGATGTGATCGAAGCCAGCGCGACCGAAGTCGATTTGGCCTGGTCGTTTAGTCGGCCGTGGCCGTGGTCAGGGACAGCCACTCAACGGTTCGCTTTGACCACCAATTCTTTGACGATGACGATGACGGTGACGGCCGAACAACGACAGCCGGTGTCGTTTGGGTGGCACCCCTGGTTTCGCCGTGACCTCGGATCTGGCAACACGGCTGATCTTGGGTTCGCGGCGAACTCAATGTTTGAACTCGACGACACCAAAATCCCGACCGGGGAAATTGTCGAACCGACTAGTGGCCCATGGGACAACTGCTTTACCGATGTTGAGCAGCCGATCGAGTTGCGGTGGGATGACCTCCACCTGACGTTGACCTCGTCGACCGACTATTGGGTTGTCTACAACGAACCAGCCCATGCGCTGTGCGTCGAACCGCAAACCGGCATCCCTAATGACGTGAATACGGCCCCCTACGTCCTTGAATCGGGACAAAGCGTTAGCGCTCAGTTCACCATCTCGTGGTAGCGACACCTCGCCTGTCGGGTCAACCAGCTAGACGTTTAGCTCTCGTCGACACTTCGGCCATAGCTTCAGCCACGTCAACTGTCGTTATTGATTTGTCGGCGACCACTTGACGACCAGCCACCCAAACGTCGGTGACAAGACGAGACGATCCAGCGAAAACCAAACGAGTAATCAGGTCGTCGCTACCAGCAAACGCTGGCTGGTCGAGGTCGATCCTGATCATGTCGGCCCACGCCCCAGGCGAAAGATGACCAATGTCTTCGACGCCTACCGCGATGCCAGCCGAACGAGTCGCCGAGTCAAGAGCCGTCGCCGCATTCATTGCTTGAGGGTCATGAGCCACGCCTCGGGCTAGCAACGGTGCAAGCTTGACCTCTTCCCAAAGGTCAAGATCGTCGTTGGAGGCCGGCCCATCGGTGCCAAGAGCAACCCGGACGCCAGCTTCTAGCATCGCCGGGGTCGGCGCAACACCGGAGCCGAGCTTCAGATTCGACTGTGGACAGTGGGCAACTGATGCCCCTGCCTCTCCGAGAAGCCGCATATCGCTTTGGCTAAGCCACACACCATGAGCCGCCAAGACTTTGGCCTCGAGAACCCCGGCATCAGCTAGAACTTGAGTGGCCGACCGCCCATACTTCTCGGCCATCTCATCTCGTTCCGCCGTTGTCTCCTCCAAGTGGATATGAAGAATTGCGTCAACCGACTTGGCCGCATCAGCTATGGCCCCGCAGTGTTCGGGAGTCACGTTGTAAAGAGCGTGGGGGGCAAACCCGACGTGGCTTCGTCGTTCAGGTCGATGGTGATCGGCATGAAATTCAAGCGCCTTGGCCACCCAACCGTTGATGTCGCCGTTGGGCAACAGGCCACTGATAATGGCGGGCGTAACCACCGTCCTGGCCCCAGTTGTGTGCACCGCATCAACAATCGCCGCTTCATGCCAATACATCTCACAACTCGTGGTCACACCGGCGAGCAACATCTCGGCCGAACCGAGCGCCATCCCCCACCAAGCGTCCTCAGCGGTCAACTTTCCCTCTCGGGGGAAAATTGCTTCGTGCAACCACCGCTGGAGGGGCAGTCCATCGCCAACCGACCGCAGCAACGTCATCGGCGAATGGGCATGGGCATTGACTAGACCGGGCATTAAGAGCCCGCCAACCCGCTCAACTGCGCCAACGGCCGGAGCAAGATCTTGCTCTGATCCGACCGCCACGATTCGTCCGACCTCGTCGATATCGATCGCACCATTGGCGATTAGCTCTATAGGCGGTGCACCGTTGGACACCGAACCCGGTTGGCTTGACAAAACAAGGTCACCGATCAGCCGACGAACAGGGGCACCGAGCACCACTTCTGAGTTAGGGTCAGCTGACATTGGAATCACTTTCGGTCGGTGCGTTACTCGAGAGTCGGACGGTTTGTCCGATTAATCGATAGAGCGGCTCAGCCTGGCGTTCGATCAACTCAACTATCTCCGGCACCGACAAAGACTCGGGTGCGAGTCCGGCGGCCATATTGGAAACCACGCCGATCGAAGCGTATGGAATACCGGCTTCGGCCGCTAACGCCACTTCTGGGTAGCCAGTCATGCCAACCAGGTCGCCTCCGGCCTTTGCCATCATGGCGATTTCGGCCGGGGTTTCGAAGCGAGGTCCGTTGGTTGTGCAGTAGACGGCACCGTCTTTGAGCGGTACCGATTCGAGTTCGGCTGCTCGCTTCACCGTGTCCCGCAGGTTCTGATCGTATGGCGTTGTCATATCGGTATGAACAACTCGGAGTGGACTGTCGCCGGAATTAGCGCTAGTAATTGTTCCGGCGGCACTGTCTTGCGGCTTGCCGTCAAAGAATGTGTCGGCCCGACCGGACGTGAAATTTATGTAGTCGGAGATCAAGACGAACGTGCCGGGTCCAAGATCGGATCGGATGCCTCCGCTGACTGCGGTCGCCAAAATTTTGGTTGCTCCGATCAATCGGAGGGCGGCGACGTTAGCCCGATAGTTGATGGCCTGGGGAGGAATCGTATGGTCGGTGCCGTGACGAGGTAAGAAGCAGACCGGGTGTCCGTGCCAGGTGCCGGTTGTGACCTCTACCGGAGGCCCATACGCGGTGTCGACAACCGTTTTCTCTCTGTTCTGCAATTCAACGATGTCGTAAAATCCGCTACCAGTAATGAGTCCGAACATCTGCTCAGCCTACAAACCGCCCGGTTTCATTGTGTAACTGTTGACCGGCAGCCGACCGAGCGGGACTAAATCCCTTTGCCGAATCGGTGGGCCGCTTTGAGTGCTGTCTCGGCGGGCAAACCGGCGGCCACCGCTATCGCTAGCGGCAGACGCTTCTCAGTTGGACGGCTTCGAGCGGTGGAAGCGATCGTCTTAAAGGCGTCGCTACGCCTACCCATCGCCGCTTTCGCTACCGCCTGCTGGCCCCGGATGCGGGCTAAGCCATCGGGGTGATCTTGGAAGGCTGGATACTTTTCAACCAGGTACTCAAGCGCAGTATCGATCATCTTCCATCGCTCGAAAAAGAAAGAAGCGCCATGCCACCAAACCCGAACAAGAGGCTGAGAAGCAACCGCTATTGGGCAAACTTGAGCGGTGCGGAGAAACATGTCGTAGTCTTCGGCGTATCCGCCTGGTATCTCTTCATCGACATAGCCGATTTGTTCCACCAAGGTCGCCTTCTCCACCAGCCAACTCGAGGGGTGGACCTCGGTCATACGGTCCTTAATAAACCCTTCGAACGTAAGCTTTTCGGGGTCTGGCATTCGAGGAGTATCAGCGCCTTCATAGCGGATCAAGATTCCAGTGCAAGCCGCTTTGGCTTCCGGAAGCTCTGCGAGCGCCTGGAATTGAGCTTGAAGCTTTCCTGGCAACCACTGGTCATCGTCGTCACAGAACGCAATCCAGCTATTTGAAGCCTTGTCTATTCCACTGTTTCGAGCGCCAGCTAGGCCTGGGGTTCGGCTGTTGGTCGTTACGACGACCCGAAAATTTTCCCGCTCGACCTCGAGCGAATGGTCCGGCTCGGACTGGTCGAATACCAGCACCACTTCAACGTGATCGGAGTGCCGCTGAGCCTCCACCCCAGCCAAGGCTCGCTTCAGAAGTTCAGGGCGGTCACGAGTGGCAATTACCACTGAGACCGAGTCGCCGACGGCACCATTGTCGTCGGCAACCAGCTCGGCGGCATCAGGCTCGGGGTGATCGAGGTCTTTGGTCATGGCTCGTGTCCTCTGCGTTAGTTATTTTGGGTTTGAGATGTCGCCGAGTCGAGCTGTTCAGCCCCCGCCGGCGAAGCTGGCAATAGCGGAGTCTTCGTGTTCAAAAGCTCATCAACGACTCGGCCGAATTCGACTATCCCCGAAATTGACGACGCGTCGACCGGAACGGTGAAATCGTCGGGAGCGGCCAAAGCTTCCTCAAGTAGCGCTACCAACGACGGTTCGGTCAGAGCGATACGGGCTAGATCGTGTTTGCGTAGGTGTTCGGCAAAGCGAAGCTGATGCTCATCAACGTGTTCGCCGTGAGCAGGATCTCTAGGAACGACGATCGGAAGCCGACCAGTCATCCGGGCGTCCATCACTGTTGAAGGCCCACCGTGGCTTACAACAACTGAAGCACGGGCAAACAGCTCACATAAGTCGGGGTGAGGAATCAGTTCAGTCGAAGCGAGGTTCTGAGCCGGCGCTGAGGTGCCCCGCTGCAAGACAACTTCTACGTCTTGATGGCCAGTGGCCCAGCTATCAACCCACCTGATCAAGCGATCAAACGGATGATGATCGGTTCCTACGGATACAACGATGAGAGACTTACCGGCCGACATACAGGTTGTATCGGCACGAACCGACCTCAACCTGACCAGAAGATTTGCCTAGTCTCGATACGAGCTAGGCAAATCGGTAACACCAGCTAATACAGGGGTCCGACAAGTTGACTATCGGCGTAAAGCGCCTGCTGTTCGGGCCACTGAACCAGGAATCGGTCAGTAAAGGGCTCACACAATCGACCGGTGAGCGTCCGGGAATCGATCCGATCGTACACCTCGAGATACACGGTTGGGATTCGACGTGCTCGAGCGGCCATAAAGAACGGAAAGGCAACGCCTGCGCCGTTGGAGATCACAACGTCGGGCTTCCAGGAACGCAGCACCTGTTGGGCCAAGTGACCGTTTCTGGCCATGTTGACAATATTCCTTGTCGTTGGGTGGTAGGCCGGAATTAGGGTTTCGTCTTGCAACTTCGACTGAGCATCAGGCAGATCGAATGTTACCCAGCGACGTTGGTGATGGACCCACCACGGTCGAAGCTGCAACAGCTGCGACAGGTGACCACCAGACGAGCAAACAAATAGCAACCGCTTGTGTCCCTCCAGAAACCCGCTTGGCAGAGCCTCGTCAGCAATTTGGGGCTGCGGTTGAGGCTCGCTATCGGCAGTAGCCATCCCCCCTGAGACTCGATCGCTATACGGATCTTCCGCGGGCCCGTCAAATGTTGTAGCAACTGGATCAGACATTGATGCTACATCGACGCGCAATGAGCCGAACCTGAGCATAGGTTGCGAACTGGCTCGAGTATCGCAACCTAGACCGCCAATTGATAGTTAGATTGTTAGATATCCGACGGTCGAACGTCTGCTGTTCGGAGCACCCGCCGGATCAGCCACATCCTTGCTACCTCAGACCAATTTGCTGCAAGCTAGGTCCAATGGTTGGTGTCCCTGCACACAATTCAGGGCTTCTGGCCCTAAATTTATACCAAACAATGCCGTTACTAACGGTGTAGCCGTAGGGATACAAGTTAAGGACCCTCGATGAAAACTCAGCTTTCGCACGTGTCATACCTCGAATCCGAGGCCATCCATATTATCCGCGAAGTAGCGGCTGAGTTCGAGCGCCCCGCGCTTTTGTTCTCGGGAGGCAAAGACTCGATCATTGTTTTGCATCTGGCTTTGAAAGCGTTCGCTCCGGCGCCGCTTCCGTTTCCAATCATGCACGTCGACACCGGACACAATTTTCCAGAGGTTATTGAGTTCCGAGACCGCACCGTGGCCGAGACTGGAAGCCGCTTGATCGTAGCGTCGGTTCAAGACGCAATCGATGCCGGCAAGATCACTGAAGATTCCGGGCCACGAGCGCTGAGAAACCGTCTTCAAACACCAGTGTTGCTTGAGGCCATCGAAGAACACCGATTTGATGCCCTGTTCGGCGGCGCCCGTCGAGACGAAGAAAAAGCCCGGGCCAAAGAGCGGGTCTACAGCTTCCGAGACGAGTTTGGGCAATGGGATCCGAAAGGACAACGGCCGGAACTCTGGAACCTCTACAACGGTCGGCATAAACCGGGCGAGCACATGAGGATTTTCCCTATCTCTAACTGGACCGAGTTAGATGTTTGGCATTACCTACGGGATGAAGAAATCGAAGTGCCCCACGTTTACTTCGCCCACAATCGCGACGTGTTCATGCGGGACGGTATGTGGCTCGGAGTAACCGAGTTCCTTACTCCCGATGAAGACGAAGTGGTTGAAAACAAGCTTGTCCGATTCAGAACAATCGGCGATGCTACCTGCACAGGCTCAGTCGAGTCGTCTGCCACCACGATCGATCAAGTCATCGAAGAAGTGGGGGCAACTCGTATAACTGAGCGAGGGGCAACCCGAGCTGATGACCGAACAGCCGAGGCAGCAATGGAAGACCGCAAGAAAGAAGGCTACTTCTAATGGATCTACTCCGATTAGCAACTGCCGGTTCCGTCGACGACGGGAAAAGCACGCTCATAGGTCGGCTCTTGTACGACTCAAAGTCGATCTTTGAAGATCAGCTTGAGTCAATTGAAAAGACCAGCAACGACCGAGGCGACGAACACGTCAACTTGGCCCTGCTAACTGACGGACTTCGAGCCGAGCGAGAACAAGGCATCACCATTGATGTAGCCCACCGGTACTTCACAACGCCGAGACGAAAGTTCATCATCGGCGACACCCCCGGCCACATTCAATACACCCGAAACATGGTCACTGGGGCGTCCACCGCCGACCTTGCAATCATTTTGATCGACGCCCGCAAAGGGGTTATCGAACAATCTCGACGCCACGCATTCATCGCCAGCTTGCTCCGCATCCCCCATTTGGTCGTCGCGGTCAACAAAATGGACTTGGTCGACTATGACCAAGAAGTATTTGAATCGGTTCGCAAAGAGTTCGCTGAGTTCGCAACCCGACTCGACGTTCCTGACCTGACCTTTATCCCGGTTTCGGCCCTACACGGTGACAACATCGTCGACCGCTCTGCCACCATGGATTGGTATCGAGGGGCGACACTACTTCACCACCTTGAAGAGGTTCATATTGCGTCAGACCGAAACATGGTCGACCCTCGCTTCCCGGTCCAGTACGTGATTCGCCCCCAAAGCAAACAGCACCACGACTTTCGGGGCTATGCCGGAACAATCGCTGGTGGCGTAATGAAACCAGGCGACGAGATTGCTGCCCTACCTTCCGGTTTCACTTCCAAGATCAAGGCTGTCCTGTCCCCCGACGGATCGGAACTGAGTGAGGCGTATGCGCCAATGTCAGTCACCGTGTTGTTAGAGGATGAGCTCGACGTGAGCCGAGGCGACATGATCTGTCGAGTTAACAACCAACCAGACGTTACTCAAGATCTCGAAGCGATGGTGTGCTGGATGTCTGAGGCTTCTCAGCTCACCGTGGGCTCAAAGTTGGCGATCAAACACACAACCCGGTGGGCCCGAGCCGTAGTGAAAGATTTCCGCTACCGACTAGACATCAACACGCTTAGTCGCGATGAGGGAGCCACCGCTCTCAGCCTCAATGAGATCGGACGAGTCCGATTGCGAACTACGCAACCGCTGTTCGCCGACACCTACCGACGAAATCGCACCACTGGCAGCTTCATCCTGGTCGACGAAGCTACCAACGTCACCGTCGGGGCTGGAATGATTCGAGCGACCGAGTAGTTTGGCTCTATGACCAAGACTGAGAATACGGTTTGGCACGCGAGCTCAGTGGAGCGAGCCAATCGGTGGTCCGCTATCGGCACCTCCGCCCAGGCTTCCGGTTGCACCGTCTGGCTGACCGGGCTGTCTGGGTCGGGCAAGTCAACGATCGCAGTTGAGCTTGAACGACAGCTCATTGAGGCTGGCCGACCGGCCTACCTTCTCGACGGCGACAACCTTCGTCACGGTTTGAACGGAGATCTAGGCTTTTCCGCCGCCGATCGGAACGAAAATGTTCGCCGAGTGGCCCATGTCGCTCGACTCTTTTGTGATGCTGGTGTGGTTGCGGTCGTTCCTTTGATTAGCCCCTATCGGGCCGGTCGAGAGTTGGCCCGACAGATGCATGACCAGGCGGACCTTCCGTTCATCGAAGTCTTTGTCGATACTCCACTCGAGATTTGTGAACAGCGAGACCCCAAAGGTCTTTACCGCAAAGCTCGTTCCGGCGAAATAACCGGCATGACCGGTATCGACGACCCCTATGAAGCACCAGTTGACGCCGATCGGCGATACACCCCCGATGATGGGTCAGCCCAGGCGATAGCAGCCGCTCTGTTAGCATCGTTGTAACCGGCCAAGACAGCCGTTTGGGTTCATGTGGTGGTTAGCCCCGAAAGATGTCTAGCGTCTGCTGAGCTTCAGCCTCTTTGAGTTTTAGCACTGCCGCTCCTCCCGAGGTTCGAAAGTCCTCGACAGGCAAACTATGACCGATGACTTGGCTTTCGTCGGCTGCCGAAAAGTTCCTGGCTAGTCTCGCCATGTCGGTTGGTCCGGCACCGTCTTCTATCAGCAAGTGCTCACCGGCGACCTTAGCTAGTCGATCGAGCGTCAGCGGCGACGCAGGCCCGACATTTTGAGCTGCACTTTTTGAAACCTCCGACAGAAACAGGCGCTGCCTAGCGGTGCGACCAAAGTCGGCCGTTGGGTCCAGTACCCACTGTCCGTCGATAAAGGTCTCAACGTTGCGGCCACGAACGAAAGCCAGCCCTTGATTGCCGTCGAGCAGGTGGCAACCAGCGGTTTCGATTGAGAGCCCCGAAAGCTGGTCACGGGTCGGCCCATCTACACAAATCTCTACGCCCCCAATGGCGTTAACCAATTCCTGAAATCCGACGAAGTTGACCTCGGCATAGTGGTTAATCTCGATACCGAGATTCTGCTCGATGGTCGCCACTAGCCGCTGCTGACCACCGTCGCCGTTGAAACTTCCGTTCACCCGACCGTTGTCGCCCACCGATCCATCGAGTTGAACTAAAGGTAGCCAAAGGTCTCGCGGGATCGACAACATATCCACGTTGCCGGTTACCCGGTCCACTCGGACGATCATGATCGTGTCAGCTCGTTTGCCTTCCACCCCCTGGTTAGCGAAACGCTCTGCGTCAGCGCCGCCAGGATCGAGTTCATCTCGAGTGTCAGTTCCAACAAAAAGCCAGTTGGCGGTCTGGCCCGTCCCCGCCGGTTCAACCCCAGGAACATCAATCGAGGAAATCCTGGAATAGCGGTACAGCCCCCAACCGAGCACGACGAGCAGTAGCAGCAATCCGACTAGCAAAATCTTGCGGAATGGCCGTCGACGTTTGATCCTCGGTCGGTCGGGTTGGATCTGGCTTCGGTCATCGGGGTATGAGTTGCCCTGATGCTGCTCATCGCCATCGAACGAAAGGGTGAAACTCTTGGCCACAAGGTCAACTTAGCTAACAACACGGCCGTCGGGGCGTCGATCGCATTCTGAGGCCGCCGAATGCCCCTAGAATTGCCAGTTATGGGTTCACATCCTGCTCCCCAATCTGGACAGCCAGATCAACAACAACCCGGTTCTGCCAACAGCCCCGCATCGGCTAAGGCCCACAACGATGAAATCGCTTGCCCCCAGTGCCGTGAAACTGATGATTTACAAGGCGAACGAATCGAGGCGCTGATACGAATTACTTGCGGTGCCTGTGCAACCCAATGGGATCGAGACCCGCAGCGGCGCTGCGCTCGATGTGGCCAAGGAGATCTTTACGCTGCGCCGGTCGCAGTCATCGAGAAATCACGGGGCACCCAACTTTCAATCGTGTCAACCAACTCCGAGTATCTTTGTTGGACCTGCGATCGGGACTTAATCGACGCTCAACGGCAAAGCGGAACCGCGTTGATGCCCGACCAGCTGCCGACGTTGTAAGCAGAGGTTTCTAACGCTTAGCAGCAGGTCTGAACTGGTTGAGGATCTTCGAACTTCGACAACCGCGTTTGGGTGAAACTATGGCTGCGCTCAAACAAGTGATCCACCCGCAGCAACAGTTGATGGTGCAGCGACACGAGCCAGGTTTCATGAGCGCTCACACGACGTTTCGCAGCAGGCTTTGAGGAAAGCGAACTATCCGAAGGCGGCAGCGATTGCCTTGCTGTGGCGCTCTGACCGGTGAACGCTGCCTGCTCTCGGAACGACGCCACGCCGTATCCGGGACCCATCGCCTCGCGAAACGCTTTCGGGTCGAACACTGAGTTGGGGTTCTGTTGATCGGTCATGAGTTCATTCTCCACCCCCAACGTGATATGCGCCAGCGACATAATCAGATGGTTTATATTCCAGTTTGTCATCGTGGTATCGGGTACGGTTTTGGTATGAACCTCGACATTGAATCCCTACGAGTTCTACTAGCCGTTCTCGATAGCGGAGGTATGACTCGAGCAGCCGAACGCCTCCACATGGGTCAATCCGCTGTAAGTCGGAAGGTTCAACGACTCGAAGAACGAGCCGGACAGCCACTCCTAATTCGCGATGGGCACACACTTCGCCCAACCCGAGCGGGGCGGGCCTTGCTGCCCGACGCTAGAGCTATGGTCGAGTTGCATGATCAAGCGGCCGCCCGACTATCGAGCTCAGACCTGGCCGGTGAAGTCTCGCTCAGCTCCAACGGCGAGATCGATATGGAGCAGATCGCAGCGATCCTCGGAGCCTTTCGTCGCAAGCACCCAGGAACCGAGGTGCAGTTCTCGGTCGACCACACCGGGGCGTTGACCGAGTGGGTTGCCGATGGTGAGATCGATGTCGCCATCTTTCAGGTAAAAGATGAGGGTGTGCAGTCCACCGACATCGTCTTATGGTCCGAAGATTTAGTGTTCGTCACATCCGCGGCCGAGTCGTTCGATGGCGAAGTTGTTCCGATTCTCGACTTCGGCCACCACTGTTACTACAACGAGTTCACTCACGACATCCTCAGCCGAGCCGGCATCAAGCACAGAACAGTCTTCTCCGCGGCGACCTCGGCCGACGTTCGAGCGGCCGTCGAAGCCGGCATCGGAGTGGCAGCGATGAGCGCTCGTTACCTCGGGGGTGATGTAGTCGAGTGGAAGCCGTCGGCAAGCATGGAGCCCTTACCGAAGATCAATCAAATTATCCGGACCGTCCCAGGGGAACGGCCCGAGGCGGTGGAAGCGCTTGTTGACACAATCAAGTCCGAACTGATCTGCGCATCCTCGTACCGGGCGGCTTAGCGGGAACCGCTAGCCCTGGATCGTCCCGATAAGGCCGACAGAAACATCCACCCGCAACACGATCAAGACTAACGTTCAGCACAGGTTGCGTCTGCCGCTACCCAGCTAGGCGTCGGTCCGAACCAGAGACGATGTAGGCGAAACCGGAGCCGGCCAGCCCCTTGGGCCAAGACGCTAACCCTGCTCACCCCACCGTTGGTCGAGCCCAATTCATCCAAGGGCACCGCAACCTCAATTCGCCCGTCGGCGACCCGACTAAAGTTGGAACCGGTCACAAGACAAGGTTTCAATTGGCGACCTTCTTCGTCGTTTATTCGAACCGCGATCCGAGCCTGATTTGGATCAGCTGGCTCGATAGTTTCAAGCTCAACCAGGACTGAGCTAGACAAGGCAACCATCTGGGCCTCTCCCCGTTCGACCGATAACGCCCCCCACTCTTCGACTTCGATCTCACCTGAATCGGGGTCGAGGTTGTCAACGGTGCTCCACGATGCGTCGAACCATCCAGCCCCTAAACCGTCAGCAAAGATAACTAGCTGGCCAGCCTCATCGCCCGAGGATGCGCTGTTGACCAGATCACCATCAAGGTTCGTCGGGCGGCTAATCAACATGGCCGCAACGAATATTCCGACCCCAATCGTGAACAGAGCTAGTCCGACCATCGTCGGGCGCTGACGTCGACGACCCGGGGGCTGGGTGGCTGATTGAGTACTGCTCGACGATTCGCTCGACAGCTCTGAGAAGTCGCCGAGCTGATCGCGCCAGCTTGAGATATCTTGAGGCCGATCTGTTGGGTCCTCGGCTAAGCCTGGCTCGACTCGTCGACGAATCTCATTTTCGTACCTGCTGCCGGACGCCATGTGTTCGACCAAAGCCGAGGCCCCGTAAACATCAGCAACCGGGCCAACCGAGGCCGTGGCATGCATCTGTTCGGGAGAGGCGAACTTCGGCGTACCGGCGCCAACCGTTACCCCCGACGATCGAGCCACATCCTTTGCTAGTCCAAGATCGCCAAGCACAAAACGCTCACCGTCTCCTATCACTCGGTGTTCGAGATCGTCCGGTTGGGATACGTCACCGGCAATAAAAATGTTGGATGGAGAAACATCGCGATGAACGATGCCGACGTCGTGAAGTGCGCCAAGGGCACCGGCTATCACGTCGGCTAACGATTCAAGATCTCGCCAGTCAACCACGACATCTGGGGACGAAAGACGATCGGCCAAGCTTCCCCCTGGAGCGTATTGCAAGACCAAGTAGGGCTGATTACTCGCCGTTTCGCCAACGTCGAACACCTGCAAGACAGCCGGATCTTCTACCCGACGCAAAAGGCGTCCCTCAGCAAGGAACCGCTCACGCGCTTCAACATCGAAACTATGGTTTTCAGCTAACACTTTGACCGCGACGAGGGTATCTAACCCTTCGTCGTAGGCGCGGTACACCGAACAAAAGCCGCCAGTTCCAATTACTTCGTGGATCTGTAAGCGGCCGAGCCTCGTTCCGCTCAGATCAGCCATGACCTCAGCCTATAGCCCACACCAATCAGTACTAGCGGCACGGACCAACAGATAAGCCAACAGTTAGAACAACAACAATGAACTCGCTGGACCTATGAAGCTAGTTCGACTGAGAGCAAAGCTCGCCCTCGGGCGATCCTTGATCGCACCGTATTGACTTCGATACCGAGTCGTTGTCCGATCTCAGCGTACGTTAGCTGTTCAACGTCTCGCAAGACCACCGCATCTCGATAGACCAGCGGCAACAGTTGGATCGTGTTGTCGAGCGTTTCGCGCCGAGCCACGAGTGAGCTGAGATGCATCGCTACCCCAGCTTGGTCAATTGGTTCCACCGGCACTGGTCGACGAGATTGACCGCGTAGAAAGAGTTTCGCCTGATTGCGGGAGACCCCATACATCCACGACCGGAACGCTGACCGGCCCTCAAAATTCGATATCGATCGGGCAATCGCAACAAGCACATCCTGAGCGATCTCTTCAACGGAGTGATCGTCAGCGACAAGACGTCGAACTGAAGGCACCGCCAATCGGAAGTTGTCGACAACTTCAAGCAAAACATCGAGCGCATCCCGAGAACCGAGAGCGGCCCGTTCAGCTAAGCCGTCAAGCAAGCCACCTTGGTCTTCAGCAGTAAGCGAAGAATACTCGGCGGTCAGCTGGATAAGTTCACGCCGGGCACCACGATCAAAGCGGGCAAAGGCGGAGGCAACGTCGGAGGAAGACACGGTAGACCCATTGTGCCCCAAACCAGCACGTTCGGGAAACGAACTGCTTCTTTGCTCTCAACCAACCACACCAGAATCTCGATATCCAAACAAGTGTTAAGCAAACTAGTAAGAGAGAAAATTGCCGAGCCGAAGAGTTTGTGCGACGCTATCGGGATGATCTCAGTCCACATTCTGTACCCAAAAACCGACGATTCTTCATTCGACATGGATTATTACTGTGAGAAACACATGCCGATGTTGGCCAATGCCCTTGGTGATGCTTGCACTGGGTGGGGGGCCTCCACCGTTAGTTCCGGCCCGTGGGCCGCTATTGGGTGGTGCACCGTTGCCAGTAAGGACGCATGGGACTCGGCCATGGCTGAACACGGAGCGGCAGTAATGGGTGACGTGCCGAACTACACCAACGTGACGCCTGAACTAGTCGTCGGCGACGTTGCTCACTGATTCTCCCATAAGAAAAACGACGCCGCCTGACTGGCGTTGAACGTTGACGACTGAGGCTCGATCCCGGGCCTCAGTCGGTAAACGCAGCCGCAATCAACGTCAGCTCGATTCCTTCAATCTCCGCCTGGTTGACGATCGAAACCCGCGTTACTTTGCTATCGATCAAACCGAATGTGTCCAGGGGTATGACAACCTCTTCGGGGTTCTGGCCAACCTCAACGACAGCTTCGCCCGCTGGTGTGGCCCCAACAGTTTGGATCTGGACAACGAAGCTTGTGTCGGCTGATGCGGACATCTGAATCCGCAAATCTTGACACTGGCTAACATCGACCGGCCGCCCATGACTTTGGAACGACAGTGCGCCCCAGTAGTTCGGGAACGTGATCCTCGCCTCTGATCCAACCTCGGATAGTGAGAACCCCCACGAGGCATGGTGCCATTCAGACGACAAATTTTGATCAAAGATGGTTTGGCACGCCACCGCTCCGCTCTCATCGAGCCTGCTCGAAGATGTGGCTGACAAGGGCGATGGGTCGACCGGCCGATCTTCGGTTTTGGGTGCGGTTGCCCCAGACTGATCAGCGGAAGCTTGACCGACGATCGATCCGGTGTCGAGGGCGGAGTCCGGCAAAAACTCAAACCGGTCGATCAGGATCGAAAGATCTCGTACCCCACTTTCATTGACCAGCGAGATGCCAGCAACGTTCCCCTCCGGCACCGAGAACAACCTCAACGGAACAGTCACTTTTCTTGGTACTGAACTAATCTTCCCTTTTGCGACAAACTCGGGTTGATTAACCACGACGGAACCGTAACTTTCGTTCTCGGCCCCGGTTAAATGCAACACCAATGTCGGATTGTCCGCCGACGCCGCCAGCGAGAATTGAATCTGGCTACAGCCCGCAATCGATGTTGGAGATCCGGCCACTGTGAAAGCACCCCACTCCTCGGCGAAGAAGACTTTGGCCCCCAGGGCTCCCGGCTCGATCACCACCCCCGACGTTGAGGCCGAAAACCACGGAGCCTCGATAACTCCACCTTCGAGATCGATCGACGGCTCGCGACAGATCGAGCGTTTCCCATCGATCGAATTGTCTCTAACCCCATCGGATACTCGAACCTCAGACAGGTGCGGTCCCAGCCCGTCAGCCACAGCAGAGCCAATCAGACCAGCCGAGCTTCGGTTAGTAAACTGCTCTCTGGGCTGGAGATCGACGAAAAGGAATCCGAAGAAGAAGCCGACGACCGCGACCGCAAGGAAGTATCGAGTGATAACTGTTCCACGCGGCGAACTGGCAGAACGGCCCGGGCTAGCAGCCCCGACTGACCGATACTCAACCATGGACCCTCCCCGGAGATTGCTAATGGCCTCCACCAATCGGAAGTAACATCCAACGGGCCAAAAGTTCCTGGCCTCGATGAAGAAAATTTCAGCAAATGCTCGATATTGGGGGGATATGACGCAGATACGGTGCTTCGAACTTGGCGATTTCGGTAAATTCTTGCCGCCAGACCGGTTTAGCCTCTCACCAACATCATTGACCATTTAGACTGATGGTTGTTGTCTACTCACCCTCGCCGAGGGTTGCCGAACGGGGAAGGTGGCAAAACGATGAGTCAATCTGGGAATCCGGTGGACCCGACACCGAACGTTGTCCATTTGCCCGATCATTCAGCCCGCATCGTGTCTAACCCCGAGCCTGTTTTGCATATGCGGCAGGTTGCAGGCTTGACCGCTGGCTCCACCATGGACCTCTACACCGGTTCGTTCGAATTCAGCGAATCAGGCGGGGGGCATGGATTCACGCTCACCATCAACGATCAAAACGATGTGGTCCTCATCCCTGGTACCGCTCCCGCCCACCTTGATGAGGTAAAGGTCGTTCAGCCAACCCAGGTTGGCAACGTCGTGTTGAATGTCGAGACCGCATGCTTCGTGCTTCGCCCTCCACGGCCACCCGTTTCAACTGCGTCCCGCCTTCGTCAGGTGAACGCCACTCGCCGGTCTCCGAAAGTTATTGCTGTGCCTGACTTTCCATCCGGTGAGGGAACGGCGTTAGCGGCCGACGGGTCATGGTTATCTTCGCTCCTTAGCCAATCGGGAAACGGCACGCCAAGCCCTCGTCTTGATCCGGCATCCTGGGAGTTTCTCGAAGAGATTCGTCGGGCTCGTTCCGCAGTGGCAGAACGACAGCGAAATCATCATCCCGACCCTGAAGAGCTACAAAGCAGGCTACGACGGCTCGACCCCGGGCTGTGGGAACGAGCTGTTGATCATCCGCTGTTCGC
Source organism: uncultured Acidimicrobiales bacterium (assembly GCA_937922805.1). GTDB lineage: Bacteria > Actinomycetota > Acidimicrobiia > Acidimicrobiales > SZUA-35 > JAHELU01. The sequence goes on along the minus strand of CALAJV010000011.1, from coordinate 219,437 downwards.
CCGATTCGCCATTGCCTACGCCTCGATCCCGTGGGAGCCCCGCTTCGACGAGCCAAGCAAGATCCCAGCTAACCTCCACGACCCCATCAGCCAGCTGAGCTGTCTACCGTGGGTGCCCGTAACGGCCAACCTGCTGTTTGGCCCCTTGGGGGTTGTCGGTCGACGGAGCGCAGTTCTTTCATGTGTTCGCTTCGCCCTCCTTTCTCTCGCTTCATTGAGCGCTCCGGGCGATCTCGAGTTCTCAGTAACAACTGGAACTGGAAACGCCGATGATTGGCGATGGACAGCTGAGTTGCCACCGTCGATGTTCCCGACCGGATCGGCCAACTACTGCGTGACCATTGCCGACGGCATGGAGAATTTCGAAGGGGCCGGATTCGACGAACAAGCGGTTCAAGACAACGAGATCGGTCTAATCGTCATCGGTGAAACCATCGATGATCTACCGCCATATTGCGGAACGGTACTAACCATTAATGACGACGGAACTTGCCACGTAACCAATCACCTCGGCCAGCGAATCGATGGAACGCCGATCGGGATTACCGACGACTACGCAACGTTGATGGCTCAGCGAATCGCCGACGTTCTCGCCGGCCCCCAACACCTACCGGGAACCAACGGAACCAAACCGCCGACCGGCGCCACCAAAGGAAACGGGGCGCCCCCACCTGAGCGCCCAAGCCCACAGCGGACTGTCTCAGCCGACGATTAGTGGTTAGCTCTACGAGCGAGCTTTAACCGTCGGGTTCGGTAGCCCAACCCGGGCCTCGCCGTTAGCCCACTCGGGCCAACGGTTTCGGCTCTTCTCCGCCAGCTTGTGCATGAGCTTAATCGCTCCCGGATCATCGTCTCCAGGGCGAGTTTCTATAACCCCATCTTTTATCATGGCTTCGATAACGGCTCGACCTAAGTCGGTTCGAACAACAGTTAGCGTCCAGTCGGTTTCATCGCCGATTCCGCCGGTGGAGATGTCGGCGTGCTCAGCGGCGAAGTCAGGGCAATGGTTGCACCCCTCGCGGGTCCAGGCATGACATTCTTTGAGATTGATTTCGTGGTAGTCACCGTTGCGCATCCAAACCTGGAAGACGCCCTTAATATTCATCTTCACGATGTCTTCGGTGGCGAGTCCGTACTTCAGATAGAACAACTCGTGGAAAAGCGAATCGTCAAAGCTCTTGGAACACAACAACCCGATATTTAGCTTGATTGGTTTGGACACCTTGCCCACTTTGCGGTGCCACATAACCGGACCAATCGATGTTTGACAACTCATTCCGACCAACGCCAGGTTCTCTAGCCCTCGCGCTCGAGCCTCGTCGTAGGCCATGGTGTTTGCTGAATAGGTATACCGACTTCCAGCGCCAGCCAAGACTTCTTCTGCGTTGGTGGCCACGCCCGGTATCGCCTTCCAACCGCCGGCGCCGCCTTCGAGCATTGAGACCAGGGCCCCGTCGATAATGTTGTTCTCAAGACACCAGATCAAGATGGCCGAAACGAGACCACCGTCCTGCCCGGCATCATAAATTTTGTCCTCTTTGGCTCTGACCAACAAGATGTCTTTGTAAATTCCCGACATTTCGTCGCCATTGCGAGGTCGACCGAATAGGTGCTCATCCGCTTCGGTTTCCCAAGATCGAAACCGGGGGCACGCCCGGGTACAAGAGGTGCAGCCTTTCTCGCCGTGAGCACAGTTGGTTAAGCCAAGTTCTTCTTCGAGATGGAAGGGCTTGTAGGCGCCGGGCTCGTGCTTGTATCCGATTACATCATGAGGGCATGCGATTACGCAGCCGGCACAGCCGGTACAAAGTCCAGAGGAAATTACTTCTTCGTACAACTCTTTCCACTGAAAAGTCCACCGCTGTGGTTTCGGCTTGTCGGTTGGTGAGCTATCGATAGTGTCGGTCATGCCGAACCTTTCCGGAGACATTTGCTTGCCTCAAGCCTTCACTGTAGTGAAAGAAGTTGCCGAGACTAAAGTTCAGCAGCTTCGATGAAGCAGTCTGCCACCACATCGGTAACTGCGGCTGGTAGCTGGGCCTCTGGATTCTCAACCAGAGCAGCATCTAGCGATTCGAACTCTTCGTATTCGTACGACTCCAGCTCTTCGATAACGCACCCGCAAACGGCTGTCAATAACTCGGAGTCAAGCTCAGAATCGACACAAGCGGTCATGAAACCCTCTTTGTTATCGAGAGTAAAGGCCTCAACCGGCTCCTCGCCACATCCTGAGACCCCCAAAACCAGAGCGGCGGCAACGATGACCGCACCAAGTCGGTTTGGCACTGTCCGAGATGTCGAAACGGGCCCATCCGATGATTCGCGTAGTGATTCACTTAATGGTTCACGGCGCCGAGGTGTCACGATTCGAACTTACCATTGGAAAGCTCTCTTGCCCTAGTAAAGACAGCGTTGATCATGTCCTCGGTTAGCCGACCGGTGAAGGTGTTTTGTTGGCTGACGTGGTAACTACAAAGAATGATCTGGTCAGAATCCGGGATCGGAACTTCAACTCCGTGTCCAAATTTTGGTCGAGGTCGAATTTCGAAATAGGAGCACAGGGCTTGATAGGCGAAGCCCCCAAGGGCGACGAAGACTTTGGGATTAACCAAGGCCAATTCCCGATCGAAAAAGGGGCGACACCTATCCCGTTCTTCGACTGTTGGCTTATTGGCAGGCGGCGCGCACTTGACCGGACTGGTGACGATGGCGTTAGTTAGGGTGAGCCCATCGTCTCGATCGGTGCTGGATGGCTGGTTAGCAAATCCTGCAGTGTGTAGGGCCCGAAAAAGCCAGTCGCCAGATCTATCGCCGGTAAACATGCGGCCGGTCCGGTTGGCGCCATGGGCGGCCGGAGCGAGTCCGATCACCGCTACCGCTGCCTTGGGGTCGCCAAAGGGCGGAACTCCGCGTGACCAGTACGTCCAATCGTTGTAAGCAGCCCGCTTTTCCCGACCAATCTTCTCCCGCCACTCGACCAGACGAGGGCATGCTTCGCATTCGGCGACCTCATCAGAGACAATCTGCAGGCTGTCAGCAGCACGACCGCTTGGTTTGGCCGAGACATTAGAGTTACGCTTTCGGACCATAGTTAGGTCGACCGTAGATAGGGTTTGAACTAATGGCACGCTCTCAGACAAAAAAGACAAACGACCTCAACCGTTCTGCCCCCAAAGCTTCGGAACGAGCGCTGTCAAAGTCAGCGGGGTTAACTCCAACCGCTTTGAAAAAGGTCACAGCGAAAGCAGCCAAAAAGGGCACAACCAAACGGCTTGGAACTAAAAAAGCAAGCGTTGGCATCAAACCAGGCCAAAAACCCACATTGGTTCTTTTCGTCCGTCACGGCAAAACGCCAACCACTGGTCAGGTATTGCCCGGACGGGCTAAGGGCCTACACCTGGGTGAACTTGGCCAAGAGCAAGCAAGCCACGTGGCTGAGCGGATCGCCAACCTTGGGACTAAAAAGGTCAAAGCGGTCTACGCCTCGCCGATGGAGCGAACTCGCGAGACGGCGGCGCCAATCGCTAAAGCCCTCGGTCACAAAGTAACGGTCGAGAAAGGATTGCTCGAAGCAGACTTCGGCGATTGGACCGGACGCAAACTCAGCGAACTGAACAAACTAAAAGAGTGGGAACAGGTCCAGCGTTACCCAAGTGGCTTTCGTTTTCCCAACGGCGAATCTTTCGCCGAAATGCAGACCCGAATGGTCGATTGCGTTCACCGACTTGTTGGCGCTCATCCAGGCCAGACCATCGTTGCTGTTTCTCACGCTGACCCAATTAAGGCTGCAATCGGAGCAGCGATGGGAACCCACCTCGATCTCTTTCAACGCATTGTGGTTGGCCCATGTTCAGTGTCGGCGGTGCTTTATGGACCGACCGGGCCAATCGTATTGGGCGTCAATTCATCGGGCGATGACCTCAAAGCCTTAGTTCCCAGTTAGTTCGTCGATCCAGGTTCACCGACCCAATCTTCGAGACAACCCAAATAGAAGTACTCAAGACCCGTAGCTGCAGAATCGACCCATCTCTCTGATATGAATCAATCGTTCGAATTTCGAGAAGTAACACACTTCACCGCAGGGGCGGTCGGCGACCCGGGCGAACGCGTGTTTTATTTGCAGGTTGGTGATGCCACGAGTGTGGTGGCCGTCAAGCTAGAGAAACAGCAGGTTAAAGCGTTGGCTCAGTTCCTGAAAGGGGTGCTCGAGGATTTACCGTCTCCAACCAAGACGGCTCAACCTGTCGAGCTTCAACAGCCTGCCTTATCCGAGTGGACCGTCGGGCAAATCGCCGTTGGTATCGACGAAGCAGCATCTCAGATAATCGTTGTTATTGAAGAACTGGTCGAGTTGGATGAGGCCGCCGAGCTCGACAATGACCTTGATATATCCACCGGTTTTCTCGACGATGACGAAGTCGGCGCTCGTATTCGCGCTCATGTTGATGTCGAGTCGGCCGCTAACTTCATAGCTACCTCTGACGCTCTGATGAACCGGGGTCGCCCTCCGTGTCGACTGTGCGGGCAACCACTCAACCGGGATGGCCACAGTTGCCCCCGCCTAAACTAACGTCGTTGCCATGACCGTAACTCCGGCGTTCAGCCTGCCAGCTGACGAACTTATCGATCTGTTTCAGATTGGCGAGATCGAGATCGAAGGCCGAATGCCGTACAGCTCAAACGCAACCATGTTGGTGACGGTGAGCGACGAGAATGAACGATCGCATAAGGCGATCTACAAACCGGGGCGAGGCGAACGGCCGCTCTGGGATTTCCCGCCCGATCTGTACAAGCGTGAAGTAGCTATGTATCGGCTGGCGGCGGCGCTTGGATGGGATGTGGTTCCGGCCACAACAATCGTGACTGGGCCAATGGGCGAGGGCTCCATGCAAGCGTTCGTCGACGCCGACTTTAGCGAGCACTACTTTACTTTGCATGAGGAGGGCGTAAGTGAAATTGACCTCATGAAGCTCTGCCTTCTCGATTTCATCGGGAACAATACCGACCGCAAGTCGGGCCATTGCCTTCTGGGAAAGGACGGTCGGATCTACGGCATAGACCACGGCTTATCCTTCCATGCCGAGTTCAAGTTACGGACGGTCATCTGGGACTATGCGGGAGATCCCGTTCCCGCTGATCTCCTAGCGCCGATAGCGAAGTTCGTGGAAGATGGTCCGCCGGCAGAATTACTTTGTCTCCTCGACCGACTCGAAACCGATGCCATGATGACTCGGGCCGGTGCTTTGGTAGCCGAACAAGTATTCCCTGAAGACGACACCGGCGGCCATCGTTGGCCATGGCCCTTGGTCTAGGACATTCTCCAAATATTGTCATTTGCTCAATTCCCTGGCTGCTCCCAAGTGCTATTGTTGAAGCGTGGTGGAACAGCAACAACGGTGGGCGACACCCGATTCGACAATACGGCTCCAAAAAAGTCTGATCGATGATCAGACAATTGAGGCTGATGACCGTGGGCATCTTCGGCGGCTCAAGCGCCGCGGCAGGAGAATAAAGGCGCTCGTCCTGGTCTCGCTACTCGGCGTGTTCGCTCTGATCGGCCTAGCAGTAGTGTTCGACCACTACTACATTCCGGGCACAGCAATGGAACCTACGATTTCTGCCGGTGACCGAGTGATCTCGAATCAATTTAGTTACCGGTTCGGAGATGTGAGCCGTGGCGATGTCGTCGTATTCGAATCGAGAGAGCCAGAAGGCAGTGCTTCGTTCGATGCGATTCAACGCGTCATCGGTCTGCCGGGAGAGTCGATTGAAATCATCGACGGCATCATCTTTATTGATGGCAGCCAGTTGAACGAGCCATATCTCGATTCGACCCATGCCGAGCAAATGCCGGCCATACAAATTCCGGCCGACCACTATTTCTTGATGGGTGACAACCGTGAAGGGTCGAGAGACTCTCGGGATCTCGGGCCTGTTCCATCCTCGGACATTAAGGCTCGGGCGTTCAGAACTTTCTGGCCTTTCGACAGACAAACTTCTCTCTAGCTTTTCAACATCACGAAGTTTTGATCAACTCGATTCCTGCGGCCGACTGTGTCTTGGCTCGAAGGTTCGCGATGACCAGCCGAAAAAGAAGCCTGTTTAGGCCAAAAAATAGATCACATCGCTGAAGTTTGGATGGTCCGGCCGGTCCAGAGGTGACAAAGTGATCATTGTTGAACCCTGTAGGCTCAATCTAACGAAGGAACTCTGAAATTTCGATGGTGGCGCCGACCCCATGAGAGTGAGAGAACGTGAGCAATAGAGATCAATTGCCGAACTGGGCCGGCCGAAGCGTCGGACCGCCAAATCAACAACCGACCCAACCTCCCGGCCAACAACCAGCCCAACCTCCTGGTCAACAACCGAATCGGCCCAATCAGCAATCACGACAATCGGCTCAGCCGCGGGCGCGCCAGCCGCTAGCCTCCCGAGACGGTCGGCAACCAACTCCCGCTCCGACTCAGGACCAACGACAACCTCAACAGGGCCCGGGTCAACCTCCCCAGCTCGTTCCGGTTAACCAGCAGCGACCGGCCCAGCAACTGCCGCAACAACCGTTCGCCAACCCGCCCCAAAAGAAGAGCAATAAGGGTGGCCGAACTGCCCTTATCGTGCTCGGGGCGATCGCGTTGTTCCTTCTCTTTGGAGCTGGCGGCTACTACGTTGGCACAATCGGCCGGGGTGAAACCACGACTGGAGGCGAAGCCGCTACTACCTCAGCTCCAGCAGCACCGACTTCGCAGGCCGCAGCGGATTCCGCCTCTGGACTAGACGAAGAAATTACTGACAGCGCTGCCGTTGACGCCACGGTGGTTGACAGCGGCGATGACAGTTCCGTCATCGCCGAAGACGACGCTATGGTCGACGACGCTGCGACTGGCTCTGAGTCTGACGACGATGCCGAAGTGGTAACCGTTCCCGACGCAGACGACAGCTCCAACCCGAACGGTGGGGTCGCCCCTCGACGGGCGACGCTTCGTAACGGCTTGGTCTATCTCGAAGGCACGATGCCAACACGAGAAATTGCCGATCTAGCGGTAGGGAAAGCGGCCGCCGTAGTCGGCCCCGATCGAGTGGTTGATGAATATGTGATCGACCCGTCGGTACCATTTGATCCGGCTGAGAAGGCACCAATTTACGTGGAAGAAGTGGTGTTGTTCGAATTCAACAGCGATCAGATCGCTGAACCGTTCAAGCCTCTGCTCGATCTCGGTGTGTCGCTAATGATTCAGAACCCTCAAGGAACCTTGACGGTCACTACCCACACCGACGCGGTTGGGTCCGAGGAAATCAACCTTGAGGTCGCAACCGATCGGGCCGAATCAATCAAGCGGTACATGACGGCAAAGGGCGTTCCGGAGAGCCAAATTGTGCTCGACCCCCGCGGTGAAGAAGACGCATCAGAAGTCGACGACGAGTCAGTCGCCGCCCAGCAGCGTCGGGCCGAGTTTCTGGTCGAGAATATTCTCGAATAACAGGCTAGGTCGTTCTCGCAGACCGCAACCTTTGCTGTCACTGCAGCTCAGTACATTTGGTAGATGCCAGAAGAACCGCCGCTCGAACGCGCCCACGGCCCGGAGCAACTCAACGCCTTAACCGACGTCCGCCTCCCCCACAGCGGCGACTCGAAAAACCCACAGAACCCCGAACTCAACAACCAGCAACGGGCAGCTGTTGTTCATCGAGGGGCGCCGCTGCTAATTGTCGCAGGAGCAGGTACTGGTAAGACCAAAACCCTCGTCGCCCGGGTTGTGAACCTGCTTGAGTCTGGTGTTGATCCGGCCCGAATTCTTCTTCTGACCTTTACCCGTCGAGCCGCCGCGGAAATGCTGCGTCGGGTCGATGGCAGCTTCGATGATCGGGCTAGCAACCAGCTTTGGGGCGGTACCTTCCATAGTGCGGCCAACCGACTGCTTCGTCACTACGGGTCAGCGGCTGGCTTGGTCGACGGCTTCACCGTTCTTGATCACGGTGACGCGATAGACCTTTTCGGTCTGGTCCGAAGCGACGAAGGCTTTGGTGAACGAGGTAAACGATTCCCTCAAGCTCAAACCATCGCTTCGATCTACTCCCGAATGGTCAATACCCAATCTAAACTTGGCCAAGTTCTCGAACAAGACTTTCCATGGTGTGCCCAGAACCAAGACGAACTGCGTGTTCTGTTTAGGTCCTACACCAAAGCCAAGCGAAAGAACAATGTGTTGGATTACGACGACCTCCTACTTTTTTGGCGAGGCCTGACCGACAGTCCAATAGGAGAAGCACTGCGTTGCCTGTTCGATCACATTCTTGTCGACGAATATCAAGACACGAATCGGATCCAAGCCGAAATAGTCCAACGCATGTGTGGACCGACTACCGAACTTTGCGCTGTTGGCGATGATGCTCAGGCAATCTATGGCTTTCGAGCTGCCACTGTCGCCAACATGTGGGAATTCACCTCGACGTTTCCAACCGCTGAAGTTGTGACCTTGGAGCAGAACTATCGGTCGACGATGCCAATCCTGACCGTTGCCAACGGAGTGCTGGCCCAGGCCCCAAAGATACAAGAGTCGAAAATACGGCCAACCGCCACCGCTCAAAACGCTCAGACCAACCAGCATGACCTATTCAGCCCGGCGACTACAACTGGCAAACCTTCACCACCTCGGGATTCGTTTGGTCCCTCAAACATGTACAACAAGCAACTGTGGTCGACGAGAAACTCAGGCCAAGCGCCGTCCTTGCTTTGCTGTGCCGATGAGGGAGAACAATCGCAATCAGTCTCTGATCGAATTTTGGATGCCCGTGAACGAGGCGTTCTGCTTCGTGACCAAGCAGTCTTGTTCCGAGCCGGTCATCATTCCGATGGGCTTGAGTTGGAACTAGCTCGTCGAAATATTCCATTTGTAAAGTACGGCGGACTCAAATACCTCGAAGCCGCTCATATCAAAGACCTACTCGCCATGCTCCGGATCTTGGAGAACCCCGACGATGAGCTGGCCTGGCGCCGGGTGCTAGCCACTCTCGACGGAGTTGGTCCGGCGACTGTTCGCCGACTAGTTGGCGAATTGCGAGTTGGTAAATCGAATGCCAACTCCCTTCAGCGATTCATCGACGGCATTGGGCGAGTGCCCGGCGTAGGGTCGACTCAAGCCGATGAACTCCGATCGGCGCTGGGTTGGTGCTGTTCCAACAACCGGTCAACCAGCGACGAAGCTGAAAGCCAACCTGGATCTGCCGTTGCTGCCAGTGCCACCGTGGCCGAACAAATCGACCGGTTAAAGAAAGTATGCGAAGCGGTCTTTCCCAGCCAGTATGAAAACGCTGCTGCCCGTCTAGCCGATATTGAACAACTATCAGCAACGGCAAAGGGCTACTCATCTCGGAGCAGGTTCCTTACTGAGTTGACCCTTGACCCGCCGGCCCGAACCGGTGATCTCGCTGGAGCCCCTCACCTCGATGACGACTGGCTCACCCTGAGCACGATCCATTCGGCCAAAGGTTGCGAGTGGCACTCCGTCTATTTGCTTCATGCTGCCGACGGCAACATACCTTCCGACATGGCCCTCGGATCTGCCGATGGACTAGCCGAAGAGCTACGACTTCTCTATGTCGCGGTAACCCGAGCGAAATCCGAGCTTACGGTTAGCTATCCGCTCCGATTTCACGTCAACCGATTCGCTAAGGACGATCGACACCTGTTAGCTCCCCTAAGTCGATTTTTGGAACCGATCCGATCGGACTTCGACGAAGTAGTCGCCATCGACCAATCTCCCGAGCAGACAAAGTCCGACCTGAAGACGGTGGGAGTGGAACAAGACGTTGATTCGTTACTGTCCTCGTTGTGGGAAGGTTAGAGTGAGTCAGTGGCTCGGCGCTCATTCACTATCGCCCCCGATCTAAATCTGGTCGACACTATCCGGGGGGCCAAAAATCCGGTGATGGTTGGACCAACCGAGACTTGGTGGAGCACTCGAACCCCCGACGGGCCCGGAACGCTCAACATCCAACGAGTCAGCGACGTCCAAATCGAAGCTGAGGCCTGGGGAGCAGGAAGCGATTGGCTGCTTCATCAAGTTCCGGGTTTGCTAGGCCAGCATGATGATCTGACCGGATTTGAGCCATCAGGCTTCGTACTTGAGCAGTGGCGAAAACGGCCATTTAGGCTAGCCAGAACCGATCGACCTTGGGACGCCATAGTTGGTGGCGTGTTCGGGCAAAAGGTTCAAGTGGCCAACGCGGTCAAGGCCAGGCGGCTACTAGCCCGCAAATTCGGCGAACCGGCTCCAGGACCAAGACAAGGTTGGATTCTGCCAAGCCCGGAAGACGTCGGCCAGATGGCGTATCACGACTTTCATCGATTCGGTGTCGAACGCAAACGAGCCGAAATACTGATCCGGGTTGCCCGTGAGATGCGCCGGATCCCCTTCGACGACGCCGATTCAACCAAAATTCAAGCCAGACTTGAACGGATACGTGGCATTGGGCCGTGGACTTCGGCAATGGTGACTGCTGTTGTTTACGGCGATGCCGATGCTGTGCCAGTCGGAGATTTCCACATTCCCAATACGGTGTCCTGGGCCCTGGCCCAAGAGCCCCGCGGTACTGATGAGCGAATGCTTGAATTGCTCGCTCCCTACTCTGGTCACCGATGGCGGGTAATTCGGTTGGCCAAATCATCCGGTCCGGCCCCGAAGTATGGGCCGAAGCTCTCCCTCACTGACGACGGCATGCATAAAGGGCGTTAAGTCGCCACCAAGAATCGTTACCAGTGGCGAAGATCAATTGGCCACCGGTCGACGATCATCGATTCCGTAAGCGCATCGCTACTCCAGCGATCGATCGGCTGCTCGTCGCCTGCGATGATCCAAAGATCCTGATGTTTAGCCACTGTTGGGTCAACATGGGCTGGGATCAAAACCGTCCGATCACCAACATTCGGTTTCGGCCTAGACATCTCATCGTCGTCGTTGCTCCACGTAACGGTTGTGTGTTCGTCGGAGCAGAACATGACTTCACCAGCGGGGCACGACGGGTCACCGTGGTCCATTCCCATCGATTTCAGACCGGCATCCAGCACGAACCAGCCCTTGTCACTGACGGAGATAACTGTTGCCAGAACGAAGAGCGCTTGCTCGAACGGCAGCTCTAGTTTGTCGTAGTGCGTGTCCATCAGACAATACGACCCGGCTTGGATTTCGGTAGCCCACGTGTTGACGGCATAGGTGCCCGTTCCACCAGCCGAAACAATGTCGCCACCCACCGCCTGATGCGCAGCCAACAACTTCTCCATCGAGCGTTCAACCTTGGAGCGTCGCTCCTGCGGGTCCCGGACCATCATTAGGTGTCCCTCGTATCCCATTACGCCCCGAACCGATAGCCCTTTTGCTCGGGCCAGCTCTGCTAACGAACCGGCCTGTTCGACCGAACAACCACATCGAGGCATGCCCACCTCAACATCGACCAAGACCTGCTCGATGCCACCATCGGCCGCGGCGGACACGGTGGCATCCGAATCAACCGCCACGGTAATTGCTGCGCCCCGTTCTACCAGTCTGCCTAACCGCCGGTAGTCGACGACTTCATTGGCGAGCAGCAAATCGCTGTCTAGTCCGGCTGAAGCCATACCTTCGATTTCTCTAACGGTGGCCGCGCAAAAGCTCTCATGGCCGGCATCTGCCAACTTTCCCGCCAGTGCCGTCGATTTGAATGCTTTGACGTGGGGCCGAAGTTGAGGCCCCGGTCGAGCCTCGCTCATTTTGACCACGTTGCGGTTAAAGCAGCTCTGATCAACCACTAGCGCTGGGGTTACGATGTGGCCAAGTGTCTTTGGGTCCGGGGGCATACAGCCATTCTGCTACAAAGCCGCCGGGCGCGGATAATACAGACGCAGGGAGACTAAGCGATTCCAGTTCGACAAGCCCTAGGCCACCGACGGTGGGTAATGCTAGCAACCACCTTCGGGTATCTGTTCTTGTTCTGACTGTGATACACAGTAACAGTGGATATTGCAGTAGTGGGTGCTGGTCTTAGTGGTTTGGCCGCGAGCCGAGAACTGGTTGAGCAAGGTCATAACGTCGCGATTTACGAGGCATCGGATGGTCCAGGCGGTCGGGTACGAACCGACGTGGTTGATGGCCATCGACTCGACCGAGGATTCCAAATTCTCTTGTCGGCATACCCCGAAGCCCAGAACTTACTCGACTACGACAAGCTCGATTTGAAGGCCTTCGACCCTGGGGCCCTTATCTTCATGGGCGCAGGCCGGCATCGAATCGGTGACCCGCTCCGGGATCCGTTTAGCCTGTTGGATACTCTGCGAGCGCCGATCGGGACCGTGGCCGACAAAGCCAAAATTCTTCGGTTCCGTCAGAGTGTGGTTAGAAAAGGGCTCCATGAACTGTGGCTTCGAGACGAAGTCACAGCCCACGAGCGTTTGACCGCAGCCGGATTTAGCTCAACCATGATTAATAGTTTCATGAAGCCGTTGTTCGCTGGTATTACCCTTGATCCTCATTTGCAGGGATCTAGCCGGGTGTTGGAATTTGTGTTCCGCATGTTGGCCAAGGGCGACGCGGTAGTACCAGCGCTAGGCATGGGAGAGATCGCTACCCAACTTGCCGATGGCCTCCCTAACGACACTATTCACCTCAACAGCCCGGTCGCGAACGTCGAACCCAACCAGCTAGTCCTCGAGAGTGGAGAATCTGTTGTCGCGGACGCGGTGCTGGTAGCAACAGACATGGCGGCGGCCGCCGATCTGACCAGCGTTACCGATCGAGGTTGGCGAGGGGTGACTAGCGTCTGGCTCAAGACCGAAGTTGCGCCAATCGCTGATCCAGTACTCGTGCTGAACGGCGAAGCGACCGGACCAATTAACTCACTGGCGGTAATGAGCAACGTCAGCCCGCATTACGCTCCGAACGGAGCGGCAACGGTAGTCGTGTCGGCTCCTGAGATTCGTCCTGATTTAGTCGAAGATATGATGGCGAAGTTAAAGCAGTGGTTCGGCCCCGTCACTGCCAGCTGGGAGATCATTCGGGTTGACGAAATTGAACGAAGCCAGCCTCGGCATCCCATCGGCCATCAGCGGGTTGGGGTTCAGCAGATAGACGGTGTTTGGGTCTGCGGTGACCACCTTCAGGATGCGTCGATTAACGGGGCTCTCGGCGCTGGCCGAGCCGCAGCCGCCGCCATCGGAAATAGCTAACTAAGCCGATCAAGGGCCAAAAAGAAGGCCTCACATGCCCGAGTTACCTGAAGTCGAAACGATCCGACGCCAACTGGAGCCGAGACTTGTTGGCCGGACCATCACCGAAGCCGATTCCCACTGGTCCGACAAGTTCACTCCTGCAGTAGCTGCCATTGGTCACTCAATTCTCAGTTGCTCTCGTCGAGGAAAATTCTTGCTAGTTGGCCTCGACAACGAACAAGATCTGATCATTCATCTTGGTATGACCGGCGTTCTGCGAATCGTGGACACGACCATGCCCGGTTCCGATGGCCAGCAAAGCCTCGATAATCCATACCTCCGAGCCTGGTGGCTACTCGACGATGAGACACGATTGGAGTTCACCGATGTTCGACGGTTCGGCCGGATCCGAATCACTGACCGCGGCGACTTCTCTCAGATTCCCACTCTTCGAAACGCCGGACCTGAACCTTTTGACCCGGAGCTAACCAATGCCGTTTTCTGGGGCAATCTCAAGAAAAGTAGGCGGGCGATCAAAACCCAGTTGCTTTCACAACGTCCGATTGCCGGTGTCGGCAATATCTATGCCGACGAAGCGCTCTGGATTGCCGAGATCAACCCGAAGGCAACCCGCGTAGGAAAAGAGCGAGCAGCCCGACTGCTCGAAGCTATCCGACACGTTCTGGAACAAGGCATCGTGAACGGGGGTACGACTTTGCGGGATTACCGCAACATTGACGGCGGTACGGGCGATAATCAACATATTCTTGCTGCGTATGGCCGAGGGGGCGAACCTTGCCTACGTTGCAACAAGAAGTTGTATTCCGAATCAATCGACGCTCGAACCACCACATGGTGTCTACGGTGTCAAAAACAATAGGAAGAAACTAGTAATCGCTCGGTTTGTGTCAACAATCGTCGTCAATTTGGCTCCACTGGCCACGTTTTGGTGAGAATGCTTATATCAGCAAACGATCAAGGAAGTACAGACTCTATGGCGTATCTTGATTTCGAATTTAAGTTGATTCTAGTAGCAATACCCAATACCTCGATGCTTGCTGTCGTAGGATCAGATCTGTGACCGAACAATTGACAGCGCGCGAGATCCGAGCGTGGCGCACCTACCTCTCAGCCAGTGTTCAATTGATGGAACGCCTCGATCACGAGTTGCAACAGCGATCGCAACTCACTCTTACAGACTTCGAAATTCTGTTTGCACTGTCCGAAGCCTCGGGTCGCCGTTTACGAATGAGCGAGCTAGCTGCGGATGTGTTGGTCTCACGAAGTCGTCTTACCTACCGCGTTGACCGATTGGTCGAAGTGGGATTTGTTACTCGAGAAGAGTGCGAAGACGACCGACGAGGCCTGTGGGCGATACTTACCGAGCTTGGGCATCAATCAATGATTGCGGCTCAGCCTGGCCATCATGGAGATATACGTCACTGGTTCTTTGACCATATGGATGAGTCTGAGCTTTATGCCGTAGAGCGGACCGTTACCAGGGTTGAAGAGAAGCTAGGCAAAAACCGCTAACTATCTCAGTGCATCCGCCAAACGTGTCGTGAAATTCGGCGATACCAGAACTAGTAGATCTTACACCGTCTGACAATCGTGTTCGGCTGGGCGCTGACGCGTCTGCTCTTAACCAGCTTAGGATGGCGACGTGACCCTTTTCCGAGTCATAGGAGGCGGTAGAGCCGGGCTCTCGTTCGTGAGCGCTCTCCAGCGGTCCGGATGGGTCTGTTCCAACATCTACGGACCGACCGATGACATTTCCGAGGCGGCTGTCGGCGTCGACGTAGTTCTGGTAGCGGTGCCCGACCACAGCATTGCTTTGGTGGCCCGAGCGATCAATCCAGCTGACGCCGCCATCGTGCATGTATCCGGTGCGACCAAGCTTGATGCCCTTCTACCCCATCAGGACAGAGGTTCTGTCCACCCGTTGGTGTCGTTGCCAGACCCAACAATAGGCGCCGATCGTTTGCTCGACGGAGGAACGTTCGCCGTGGCTGGACACCCCGTCGCCCTCGACGTAGTTAACGCTCTGGGGGGTAGAGCTATCGAGATCAACGATGAACATAGGGTGCTGTATCACGCATCGGCGGCAATTGCCGCTAACCATCTGGTTGCGTTATGCGCCCAAGTAGAGCGGGTAGCAACAGCACTAGAGATTCCAGTTGAGCCGCTCTGGAATCTAATGGCGACCACGCTTGACAACATTCGCGATATTGGCGCCGTAGCGGCGCTAACCGGACCAGCAGCTCGCGGCGATACATCAACAATTGACGCCCACCTTTCAGTTCTACCCGAGAGCGAGCACCAGCTCTACATGTCGCTGGCCCGAGAGGCAGCAAGGTTGGCAGGGCGAGAGCCTTACCCATAGCCTCCCTAGAATGGTTCCTTCCCAGGTAAACGAGATAGAAGCAATTCGCAGCCTCCTCGACAATCACCGGCGGAACGATGAAACAATAGGGTTCACGCCGACCATGGGTTACCTGCATGCCGGACATGGGTCGCTGATGGCGGCTGCCCGGGCCGAAACCGATGTAGTGGTGGCCAGCATCTTCGTCAACCCGCTTCAATTCGCCGCTGGCGAAGACCTGTCGTCCTACCCATCGGACATCGACCGTGATTCTGCTCTGGCGGCTGAGCATTCGGTTGACTATCTCTTCGTTCCGTCAGTTGCCGAGATGTATCCCAAAAGTTCAAGCCACGACGACGGGGTCTTGACCTCAATCCAAATTCGCGATTTGGCCGACCGGTGGGACGGAGAGTCACGACCAACCCACTTTTCTGGGATGGCTACCGTAGTGAGCAAGTTGTTTAACATTATCGGCCCGTGCCGGGCCTACTTCGGGGAGAAGGATTTCCAACAGCTCGCAATCATCCGAACCATGGTCCAGGATCTTTCTATCCCAGTTGAAGTTGTCGGCTGTCCCATCGTCCGAGAAGCTGATGGGCTAGCAATGTCGAGCCGGAATAGCTATCTGTCTCCGGCCGAACGACAGGCCGCTACGATCGTGCGCCGCTCCCTCGACGCTGGCCAAGCGGCAATCCAGTCCGGCTCGCTTTCACCAGGCGGCGTGGTGGATGCTATAGCCGAAATGATCAAGACTGAACCGCTGGCCAAGCTCGACTATGCCGCTGTGGTCGACAACCAGACGTTAGTCACCCCGAACGAAGTTGGACCCTCATCCCATCTCTTAGTTGCTGTTTACCTTGGTAAAACTCGACTGATTGACAATTGTCCCGCTTATCTTTGAACTCACTCAATACGCTTCGATAATAGCTTGTTGATGCAGCTGGTTAATCGGCGGCGCATTACGGTCGCCCCGTTCGAGTTTAACGACGTTGGTAAAATGCCGAAGGAGCCTAGATGACAGAATTACGGACGGTGCCTTCCATCAGGGCGACTAAGCGTCGTCATGGTGGGCAATCCTTAGTAATGGTGACCGCCTATGATGCCCCGTCAGCGCGGGTCGCCACCGATGCCGATGTAGACCTTATCCTGGTCGGCGATTCAGTTGCCATGGTGGTCGCAGGCTACGACGACACCCTTCACGTGACCATTGAAGAAATGGCGTACCACACTGCGGCTGTGGCCCGTACGAAACCCTCTGCGGTAGTAGTTGGCGACATGCCGTGGATGAGCTTCCACGTTTCTGTCGAAGACACGGTCACGAATGCGGCATCGCTCATACGAGCGGGAGCCAAATGCGTCAAAATGGAGGGCGGTGCGAAACGGATCCCGATGATCGAAGCCATCCTGAACGCAGAAATTCCGGTCATGGCCCACATTGGACTCACGCCTCAGTCATCAAACGTGATGGGCGGCTTCAAAATTCAAGGACGCCAGGCCGAGGCAGTGCACGATTTGATCGACGAAGCTAAACAGCTTGAGGCCTGCGGCTGCTTTGCCTTGGTTATTGAAGGCGTACCGAACGCCGTTGGCAAAATGATTACAGACGCGGTCGATATTCCAACAATTGGTATCGGAGCTGGGGCCGACACCGACGGCCAGGTTCTCGTTTATCATGACATCATCGGCCTCGAGAACCGGTTCAAACCTCGATTCGTGAGAAGGTATGGAACGGCCTATGAAGATCAGGTGGCCGCTCTTTCCAGCTACGCTCAGGACGTTCGCACCGGCGCCTTTCCAGCTGAAAACGAAATGTACCTAATCAAAGATGACCTGGCCGACGCTCTAGGACTGTACGGCAGTACCGCTCCGGGCGAACGTTCCGAAAACGATTCGGCCTCCGTCTCACCGAACAACGAACGAAACAGGTAAGGCATTATGCCACTCGCCGTAGTCCGAACTCCAAAGTCGTTTCTAGAAGGTTTCGCCCAAGTCCGGGCTGAGTTAGATGTGCCAAACGAGTTTCCCGAGAACGTTCTGGCCGAAGCCGAGGAGTCGTTCGCGGAGCCAACAACCAGGGTCGATGCGACCCATCTTCACTTTGTCGCAATCGATCCACCGGGCGCAACCGATCTCGATCAAGCGTTCGCAGCCGAACGAAACGGTTCAGGCTTCCGTGTGTTTTATGCGATCGCTGATGCTGGAGCCTTCGTCCGCCCTGGATCTGCTCTTGATGCTGAAGCCAGAAAACGGGGAGCAACGCTCTACAGCCCAGATATGCGAACGCCGTTGCACCCCCCGGTGATCAGCGAAGATCGAGCCAGCTTGCTGCCTGGCAGCGACAAGCCAAGTTTGCTTTGGACGATAGACCTTGACGACACCGGGCTGCCTACCGACTGGCGGCTCGAGAGAGCAACCGTTCAAGTTCGAGAAGCTATCTCGTACCAGCAGGCCCAAGATCGAATCGATTCAGGCGTTGATGAACCTCTCTTGCTGCTAGCCGAGATCGGAAAACTTCGCCAGCAACAAGAAATCGATCGAGGCGGTGTCAGCCTCAACTTGCCGGCTCAAGAAGTTGTCGAAACTCCAACTGGCTACAACTTAGCCTTCGACCACAGTATCCCAGTAGAGAATTGGAACGCCCAAATCTCTTTGCTGACCGGGATCGTGGCCGGACAAACTATGAGCGATGCTGGAGTCGGGATCCTGCGAACACTTCCGCCGCCTCGACGCGACGATCTTCGCCAATTGCGAAAAACTGCAAAGTTTCTTGGTCTCGACTGGGACAACAACGTGGAATACCCAGACTTTGTTCGCAGCCTGACGCAGGGTAACGCAGCGACCAATACCTTTCTGTTGCAATCGACGAGAGTGTTTCGGGGTGCGGGCTATCTTGGCTTCTCTTCCGAAACACCGTCCAACGCCGAGCACGGAGCTATAGCTTCGGTGTACTCTCACGTCACCGCGCCGCTACGGCGTTTAGTCGATCGGTTCGGAAACGAAATTCTGTTGGCTCTCTACGCTGACCAGAAGCCACCGTCCTGGGCGGTTGAGGCCTTGGATGAACTTCCGTCTCTCATGGGCCAGGCCCGCCAACGAGAATCTTCGCTTGAACGAGCAATGCTCGACTTAGCGGAAGCACTGGTTCTGGAAAGTCGCGTTGGCGAGCGGTTCCGAGGGCTGGTAGTGAACATTCACGACCGGAAAGACAAAGCAGTGGTGCAGATTGCCGATCCGGCCGTGGTTTCGTCCATCTCCAAAAAAGACCGCCTTCTGGCCGAAGAAGTCGAGCTACAAGTAGACGCCGTTAATTTAGACGAACGTCGAGTTCAGTTCACGATCACTGATTCTGATTCGGGATCTGACTAACTAGTGACTATGAGGGGGGACTACCCCTCCCTCAGATGGCTGGACAATAACGAAACCCGATCCGGCAAAACTCAGTTGAACCGCTTCGCCGGAGCCTCTTCCGATTAAGGCTCCCGCTTTCGCCGAGCGGTTTAGCGTCGTGGTCAACGAGGAGCTCCAGGCCACTGCGGCGTCGGTGTCGGCGAACGTCGGCTGATTTGTTTGAAGGACAACCGGATCGCCGTCGGTCGTGATAGCCACCCAGCCATGGCCTTCAAGACGGGTATTGAATAGCCCGCCAGCCATCATGGCAGCTCCTTTGATTCGCTCAATTTCCCAATTGAGCGAAGGTTCAAAGGCCAAAATATTTGAACCGTTGACCGTCAGCCCAGCGCCGTTCAGATGAATAATGTGAACCTTGAAAGCGGTATTGGCCAAAAAGATCTCGCCTTGGCCTGAGCAGCGCATCAGCGGAACGCCTTCACCGGTCAACGCTTTCTTTACAAACTTAGCGGCACCTGATCCTTCAAATGCGAAGTCGACTTGGCCTTGGTACGCCACCATCGAACCTTGTCGAGCCAAAATGTCAGCGCCCAGAGTTACCTTTAGCATCCGACCGTTTTGTTTCGCCACTCGTTCCGAAGACCCGACTTCAGCGAACTTTTTGTCGGTGAACAGGTCTGCGCTTAGCTGACCAGAATCGGCGGCCTGGGGCGCTGGACTGGGTTGGTCTGGCTGGGGTGGAACAGCTCCCGCTGGAGCCGGCGGAGGCGGAGACGAAGTTCCGGCCGGTGCTGATGGGGGCGCAGCCGGGGGCGGCGGGGGCGGCTCGGCTTCGGCTCCGACAGGTCGAAGCTCCTCGGTCCACTGTGAACCGTTCCAATAGCGTTCGTGGCCGGCTGAACCGGCTGGATCTGGGTACCAACCCTCAGGTGTGCTCATGGCAGCTACCGTAGCCGAGGAGCTGGCCTAAGCGGATGCGCCAACCAGAAGCAGAGCAACGCCTATATAGTCCGCGATGAGCCGCCAGAAAGGAAGTATTCTGACAACCATGGCTTTCCTACTCCACAGACGTTCAGCGCCGATGCGCCGGATCGCCATGGCTAGCTTTGGGATCCTTCTCGGATTGCTAGCTGTGGGGTGCAATGGTTCGGCCACTGAGGAAGCGTTAACCCCACGTCGAGCATCGGAAGAGATGATTGCAGGTCCGGTCGCCGACAAGGCTGGCGTTGGAACCTTGGCTGGGATATGTCCCGACCTAACTGGCGTCGCCATTGGAGCCACGTTCGAGTGCACCGCCACGACCGACGACCAACAAAACGTAGTAGTAGACGGTTTGGTCAACCCTGAAGGGAAAATCGAGCTCACTACGAGAAACGTCATTAGAGCTGAGGCCTTGCCAAGCTTTGAAGAGGCGGCAGTCACCGCGTTGAACGAGACTGTCGGCTCGGCTCTGTCCAGCGAAGCGATCGATTGTGGCAGCGACTCTGTTGTTCTCGGCGACAACCAACAGCTGGTTTGTGCTCTGCTGGATCCTCAAACATCCTCGGTGTTCGACGTCTCACTAACCATTAGTGATGTCGAAGCCCGACAGTTCAACTTGGTCGTCGCCGACGAGCCACGGTAAAACGAAAACCCGACCGAGGAGCGGCTATGTGGGCGGTAGAACAGCGGCGATACGGTAGGCCCGACGACGTGGTCAAGATTGTCGACATCCCACCACCGGTTCCCAAGAAAAACCAAGTCGTTGTTCGAGTCAAAGCGTCGTCGGTTAACGCGGCCGATTGGATGGTTTTGGTCGGCCTGCCATACGTCCTACGGCTCGCTTTTGGTCTACGCAGCCCGCGGAACAAGATCGGCGGGCGGGATGTGGCTGGCGTGATAGAGGCAGTCGGCCCCGCTGTTACTTCGTGGTCGGTGGGAGACGAAATCCTCGCCGAGCTGCCCTCTGGCACCTTCGCCGAACTCGTGGTTGCTGGCGATGACAAACTTACAGCCAAGCCAGAGACAGTTTCGTTCACCGACGCAGCCACCCTTCCACTAGCAGGAACAGCAGCGTTCCAAGCTGTGCGGGCCGCCAAGACTAAATCCGGCGACCAAGTGTTGATTAATGGAGCCTCCGGCGGCGTAGGAACCTTTGCCGTTCAAATCGCTCGTGCCCTTGGTGCTCAGGTGACCGGCGTTTGCAGTACTGATGCCACCAAACTGGTGGCATCAATTGGCGCCGACCCCGTGATCAACTACACCACGACCAACTTCACTCAAGGCGACAAACGCTTCGACGTCATCATCGACCTCATTGGCAACCATTCGAACACAGAGTTTCGGCGAGTTCTGACCGAAACGGGAACGCTGGTTGTCGCTACCGGTATGCCAGGCGGGCCCAAGTTGGGGCCGCTACCGCACCTCCTTAGAGCAGCGGTGAGTTCCCTTGCTCCCGGGTCACCGGTTACACCGTTCGCGGCCAAGATCAGCCCAACTGACTTAGCCGAATTAGCTGCCTTGGTCGAAAACGGTAACGTTCGACCAGTAGTTGAACAGGTCTTACCGTTCAGCGAAATAGTAGAGGCGTTGAACCATCAGGGTCGCGGCCATGCCCGGGGCAAGACCGTCCTTACCGCTGACCAAGGCTAGTGGCCGGAGCCTCTCTCAGGAAGGGATCAAACCCGGCAAGATTGGTTTCGTTCCCATCCCCAGCCATCGCCGTCTGAGTCTGACTGCGATCCTTGCTCACACCGAGGACGACTTGAGTTGCTGGCAGGGAGCTCACAGCTTTGTTGTCCGTCCCATCCCCAACCGTCACCATCGGAATCGGCGCAGCTGGCTCTCGTATCGACCGGATCGATCGTTGCGTCGACATTGCTCGTGCTAGGTGGTGTCGAGACGGTGTCGTTGTCGTCGGATTGGCTAAAGCTCGACCGCAACTCGGCGGCTCCCTGGGAGCCATCAGCCGCTACGTCCAAATCGACCGATTCCATACCTGAAGGGATCGCTTGGACTTCAGTCGGCCGATACCGAAGGCCATCGACGTCATAGGCCGCCTGGCCGAGACCGTCGGCGTAGTTGGTACGAAGTGGCAGCCCCAATTCCTCCCGAACTGAATTTTCGGTGGCGGGCTGCGTATTCTCCTCGAACGCACTGGGCCAAGCAACCTTGGAAAAATCCTCGTCCGCAGTCCAGGGAAATCCGTCGTCGTTGTTGTCTTTGTCGTATGGCAGGCCGATTGCTTGCATTTCCCAATCATTGGCGAAGACAACGCCTCCGTTCGGAGCCAAAACCGGATCGCCCTTTTTGTCGACCTCTACCGACCTGCCCGGATCGGTAGTTCCTTGATTCATGTTGAAGGCGTGGTTGAGTTCATGAGCCAGCGTGGCGATCGGCGATCCAACTTGCCCCGGTTTGGGAGTCATGCCGAGGAACACTTCGACGTCAACCCCCACACCAGGACTTCCTTCAGGTTGTTCAAGCCCGAGCTCTTTTTGTTGCCCTGGCCAAGCTCTGGTAACTGAATCTGAGATCTTCGCCGGGGTTGCCGTAATCATCGTTTCGTTGTCGCTGAGAGCAAACTGATCAAGCAGAGCCGACCCTGATTCGAGTGATGCCAATGTCACCAGATCGGACGTGACCCGCTGGTAAGCATCAGGAGGGGTGTTCTGACGAATCGAGATAGCGCTCGGAAGCTTTTCGTCGAACTCTACTGTTGAGACGTTGTCGAGAAGACCTCGATCGATGTTGTCGCCTCCATCAGTGATAATTCGGTCGCGATCGAAGCGGGTGTCAATAACTGTGTCGACACCCGGCCCGCCAACCGTAACATCGTTACCTTTGCCGCCTTTTAGAGTGTCGTCGCCAAGTCCGCCCGACAACGTGTCTCTGCCCGCTCCGCCAACCAGCTCGTCGTTGTGTTGGCCTCCACTTAGAAAGTCGGCGCCATCGGAACCAGTGAGGGTATCGTCGCCGTTACCGCCGTAGAGATGATCATCACCAGCGCCGCCATCTAGTTTGTCGTCTCCAAAACTACCCTCAAGGAAATCACTACCTTCACCGCCAAAGATGGTGTCGTCGCCGGAACTCCCAGCGATGAAATCGTCGCCGGCGTCGCCGGTGATAGTGTCAGCTCCTTCACCGCCGAAAAGTTTGTCAGCGCCGCCGAGTCCGGTGATGGTGTCATTGCCCTGACCGCCGCTTATTAGGTCGACGAACTCGGTACCCACCACGGTGTCATCGCCGTTGCCAGCGTAGACGGTAACCCCTTCGCCTGGTTGTCGGTGAACGAAGAACGTGGCGTCATTGATCTCGACTGTCCGGTTGTATTGGTTTTCGAAAACCTCGATCACATCATCTTCGGGGGTCCCGTGGATCGTAGCTCCGGGAGCAAACACATTGATGCCAACCTCATCGTAGCTATGGCTATACGTCGGAGCATTAGCGTCGACGCCACCGTCGGCTTCGGGTTCAGCTTCGACCGATTCGACAAACCTTGACGATTCGGTTGAGCTCGAACCGTCAGAGTCGCCTGACGTATTGCTCAAAGTCGGGGTGCCGGGGCGGGCCGGTACGGCGATCTCTACTTCGTCGGCCGAATGGCCAACTGGATTAGCGATGCTAGTTTCCTCAGTTCGACCGAAGTCGTTGTCAAAGTCACCGCCCCAACCACCGTCGCTATCGCTGTCAAAGTCACCGCCCCAACCACCGTCGCTATCGCTATCAAAGTCACCGCCCCAACCACCGTCGCTATCGCTATCAAAGTCACCGCCCCAACTGGTTCCCGAATCACTGCCTAGGCCGCTGTCCGGCGATGCATCCCAGCCGCTGCTGGAGTCGGTGCCGGTGAAGAGATCATCGCTAAACCCTTGGCTGTCATCATCGTTGTCGGAGAAGGAATACGCTGACGCCGCGGTTAGGCCGCCCGAACCGCTGATTCCAACAACAACCACCGACGCCGCAACCGCGGTCCGCCGTGCCAACCGACTTACGGCGGCGTCGCTTGCGAAAACGCGTCTTGTAGCGCGCCCCGCGGACCCATCATCACAATGTTTGGCGTACATGACTAACCCACCTTTGTAGCCCTTTCAGGCCACTGTACCGCTCTGGCTTGTCTTAGCAAACGGAACGGGCTTGGGCTGACGGCCAAATTGAGCGTGCTGCTATGTCCGTTTTCCGCTAGGAATCCGAGTCTGGTTGAAGCACACTAGTGACGTGAACATATCGACCGCAGCCGACAGTGGCCAGCTTGACCACCAGGCCTGTTACCAGGCCTTGAGGCGGAGAGATAGCCGGTTTGATGGTCGTTTCTACACCGGCGTGACCACCACTGGAATTTTTTGTCGGCCTTCGTGTCCGGCTCGTACGCCGAAGTCGTCAAACATCAAATTTTTCCATCATGCGGCCGCCGCCAGTGAAGCCGGTTACAGGCCGTGTCGACGGTGTCGACCGGAGTTGGCACCCTCGTCTCCGGAGTGGAACCGCAGAGCAGACTTAGCGGGCAAAGCGTTACAACTTATTGACCAGGGAGATCTAGATCGACTCAGCGTCAAACAAGTTGCGGCCAAGTTGGGAGTGAGTGAACGTCACTTGCGGCGTGAACTGCAAACCGCCATCGGGGTTGGCCCACATCAACTTGCTCGGACTCGCCGACTCACAACAGCTCGAATATTGCTCGACCAAACGTCGCTGCCCATCACCGACATCGCGTTTGCATCCGGGTTCAGCAGCATTCGGCAATTCAATGATGCGTTTAAGGAGACGTTTGATTCTCCCCCATCGCTTCTCCGGTCTCAGCCAAGCCAAAGGGGTGGCGAAGCCCCAAACGAAATCGTGTTGACCTTCACCTCGCGAGGTGAATCGCAATGGGGCGAACTGTTTAGCTTTTTTAGAGCCCGGGCTATTCCGGGTCTTGAAGCAGTCGGCCCTGCCGCTCCGCTGGTGCCGTCCGATCTCGGTGAGCCCGATATTTCGACCTTCCAGCGAGGAGTGCCGGGCGGATGGATCGAGCTGAGTGGCGACAACGCCGGAATAACCCTGCGGTGCTCCCTGGACAAACTCGACCGAGTAGCCGACCTTGTTTATCTGGTTAGACGAGTCACTGATATCGACACCGACCTTCAACCAGTCACCGAGCACCTGGCCAAAGATCCGCTACTAGCCGACAGGCTTCAATCCAACCTCGTACCTCGACTGCCCGGGGCATTCGATCGGTTCGAGGTAGCGATCCGGGCTATCATCGGACAGCAGGTGAGTGTCGCTGGGGCCAGAACAACACTGGGGAAACTCATTGCCCTGGTCGATAACCAGCACGATCGGCCGACCGTACCGAATCTACGACCCGGGTTCCCGACTGCGGACGAGATCGCGACAACATCGCTCGACAATCTCGGAGTTCCCTCTCGCCGCCGGACCACGGTGGGCGCGTTAGCTGTCGAAGTTGCTGAAGGCCGAATCGATCTTTCACCGGCCAGTGACGCCGACCGGACATATCAGCAACTCCTCGATTTGCCCGGGATCGGACCCTGGACCGCTGGCTACATCGCGATGCGAGCCCTCAACAACCCTAACGGCTGGCCCGCTGATGATTTGGTGCTAAAGAAATCACTAGGACTTTCAACGAAAGAACTAGAGCAGCGATCAATGCGCTGGCAACCGTGGCGCGGATACGCGGCACTACTGGCCTGGCGAACGTCCAAACTTGACCAGTCTAAGAAAGGCGCCACAAAGTGACTATCAACGAATGCAGTTACGAAACCCCAGTTGGAGCGATGACCGTTTTGACCGATGACCGGAACGGTCAGTTCACCGTCATCGCTGCCGGATTTTGCTCGGGCGATGAGCTATGGGACCGACTGCCCATTAGCGATCGGCAAGACCAGTCAGGCCCTATCATGATCAAGCGTATTGGTGAAACTCATGATGCGATCGAAGCCTACTTGGGCGGCGATATCTCAGCCTTAGCTACCATCCCGGTACTACAGTCTGGAACGGATCTTCAGCAAGAAGTCTGGACTGGGCTCCGCCATATTCCGCCGGGCGAAACGAGGACCTACAGCGAATTAGCGGCTGCTACCTCAAAACCGAAAGCGGTACGGGCAGTAGGAAGTGCGTGTGGTCGGAATTTGATTGCACCGATGGTGCCATGCCACCGTGCACTCAGAAGTGACGGTTCACTTGGCGGCTACTACTACGGCCTTGAGGTCAAGCAATGGCTGCTGGCTCACGAAGGGTGCGATCAGTCACGTAAAACAGAAGCGGGAACCGTTCCAGGCCAGCTGGCGCTTCCAACCTGACGAACAAGCTCGTTACTGTCGAAGCGGCGGTGGTGGCGGCCGGGCCCCGGTTTCGGAAGCTGGCAGAATTCAGACTCCGAACCTGGAAAGATCGACAATTTCCGGCCCGACCAGCTTGGCCACTACCCCACTTATTCCATGTTGTGCCGCCAGCGCTACATCAGCTTTGTGGCCCCGATCAATCAGCTCCCGCCCCGACCCGCAAGTCTCAAGTCGGGCTAGGAGAACATCTGGACTGGAGCTGGCGTCGTCGAACGAGGCAATCGCTGTCCGCGCTTCAGGCGAGATGGAAAGCGACAGGCCTCTCTGGGCCAGAACTTGAACCAGTCCAGCGATGACAGCTCCTGCTCCGTAGAGATCTTCTACCGCCGGGCGAAGGGGGCCAGTGGCTCCCCGCCAACGCTCACCGGATGCGATCACGGCGATCGATGGTTCATCGCCCGGGCCGTGAACCGGCGCACTTTCTGAACCAGAGGGCCACACAGTTTCGGCGATGTGGGCGGCCAGCGCTACTGAGTTTCGGATGGAGCCCAGATATACGTTGTCAGCCCCGGCCTCAATGGCCCCAAACGCCAGCGTTGAACCGTTCGGAGACGGTAGAACTATTCGGCTGCCGGCGTCGATGGTAACGAGTGATGAAGGTCGGAGGCTGAATTTGCCTTCGGTCGGGGATCGAACTGCCACCAAGGCGTTGTGGCTAGCGCCGTACTCATGCTCGCCGCCATCGTGCCACCGGTATGGTAAAACCGTTGCCCCCCGGCCAAGAGCAATATCAACCGCAGTCGAGAACGAAAGAACATCCACTATCACCACAGCGGAAGCGTTTGGGGCTAGACGTCGGAGACCGTTGGGTCCCCATCCAAACTTGATTGAAAACTCGGACTGTTCAAAGTAATCGGCCTGATCGTGGTCGGACGCTGGCATTCTATTTGGTGTGGTCCGTATCAGCTCCGGTTACTTCCACGTCAATTCCAAGAGCTAGCGAAAGCAAATCAGACCGTTCCTGAGCTGAGTACAACTCAAGTTGGATATCGGGTCGTGCTTGGTCAGGTCGCCCGTTGTCAGACTTACCTTCGGCAAGTTGTCCTGTCCTGACAAGGGCCTCGATTGACAGCGACTCCGCCAGTTTGTCGAAGCTGACGACTACCCCCGACACTAGTGCTCGATGACTACGATCAAGCCCGATAGCAACTCGTAGTATCCCGGCCAGCTTCCGTACCGTTTCTTGGTCTTTCTCGCTTAGGCGATCGAACTCGGCGTGTTTGGAGCTTGGATGCCCTCGACGGTGATATCGGGCGATTAACGCGAGGAGCTCGCGCTCGCGTTCGGTGAAGCCGGTAAGTTGCTCCGAGTGCCTAACAACGTAGTAGGTGTGTTTGTGGTGGGCCGCATGCGATATGAACAATCCGACATTGTGAACTATGGCTGCCATTTCCAATAATTCCCGAGCCTTGCGACCCAGTTTATGTAGGTCCTTTGTCTGGTCGAAGATTTGTAAGGCCAAGCGGGCAGCAGTTTCTGCGTGCTGAGCATCCGGGTCGAGCTGCTGAGCTAGCCGCCTAGCATTCGCTCGACGCAGATCGGCTAGCCGATTACTAGCGCCAGTCAACGTTTCTGCCCGATCAAGAAGAACCCCTTCTCGTAGAGCAAACGTTGAGATCGTCATCGTCTCAATCGAAAAGGCAGAGAAGATTTCACTCAACAAAATGGCGCCACCAGTAATGATGTCTGATCGACGTTCATCCAAACCGGGCAGGTCGGTTCGGTCCTTTGACGTGCTTGCCACAAGCTGATCGATTACGTCGTCGAGCTCTTGCCGAGTGAACTTGACCCCATTTAGATCTCTCGCCGACGATTCCCTTCGAGCATCGATAATTGAGGCCAGCGAAGAAATGGTGCCCGATGTTCCGATAGCAATATCGAAATCGAACTGGGCCAGCTCGTGGACGGCCGCAGCCAGAGCGTTGCGGAGATACTTTCGACACTTCTTGACCGACTTTGCCGTGGCGTCGCCGTCGGGAAAAAATTCGTTGGAGATTCGAATAGCTCCAAGTTTGATACTTCGAGCTGCTTTGACTTCGTTTCCAAGGCCGACAAGAAACTCGGTGCTGCCACCCCCAATATCGACGAGCATTAGTTGCTTGTTGTAAACCGGAAGGGCTTGCAGCACTCCCAGATGGATAAGTCGAGCTTCTTCGAACCCCGAAATTACTTCGATCTCAAGGCCGGTCTCCGCCCGCACCCGATTGATAAACTCAGCTCCGTTGGATGCCTCTCTGACTGCGCTAGTGGCAACCGCTGAAACTATGGCGTCATAGCTGGCGGCCACCCCTACCATTCGTCCAAGGGCAGCAACACCCCGTTCAATGGCCGCCGGTGAGAGCTCCTTCATATTGGTACTCCCCTCGCCGAGGCGCACCATCTCCTTTTCAGCTGTTAGAACATCAAACCCCCCAGATTCGACGGTGCGGGCGATCACCATGTGAATCGAGTTAGTACCGATGTCAATGGCGGCGTGCACCGGGGGCGATTGGCTTTCGCCAAGGTCGCCTTGGAGGCGTTTCGCCGGAATGCCTTGCGCCAGCTCAGTTTGGGTGGAATTTGTTTCGGTACCAGACACTTCTCCATTGTTGCCCCTACGATCCATAAGTGTGGGATGGATAGTTCGATTTCTTCCAGATATAGAGATACAACAGCCCCTGACCGGCGAGGAACCGCTGTCAGCTGAAGCCGTGCTGTCCAAACTTTGGGATCAAGGCACCAACGGCATTGGCGAGTTATCTTCCGGCCACATAGTTGCCGGATTTGGGTCTGAACAAGAGGCCGAAACAGCCGCCGAGTTTCTGCGAACGCAACCGGTCCGAGACGTTGTGTGTCAACCGGTAGACGACCAAGATTGGCATGACCAAGACAACGTTTCCGACGTAGTTGTTCCAACTGCCACCGGCCAAGTTTCTTTCTCGGTCAAAGCTGGAGCGTCGTTCGGACACGGCGATCACGAAACGACCCGCCTTATTTTGGATGCGATGGATGAACAACTATCGAAGGGCCACACTGTTCTTGATTTAGGAACAGGCTCTGGGGTTCTCGCTATCGCGGCGATGATGATCGGTGCTGGTTCGACAGTGGCGATCGATCTCGATCCGGATGCGGTGGCTATCGCCGTAAACAACGCTGACCGCAACGACGTAGCCGTTGATTGTCGACACACGCCGGTAGACGAGCTGATCGACGAATTCCGAGGACGATTTGATTTGGTCGTCGCCAACGTTTTGATGGTTGCCCACCAAGAGGTTGCTTCAGCAGTAGTGAAATTGCTGGGGCCTGAGGGTCGAGTAATCACTAGCGGATATCTGCCAGGGCAAGCCAGCAAGGTCGTTGGTGCCTACGAGCCGTTGGAGGTGGCCAACTCCCTCAAGCTTGGCCCCTGGGTCGGTCACGTACTGACCAAGCGTAACTAGCCCAAACCTCGACCCGGACCTGAGTTCTCGTCGGCTACGGCTGCACCCGACGGTGCTCGGCGATGGTAGTGCCCGCCCCCCAGTTGTTGGCCTCGAGAACCTTGAGGAAGCCAACCACGTTTCGATCCCGGGTCCGTTCTAGATCGCTAACACTGTGCGCCCCCGACTGGGCATCACTTTGATCTACTAGTTTGTCAACAAGCTCAGGAGTGAAATCGGGCGTGTCCATCAACTTGGTCCATGGCCATTCCAATGTCGGGCCGAACTGTTCAATAAAGTGTCGAAACCCACCAGCGCCACCGGCCACTCGGTACGTTTCGAATAATCCCATTTGGGCCCAGCGAAGCCCGAACCCATGAGTGATAATGTCATCAATTTCTTGGGTGGTGGCAACGCCGTCGTTAACCAGCCAGAGCGCCTCGCGCCACACGGCTTCGAGTAGTCGATCCCCTACGAAGGCGTCGATCTCGACTCGCACGTGAACCGGCTTCATACCGATTCCAGCGTAGATCCCTCGGGCTCGGTTAATGTTCTCGATGGTCGTTTGATCCCCACCCACAACTTCAACTACCGGAAGTAGATACACCGGGTTGTAAGGATGTCCGACAACAAGCCTCCCCGGATTTCGCATACCGGTTTGCATTGTCGATGGCCTAATTCCAGAAGTCGAGGATGCGATGATTGCATCACCCGAAGCGTCAGCTTCGATCTCGGCTAACACCGCAGTTTTAACGTCGGGCCGCTCAGGCACGCTTTCTTGGATAAATGAACTGCCATCGACCGCATCAGCGATTGACGACGCTATTCGATAAGAACCCCGGCGATCAGTAGCAAGACCGAGATCGTCGTAGGCGGCAATGGCGTTGTCCAGTACATGACTCAGGATCTCTTCGGCATTCGGTGACGGATCACTAACCGCAACGTCGACGCCATTGAGGATCATGCGACTGGCCCAAGCGGCACCGATAACCCCACAGCCAACTACTGACGCGTTGTCGATTTTGATCACTTCGAAGTCAGACATTTAGATTCCTGTTCTCGGCTTCTAGTTTTCTGGCTCTACCCATGCTTGGTTAATTGGAGGTTGTCTCGGACTTGTGCCGGAGTCAAAATGTTGTAGTTCTGAGCGCTCAGAATTGTGACTGCCCGTTCCACTAGGTCACCGTTAGATGCCAGCTGACCTCGATCAAGATAGATGTTGTCCTCGAGGCCGACTCGAACATTTCCGCCGGCCATAGCAGCCAACGAAACATACTTCAGCTGATTCCTACTAATACTGAAGGCGGAGAATGTCCAGTTGTCCGGAATGTTGTTCCGCATGGCCATGAAGGTGTTTAAGTCGTCAGGAGCGCCCCAAGGGATCCCCATGCAGAGCTGGACCATAACTGGATCTGGAATTATGCCTCGATCGACCAAGCTTTTGGCGTGGGCTAGATGGCCGGTATCGAAAGCCTCAATCTCGATCCGCGTCCCGATGTTTGTCATCTGCTTGGCCATCTCTTCTAGCTGGCTCGGCGAATTGGTCATGATGTAGTCGCCTTCGCCGAAGTTCATGGTCCCGCAGTCGAGCGTGCAAATTTCGGGTTTGAGTAGTCGAACATGCTCCACTCGTTCAGTGGCTCCGACCATGTCGGTACCATCGACAGCTGGCGGCAATGGCGTCTCGACACCGCCGAGAACGATATCGCCACCCATTCCCGCGGTCAGGTTAAGTACCACATCGGTGTCGTTGGCTCGCACTCGCTCGACCACTTCGGCAAATTTGTCAATGTCGCGCGAAGGCATTCCGTTATCTTCCCGGACATGAACGTGAACAATGGCAGCGCCAGCCTTAGCCGCCTCGATGCAACTGTTGGCTATCTCTTCGGGAGTCACAGGAACTTTGTCCGACTTGTGGGTGGTGTAACCACCTCCGGTTACGGCACAGGTGATGAACACGCCGTCGTGAACTTTTTCTGACATCGCTTAGCTCCTGTTTGTGGTTGTTGGTGGTTTGGTGCTGCTGAGCTGGCGGTTGAGAACTCGGGCCGTCGAGCGGACCTCGTCTTGATCTATGTACATTCCTCGCAGGTGGCGCTTGCCGCCGCTCTCGAATGCCGATCGGCCGTGGAGGATACGTCGGTTGTCAAAGGCAACCAAATCTCCTGGTTCGAACGGATAACTGATCTGAAATCGTTCGCTCGCCGCCATCTGGCTGAAGCATCGCATCGCCGCATACGCTCGGGGCTGATCTTCGGCCGCCATGTCGGGGAAGGCCCGAACCGGGTAGAACGCCCGAATGGTCAGCGGAGCCCCAGCAACACCGTGATCGATGAATGGTCCAGACCATCGATGGTCGATGCCCGGGCCCCGGTTAAAGAAAATCCAATTCAATGTGGACAATGCCTCGTAGTGATGGGGAAATTCTGAGGCCAAAGCATCGACGACAGAGGCTCCGTCGGCCATCGTGGACAAGCCACCACCAGCCTGATTCTCCAGACAATGAAGGAACTGAAATCCGGGCGGCGTTTCTCGGGTCGGCAAATCGGTGTGTGGGCCAAGTCGTAGGTTGGTATTGGCCGTCGAGTTTGTATCAGCCGTTCCGGCCAAGGCCACATCTGCTTTGACATCCCATAGGGTGCCGAAATTTGTGTCTCTGATAGCGCCAATCCGGTCTGCTAATTCTTTGTTGAAGACCTCGCTGGTTGGACATGAGCGCAGCCGACTCAATCCGTAGCGGAGGAGGTCGTTTAGCCAGCCACTAAACACCTGCGCATTTTCGAGCACTACTGAACCGTCGTGCGTAGGCGGCTGGGCTAACGAGTCTGGGGTCCAGTTCGTGGGTTCCGGTAACCAGCTTTGGGGCCGGTGCTCCCCATCGGCTACATGCCGGAGCCAACCCGGATGATAGAGAGCTACGGTGGCGCTAGGGGCAAAGGTCACTGACAGTGCTCCGTCGCCGGTGACTGCAACGTCGGTTACCGTGATCTCATCGGAAAGATCGGCTGGGTCGAGTAAACCTTCTCGGGTTGCGACATCGACCCCACCTTCCCCTACAGCGTTCTCGCGAAGCCACAAGTCGAATGCCCGAAGCGTCGTGCCATCACTCCAGCTGATTGTGGTGAATCGATCATGATGGGAGGCGTGGGAGATCGGAGTCCAGCAATATTGATAGAAGTCCGGAGTAAGGAGCTGTTCCCGGGGGACTGTACTAGCAGCCATGTTTCCTCGAATCACTCGTCTGCATGACATCGAACTAGCTAGTAGCCCGGATATCGGGTAGTGTCCTACTGAGCGGGACGTCCCACCAGTTAGGATTATTGTATGACGGACGAAGACCAAGTGTCAATCATCAGCCCTTCCGGACAGGTGGACAGTCCAGTAGACAGGGCCTTCTACGTCTTACAAACAGTTGTAGCCGCCAACGAACCTATGGGAGTCCGCGAGATTGGAAGACGAACAGGCCTTCCTCGGTCGACCGCATCTCGGTTGATCCTCAACCTAGAACGACTTCGCATGGTTGATCGAAACACAGACGGTGAAATCATCCCTGGCGGTGCGCTGGCCACCCTACAAACTACCGGCTCTACAACACCCCTACTCCGGGACCAGATCCAACCAATTTTGGTTGAGCTAGTTCAGCAATTCGAAGAGAACGCGGCGCTAGCGATCGACGATGGTGATGCCTTGTTGTATGTATCAAATGTTGAAAGCGAAAATGCAGTCTCGGTCCATGATGTGACCGGGGAACGGCACCAGTTTCACTTGGTCGCCCCTGGCCTCATAACCATGACCAGCTGGACGCCGACAAGACTGGCTCGATACCTCAAGTCTCCGCTTGATCGAGCAAACGAACACTCGGTTACTAAAGCACCGGCAATACGGGATCGGTTAACCCAAGCGAAGCTCGACGGGTACGTGTGGACCGACCAGGAACTCGATGCTGGGATCAACGGCTTGGCTGTCCCAGTTGTAGTCGAAGGAAGGTTCGCCGGTGCGGTGAGCATCTATGGGCCGTCCTACCGCTTCTCTCGCCAGAAACGGCCAAAACTCGGAGCCCAGCTGCGCTCAGTTGTCGATCAGCGACTTGGAAGCCGAGTTCGGTAAATGACGGCGACAACAACGACAGCGTTGTTACCGGCTCGATTCAAGGAGTGCTAGTCCTTCGCCCGTTCGACTCGGGTTGACCCGGTTCACAAGCGTTTCCGTCGCTATCGGTGTCAAGCAAGTACACGTCGGTTCCTAACACCAGGACTGGTTTATCGATATATGCCGGACCATCGCCGTCGCCTTCACAGTCGACGTCGGAAACATCGGGCACGCAACCGCTGTAGTTGGAATTGCACAGTACCGAATCCGTCCGGGCCTTGCCCTCAATCGACGATTCAATTGACGACTTACTTGTGGTGGCAGGAACTGCTTCGGCCGTATCATTCGGGCCGCCATCGTCAGGTTCGACTTCAGCGGTTCGGGTTCCGGCGGCCTCATTGTCGGAGGCCTTGTCGTCATCTTGGCCTTCAAGCCCCGACTCCCCGATGCCTGGGCCTGCCGGAGGTTGCCCAACCGGTCGAATCTGACTATCCGTCTCTTCTTCTGGGTCGAGATCTTCGAAACCAACCCGATAACGCAGGTTGTCGATAGTGCCCGAAGGCCCGACGCCGCCTGCTATCTCGTCGCTGGAAGGAGCGAACCGGCTGGCGACAACGATGCTCAGGAATGTACCGATCACCAAAACAACGATTGCCATAGCAATAGGAAACTCGACCAGGCGAGAAGATCGACCGCTTGAGACGTCCGACTCTGAGCCGTCACCAACCGATTCTGGGGGTAGCCACGAACTATCTTCTACCTCAGGTGCACCTGGGGATTTGCTTGTCTCGGCTGGGCGCTGGTGGTCAACATCTACATCTTTGGAATCTCGGGAAATGATCGGTACTGCTACGTCAGCCAGCTTTGCCGTTTGCGGGATTGGCCCATCCTCTTGATCCGAAGCAAGCAACTCAAGCAGGCTTAGCTTCCGGTTCGCGCTTCGATCCGCGGAATCTTGCTCGCCATCTGAACGGTCACCCTGGTTGGCCCCAACCAGCTCATCGGCTCCGCCGCCCTCACCGCCGGCTGAGCCATCGTTGCTGGCACTCGCCCCGCCGGTTTGCCCTCCCTCAACTGCACCCGTATTGCTACCGGCTCGCTTACTCGCGCTTCTATTCGACGTATCGGCAATCAGAGGACGGCTAGTTTGCGAGGCTAGTTCATCGGTCGAATTCGTATCGCGTCGGTCGGTTTCAAGCCCAGGTTCCAACACCTCAGAGGACTCGGAATCCACCTCGGCAGGTAACTCTTTAAGATCCTTTGAAGAGGTAAGAGATTTGCGTTCCTCGTGTTCAATTGGCGGTGATTTTGGTTGGCTATCACGATCGACCGTTTCAGAACCCGATTTGGTCGGCTTGCTTTGATCGTCGCCGACCGCCGCCGTCTCACTACTCTTCGCTAGTTTTGACCCTAATATGGGACCATCATCGTCTTTGCGCTTGTCTTCTGATTTGCCAAGCCTTCGAGACTTCTGGCCTCTACTCTTTCCCGATCGATTTTTCGGTCGACCCGATTCTTTTTCCACCGGGGAAGCCTGGCCAGGTGATCGAAGAAGTGGGCCTTCAAACAAGCCAGCGGACGGAACGTCTGAGCCATCCTCTTGCTCTGAATCAGTCGAACGGTCAAGATTTAGCCGCTTTGCCTCTAGATCCGGATCGACGAGCTGGAACTTCTCTACCAGATCTATTGGTTGACCATCGTGCCAGACAACCGTCTTTGATTTCCCTGCTTTCAAGACCGGATCGACATCAACCCGATCGGCTTGTTTCGATTGCGCAAGCGATGGCTCGGCTGAGTTGTCCGACTCTTTGGCGACTGACTTTCGATCGGCGGTCTGTTTGTCGGTTTCAAACAGGGGTTCTTCGTCATCCGGATGCGTCAGCGTATGGTTGGTGCCTCCACCAGCCGCTAGCGCTGCCACGCCGGCCCTAACTGCTATTGACGACTTTGTTTGGTCTCGTTCGTCAACCGCACCGCCAGCGGACGCCACTTCATCGGCTACTACGTCCGAACTCGACTTTTCATTCTCGGTTCGATTGGCTCGCATCTGGAGTTGTAGCCACCGACGAAAAATGTTTCCGCCTAATCGTTTGCCAACGGTAAAGGCTAGGTCTCCGTGTACCGGCCATGCGACGTTCATTACCACCGGCTCGTCTCCGACTGGGCGAGCAACAGTGACCTCAGACCAGCGAGCCGCGATGGCGAAACTTATCGACGGCCGACAAAATATTAGACCAACGTCAGTGGCGACTAGCTGAAACGTGTCATCGCCAGGCACGCGCCCGCGACGCTCCGCCTCGCGCAAAAGCACGTCATCGATTCCGTGGAGGCGAGCACGACCACAATCGAAGTAGGAACCCGGATCTAGTGGATCCAGGAACTTTCGTAAGACGGCGGAGGGCTTGTGCCTCTGGTAGGGAATTCCCATTTCCTGAGTCACTCGTATAGAAATTAGCGCGCCTAGCAGACGTTCGGGTTTTCACAGGGGTGCATCACGATTCAGCATGTTTCAGTTAGCTTGTTGTCGATCAGTAGGCGAATGCTCCTAATCGACCACCGCAGTAGCCCTTTTGCTGTCAAGCTCGAACAGAGGCGGCACAAATTGCCTCATAATATTGCGCTATACTTTGGTCGGTGGACGGCGGAAATAGCGGGGGCGGCGACCCCATCGGGAACGGGCAGAAATCGTTGGCGACGATTTTCATCCTGATGTTTTTGTTCGTCGCGGTGGCTGATGCCCTGCCGACGTCTCGGACCTCGGCCCTTATCTCTCCGGTCGCCGACCCGATCCGAGTCACTACTGGATTCCATCAGGGTTGGGCCCTCTTCTCACCGAACCCATTGTCGGTCGAAGCTCATACGTTCGCCATCTCCTATACTGCCGACGGAAACTCAGAACGTTGGTGGCCGACCGAAGGAATGAACCGGGTCAATAGCCCACGTCACGAACGGTGGCGAAAATGGGAGACGCGAGTAAGGCTCGATGACAACGACCAGTATTGGGAAGCCTCCGCTCGCTTCGTTGCGGCCAAGAACACCTCGACGCTAAACCCGGTGGTTCGGGTACGCCTGGTTCGCACCTGGTCAGACGTTCCTCCTCCTAGCGAAGACAACGACAGTCGGGAATATTTCGTCTACCACTTCTACGAGTGGGATACCGCCAACGAGACCGGTCGAGTTCTGGGCGAGAGTGATCAACCATAATGACTGAATCTCGAGACCCGTTCAACACCGCACCTGATGACGGTCAGTCATCTCCGAACCGTGGGCAAGAGCCAAACGTTCGACCAGAACCTAACCAGCCGGCGGCCGCTAACCCAAGCCAAGCGCCGCTCCCAAGATCTGAGCGAGCTAAGACTGCTCCGCCTCCGGTAGAGAACCGAGCGCCCGTCCCGGAACGAACGACGGTCGGAAGTCGACCACCAAAACCTTCGAGACCTGACGCCGAACCATCAACCGCTGAGGCCGACTATTTGGTCGACGAGGTACAGCGTGACGAAGATGAGCTCGGCCCGTTGGGTAGCCCTAGCCAGCGCAGTAGCGACCAACATCAGGGACGCACAGTTGAGCCCGACGTAGAACAAGTCGGCCTGACTGGCTTGGCTAGCCGAGCCTCTCGATCCTGGAACCAGTTCTGGTTCGGGCCAATCGAATCTTCGTTCAACTTTTCGCTGCTTCGGACCGGTCTTGGCATAACCGCCTTTGTATGGCTGGCGACGTTCATCCCAGACCTAACAACCTTCTTCGGAAGCAACGGACTCGACCCAGTACCCTTCTATCAAACCTCGAGAATCGGCATCTTCCGATGGTTAAAGGCTGACATTTTTCTGTGGATCGGACTCATTGTTGGCCTGGTCGCCTCGGCCCTGATGGTTTGGGGCCGGTATGTCAAGATCGCTGGCCCTGTCCTGGCAGTTCTGGTCGCCTCGTTCATGGGCGAAAACCGATTGCTTTGGAACGCTGGCGACGAAGTTCTTCGGACGTTCACTCTTTTCTTCGGCTTCTTTTGCTTGCTCACACCGTCGTACGTTCTTGATACGTCGATAACGAAAGCATCGAAGCTGAACGTGGCACTGCCAGAAGGGCGCAACTGGCTTTTCCGTCTGATCCAGATCCAGATGACGATCATCTACGTCGTCACCTTCTTGGCGAAGATTCCGGGCGACATGTGGCGAAACGGTACAGCCACCATGACATTGTTCAGGCTTGAATCGATGGAACGTTTCTACGTGCCAGATTTTCTCGAATCAAACTTCTTGTTAGGAAACCTGTTCACTTGGGCCACCCTGCTTCTGGAGGCCCTGCTGCCGATCATGCTGTGGAACCGGAGGCTCCGTCCTTTTGCGGTGGCCGCCGGTGTAATTTTCCATCTCATGATCGCCTGGTCAATCAGCATTGGCTTGTTCAGCTGGGTCATGGTTATTGGATACATTCCATTTCTCAGTCCGACCTTCCGAGAAAACGTAAACGCCATTTTGGGCCGGATTCAGCAGATGAGATCGTAAACCCCGTCGTTTACGGTAGGGGCCGAGTAAGCAGACCAATGTTCGACTACCGTTTCAGTATGGTTATTCGGCGGGTGGCGATTTGTTTAGCCATTGTTAGTTCACTCTTACTGATCGAACCGCCAGGCGTCGCCGGCCAGATCACACAAATTTCTCCTGGTACCTCGTGTCCCGAGATGACTGACTCAATAATTCGGCTCTATCAAGGGTTCTTCCTGCGAGCTCCCGATTCCGACACGTTTAAGGATCTGACCGCTCAGTATCAAACAGGTGCCGCCAGCATTGCCCAAATCGGT
The DNA here is from genome assembly GCA_937922805.1 of uncultured Acidimicrobiales bacterium. Lineage (GTDB taxonomy): Bacteria > Actinomycetota > Acidimicrobiia > Acidimicrobiales > SZUA-35 > JAHELU01. Next base: position 180,943 of record CALAJV010000011.1, on the reverse strand, counting down.
GACGAACTGGCAGCATCAGCCGACTTTGAGAGCCGATACGGCGATGTAAGTAACGAACGCTTTATTACCTTGGCCTTCCGCAACGTCTTACAGAAAGATCCAACTGACACAGAGCGAACCACCTGGGCCGCAACGCTGGCCACCGGCTATTCACGAGGTGCCTTCATGTTGGCACTGACCGAATCGGAGAGTTTTGTGCGCCGCACTGGAACTACCGCTCCACTCGCTGGCTACCTACGGTGGTACCCGAGCGGGACACATTGGTATTGCGGTGACGGTTCGCTTAACGGTCTAGTTACCGCCCCGCTGACCGGCGAAACTCTTCACGCCGACTACATGTTTCGTAATGACAACTCAGCCGACGCAAACTTCGGTGTGTATACGTTAGACAACGGAGCCCGAAACGTTGCCCTGGCCGAAGGAACTCTGCCTGGCCTAATGACAACATACCGGTGGGACGGCAGCTTCTCTGGTGATGGATCCTACGGATCGAGTATTGATGTCGTCGTCGAGAACGACACCAGTTGGATCGTCGTTTTCTATCCAGAATCTATCGGCGAAAGCCGACTGGGCTGGCAAATTTCCAAGTAGCTCTCTGTAGCAAAGTTGGAGGCCGTGAAGGCCATGACCAGCTAAACCATCCCGTCAAACGTACTGATTCAACGAGTTCTAATCATGATTTCACATCCCCGCTTACTGATAGCCATCGTCTTAGCCGTTACGCTCGCCGCTTCTAGTTGTGGGGCCAAAACGTTAGGACCCGACACTGAGCTCTCACCAACATCAGTCGCCACTAACCTTGCGTCGACTGGGTCAACTGCGGAGGCTGTTCCGTCGACGAGCGACCCGGTCTCCGAAGATGTGATCAGTGGCGTCGAACCCAATTCGACAAGCTCGGAGGCGGAGGGAACGCCGGATCAAGGCGTCGACCAACTGCCACTCCCCACAACGGCAGCTGGACTTGCCGCGGCTCTAACCGAGGCAGAACGAACAGTGCGACAACAGTCGCTGTCAGACGATGAGGCCCGAGCATGGGGCCGTCGACAACAACGGCTGTACCGAACGTTGGCGATCAACTCGGCCTGGAAAGATGAGGTGCTCGCCTCGGTCGACGATGACGTTGCCATCTCGGTTGGACTGAATTGGGAAGCTCGGGAAAATCTCACCATGCTGGCCAATAGCGAGGAGCTGAGCGAAACAATGCCGGCCTGGGAAGTGGTCGAACCGCTACCCCCGCAAGAACTCGTTGCACTATATAAGCGAGCTGAAGAAGCCACCGGCGTGTCGTGGGAGTTCATGGCCGCCATCAACCTAGTGGAAACCAGGATGGGTCGTATTCGTGGCATTTCAACCGCCGGAGCGGTTGGCCCGATGCAGTTTCTACCAACCACCTGGGCTGAATGCTGCGAGGGCGATCCGACGGTGCCTGCTGATGCCATTATGGGCGCCGCCCAGTATCTGGTCGACCGCGGTGGCCCAGACAACATGCCGAAAGCGATTCGGGGATACAACAATTCGGGTTACTACGTAAACGCCGTAACCGCTTATGCCGAAGTATTGATGAGCGATGAGCGGGCCTACTGGGGTTACCACGGTTGGGAAATCTATTTTCGATCATCGGCTGGACTCGTCGAAATTCCAATTGGGTATTACGAGCCTGAGCCGGTCGATGCCGAGGAGTGGGTTGCGGAAAATCCGGACGCCCTCTTCGGAGAGTAGCGTCGGCCAAGACCGAGCTACGAGGGAGAAGGCCCACCGGCGGGCACTGGTTCTGGGGTTGGACCGTAGCCCCACGTTACGAAGTCTCCCGATGCGACGAGTTGTGGAGCGGCCGGAGCTGACGTTGCTGGCTCCCCGACAAGTTGCATCCAAATCCCGCTCCTGCCTTCGATGACGCCCTCGAACGCAAACGCTGAAGAGTCTGGACCCCATCGAGTAACACTTTGGGTGTATTGGGCAAAGAACGGAAGGTAGCCCGCTGTTACTTTCCGAGGTAGCCGCAAAGGCGGGGTCTCCCCGACGATGACCTCGGAGGGGCTACGGGACCAAAAATGCCACTGGGCCACCGGTTGAGACGAAACTCGATCGGTCGACAACCAAGCAACTTTCTGGCTATCAGGACTCCACTCCCAACTCAATACGGTGTCCGTGGTGACCACCTGTTGAGAGCCGGTGGCAATATCAACCACAATCAGACCAATTGGCGCCTCTCGCTCGCCCTCTTCAGCTTCACCGTCTTCGCTTTGCAGTTGGGACTTTGCCTGATACGAGGGCTGATACGAGGGCTGATACGAGGCCTGACGTATCCCTCCTTGACGGGCTTCAAGAGATTGGAAGGCGAAGCTCGCTCGGTCAGGGCTAAGGACGAACCGGGCCGCACCACCAACATCAAGAAGCCGATCAACGGAACGATCTTGCACGTTGATAGCCACGAACCACCCGTCAAGCACTGCCAGTACCGTTGATTCATCAATCCAAGCGGGAGCGCTGAACTGCCCATCAATCTCAACCAGATCCTGGCGCGCCCCTGACCCGGCCGTCTCGCCGATTAAGGCCAACGAGTTCTGATTGATGTTGGCGGCCAGTTCAGATTCCGACGGCGACCAAGAAATGAAAAAGGGTGCGCCAACATCTACTTGCTTGACGGGCTGGCCTGGCTCGACGGTTCCAAACTCGACCTGTCGGCCCCGACGACCGCTACGCAAATAGGCCAGCTGGGTGTCATCGTGGTTCCACTGCAAGTAGTAGACCGCCGGACCACTTGCGTTACTTTCCACCCGCTCCTGGGTTGGAAGGCCTTCGTCGTCGAACGTTTGCACCGCAACAACCTGACGGTCAGCTGACGCTGAGCTCCAAGCCAAGCTAGACCCATCTCGTGACCAAGTGGGTTGGGCGGCCAACGTCATTTCCGATCCGTCTAACTCAGTCAATGTAAGCCCATCGGGTCGGGCCACCGCCACTTGTGGGCCATTCCCAATGGCCAACTGGCCTTGCAACTGGCCAAGCTGGCCGAGCAACTCTTCCTCAGTCAGCGTGGGCTGATCAGCGTCTCCATCTAGCTCGTCACCCGGTTCGGAACCGTCGCCACCAGGGCTGGCGTCTGACGAATCAGCGGCATCACCATCATCGGCGTCCTCACCATCGACGCTTGTCGTGTCAGTACTGGCAGGATCGGAGAACCCGCCACCGTCGAGACCTCCAGAACAGCTGGCAACGACGACCGAAATAGCGCATACCAAAAGAACTCGTGTTGCGAATACCAATTTAGGCATTCCATGCCTCTTTGGCCGGTGCTCGGCAGCTTCTCTGATAGAGCCACACTACAGGCTCTGGCCAGCACTGGCCCATCACGGCCCCGGCCTGTCCAGCTTGGAATCATTCGGGGTTTGTGTTTGGCAATTTGGCGAATCTCGGCTATCTAGTATGCATGGCACCAGCGAGCGGCGAAGAACAACCGAGCGACCCAGTAACACGATCTATCGATGTGACGCCGGTAAGCGAATGGCTAACTGCCGAAATCGAATCGGCAAGTGGGCCTTTTTCATTCGAGCTGATAACGGGTGGCCACTCAAATCTCACCTTTAAGGTGACCGACGCTAACGACAACCGATTCGTCCTGCGTCGGCCACCTCTGGGGGCGGTGTTAGCCACCGCCCACGATATGGGGCGCGAGCACAAGATCATTTCAGCGGTCGGCAACACCTCAGTTCCGGTACCCAAATGTTTGGGCCTTTGCGAAGACCCTGAGGTGAACGGATCTTCCTTCTACGTGATGGACTATGTGGACGGGACCGTCCTTCACGACGCCGAAATCGCTAAGGCCGAACTACCTGACCATAGTCTTCGGCAAACGCTAAGCGCGTCGGTCGTTACCAGCTTGGGCGATCTCCATCTCGCCGACCCTGACCAAATCGGCCTCGGAGACCTAGCTCGAAAAGAAGGCTACATCGACCGCCAACTCAAGCGTTGGAAGCGGCAATGGGAAGATTCCAAAACTCGTGACCTTCCTGCGATGGACCAAGCCTACGAATCTCTGTTAGCGGCCAAGCCGGAACAGCGATATACCGGCGTTGTTCACGGCGACTACCGGTTGGGCAACATGTTGACCAACGCTACGACTGGCCAAGTTGCAGCGGTGTTGGACTGGGAGTTGTGCACGCTCGGAGATGTCTTGGCTGATGTTGGCTACTTGCTTAACAATTGGGTCCAACCAGGAGAAGAGAGCCTTCGAGGAGCAACCGACTTCCCCACTATGCAAGGCGGATTTACGAGTCGAGAAGAGTTGATCGAGGCTTACAGCCAGCACACCGGGTTCGAGGTAACGAACGCCAACTACTACCGAGCGTTTCAGAACTGGCGGTTGGGAGCCATTGTCGAAGGGGTTCTCGCCCGCTACCTCAAAGGGGTAATGGTGGATGACTCGGTCGATACTGACTTGTACCGAGTTCAAGTCGAAAATCTAGCCGACGAATCTCTGCGCCTACTTCAGACCCTTGAGTAGCTTTACCGCTGCGGACTAAGCGCCACCTAGTAGCTAAATCGATCTTCGAGCGCGGTCACTTCTTCCAGACCGACAAGTTCAGTGAACTGATTGAATTCTGGCATCGATTTAACCGCTTCCACCGGGGTTCCATCTTGTTTTATCTTGGCCAAAACCGCTTGCATTGCTTGAGTGGCAACGAGCAGGGTCGAGATGGGCATGATCACCATAGCGAAGCCCATTTCGGTTAGTTCGGCCAAGGTCAGCGGAGGAGTCTTTCCGCCTTCGGCCCAGTTAAACAGCAGCGGGATGTCGCTTAATTCCGACGCCACAATTTCTAGTTCTTCCCGGCTTTCTAGTGCTTCGACAAAAAGCACGTCGGCACCGGCGGCTTGTGCTGCTCGCGCTCTGGTCAAGGCTTGGTCAAGACCATGGGGCGCTCGAGCATCGGTTCTGGCAATAATTGTGAAGTCAGGGTTTCGTCGAGCGGCGACGGCGGCTCCAATTTTCGCCTCGAACTCGGCGGCCGACACCACCACCTTGCCCTCCATATGCCCACATCGCTTTGGCATCACTTGATCTTCAAGGTGGAGACCGGCGACGCCCGCTTGTTCATAGATTTGAACGGTTCGAATAACGTTAAGTGGATTGCCATACCCGGTGTCGGCATCGGCGATCACCGGTAGGTCGGTAGCGGCCACGACGCGGCGAGCTTGGTCAGCCATTTCGGCCAGTCCAAGTAGTCCAACATCCGGTCGACCGAGAAGCGATGCCGCCGCTCCAAACCCTGTCATATACACCGCATCGAAGCCTGCTTGTTCGATAAGTCGGGCGCCGAGAGCGTCGTAGCAGCCTGGCAACAGCACCGGATCTCGGCCGGCCAGCAGTTCACGAAAACGGGCTAGAGGTTCGGGTCTCGACGCAAGCAGATCAGCCATGACCTAAACCTAGCGGAGCTATAGGAATTCGAGCGAACGGCGAATACCAACACTGCTGACACCCTCTACGCACAGGACTTCAGCACCCTCCGACCGCCGGTGCCCCGGCCCGCCAGCGAAGGCGGCGGGCGAAGACAATACCCCAATCGCAAATTGCGAACTAGGCACTGGCTTCTTCCAGCGCTGTGGCATACCTACTGGCGAGCTCAACGTACCTGGCGCATTTCGAACGGGCAAGCAGTGGCGGCTACCAGCCAGAGGCCGTATCTTTAGGCCATGGACCTTGCAACCGAACAAAGCTATGCCGCCGCTGGCTTCGGTCGCTCTACCGACTTTGGTAGGAATCCTGCACTAGTTGTCGTCGATATGTGTCGGGCCTATTTCACACCATCGTCGATTCTTGATCTTGGCCGACCCGATGTGGCTGAATCGGTCAGCCGACTAGTTGACGCTGCCCGCACCGCCAAAATCGAGGTGGCGTGGACACGAGTCGAATTCGAACCAGATACGAAAAGCATCTGGTACCAAAAAGTCGGGGCGCTAACGTCGTTCGACCGCGGCAATCCACTAGCTGATTGGCTCGACGGCCTGAACCCCGCTTCGAACGAAATCGTTGTCACGAAACAACACGCGTCCGGGTTTCATGACACCACACTGGCTGCCCAACTTCGATCACTTTCAATCGACTCAATCCTCGTAGTCGGAGTTTCGACTAGCGGATGCGTCCGAGCTACCGCCACCGACGCTTCGGCAGCAGGCTTTGTACCTTTCGTTGTCCGAGATGCCGTCGGCGATCGAACCGACAGCGTTCACGAGGCGAACCTATTCGACCTGCAAGCCAAATACGCCGACGTCATCGACGAGGCTGATGCGATTCGCTACCTCCACTCACTCACCTAGCAGCGCTAGTTCGGAGTAGCGATGACAACAGGTGCTGATAAGCGGTGACGAGTGACTATGGGGTCTCGAGCGGATCGTCCTTAGCTCCCGCTGTTGCCCGGTAACAATTCGTGCTATGCAATGGTATGGACCTAGGTATTTTCATTCCCATTGGTAATAACGGCTGGATGATGTCGAAGAACGCTCCGCAATACATGCCAAGCTTCGACCTCAACCGAACTACGGCGGAGAAAGCCGAAGCGGCTGGCTTCGAGTTTCTTCTCAGCATGGTGAAACTACGGGGCTTTGGTGGCGACACCGAATTCTGGGATCACAACCTCGAATCGTTCAGCCTCATGGCCGGACTGGCCGCTGTTACCGAAAAGATCAACTTGTTCGCGTCCGTTGCTCTGCCAACAATGGAGCCAGCGATGGTAGCCCGCATGGCCTCAACTATCGACGACATCTCCGGCGGACGATTTGGAATCAACATCGTGTCGGGCTGGAACCAGATCGAATACTCCCAGATGGGTGTCTGGCCCGGCGACTGGTACTACGAAAAACGCTACGATTACGCCACCGAATACGTAACCATCATGAAAGAACTTTGGTCGACTGGCGTAAGCGACCTCAAAGGCGAGCATTTCCAGATGGACGATTGCCGTCTCTCACCACCACCTAAGAACGGTGGAGTTCCGCTGGTATGCGCCGGACAATCCGACCGAGGGATGCAGTTCTGCGCTGACTACGGCGACTACCAGTTCATCATCGGCACTAGCGACCTTGATGTAGTCCGCAACGATGCGAGTCGTTTGATGACTGCGGCCGAAGCTAGCGGCCGCGATGTAGGTGTCTATGTGTTGTTCCAGATCACCATGGGCGAGACTGACCAAGAAGCCGAAGCCAAATGGCAGAGCTACAAAGATGGGGCCGATCTCGAAGCCATCAAGTTCATGACTGGCCAAGCCGAGCTCGACACCGCCGGAGCGACTGCCGAGAAAATCACCGAAATGCAGGGCGCCTTCAATCTAAACATCGGTCCGATCGTCGGTAGCCATGCCACTATTGCCGCCAAGCTCGACGAAGTCTCCGAGATCAACGGAGTCAAAGGTGTGATGTGCGTCTTCGATGACTACCCAGTAGCAACCGAAGAGTTCGGGGCCAAAGTAATGCCGTTAATGAACTCCCGAAAGTAGATCTTCCGAGCAGCCACAACGACGAAAGCTAGCCCTCCGAGGGTCGGTCAGCTGCCTTAAGCCCCTTGAAGGCAAAGGCAGCAGCCGACATTCGGGGGCTTGGCTTTTCTTGGGCTTGATGTTTCTCAGACAAATTGGTGCCGTCGCCCTGATGACCAAGGGCGAAACCGCACAAGATGTTGGCGGTTTCTCGGTCAAGTCCAGTTTTTTCGTAGGCTAGATCAAGTTCAATTCCACCCATGAGGTGAACAGCAAGTCCAAGCTTGGTTGCTTGATGAGTAAACGCCATCGTGGCGGCGCCGGTGTCGAACTCGGCCGTTCGAGCCATAAATCCTTCTACTCCAGGCCGTGAAACAACTAGTCCGATCACCGGGGCAGCACTGGCCCATGAACGGTTGAATTCGGAGATAATCGCTTCCATGTCGGCTCGATCAGGGCCATCAGTTTCGTAGAGGAACAACCAGGGTTGGTTGTTCATCCAGCTGGGAGACCATCGAGCCGCTTCAAACAAGGCGGCTAGTTGCTCGTCGGAGACGGGAGTATCAGCGAACGACCTGGGCGACCAGCGATCGATGAAAACCGGGTCGAGCAGTGGTGATCCAGACGTGCGGTTAGCTTCATTCATAAGAATCACTCTAGGAAACAATTGGCTGATCTGCTCGGTTCTTAGCCCGGCCAACACCGTTGTGGACGGTACGTTGTCGGGTGCGTTGTCGACCTCAACTGTGAACATCCCGCCCAACTCTTTTCTCCTGCTACCCTGATGGTTGATCAGTTCTGTGATTAGCAGTTTTGAATCGCTATATCGATTACAAATAATGCGCCTAACGGCGATGCGGGAGAGAGGCCAACCTGGTTGGCCCACCGAAGGAGCAACCGCCCCGGAAACTCTCAGGTAACAGGTACCGCGTCACCAATGGCAACTCTGGAGAGTGTTGGCACTAAGCCAGCCGCCGAAGGGGAAAGGGCCGATCGGTCCGAAATCTCTCAGGCATCGATGACAGAGGGGGCACCACGGTTCGGTCAATCGACCCCACAACGAGGTGCCAACATGTCAGATTCACTCCCCAACCCACCGCATGATTCACTCCCGGTTGAGGATCAACCAGTTGCGATGACTGCGTTACATCAACTCCATTTTGAACTGGGTGCGAAAATGGTGCCGTTCGCCGGTTGGGACATGCCCATTCAGTTCGACGGAGTGATTGCCGAACACCAGTGGTGCCGTAGCAACGCCGGACTATTTGACGTTTCCCACATGGCGGTGCTTGAACTTCATGGCGATGACGCCGCCGCTCAGCTGGAAAAGGTCACCCCAGCTGGAATAACTACGGTTGATGTTGGGCGACAACGGTACGGCCTATTAACCAACGAAAGCGGCGGAATCGTCGATGATTTCATCGTCACCAATTGGGGCAGTCACCTAACTATGGTCTCGAACGCATCGCGTCGAACCGAAGATCTACAATTTCTCAGCCAACACCTGACTGGTGTCGACATCGTCGAGAAAACAGACATTTCGCTCATCGCTCTGCAAGGACCTAAATCTGCTGAAGTTTTGTTGCCCGAAGATGCCGGTATCGCCAACGACGTCTTTCTCGATAATCGCATGTCGGAACTCTTTGGTATCCAAGTGGCAATCGGCCGATCCGGGTACACCGGCGAAGACGGCTTCGAGATCGCCGTTGCCTCCGACAATGCCGACCAACTGGCCCGGCGTCTGCTCGATCATCCAGCTGTTCGTCCGGTGGGGCTTGGGGCCCGCGACACGCTTCGTCTCGAAGCGGGCCTTTGCCTCTATGGCAACGACCTGACTACCGAAATTAGTCCGGTGGAGGCCGACCTTCGGTGGACGATGCCGAAACGACGTCGAGAGGCGGGCGACTTCTTAGGATCAGCCCGAATTCAGACGGAATTGGAGACTGGACCTACCCGAATTCGAGTCGGGATAGCTCCCCAAGGTCGACGACCAGTTCGAGATGGAGCGGCTCTAACGACGATCGACGGTGAAGGCGCTGGGTTTGTATCTAGCGGCGGGTTTGGGCCAACAGTCGACCGACCGGTTGCGATGGGTTACGTGTCCCCCGGGCTAGCGACCATCGGCACCGAACTAGTCGCCGACGTTCGGGGCAAAGAAGTTCAATGCACAGTTAGCGAGCTGCCGTTCGCTCCCCACAATTACCGTCGCTAACTAACGCCGCGGGCAGCTGAGAATAGCCGTTCAACCAACAATTCAAGCAGACCCTTTTAGTCAGACACGTTTAGTCAGACACGTTCAATCAATCAGTAGCAGATCTTGAAACCTTGACGACAGTGAGGCACAGCTATGAGTAGCACCAGTTCAGATAACAACGTTGACAGCACCTTTGATGACAATTTCGCCCGGAGACACATTGGATTGGATGATCACGACCGAACCAAGATGCTCGCCGAACTTGGTTATTCCACCGCCAGCGAACTGTTGGAAACCGCAGTGCCAGATAGCATCGTTGACTCCAGCCTGCTCGACATACCTGCTGCGTTAACCGAACAAGAGGCACTCAAACGGCTAGCTGACATTGCCAGCCAGAACAAAGTCTTCACCTCACTCATTGGGACCGGTTGGAACGACTGCATTACCCCGGCTGTTATTCGTCGGAACATGGTCGAGAACCCAGCGTGGTACACCTCATACACGCCGTATCAGCCGGAAATCAGCCAAGGCCGGTTGGAGATGCTGTTGATGTTTCAGACCATGGTCGCTGACTTGGTCGGCTGCGAAGTTGCAAACGCGTCGATGCTCGACGAGGCAACCGCTGCAGCCGAAGCGATGACTATGTTGCGTCGAATCGACAAATCCGAACGGGACAAATTCTTTGTCGATCAAGACTGCCACCCTCAAACAATTGGTGTAATTGAGACCCGAGCTAACCCGCTTGGTATCGAGTTAGTGATCGGCGACCCCCAGACTGAGCTAGTCAACGATGCGATCGATCAGTTTTACGGAGCCATTTTGGCCCAGCCTGGATCTTCGGGAACAGTCACCGATCTGGGGCCGCTAATTGAACGGCTACATCAAGCAAACTCGTTGGTCGCGGTCACCACCGATCTGTTAGCGTGCACGCTCATAACTCCACCAGGTGAACTCGGAGCTGACATTGTGGTTGGGTCCGCTCAGCGATTCGGCGTTCCTTTAGGTTTCGGAGGTCCACACGCTGGGTTCATCGCAACTGCTCACAAGCATGCTCGAACCTTGCCCGGCCGGCTCGTCGGCGTATCTATCGACAGCGAAGGTAACCCGGCGTATCGCCTTGCCCTTCAAACCCGAGAACAACACATTCGGCGAGAAAAAGCTACGTCCAATATTTGCACTGCCCAGGCCTTGCTTGCCAACGTGGCCGCTGCCTACGCCGCATGGCATGGCCCTGAAGGTCTAACTGCTATTGCCCAGCGGATTCATCAGTTGACGTGTTCGCTGGCCGCCGGCTTGACTGCGGTCGGGTTTAGATCCCAAGATCACTTTTTCGACACCCTCACCGTTGCTACACCGGGTAAAGCTGATCAGATTGTTCAGGCGGCCGCAGCCCGACAGATAAATTTGCGACCTATCGACAGCGACCATGTCGGGCTGTCTCTCGACGAGACGTCTACTCCCGAGTTGGTCGACGATTTGATCGCTATCTTCGCCGACGGAGCTAGTCCAACCCCGACACCCGAGTCGGGCAAAAGCGTTCTTCCCGAAGCGTTGCGCCGAACCAGCCGATTCCTTACTCACCCGAATTTCAGCCGATATCACACTGAACACGAAATGCTTCGATGGTTGCGGAAGCTAAGCGACCGGGACCTGGCCCTTGATCGGACAATGATTCCACTGGGCTCCTGCACGATGAAGCTCAACGCAGCGGCTGAAATGGAGCCAATCTCATGGCCCGAGTTCGCCAACATCCACCCATTCGCCCCAGATAGCCAAACCGTTGGGTACCGACAACTCATCGCCGAGGTGGAAGACGCTCTCACCGAAATCACCGGATACGACCAGGTTTCGCTCCAACCGAACGCGGGTAGTCAGGGTGAATACGCTGGACTGTTGGCTATTCGGGCCTGGCATCATGCGAACGGCGACGACCAACGAACTGTCTGCCTCATCCCAGCATCGGCCCATGGGACTAACGCGGCCTCAGCGGTGCTGGCTGGTATGAAGGTTGTTGTTGTTGCCTGCGACGAGAGCGGCAACGTTGACATGGACGATCTTCGACAAAAGATCGAGAATCATGCGACGGATCTGGCCGCTCTGATGATCACCTATCCGTCAACCCATGGGGTCTACGAAGCTACGGTAGGCGAGGTCTGTGAGCTGGTTCACAATGCGGGCGGCCAGGTGTATACCGACGGCGCCAACTTGAACGCCTTGGTCGGGGTTGCCAAGCCAGGATCTTTCGGTTCTGATGTCAGCCATTTGAACTTACATAAGACATTCTGCATCCCCCACGGCGGAGGTGGACCCGGCGTCGGCCCGGTAGGGGTTGCTAAACATCTAGCTCCGTATCTTCCTGGCCACCCAGTGGTCAAAGACGAACGAGCCGGGAACGGACCGGTTGTATCGGCGGCACCTTGGGGGTCGGCCGGAATTTTGCCGATTTCGTGGATGTACATCCAGATGATGGGGCCCGATGGGCTACGCCGAGCGACCGAAGGTGCCGTCCTAGCGGCCAACTACATCGCCTTTCGTCTCCAAGGGCACTACCCAGTGTTGTATACCGGCAACAAGGGTCTGGTGGCCCACGAGTGCATTATCGATTTACGGGCGATCGACGCCGAGACCGGAGTAACCAACGACGATGTGGCGAAACGACTCGCCGACTATGGCTTTCACGCCCCAACAATGTCATTCCCAGTAGCGGGGACGCTAATGATTGAACCAACGGAATCTGAGAGTCTCGCTGAGATTGAGCGGTTCTGTGATGCCATGATCGCTATTCGGGCTGAGATCGATGCGGTTGCCGCTGACGGCGGCGACGCCGACAACAGCATCTTACGCAACGCTCCTCACACGGCGGCGACGTTGTTGTCAGATACCTGGGACCGAAGTTACTCACGGCAGCAAGCCGCATTTCCTCTGCCCGGAATGAGCGCCGACAAGTACTTCCCACCAGTGGGGCGAGTCAACAACGCTCACGGCGATCGAAACCTGGCGTGTTCTTGCCCTCCGCTCGAGATGTACCAGTAATCAAACCTGTTGAGGTGAACTGACAGGTTTAACCGATTGTGGCTCGGAAGGCTCGCGACAACAGCGGGCTCGACGCTTGGAGCTGATCGGGCTCGTCGTCATCGAATTGGAAGTGCCACGGGAATTTCTCTTCATCCGCTGGCTCTTCTTCGGTTTCTCGGCGTCGGTTTGGCCTAGTCGGCACTCCGCTGGCCGAGTCAGCATCGATACCTTTCCCGTTCCGGCTCGCGCTGGGACGGGAAGCGGCGTTGCCGGTCTCGGCAACCTCACTCGCTGGGGCGTCGACTGTGCCTTGCCGCTCTTTGGCCCGCTGGGCGGCGCGAGCAGCGCGCCGTTGTTTCTTGGATAAACGTTGGCCGTTCTTTTGAGCCGCTGCTTGCTGGTTACTCTCGTCGCTAGAGTCGGGCTTGGCATCGTTGTCTCGCCGAGCCCGTTCCTCGATCGATTGACGCCGCGACATCCGTTGGGCCGACGATCGAGAATTGCTAGACGCTTCTTCTGGCCGAACCCGAGGCGGAGTAGAACGAGGACTAACGACTTCGTCGGCTACTGCTGCCAATGATCGGCTACGACTTCGAAGATCGTTCATTGACCAGCCCAAAGGTGGGCTAGTGGCATCAGCATGACGGGCGCACAATGGCACTCCATCTCGACTAATTCGCGGGTCGACTAAGGAGACCGTTGTCGACGGAGCGTCGATTTGCAACGTCGCCGTCGATTCCTGGCCACATCCGGGCCGACCGCAAAGAAATCTCACGGTCTCAAACTAGCATCCTTTCGCGATTCCTTCTGTGTTACCTTGTTTTTTAGTTCCAATTTCGATTACAACCATCGGGCGACGGGCAACTAGCGAGGCGATACGGTAACACCATGTCTATTGGGAAAGTCCGTCCAGCAGTGCAAGCTTTGGCCCCGTATCGCCCTGGCAAAGGGGCAAAACAAGCCGAAGAGGAGCACGGCATCAGCGACGCTATCAAGCTCGCTTCGAACGAGAATCCATATCAAACCCCTGATGCCGTGGTCGATGCAGTGACAAAGGCATCGACTGGGGTAAACCGCTACGGCGATCACCGAGCATCCGAGCTGCGAGCCGCTTTAGCCCGATGGATCGGCGTTTCAACCGAACAAATCACCGTCGGATGTGGATCCGTTGGCCTTCTCCAACAACTCGGATTGGTTTACATCGATCCTGGCGACGAAGTTGTATTTCCGTGGTTGTCGTTCGAGGCGTACCCGGTCTACGCCCAAGTAATGGGTGGCGTCGCAGTCAAGGTGCCACTTTTGAACCATTCCTTTGACATGAAAGCAGTGGCCGACTTGGTAACCGACAAGACGAAAATGATTCTGTTGGCAACCCCGAACAATCCGACCGGTACCGCCATATCAACCGCCCAGATCGAAACACTAATGAAGGCGATTCCAAACAACGTCATCGTCGTCGTGGACGAGGCATACAAAGAGTTCTCGAACCCATCCTTTGGCGACCCAGTGACAGATCTGCTCCCCCGCTACCGCAATCTCGTTGTGACCCGAACGTTTTCCAAGGCGTATGGTCTAGCTGGCCTCCGTATTGGCTATGCCATCACCGATCCGGAGATCGTCAACGAGATCGACAAAGTGCTCGTTCCGTTCAGCGTCAACAGCGCCGCCCAGGCCGGGGCTTTGGCCGCGCTTGAGTCTCTGGACATCATTGGTGAAAACATCAGCCGCATCATGGCCGAGCGTCAGCGAGTGATCGATTCGCTGACGGAACAGGGCTGGGAGTTACCTGAAGCCCATGCCAATTTTGTGTACATCCCACTGGGTGACCGGACTGACGAAATCCATCTCGACCTAGAAAAACAAGGTGTCGTCACCCGTCCGTTCTCCGGTGAGGGCATCCGGGTTACGATCGGTAGTGAGGCCGAGAACACTCGATTCTTGACCTCGCTTGGTTCTCCTTAGTCACCACCGAGACACCCACCATCGGGGCTAGTCCCAAGGTCGCTAGAGCAGCCGCTTAGCGCCTAGTTTGCTGCGCCTATTTGTAAGACCTTTTTTCGGTGCGCTCAATCTTCGGCAGCTCAACGCCGCCGGCGACTCTCAAATTTTCCTCGGCTAGATGCCTAGAAGCGTATAGGCCAACCGGATCACATAACTCAGTTTCAGACAGCGTCTCAAGCCGCCGTCTTTCGGTGTCGATCCTGGTCTGACAGGTCTCAACAAGACCAAACCGTTTTGCGCCGAAACGTTCGGTCGAACCTGCAACTTCGACTCCAACGTTTTGTTGGCTAGACCACAGACCTAGACGACAGACCTAGAAACAATGCCCCCAATTCGCGAAATACCCAGAGCAATAGTTGAAAGGCTCCATTCGATGTTCACGCCAACTCCGATATCAATTGAGACTATGGAAGAAAACGGCCGCCGCGCCAAGAGCCATGATCAACATTTGACTCGTTCTGCGCCGCGAAAATCACGAACCAAATTTGGGATCTTGGCTGGAGCTGCTGCTCTGGCTTTGACGATGAGCGCTTGTTCAAACACCACTGACAGCGCTAGCGGAACGGATGGGCAACCAGCCAACACCGCAACCACCCAACCAGGCGAACTACAAACCGGTGCAACGTCTGAAGACGAAACTCAGTCGGTGGTGGCTAGCAGGCCAACGACATCGCTGGTAGACGTGCCTCTTGAAGAAGAAGAGACAGCGCTCGAGCTTGAGGATCTCCCCGAGATCGCAGAACCGCAACTCACCGAGCGGGAAGACGTAGTGGCTGATGTCGCTCCCGAGGTTGAGAAGTTAGCGCCCGAACAAGAACCGCTCGAAGCCTTGAACGAGGTAGCGAAGCGGACCGCCACCACTGCTCCCCCGGCCGATGCGAAACGCGACGGCTATACCCGCAACGACGCCGGGCAGCTCATGATTCTCGACAACGATGCGGCGCTGGCTTGTGCCGACGTTGAGATAGGTCTAACCGCGCTAGATGCCGGAGACATAGCTGCGGCCAATGCTCATATTTCTTCGGCGTCAACGAGAGCCGGATCATCTCAAAACAACTCGATTGCGTCATGGTCTGACTCTCTATCGACAGCCTCTGGCTTAAAGGAAGACTCTGTGTCTGTTCTGGTTGGCTTCATCGCCGTATGTGCAGAAGGCGGATACGAGATATGAGAAACGACGACACAGGACGCGTACCAACGCAACGAACGAACACAACTGAGAAAGTCACATCGGGAAGAATGATCAAAACTAGGACCCAATCACCAATGAAAAAGTCGAAGCTTGTCACCCTGGTGGCTGCAGTCTTGATGCTGAGCCTCACAAGCCTAACCTCGCTTGCACCAATCGCTCCGGCCGGAGCTATCGAGCAGCCCGAAGTCGATATCGATAATCTGAATATGGTGCCCGAGCGAATCTGGGGCGTATCGGGCCAGAACCCGGCCGATACGCAAACACCGTCGCTCGACGTTCTGGTTTGGGATTTTGCCCAAATCGGCAACCGCATGTTCGTGGGCGGCGCCTTCTTGAACGTGCAAGAAAGCAAACTCGCCACCCCAATTTCGCAGCCATACGTCGCTGCCTTCGATCTAAACACTGGCGACTGGATTGACACCTGGCGACCTCAGCTCGACCGCGCTGTCTATAGCCTCGACGTTCTCCCTAGTGGGAAACTACTTGTTGGTGGCGAGTTCGAAACGGTCAACGGCACTAATCGCGAGGGACTTGTTGCTCTCGATCCAAACACCGGAGCGATCGACCCTGGCTTCGCAGGGTCAGTGGAGCGCCCGTGGTCAGATCTGCGAGCAATGGTTCGAGACATGGACGTTGTCGGCAACCAAATTTACATTGCTGGCAACTTCTCCCACCTGAATGGCATTAACGGTTCAAGAACCCGTGTCTATAAGGCCGGCCGGTTTACCAACAACGGAACCATCGATGCTGGATGGCTTCCGCAGATTACTGGCTCGAGCGTTTGGGGCCTAGATGTTGACCAGTCACGAGGCGAAGTTCACTTGGCTGGCTACTTCACCGCAGTCAACGGCGAAGCGGACACCGGCCACTTTCACACTGTCAACAATACTTCTGGCGCATCAGCCGGCGGGAAGATCGAACTTCCTCGTAACTACACCAAGTCTCAGCCCGAGATGTTCGACGTGGTTGCCGGCAATGGCACCGTATTTGTCATCGGTGAACAGCACATTACGCAGGTACTCAACGCAAGCAACCATCAGATGATGGGTTTCCACGGAACTGGCTATGAGAACGATGGTTTCGAATATGAGGGTGGCTTCAGCGGCGGTGCGTTCCAGGCCGGCGAGAAGATTGGCAACATTGTTTTCGCTGGTTGCCACTGCACCCGATCAGAGCGGTTTGGGATGAAGAGCCACTACTCATCATTCAATGGCCAACGGACCGGTCACCGTTTGGTGATGGCCTATGACGCCACCACCGGCCAGCACCTTCAGCAGTTCACCCCTGACATCCACAGCCCACGAGACGGAACCTGGGCTATCGCTTCTGACACTAACGGATGCGTTTATGTCGGCGGCGACTTCCACGTTGGCGGCGTTGACCACGGTCTTTCTCGATGGCTTGGCGGGTTCGGCAAGTTCTGCCCTAACGATTTCAATCCCGGCAACGGCGGTGGCCCTGAGGTGCCAGTTGACGCTGATACCTTGCTTGCGGCAGAAGGATCTTGGACCTATAGCGATAGCGCTCAAAACAATTCGGCATGGACCCAAGCGGCATTCAACGATGCAGCGTGGGCTACCAGCAACGCAGAATTTGGGTTCGGCGACAACGACGAAACGACTCAGTTGGCCAAAGGCAAGACAACGTACTATTTCCGCAACAGCTTCGAATTCACCGGAGCCAAGCCAACGTCGCTCAAACTAGATCTAAAGGCCGACGATGGGGCCGTTGTCTACCTAAATGGTAAAGAGCTGTTCCGAGACAATATGCCTAACGGCACGATTACCTCGAGCACTCGAGCAGCCGACTGGCGTGCAGGAGCCGACGAAGATTTCCAAGAGTACTTTGTTTCCCCAGACGACCTGATCGACGGCACCAACGTTGTTGCGGTCGAGGTTCACAATTTCTGGGCTGGCAATAACGATTTGAGCTTTGATCTAGGTTTAGGTAAGTCGGATCAAGCACCAACGAACGTTCCAGTCGTGGTTGGCGAACTGGTTGAGCTGGGATCAAGCTGGAAGTCAGCCGATTCATCCGGCGGTAGCGCTCCAGCGAACTGGAAGAACGGTCTGACCGGTACTGCCAGCAAGGCCGAGTTTGGTTTCGGTGAAAACGACCAGGCCACGACGCTTACCCCTGGCCAAGAAACCTACTATTTCACTCAAGAGTTCGACGTTGCCGATGCCGCGGCATTTACGAACTTGTCTCTCGGTCTACTGGCCGACGATGGGGCCGTTGTCTACCTGAATGGCACCGAGGTCAAGCGTTTCAACATGCCAGCTGGCACGATCAACTGGAACACCCGTCCAAGCAATTGGGTTGGAGGCCGAGACGAGACGCTCGCTACGAGTTCAATCCCAGCGACTGCGTTGGTTGACGGCAAGAACGTCATCGCTGTTGAGGTCCACAACTTCTGGCCTGGCAATCCAGATCTCAGCTTCGACTTGAAGTTGCAGTAGTCCATTCGCCTTATGAAGCAGGCAGTCACGACCAGTTGTGGCTGTCTGCTAAAGGCGGCCTCTCTACAAACCGAATTAGGTTGTAGGAGGCGAAATGCAACAGACTACTACCCCATTATCGCAGTACCTTCAGCCACTCGTTAAGTACAAGAGGGTTGTCGTTGCCGTCGCCATCGTGACGATGTTGCTCGGCACGGTTATTGGCTTTCTCGCCCCTACGAACTATCGGGCTTCAGCGTCGATACTCGTGTCGCCAATCGAAGACCTCGACGTAATCGATTCCGACGAAGTAGATATGGCGACCGAACTCAGGATCGCCAAATCTCGAACAGTCGTCGATCAAGTGGCTGAGCGATTGACGTCAGAATCAATCGATGTTGGCACTGATGCGCTCCAGGACAACGTTGCTGTTAGCAACCCTAAGGACTCCCGAATCCTCGATATTAGCTACGCTTCGGAGTCGGCAGATGAGTCAGCGAAAGTGGCAAACACCTTCGCCAACATCTACGTTCAGTACCGGGCCTCACTGGCGAGCCAGAAAATCGACGCTCGAAAGCGTGACCTAGCAACCAGAATCGACCTGCTGAACTCCCAGTTGGTTGAAATAACAGCTGAGCGGGCCCAAGCCGAAGAAGGGTCACGAGAAGAGACCGATCTCAATATCCGGGAACGAAGCGTTGAGGGGGAGCTCGTCGCTCTGCAAACGTCACTTACTAGGTTGTCGACTATTGGAGCTGGCGGCAGCGAGGTCGTAGACGTTGCGCAAGTACCAACCAGCCCTGAAGGTTTAGGCGGAATCCAGATCGTGTTCGGATCACTTCTCGGCGGCCTGTCTCTCGGCGCTATGGCGGCCTTTGCTCTAGACGCTTTTGCCAAACGTGATCGAGATGCCCTTGCGGCCAAGGCCGATAGCGGACGCCGCGATCGACGAGCTTCTGATCGAGGGTCATCGCAACAACAGGAACGAACAGAGCCATCCGGCCAACGATCAGATCGACGAGACCAATCTGACCAACGTCAACCTGTCTCCGCCGGAGTCGTTCCGGCTACTCCAGAAAACGTTGACACTGCAGCATCGAAACCGGCGGCCGAGAACGGTTCGGCACGTAAACAATCGACAATCGATCAGCCCCAGCCTTCAACCTACATGG
Organism: uncultured Acidimicrobiales bacterium; assembly: GCA_937922805.1. Taxonomy (GTDB): domain Bacteria; phylum Actinomycetota; class Acidimicrobiia; order Acidimicrobiales; family SZUA-35; genus JAHELU01. The sequence continues at coordinate 161,459 of CALAJV010000011.1, read as the reverse complement.
CTGCATCAAACTACGACGATTTGTTGGACGAACTTGCTCAGTTGGGAGCAGAAGGACCCGTCGTCATCCTTTGTGTGACTGGCGACGAGCATCCAGAGACAGCAGTAGCAGCCGGACTTAGCCTGGCGGCTGAACTTCACAACATGGGTGCTGACATTTTGGTAGTCGACACCGTGTTGCACGATCCGGTCGTAGGGCCGATTGTCGGCCTGCCAGAAAGCCCAGGACTGGCTGAGGTTCTGAGTGGTGCTACCGGATTCCACCAAGCGGTTCGCCCAATCCCTGTATTCGAAGAGATCAATGTCCTGACGGTCGGCGCATCAAGTCAAGAAACCTACACGGCCCTCAACGATGGGTCGTTCGCCGGAGTTCTGTCGACCGCGCGAGATCACAACCATGTCACCGTCATCATCGGTGGAACCATCAACGACGCTCGAATCAGTTCGTCGGTTGGTAGTTTGGCCGATGGTCTCGTGATGGCGGCGCCAGTCCCGGTCGGACAGCCATTGCCCCCTGAGCTTCATGATGAGGTACGCCAACTCCCAGCCCGAACCTTGGCCGTCATCTCGGCGGGACAAATTGGGAAACTTCTCGATCGAAGCCTCGACAATGAGGCTCAGGCCTCGACGTCTCAGTAGCCGACGGTTACGTCCGCGCTAAATCTGATGGCAAACTCGGAAACGTCGACGGCGACACCAAACGGCGTCAAACAGTCTGACAGGATTATCGACCCTGGGCAGCAACGCCGAATCGAGAAATTCAAACGTTCTTCCGACGGCACAGCGGCTTTGTTCGCCGTCATTATTGGCGGTTACCCGATCGCCTGGGCCTTGGGTTTAGCGCCGCTACTTTCAGTCGCCGTTGCCCTATTGATGGTGAATTGGCTCGTCAATAACAGCATCTTTCGGGTACCACAAGGAACGATCTTCTACGTGTTGTTTCTTGTATTGGTCGCTGGCTCCGCTATCAACCTGACCACCCCTGGCCGGGCGGCGCTGTTTGCGATGCGCACCAGCTGGTACGTCTCGGCGTTAGTTTGCCTCGTCTATCTTTATAACCAACGATCAAAGTTCGCCACAGTCACCGTGGTGCGGGGCTTTCTAGCGCTTTGGGTTCTGACCATAGTTGGCGGCTACCTGGCCGTTTTGACCCCGGAGCTAGCATGGTCAACCCCGATATCGAAGATCTTGCCCGCGTTCGTCGCTGAGAACGAGTTTATTTTCGATCTGATTACCCCGAGGGCAGCTGAAATCCAAGTGTTCAAATACGACGGCGTGGTTTTGAATCGACCGGCGGCACCGTTTCCTTACACCAACGCTTGGGGTTCGGTCATGGCCTTAACGACACCGTTCGCGTTCAGTGCCTGGCAAGATAGGAACGTTGGAGTCCCGAAGCTAGTTGTTGCCGTGCTCCTTGCGGCAGCGTGCGTTCCCTTTTACTACGCTTTAAATCGAGGAGCATGGCTCACCTTGGGTGTGGGCATCATCTACGGCCTTACCCGCTACGCCGCCATTCGCCGGGATCCTCGCCCGTTCTACTTTCTTGCGATCCTAGCCGTCATCGGAACCGCCGTGGTTCTAGGCACTGGGGTCTTGGAGACGGCGTTATCTCAACTTGAAGTCCGGGCTGGGGATAGCAACGAAACTCGAACAACACTCTATGTCGAGACGATTCGACAGGCCGCTAACTCACCAATGATTGGCTACGGCAGTCCACTACCAAACCCAGTGAACCCAAGTGGTCCGCCGCTAGGAACACACGGTCAATTTTGGGCCATCCTTTATGCCCACGGAATATTCGCCGTGATTCTTTACTGTGGCTTCTTTGCCCAAGGATTCGTAACGGCCAAGGCGAGCACGCCGATCGCTCACTGGGCCAAGGTCACTCTGTTGATCGGACTTTTACAAATACCGCTCTACGGGCACCTCCCTCATCAGCTTTTCATCATGATTGGGGCGCTCGCTTTAGCTAACCGGGCGACTGGCGAACTGCCCGCACCTCACCCAGCAGCTCGGACCACCCTACGCAGCGACGAATCGATCAGCTCCCAACGATCAAGTGACCTATCTTCGGTGCAAGCGGCCACCTCAACAACGACTGCTGGTCAATGAACCACAACGTTCGGGACCGAACAGGCGGTAGCCAACCAACACCGATCAACGGAGCGGTAACGGAGAGCAGTTCTACCTCGAGTTCCAAAGGCGGCGCTGCGCAAGTTCAAAAGACGGCCCGAGGAACCGCGATAAACTTGGTCGGGTCTATCACTGCCACTGTCGTAACGTTCGTCACGGTAGGTGTGATTACTAGAACATATGGGCGGGACGGAGCCGGAGTATTTTTCGCCGTTACCGCACTGTTCACGTTAGCTGCCAACAGCGCCCGACTCGGTGCCGAGACTAGTCTGACCTTTTTTGTTTCCCGATTTAGGGCATCCGGCCAGCACGCGAAGATTCGAGCACTGGTCATGCGGGCTCTGACCGGCACTGCACTTGTGGCTATAGCGGCAGCAGCTGTCGGATTCATCACAGCCCCGATGTTGGCTCAACGTCTCATTTCCGATGAAAGCTACGTGGCCGAAGCCACCTTGATGATTCGGATTTTGGCCGCAGCGGTGCCAACATTCGCATTGACTCAGGCGATGTTCGGAGCGACCCGAGGTTTTGACACAATGCGCCCCTCGGTCATCGCCGGCCAAATTGTGCGCCCAGTTGTCCAACTAGTTCTAGTAGCGGCGTTGGTTTTATTAGGTTCCGATCAACTGTGGCCGCTAGCAGCCATCTGGGCGATATCAAGTTTGGCCGCGGTCCTGTCGGTTGGCCAGTGGCTCAACAAGCGCCTCGCCGCAGTTAGCCGCCGACCGGCAAGCGAGGTTCACGATCACGAACCACCCTTGCCCGCCTATATACAGTTCACCGGCCCTCGAGCGGCCTCCGATCTCCTGTCCGCTGGCCTAGAACGGCTTGACGTTCTGTTGGTCGCTGCAATTCTGGGCCAGGCCGCCGCCGGTCTTTATGGCACAGCAAATCGGCTCATTCTGGCTGGCCAGTTAATGATGATCGCTACCGCTCAGTCAATGGCGCCTCACTTGAGCGCCAGCTTCTCCAAAGGCAACAATGACGACTCACAGCACATGCTTCGGACCATTACTGGTTGGAACGTACTTATCCTTTGGCCTCTATTTCTTGGTCTGGTCTTTGGGGCCAAGCCTGCTTTATCCTTGTTTGGTGACGACTTCATCGAGGCGGCCCCGCTGGTCCAGGTGCTCGCTGGAGCCTTCCTAGTTATCACCGGGCTTGGAACCGGAGACACCGTTTTGATGATGACCGGGGGCGCCAAGGCCTCGCTGGCCAACCACGCCATATCTCTCGTTGTAATGGTGGCGGCATCGCTAGTGCTGCTACCAGCTGTTGGAGTTATCGGAGCCGCTGTGGCCTGGGCTATTTCAAGAGTCCTCCTTCGAGTGCTGGCCGGTGTGCAGGTATATCGAACAACTGGGGTCCATGCCATCGGACGACCGGTGCTCATTGCGGCTGCGGCTGCCACCATTTGCTTTGGGTCCACCGGTTTAGGCTCGTTGGTTCTTTTCGATCCTGGGTTTGTTGCCGTTGGTTTTCATGCCGCAGTCGGCGGCCTCTTCTACCTCGTTGCGATCAGATTTTTGCAGGACGAATTGTCCATTTCCGACCTGGCTGCGGTGATCAAGCGGCGATGACTGTAATACGATTCCAATCCCAGATTTCTCGAATCGTCGCTCTAACAGACAACGTAATTCTGCCGACGGGTTCCGTCCAAGATGTTTTTCACGACCCACTGGACCAACCTTGACTACTTCTGAATCGCTGCAATGGCTAAGCCAAATTCTATGGCCTGACGGGTCGAGAGAAATCAACAAATCTGAGGTCCCTGGGGAACCGATGCCCACTGAAATGTGGTGGGCTTCTCCATCGCCCACCAACGCTCGGATACTAATTCCAAGCGGCTCTGTTGCTGCAGCCCAAACTGCCGTTCGCCGCTACCACGACGGTTTCGACGCAAAACTCAGAGCGCGGAGCCTGGTCGCCGAAAGCCTAATGCGACTCGGTCCAGTGACGTCGCTGGCCATGAACCGATGTGAGGTCAAGTCGGTTCCGACCGGCACCGTCACAGCTAAGGCTCCAACGGCCGCCCACGATGGTGCCGACGGCGCCAACCTGCTCGAAGCCATCGCCGACTCGCTTCCGTTCAGTCCAGTATTTTTCGCTATTGGTTTGTCGCAACCAAAAGTCAATCGAAAACCAGTCGTGCAACTACTCGCCGAAGACGGCACCTGCCACGGGTGGGCCAAGATCGGTTGGAACAGTCGAACTAAAGCCCTTATCGGCAACGAAGCCGATTGGCTACAGAGGCGTCCACTTCCTCCTCTCATAATTCCCGAACTAGTACACGACTTCGAAGTAGGTGACAGCCGAATCGTAATCAGTTCGAGCGTCTCACCTAGTCGGCGTCCAGCTCGACGGCGAATGGCGGCACCGTCGCTGTCGACCTTCCGGTCAGTAGCCGCCATGGGGTCGTTGGCAACTAAATCTGTAACCGACACCGCCTGGTGGCATTCGGTTGACCAGGCGCTGACCGAGGCCGGAACTGGTGACGCCGACGTCATACGGTCGGTTCCAGCGCTACTCGGCAACGACGTTCGGGTTGGGGCCTGGCATGGCGATCTAACTCCCTGGAACTTGATGACTGGCCGAGATCAGAGTTGCTTGATCGACTGGGAATTCGCGGCCGATGACGTACCGCTTGGATTCGACCTGTATCACTTCCACTTCCAAGTCGCTTCCGAGCTTCGAGGGCTAGACCCCGATACCGCGTTGGATTACAGCGCCCGGCTATCTCCTCACGGGTTGACCAAAATCGGCGTCGATGGCGGAGCGTGCGCTGACGTCTTCTTGCTCTACCTAGTTGAGCTCGTAAGACGTTCTCTACTACTCGACCGCGAGGTCGACGAAATCTACGAATTCGAGCAGGGCGCTGCAGCTATGCGGCGGCTTCAACGGCTGATCAACACGGAGGCGACTGTCTAATGTCGACACGAGTAATTACCAAGTTTTCACAACACGCCATTTTGGAACAACCCGGACTACGGCAAGTGAAAAGCGGCGCCAAATGGTGTCGAGAGCGAGCGGCATTAGCTACCTGGGAACAGCGGGTGCTCCCTGACCTGGTCTTGGCGGGCGCTCAGAGAAGCGGCACAACCGCCTTAACCGAGGCGTTGTATCGGCTTCCGACTGTGGAACGGCCACGGCTTGGCAAGGGTTCGCACTACTTCTCGTACAATTACTACCGGGGTTGGGAGTGGTTCCAATCTCAGTTCCCGACAACGGCGTGGGCCGACCGGGTACAAGAAAAGAACGATGCTCCCCTCTTTACGTTTGATGCCTGCCCGTACTACCTGTTTCACCCGTTCGCCCTACAACGGATGGCGCAGACTCTTCCTGACGTGAAGATCCTCATCATGCTTCGAGATCCAGTGCGGCGAGCTGAGTCTCATTTCCATCATTCGGTTAGTCACGGCCACGAGGAACAAGATTTCGCTGCCGCGCTCGAATCGGAAGTTGGCCGACTCGAAGGTGAAGTAGAAAAGATGAGCCGGGACTGGTCGTATTGGAGCCACAGCCATGAGCACCATTCCTATGCTTCGAAGGGAATGTACGCCGAGCAGTTGGAGCGAGTGTTTGACGTCTACCCTCGGGAACAAGTCATGGTGGTTCAATCTGAAGCTTTCTATCGGACACCAGACGAGGTTCTCGGAAAACTGACGTCGTGGCTTGAGTTGCCTGACGTGCACCTGACCGAGCGGGACAATCGAAACGGCCACCAGTACAAGCGGATGAATGAGGAAATGCGAAGCCACCTTGTTCAGCTGTACCGGGAGCCGAACGAACAGCTGTATGAGCTCTTGGGCGAAACGTACGATTGGCTTTCATAAGCGCCGGACTGTCGCCTAACGACCGTCCCGTTTTGTACTCACCTGCTCGGTGATTTACCGTGGAAGGGCCAGCAGGCGGCAGAAACCGCCTCCGTTTGCGCCTTCGAAAATCGCGAACACTACTCTACGGGAGCACTTATGTCCGATGCAGTTCTCTACGAAACCAATGACCATATCGCGGTACTAACGCTGAATCGCCCGGATCGGCTTAACGCCTGGAACGGCGAACTGGCGAAAGGCTACTTTGACTCGCTCGACCAAGCAGCTGCTGACCCTAACGTTCGAGTTGTCGTTGTTACCGGTGCCGGGCGAGGGTTTTGCGCAGGAGCCGATATGGACGTTCTGCAGGGAATCGGCGATGCTGGCGGCCCAGGCGAAGCCAGCGACAATCGAGATGCCCGACATGCCATCTCGACTCCAAAACCTGTTATAGCTGCGGTGAACGGTGCTTGCGCCGGGCTCGGGTTTGTCCTAGCGGTTGCTAGCGATATCCGCTTCGCCGCCAGCGGCGCCAAGTTCACTACTGCTTTTAGTCGCCGGGGTTTGATAGCCGAACACGGCTTGTCGTGGACTTTACCCCAGCTTGTTGGGCAGGCAAATGCGCTCGATCTCCTGCTGTCCGGGCGAGTAATCCTGGCTGAAGAGGCCAAAGAGCTTGGACTCGTCAACCGTGTCTGCGCTCCGGAAACGCTCATGGATGAAGTGATGGCATACGCATCCGATATTGCTACCAACGCCGCACCAATGTCGATGGCGATCATGAAACAACAGGTCTATAACCATCCGCAGCTGCCGCTGGCCGAGGCAATGTCTCAGTCCAACAAACTGATGGTCGAGTCGCTACGGCGACAGGATTTCAAAGAGGGCGTCGCCAGTTTCGTTGAGAAACGACCACCAAAGTTCGCTCCTTATTCCGGTTCGACAGAAACCTCGGCGTTCTAACGAACCTGTCTCACCTCGGCTATATCTCGGCCGACAAGAGCTAGTCGACTACAACTCGGCCGTTTTGGGTCGCAACTCCCTCATCGGCCAATAGTTTTGCTTGTCGTTGTGGAGCGTGTGGAATGAGGCGTCCGTTTGCTGCTACTACCCGCCACCACGGCAAATCGTCAATCCGTTTTAGTACGCCCCCAACTGCTCGGGCTGCGCCTGGTCGACCAGCTTCAGCTGCTACTTCGCCATAACTCAACACGTCACCAGGTCCAGTGGCATTCAGCACAGCGACTACCGCGCTCTCGAACTCCGTCAAGTTGTTGACTTCATCCGATTTCGGCTGCTCTTTGTCGGCCTGCTTTTTGGCCATCCCCTACTCCCAAGTTTGTAGTCGGCGGCGAAGAGTTAGCGGTCGGCCCACCATTTATCGAGTCGGGTCCGAACGTCGGCGTCTTCGAGAACCCCTTCGCTTCGTTTAAGTTCGAGCAAGAACCGGAGAGCTTCGCCAACAACCGCTCCTCCACCGATTCCGAGGTGAGCCATAACCTCGTTGCCGTCGAGCTGAGGTCGTTCGGCTGCTTCACGATCTTGTCGAGCTAGTTCAAAGATTCGAGATTCGAGCTCGTCCATTAAGGATTGGATGCGTTCAGCCTTCGCCTTATTTCTGGTAGTGCAGTCGCATCGAATAAGTTCGTTGAGATAACCGAGGAGATGTCCTGCATCGCGGGCGTACCTGCGGACGGCTGAGTCGGACCAACCATCCATGTACCCTTTGAACCGGCCGGAGAGTCGCACTAATTCGACGACGTCTTTGACTATCGGTTTGTCGTACTCAAGCTCCCGCAAACGAGAGCGAGCCATTTTTGCTCCAACCGCTTCGTGATGTCGAAACGTGACGCCGCCGTGCTCGAACGATCGAGTAGCTGGCTTTCCGATGTCGTGGAACAAAGCAGCGAGCCGCAATCGAAGATCAGGACTAGTTTTAGCTGTGACCGCTATGGTGTGCGCCAGCACGTCTTTGTGACGGTGGATCGGGTCTTGTTCTAGTCGCAACGCCGGAAGTTCTGGGACCAAAATAGCCGCTAACCCGCTATCACAGGCTTCCCAGAGACCGTCAGTTGGGTCCTCGACCAGGAGGATCTCGTTCAGTTTTTCTCGGCGTTCTTCGCTGCTCAGCTGTGGAGCTTCAATAGTCATGGTTCTTTTGTCACGATATCGACTATGGCCGGTCTCTTTGACCAATTTCGTCGGTGACCTTAACTATGTTCGCTTTAGCCGCCTATTTGTCGGTCATGGGAGTGGATTTCAGCGCTAGCGGTCCGTTGGAGTCAATCTCGATCCGGTTCGGGGCTGTCTTGTGATGCACAATTCCGTCGTCCATGGTTATCAGACTTTGGTTGGCGGTGTTCGGCCATTCCCCATTGATGATCACGACATAAGCCCCTGCCGGTAGCGCCACCGAAACCGGCTGATCACCGGCTACCAGCTTGAGCCGGGTTGGAGGTTCTGAAAAGGACAGGTCGACTGGGCCGGCAGCGGAGTGGACATCAACGGTCGTAGCCGAGAGGTTGTATCCGACTACTCCACCTTCTCCACCGTTCACCTCTAAGCTCCCACTTGTTCGACCGATCACTATTGGTTGATGATCGGTCGCTTCAAGGACGGCTAACCCATCAAAGTTCTCGAGCGAGAGAGCGCCTGCACTGCGGGCGAACAATCGCTCCTCCGCTACTTCCATTCGCAGCGAGGTCCGACAGGGGAACAAGGTTCCACACTCCGTACTCACCTCAAAGTGTTCACGGTTTTGATCCTGGAACTGGTTCGAACCCGAGTCCGATTCTTTGGCCACAAGACGGGCTCGAACGGTCGGCCGACCAATCAACCAGCTCGATGATGCAGTGACGGTGGTCTGTTGACCACTACGTATCGCCACCGGCCCAGCGGCCGATTCGATCACCACCGCATCCAAGCTCCTATCCCCGCCGAGAGGCAAACGAGCCGACTTCACCAGATCCTCAGATCGCTGTGCCCAGGCCGAGAACGCTAGAAAGACAACGACGCTCGACAACCCGAAAACTGCGAGGGATCTACGGCGCGATCGATAGGGCTTGAATGGTTGAATTCGTCTTGTCCGGCGGCGGCTCACCATTTCTCCAATTAAACGAAACTGAAACGTCTAGGTCAGCATTCCAGATATCTCAGTAGACGGCGGGGATAGATCTGTTTGGCGGGCCGGTACAGGTCTAGAACGACCGTTGACGGCAGGGTGATACCGCGACAAAACCGGCTCTTTTACCGTCTCTCTACTGGTTGCACCTAGAGGCAACTACCTTCTAGTGATATAACGTAATTAGGTTCTAATTCAAACTACTAGCGGTGGTCGGCGCCACATAGATCGGTGCTAGCCAGTAGCTGTTAGCAAACAACCGGCAAGAAAGAAGAGCCAAAACCCGATGACCAGGCTGATTCAAGGAATAATCCTCGGCGGGACGATAGTAGTTGTTGGCGTCGTAATCATAGTCGCCGGATTAGTGTCGCTTCCCACCCCATCGTTTCCTAGTTTCAGCAAGTCTGAGGTTAGTCTCACGCTTCCCGACGAAGCGCGAATCGTCGCAGTCGAACCAATAAGTCTTGACTGTCGAGCCCGAGTTCACGCCGAGGTTCCAATCGATGGCAAGCGGACTCACGAGATAGGTGGTTTCGAGTACCGAGTCGATCGAATTCAAATGAATGCCATTGGCGATGTCGACACCTGTGTCGATGGATCTGCAGCTCAAATCACCCACAGCAAAGACGGCACCACCGAGGTGGTAATACCAGGTGAGTCGATCCTGTTCGTTAGGCCCAGAGTCAACACAGTAAAGACGGCCGAAAGCGTCAACATCGACAAAGACCAGATTGGAAAACTCGTTGACGCTTTTCCTTGGGTTGACGACAACCTTGGCTTGGCGCCTAAGGCATACGCTTACGCCCAGGTAGTTATCGGCAGCAGTGAATGTATGAGGACGGCCTACGGGGTAACCGAAGCAATATTGATCGATGCCTATCGCCAGCAGCTCATCGACGATGGTGTTGACCCCGAACAGTTAACAGTGCGAATCGATGGAGAACCCGATTTCGAAAACACCGAAGAGTTCGACCTTGGCGATATTGAGATGACCGTAGGTTCCGGCGACGACATTTCCTGTGTTGCAAGTGAAGACGTCGGCGGAGTCAGCAGCCCTCAGGGGCTCTAACGAAGGCCAGCCAGCGGCCGCTATCTCATTCCGTGCCCGCCGACTCGAAGTCGGCACGGATGGTTAGTGACGCAACGAACGCTGCTATCGACAAGGCAATTGTTAGCAGGATTGTTCCTGCTTGCCCATCAGACGACCCCTCATCGAGCCAACCTGCGAACGGCGGACCGATGAGGCCGCCAAGCCCGAACGACAGGAACATCAGTCCCATGGAACGACCGATAGCGGCTAGACCGACAAGTCGGATAAGAGCTTCGGGGGCAAGCGAAACAAACCCGCCGTAGGAAACACCGAGTAAAACGACGAAACAAGTAAGTAACGACACCGATCCGTCTGCGAAGTACCAAACAAGATATGCGGCCAGCTGAACCATCAATGTCACTTGCATCAGGCGGAGAGCGCCCAACTTCCGAACCATCGAACTCAGGCCGATTCGGCCGACGATACTGGCCAAGCCGACAGTGCCGAATAGCCGAGCAGCACTAGTTTCAGCAACGCCGTTCCCGATAGCGAACGGCTGAATAAACGCAAACGAAATGAAGAGCCCGACGGACATCAACAGGCTGGCAAGAAACAGCGCAATGAATCCTCGGCGTTGGATAATGTCTGTGGCCGTAACTTTCTGATGGCTAACCGGAGCTCTTTGGGACACGATTCCGAGGCTGGCTACGACTACCGCTACCCCACCAATCGCCGCCAAGAGAACATAGGCCGATCGCCAACCGCTCCGGCTGATCATCCATTGAGACAACGGCACCAGAATCAAAATTCCGACCCCGTTGCCAACGGCTACCAAACTAAGGGCGGCCGGTCGCCGTACTACAAACAGTCGGCCGACTGATGCTGTCAGCGGTGCTACAAACATGCCGCCACCGACTCCAACCCCGATGCCGTAACTAAGTAGAGCAACGACCAAGTTTGTTGCTCGAGAGGTAGCCAACAGTCCGGCGACAAAAATCACCCCGCCGATTATGAGCAACGGCCGGGGCCCAAACCGGTCAGAGAGCGGGCCGGAGACGAGTCCGAATCCGAAGAAAAATAGTAAGGTAACTCCGAAAATCAGAGCCGTTGCTCCGTTGCCAGTTTCAAACTCCGCCGCCATCGATCCAAAAAAGGTGCCAAATGTATATGCGGTGCCGAAACCAACACCGTTTATAAGAGCGACACAGGCCGCAGCCAGCCAGGCCCGTTTCGAGTCGAGAAGCCGAGAATCTTGCGAGCTAGGCGCCGCAGCTAGCGATTGGTCACCCATTTGTTCGCCAGGCAATGTTGCTGGTCGTTTGTCGGTGACCCACAATCACTGTTTTAGCCGCCACCCGACCAGCTAGCGAATTGGCGACGATTGACCACTTTGGCTAGTCGACTCATGGCCAGCCCCCAAAATCTGGACACATTGCCCATATTCTCGGTATGCTTTTACTAGGTGGGTTAGTTTCGGCGTCGTTTCTTTCCGACCGATGCAGCATTTCCCGATGTGAAACAAAGGTGGGCAGAGGATGTGTGACAAGTTTTGTGGTGACTTGTATCTAAACGCCGCTGCCCGGCCGACCACCCATGGCAATCGGTGGTTACGCCGAGGCAAAAGGATCTTTACCTCGTCAGCGTTACTGACTATGTCGGTAGGACTTGCGATCGGAGCGCCGGCCAACGCTGAGCCTGGAGATTGGGGCGGCTTCGGTGGCTTCGGCGGCTTCGGTGGATCCAGCGACAACGACGACGGAGACAGTGGAGACAGCGACGACGGGTTTGGCGACTACGGGAGCTACGGCGACTTCGGCGGAAGCTACGGCTACGACGACACCGATGCCGACGGAGACTCAAGCGCAGACACCGACGGAAACACCGACGACGGCGGTGTAGCTGGACTGGGTGACTACAGCGGGTTTTCCGCTGGCGGTTTGACCGGCGGAGCAGACGTCACCGGTGGCCTCAGTTTCAGCGGCAACGATTCCGGCACCAGTGCGGACAGCAGTAGCGACTATAGCTTTGCCCCAACCAGCACTGGATCAGAAGGCTTAAGCTTTGGATCTTCCGACAACGCCGGAGACGATCAAGCTACCGGCAATCAAACCACAGATAACCAAACCACAAGTAGACAAACTTCGACCGATGAGCCCGCCGACAAAACCTCACTCAGCGACTTGTTCAGCTCTGAAGATGACAAATTCGAAGATGTCGTTGACCTGACTAGAACTGAACTAACCCTCGACCCGCAACCGTCCAACGTCGAAACAAACAATACGAGCGGTGGCTTCAGCTCAGCATTAGCCGACGATCTGGCGGGGCATGACGAATCAGCGGAGTATGGCGATTTTGTGGGACCGTTGGGCTTCGGCGGATCGTACAACGCCGCCCCCAGCCCCACGAGCTTTAGCGGCCTGCTCTCGGATTTCACCGACTCCGAACCGCCAACCGGAGCCACCCAAACGCCCAACCCCACACAACCATCCAAGACAGCGGACTCAACCAACCCCACACAACCAACCGAGACGGCCGACTCAACCAAACCCACACAACCATCCAAGACAACGGACTCAATCAACCCAGCACAACCAACCAAGACAGCCGACTCAACCAACCCCACACAACCAACCGAGACCGGGGAATCAAGCTCAGACCCAACCAATCCGCCTGCCCCAGAGATCGCTAATTATGCCGACGCAACGGACGGTCTCGCCAACTTCGGCGATTTCCAGGGACCGCTTGGCTTCGGTGGTTCCTACACATCGGACCCTAGCTCAACGAACTTCACCGGCCTACTAGCCGACTTCACTGATGTCGAATTTGGCGCCGCCACTCCGCCAGGCGAACCTGCCGAACCAGACTCGGAACCAACCGAACAAGACGACAAACCCTTGGTTGAACAGATACAGATCGCAGCCGTAAACTCGCACCGCGTCGAATTGGTCGAAGAAGCCCAGAACATGCTCGAGCCCGAGGCCAAGCGTGGATTCTTCGATGGTGCCTACATCAACTACACGTTAGAAGATATAGACGGGGTAGTAACCCCTCGTGATCAATCCGAAAACGGGAAGAGGTCTGTCGGCGGCTTAATTGGTGGCACCTACAACGTCGTGGGGAAAGGTGCCGGCCTCGCCTTGAAGCCGACCGGAGATGGAGAACCGGGGGCGGTCGTCGATTCCCGACAGATAACGTTCGACACCAATCTCAATCAGATTAACGGTGCGGTCAAACTCGGAATTGTTGGCGGTGGGGCCAGCGCTTCGCTTTACACCGAGCCAGAACTAGACGCTATTCTTAGTGATACCCCACTTGAGTATGTGAATCCTGACGGCTCGATTCCAATTAGCCTCGATGGGAATGGGCTCCCACCTGGGTCTCGACAGATCGAATTCGACACGGAAGCTTCGCCCGGATTCGTCGATGGCTTCGGTGTCGAGGGCTCGGTCGAAGCTGGATTCGAATCGAAAACACTCGATCGGCTCATCCCCGACGGCCTCCCGGCAGAAGGCGAGCTAGGCGTTGAAGGCAGCGTCTACTTCGACACTGTCTTTTTGGAGGGAACAGTCAAGCAAAGTCAAGTTTCGCCAGACGGTGAAACTACCACCATCACCACTGGCGATATCAGGAACGTCACCTTCGGCGAACTGGGCTTTACTGCCAATGGAAAGGTTGGGTTGGGGTCAGATCCTGCAACCCTAAATGAGGATTCAGATTTGGTCGGCCAGGCCGGGGCTAGTGGAACTGGGCGAGCCAGTATCACAGTTGAGAGAGTAACTTCAGATGATGTCCAAACCCTAGGTGCCGATTACGACTCGGAAACCGATCAGGAAGCTATCGCAAACCACTATCTGACGGGCAACCCGACGGTCCAGCCTGGTGGCCGTCTCGATCAGACCTCATACACTCTCGAGCTAAATCAGATTGAGGGTGATTTCTCGCTGCGAGGAGCGTACAACTTAGGTCTTGGAGCCGGTCCGGACGGGAGCAGGAACTCCCTAGGCGAACCCAACGGTCCGACAACAGCGGGTTTCATGAACCTCAGCGTTGGGGAGGCGTCGATCGCCAACCGAGTTCGAGCTACTACCTCTGAGACCGACCACCTTTCTCTTCCAACCGGGATGGATGGAACCTCACCTGAGGTTCCATCGGACGCGTACCGATCCGGATCAAGCGAAGGTCAGACGATTCGAGATGATAACGCTCATACCGTGACTTCGACGCAATACACGCCAGCTGGGGATCCAGCTATAACCGTTGCTGATTACTCGCTCACGATCAACGATGATGGATCTATCGAGGAGGGACACGATGGCGAGCTAACCAGCAATACGATGACCACATTCAGCACCGCGCTCGATGTTTCCAACGCTGAAATGCAAGAGTTGGCCCGAGACGCTGTCGAACGAGATCCGAGCCTGGCCGAAAATGATTTCATCGACGCGATTCTCAGTGGTAGCAGCGGCGGACAAGCGGCTCAGCAACATAGCGGCGGCGACGTTACCGACGGCATCGACGCACTAGGGGCAATACAGCAAGAACGGAACGATGCCCAACCGGAAACACCATCTTCTGATCCCGACCTACCGAGCCCAGGACAACAATCAGCTGACAACGAACAACCGCCAGCAAATGAAACGGTCGTTGCCGATCTTGACCAACAAATACTTGACCAACAAATACCAAGCCAACCAATATCTGGTCAACCAAGACCAAGCCAACCAATATCTGGCCAACCGGCACCAGCAGCCGACCCACCGACAACCGAGGCGAACATCGAGACCATTGCCGATTTAGACTGGCAAGACAGCATTCCGCAGGTGTCGATCGATGAAGTGCCTACCGCACCGTTGCCGGTCGAACAATCGCCGATCGAAATCGCTCTCCCCGAGATCCCGGAGCAGGAAAGCACTCCACCGAAACCAGAACCAATCGTTCCGTTCATCGACCTGTTCAACGACGATGACAACGGTGGGCCAACTACTGTCTCATCTCCGCCAAGCAACACCGTAACTATCGTTATAGACGGCCAACCGACCGAGTTTCCGATCTGTACCAGCAACGCCATTTTCGATTCAGGGAAATGGGGTTGGGAGAATGGCGCCACGTGCGTATTCCTAAATCCGAAGTCCAACGTGGCAGCAGTTCAACCAGCATCGAGGTCGGTAGAACCGATTACGCCAGCAGAGCCACCGACTAAGGCGAAGGCGATCCAACCTTCGGTTCAGGCTGTGGCTAGCTCAGCTCCGGATCCTTGCCAAGACAGCGACGGTGACGGCTGGGGCTGGGACGGTAGCCGATCATGTCAAATGAAGCCCGAGGTGAACGCTGCATCAGCAACCGATGAGCGTAGAAACGAACAAGACCGTAACCAGTCTCAACCCCCTAACGCCCAAGGGTCGGGCGTCCGACAATCCAATCAAGAATCAGAATTGGTGATGGAAGCGGCTGAACCCGCCACCTGTGAAGACAGCGACGGAGATGGCTGGGGCTGGGACGGTTCTGAGTCCTGCGCAATGCCCGCCAAAAGCTAACGTCGAAGCAATTTGTTCACCACTCGATTGCTTGAACGACGGGCCTCCATTCATACTCGGTGACGGCAACGTTGAGTCAGAATCGGACCGCCATCGTCGTGTGTCCAACGGTTGATTCTTGCTTCAGTTGGAGTCATGAGGTGCGGCAAGCAATACTCAAGGTATGAGCGAAAAGAAGTCAGTCAAAAAGGCATGGGACCTTGTCAACGAAGCAAAGCAAGAAATCGACAACCTCTCACCAGAAGAACTAAAGGCCGAAATGGACAGTGGAAGCGTCGTAGTAGATATTCGCGACCACCGAGAGCTATACCAGAAAGGCAAGATACCAGGAGCGATACATGCTCCTCGTGGAATGCTGGAGTTCTGGATCGACCCGGCCAGTGAATACTATCGAGAGGTTTTCGCCCCCGAAAAACGCTACGTACTCTACTGCGCTGGTGGTGGTCGATCCGCTCTGGCGGCCAAGACCATGCAGGACATGGGCTATACCACCGTCGGTCATCTCGAACCAGGATTCGGTGGCTGGGAAAGCGCTGGGCTCGAAATCGAAGACGTGAAAGAGTCGTCAAAATGGGTTCCTCGAGGCTGAAGAGAACTGATGCCTCTGCAGCTAGTTATCCCGTTGTTTCCAAAGTTCACCGCGTTAGACGGAATCGGCCCGTACGAGGTCTTGCAACGCACCCCTGATATCGAAGTGACGTTCATTGGCCACCAGGTCGGTCCGATCCGGTCCGATAACGGCATGCTTGCTATCGAAGCCGACGGCACATTCGAAGACTTCCCAACACCGGACCTGATCGTTTTTCCTGGCGGAGCCGGAACGCACCCTTTGATGACAGACGCTCGGGTTTTGCAGTGGGTGCAATCGGCGCATCAAAACACGACCTTCACCACGTCGGTATGCACCGGTTCGCTAGTGCTGGCGGCGGCCGGCCTGCTCGATGGTCTAACTGCAACAACTCACTGGGCTACTCGCGACACGCTAACGACATACGGGTCAACCCCGGTATCTGAACGGGTTGTCGAACATCTTGATCAGCGAATCATCACTGCTGCTGGCGTTTCTAGCGGAATCGACATGGCGCTCCGCCTAATGGAGCTATTGTTCGGCAAGGTGGCAGCCGAAGCCAGCCAGCTAATGATCGAATACGACCCCCAACCACCGTTCGACTCGGGAGCGATTGAGAAGGCGAACGACGAAGCCATAGCTCAAGCATTCGAGTGGTTTGGTCAACGCAACTAGCCCGAACGAAATCGAAGATTCGCGTCTTGTTCAGAGACCTATTACGAACGTTTCCGAGCGTTGAATTTCGATACCGCCATACTCTCCGGCTATTACCTCGCCATCGCAGGTGTAGGCCTCGACCACCACTTGCCCTTCAGGCAGCGGCAAGACGATCCCCTCGCCCGGTTTTATTGTGGCGCCAGGCTCAAGTTCGTTGAGACCCACTTGCTGAGATTTACTTCGAGGGTTGACAGCTAGCCCGCACAGATCTTGACCGGTGTCGTTAGACCAACCGATATCGAAGGTTTCAACCGGCTGTGGAGTAACCTCGATACCTTCGGCGAACACCAACTGACCTTCAAGGAAGAAACCTACTTCGTACAGGCCAGGTCTAATCCCATCGACTGACTCATCGACTTCGTTCTCGGCCAGAACACACATCCAGAAGTTCTCACCTGACTCGCCGAAGCTCCACTCCTGATCGAAGCTGCTGTGCTCTCGGGCCAACTCCCCATCGATGTACCAAAGGCCATCCCACTTGGTGCCGTTCGGAACGCCACTCCAGTTCACAAATAGACAGAGCTCTTCAGCGTCGCTAGACAAAGTCTCTACTGCCCGTCGGGGAACGTTACCTTTTTCGCCCAAACTGAACCGAGGTGCCTCGAACGTAACGCCGCTCATATCAAAGGTGGCCGTAGCAGAATCTTCCTCTAAGACCGGTAACGCTAGAGATCGTCCGAGTTCGACTTCGCTTAGGATCGGTTTGGCCAGATTGATCGGCCTCAGACCATTCAAAAAACCACCGACTGAGACGCACGAGTCAGTGTCGTCGACTACGCCATCATCGTTTGTGTCGTCTACTGCGCGACAATCAACTGCCGGGCCCGATTCGCTGCCACGAGCCTTCGTTGGAATGCCAACAACGAGACCGTTGGCATCAACGGCCATGCCGCCGCTGTTGCCAGCTGAAATGGTGGCATCGGTTTTAATGAAAGCTCTATTGCCAATGCCAACTTGGCTGCTGAATCCACTTACCGCACCGGTGGTGAAGGTAATGGTGTCCCCGCCAATAACTGGGTAACCAAGAATGCTAATCGTGTCACCCAAGGCCACCGATTGGCTGTTGCCAAGCCGTACTGCCGGGAACTCATCGGGAACCGGTTGATCGTCGATAGATCCGGTAATCCGAATAACCGCTAAGTCGAGTTCGTTGTTGACGGCAACGACTTCAGCTTCATAAAGCAGCTCGGCAGGCTCAGATGGATCGGAAGTTACCGCAACCCCCAGCGAGGAGAAACTGCAACTGGCGCCGCTAGTCACCACGTGGGCGTTGGTCAGAATCGTGCCATCCGACTCGACAAAGATACCCGAGCCTGCGCACTCTGCTTGTTGGCCGTCATTCAAACCCAGTATTCGGACTGTCGACGTTGCTAGATCTCGAATGCCCTGCGGAGCTGTTCCTCCCACTGGAAGTTCGACCGTTTCGTCTGCGGTTTGGGTTGCGGTACCGGCGCCAGAAACAGCTGGTTCTGCTCTGCTCGCTTGATCACGAGTTGCGGCGGCGTAGACGAGACCGCCCGTCAACGCTACGACCAAACAAATCGCAGCTGCGCTCACCCAGAATCTGGCGTTACTTTGAGCCGACTTTCTCGTGCTGAGAGACAGGTTCCCAGTCATAACCGGGCTAGGCACCGGCCGGTTACGATCGTTCAGACGAGCCGTGCGGTTGCTTTGCTGTTGCTCGTGTTTGAGCTTTGCTCGCCGGGCGTGTCGAGCCTCGTCTTCAGTTGATGGACCGCTCTGTGATTGTCGGGCTGCTCTGGCCGCACGACTGGAACCAGTGTTTTGCGGGTTAGAGGAATGCACCGGCGGTTGATCAGGGCGAATAACCGGCATTTCTATTGTTGGCGGGACCACACTTGGGTCGTTGGCCACAGATTTCTTAACCGCTTCAGCGATCTTCTTGTTAGTGCTCTTGACCGAGTTCTCGTTCGAACCTTGAGCGTCACTTCGTCCAACTCGGTCCCGACCCGTATCGGCAGCTTTATTAGGGCTACTAGCACCGGTGCCCTTAGCCTTGACTTCTTTTACTATTGGAGGGGTCGACGATTTCGGACGTTCCTGAGGGGCCGGTTTGGTTTTGTCGACTGGTTCGGTTGGCTCTTGCTTCGGAGCCTCCTCTTCGTCGACGAGCCAAGCTTCGAGCCACCTGTCAACATCGGAACCATCGCCTTTACCCGGACTCGAATTGACCGCTCGCCGAATCTCCGCTTCGTTCAGGGTCGGAAAGTCATCTTCTTTGAACCGGGCGGCGCGGAAATTGCCGTCGAGGGTCGGAAACCCATCAAGAGCTATTTCCTCGGGGACAAAATCCTCAGATGAAAAATCGGCGGGGCCGCGCTTGCTATCGTTTGGGTCGCCACTTTCAGAATCACTGCCGTCTGAATCTCGCCCCGGATTTGAACTCAAATTGCGCTCCGAACTACAAATTCTTACTCTGTACGATAGCTACTCTCAGAGCCGATCGCATTTTCTGTCTAGCGCCAGTGGTTAGGCCGACTAGAACAGGAATTTCCCTAAGCCACACTCTCCTACTGTAGCTTTTGTCGACGTCTGGTGGCGTTCGTGTTGAGCAAGCAATCCAGCTGAATGGATCTGAACCGCTAGGTTCATCCGATTTAGCGCTAATTCCAGCTGATTGAGGTGCTTTAGACCTCAATTAGCCGAGCCCCAGGCCGGTATGGGGTCCAGCCCCTATTGGACACCGGCAACCGCCAAGCCAAGATGAGAGCTATGTCTACTAGGCGACAACAACCGTTTTCGCCCCGCTGCCAGGATCATCGGCATCTCGCAGCGTCCATCTCGGTCATTTGTTAGGCGGGAGAGTCATGACCGTTATCGATGTTTCAACTCAGGCAAGCAACCCAGATCAGTCCGATCGCTCGTGCTTCGATGCCTTCTATTCAGATCGTTCTCGACCAATGATCACGTTGGCTTGTCAGTTGGTTGATCAACGGGCTGTGGCTGAAGAGATCGTTCAAGAAGCCTTTCACCATGTGTGGACCCGCTGGACAGAAGTCGATTCTCCCAACGGCTACCTACGAACCACGGTAGTGAATCGCTGCAACGACGAACTACGTAAGCGAAAGGTTCGGCGCGACGCCCTACCTCCAGCTCCGTCATGCGCAGTCGACGACAGTGATTACCTTGCTGACATACTTTCGAATGTTTCACCCCGTCGTCGAAAGGCACTTGTTCTTCGGTACTACGGTGGCAACACCGTTTCTGAAGTGGCATCAGCTATGGACATTCCAACCGGAACAGCCAAGAGCCTGATCCATCGCGGTCTCGCCGACATGCGGTGCGCCCTCAACTAAAATCTATTGCCAATCCCGGCTTGCGAAGCCGAGCTCTGGATAACCTACGATCGATCGATTACCCGGTAGGCCCAGTAGTCACCAACGCTGTCCATCGTGTAGGGAAGGTCTCGCTGATGGCACAACAGCTGAAAAAGGCCCTGGTTAGCTAAGCGATCTGAGACGTCTTGATAGCCGGTCTGGCCTTGATAGGCCTGTCGAGTACTTACTAACAGAAGTCCCCCCGGCCGAACCAATTGCGCAATCGGCTCCAGCGCTTCGGGCGGCACATGGCCAACGGTAAACACGCCACCGACGGTAACGATATCGGCCGTTTGTCGGAGGTCGTCCGCCGGTTCGATAGTTAGGTCGACCCCAGAATGCAGTCGACGATAGACCCCACTGGCTCGTGCGATTTGAACCATCTCCGCCGACAGGTCGACGCCATCAATCGTTTGATAACCAGCTTCAGATAACGCGACACCAACCAGACCTGTACCACACCCCGCATCAAGAACTGTGGCCGCGGTCGGCTGAAACTGCGTGATATCAACACCGCTAGTTTCGAGCGTCTGCACTGCCGTAGCCAACGTGGCTACCATCGATGCCGGAAGCCCATACCCATGATCTCCAACATCTGAATCATAATTGGATGCCCAATGGTCATAGAACTGCGTTAGCTTTGCGACGTCACCGTCGAGACTCATAGATTGACGCATTGATTCAGTCATTTCGTCTGACATTGCCGGCTCCTCGCATAGTTCCTGTCGGTAATCTATTCGATCACAACGTTCCAATCCTCAACTTGGATTACGTCTGGGGGGCCGCTGCAGTAGTTAACTTCGCAGTCGGTTCCGACGGTGAAGGTTGGTTCCATAAGGTTACGGTCCACGATGAAGATCGAAGAAACCGGCTGAGCCTGGGCACAAGCAACTTCGTCGTGTTGGGCAATGACGACCGACGACGATGTCGCAGTCAACCTCATCTCACCATCAGTGCAATAGAACCCATCGACGATGAAGAAGAACTCATCGACATCTACCTCGCTAATCAGACGCAGATCGGTTGGCAATTCTGGGTCTGTCGAGAACTCATATCCTTCTGCCTCAAACCGGGCGTTGTTTTCTTCTAACAATGCCTCGAGTTGCACCTTGGCTTCTTGTCCGATGTAGACGGCACGGCTGAATTCAATCTCATCGACATTTGGGACCAGGAACGCTGGCTCTATGAACGTCTGGCCTTGGCCGCAGCTGGCAGTGATACATGCAACGACGATAAGCGTGATGAAGATTTGTCTCATAAATAGTTGGACGAAGCATATGGTCAACCAGTTCGAAAAAAAACTCTGATCCGCGGGAACCAGCTACCCTCCCAGCAACGTCATACCCACATGAAGAAAAACGCCGCTAGTACGATCCTCATAACTCTATGCTCTTCCCTTTTTGTTCTAGCAGCCTGTGGTGCCGCTGCTACGGTCGAAACTGCTGGGTCCAGCGACGAAAGCCCACCGACAACAAACTCGTCTACAGCCGAAGAGACTACGACCAGCGCTGCGAATAGTTCAAATGGCCCAGGCGACTGGGTGACCACCGATGATCAGCTCACCAACTTTCAACCAACGAGCGAAGGTTCGGTAATTCCAGATCCAACTTCTGGATCGCAGCTGATCGTTACCTTCCCAGCCGGATTCGCTCCCTGCGCCGGCGGACGAGCAATGGCAACTGAGACGGCCGATGCGGTAGTCATTTCAATCGAAGTAGGCGTTCACCAAAACGTTGCCGCTATGACCTGCCCAGCCGGTACCGACGAACACCAGCTTATTTTGCCCCTGGCCGCCGACGTTGGCGATCGAGCGTTGTCGATTGACGGAGCTAGCTAGCGTCACGTGCTAGGCCAGATGAATCAATCGCATCAAGGCGTTCCCTTCGTTCTTTCCCGTTGCCGATAAAGCGAACGGAAAATCATGTCGATCAACCTTCCGTGGACACGACTGGGAAGCCGAAAACGGATCTGGTGCAGTTTGCCAAGCCCGTTCTCATTAATATGGTCAATCGTCCGGGCCGACTACGTGATTCCCTGATTGAGATCTCTCAGGCTGCGGGTCGACGGCTAGATGCTGGTAGCGACGTGCACATAATTAGGCCTCGCAAATTCGACCACCCTGCCGGTTTCACCAATTGTGGTTTTCGGAGCAATCTTGATGCTCATCTCCAGGTGGTCGAGTGGGCGAATGAACAAGGCCACGAGCGGATTCTGGTCATGGAAGACGATCTGGCATTCAATCCTCAGTGGGTCCACCATCGGTGCGGGCTGATTGAAGATTTGAGCAACCAAGAGTGGCAGCTGGCGAGCCTTGGCTACTTCGACATTTGGAACGAAGTGCCTGATGCCGATGCGCTTGACCCGAACCGTTCCTCTGGTTGGATCGAATTTTCCAAGCGGACAAATGGAGCCCACGCCTATTTCCTTCATCACTCCGCCTACGACCGGTGGATTGACCATCTACAAGCCATTTCTGTCGGGACACCCGGGGATGATCTCCAAGGACCGATTGCTTCTGACGGCGCCATCAACACGTTTGGTTGGGTCTATCCAGAGATTATTCGACTTTTGGCCTTGCCGAACATGGTCGGCACAAGACCCACAGCATCCGACATTACTCCTTCGCCGGTCGACCGGCTTCCGCTAGTCCGAACGGTCTCGGAACATATTAGAAAATGGCGTCGTGACCGTCATGGGGCCAACGTCACCAACTACTCCTAGCCAACGGACCGCGACATCTCGATCGTGTGAGCCCAACCCTTGGCTTGTTGACTAATTGGTTCGGTGGCGTGCCCCCGGCAAGAATCGAACTTGCGCTCATGGTTTAGGAAACCAATGCTCTATCCACTGAGCTACGGGGGCTCACTCGCAGCGATCTACGCTACACGGCCCAGAGTTGACAAGCACCTTCATCTCTATCTCCACCGTTGGTCACAAATGGAAAGCGACCTTGACATATTGGAAAGTGTGCTTTACAGTAGCTGGCATGGAGAAACACGCATCTAGAACTCAAGTCGAGCGAGCAGCCGGGTCGGCCTATCTTCGGGAGTTCGGTCTAGGAGTCGCCGGCTACAGCGCCATTCTGTTGCTGGTGATATTCGTGATCGATTTCGAATCGGCAGGCTGGTGGAAATATTTGGCAGTGCTAGCACCAATGGCACCGGCCCTGTGGGCCATGGCGGCTGTCGCCAGACACCTCGGTCGGATCGATGAAATGCACCGCGGGATACAGGTTTCAGGCATGTCCGTCGGGTTTGGAGCGGCCATGATTGCGGCCATGACAATCGGGTTCCTGGCCATCGCCGGGCTACAACTTCGTTATGCCGGACCATGGATTATCTATGGGGTCGGAATGTTAGGTTGGATGATCGGTGCCGGTAGAGCCAATAGCCGAATGGTCGACTGTTGAAAAATCGCATCCGCGAGCTACGAACTCTTCAATCTTGGAGTCAATCAGAGCTCGGCGACAAGCTTGGCGTTTCCCGACAAACGATAAACGCTTTAGAGAAAGGCCGCTACGATCCAAGCCTTCCCCTAGCATTCAAACTGGCTGCGGTGTTCGGCGAACCGATCGAAGATCTCTTCAGCCCCGATGAAACCGACAGCTGATGAACCTAAGCCGACTAGGAAACTTCGGTCCGAGGCCAGGCCAATGGAAACGATGGATGATCGAACGAATCTCCATCGGCGAGATCATCAGCGATGCCCTCAAAAGACGGCGACGTCGCCCAAGATCGAACAACATGTCGAGCGTCAGATCCTAGGTAGCGAAGCGATAACGCCCGACGGCGCTCTTCATACGGAAACCCAGGAGCGCTGTGCAACGCCAAAAAGCTGAAAAAGATGGCGTCACCGGGCTGCAAGGCCCACTGCCGAATGTCGTAAGCCGACCGATCAGCTTCGATATTCGGGATCTCCGCTAACGATCCTTCCGGAAACCAGTTGGCCTCCTTATCAAGAAAGCTGCGAGGCATTCGCCACGGACCAAGATGTGAACCAGCCCAAAACTCAGGTGAGGCATCTTTGGGAACCGGATCGGCTGGCAACCAGGCGCTTATACCAGTTCCTTCAACGTTGTAGTACGGCTGATCTTGATGCCATGGCGTAACTTGAGACGTGTTTGCTTCTTTGACCAAGAGGTGATCGTGATAGAAGCGAGCCGACATCGAATCCATTAGAGCGGCAGCTGCTTCCCCCACTCGAGAGCCAAATGCGAGATGCTTAATCTCGTCAACGTCACTCCAGCGAAGAAAATCTTCTACGAACGCTCCCGACTCGTCGGGATCACTCACGTGCTTCACCCGCTTGCTGGGAGCGGCCAGCGCCTTGTCTATCCCTACCCCCACCAGAGAGACCTCGTCAGGGTTCAGGATTCCGCGAAGAACGATAACTCCGTCTCTCGCGAAAGCTTCAATTGCGTCGTCGTCGACTAACTGGCCAGGCATTACCTATATAACTACATCGAAGCTTTGTCCAATCGCTAGCTTAATTCGCCATTGTCAAGGTTTTGGCAGATAACTTCGCTCCCACCGAATTGTGTTCGACACAAACATTCCAACCCACACATTTCTCGCAACCCATTCAGGGCCGCTTCCAATCCAAAGGCCTCAGCATGAGTAGCATTAGTGGTATCTATTTTCTCAGTCGAAATGAGGCCGCCGTTGCGAGAACTCTCGCTTGATGAGTTCGCATCCCGATGGACCGATGTTGAGCGAGCGGTTGACGCCACCGCAGGAATTGATCACTGGTGCAGCGGGCCGGATTGGATCTTGTCCGTCAACGCTGGATTCGCTCCTGACAACGAACACATTTTGCTTGAAGCCGACAACAACGCCGGATTCGTTGCTTTGGACCGCTATCAAATGCCAAACGATCTGACGCTACTTGGCTGCCTTGAACCTCTTTGGGGATTCGGGTGTCCGATCGTCGGATCGGACCTTTCCGCAACTACGAAGACCATGGTCGAATACCTTCACTCCGATCCGAGTTGGGATGTGGCTTATCTGACTGGGTTTCCTGCTAGCGGCTCGGAGCCCCGATCGGCCGAAAGCGAACCTATTCGGCCCGATCAGTTCACTATCGATGCGGCGAACGCTCTGAGCTCAGTTGGACATGTTTCGCTACAGCCAGGAATCGCCCGGCAAACCGCACGGCTCGACCAGGGTTTCGAGCATTGGCTATCAACCCGAAGTTCGAAATTCCGCCGCAACCTTCGCAAGGCCAGCCGAGCCGCTGCTCACGCTGGCCTCGTTATCGAAGACGTCAGTAGCGATCGACAGATCTTCAACCGATTGCTCTCGATCGAACATCGAAGCTGGAAGGGTAAAGACGACTCTGGAATTACTTCCGCTGAGATGCAGACCATGTATTCTACGATGTTTCACCGACTGGCCGAACGCAAACGACTACTAGCGCACGTAGCCCTGATCGACGGTGAAGACGTTGGGTATATTGTTGGCGGACTCCGCAACCGCCGGTATCGAGGACTTCAACTAAGTTACGTAGACGACCACGATGAGTTGTCGATCGGCAACATATTGCAGAACCATCAGATCCAAGCGCTGTGCGCCGACCAGCTGGCCGATATCTACGACTTAGGTATGGACTTCGGCTACAAGCGAAGCTGGGCCGACCATGCCGAACGATCTGTCGCTATCGCCGTGCGCCGCAGCTAAGACCGCGAGCTACGCGGTAGCGCCGATTTGGGTACGTAGCCCGATTCGATGGTTGCTGTCTCGCATCGCTACCGGACTTCAACTACCTTCTATATGATGAAGAATCTTGGAGAAGTTGGAATCTGGCAAGGCGTGCTCGACGGTCATCCTGCCAACAAGGTGCGAGAGACTGTTGCTGAGCTAGACGAAGCCGGGTGGCCCACACTGTGGATTCCAGAGACAGTTTCTCGAGATCCATTCGTTTCTGCCGCGATGATGCTCGAAGCAACCTCGACCATGAACGTTGCCACCGGGATTGCTTCTATCTGGGCCCGTGATGCCATGACCACGTCCAACGCAACGCTCACCCTAAACGAAGCCTACGACGACCGTTTCATACTCGGGCTCGGTGTTAGCCATCACACGCTGACCGAGTGGGTACGCAAGCACGACTACTCCAAACCCCTGTCCAAAATGCGCGAATACCTAGAGCGCATGGACGCCTCAATGTTCAAAGGGGTTGAACCAACGGAGAAACCAACCCGACTCTTAGCCGCACTCGGACCAAAGATGCTTGCGCTATCAGCCGAAATGGCTGACGGAGCCCACCCTTATTTTGTTCCAGTCGAGCACACCGCGATTGCCAAAGAAGCAATCGGGCCAGACAAGATCTTGGCGGTCGAACAAATGGTCGTTCTGGAAGAAGACGCCGATACGGCTAGAGCGATAGCTCGTAAGCACATGTCGGTCTACCTTGGCCTACCGAACTACGCCAACAATTTGATTCGGCTCGGTTTCGATGAGGCAGATGTCGCCGATGCGTCCGATGATGTTGTCGACGCCGTCGTAGCCTGGGGCTCGCTTGACGACATCGTTGCTAGAGTGCGAGCTCATCAAGATGCCGGAGCCACCCATGTGTGTGTCCAGGTCCTGCAAGAAGATCCAGCAGCGATACCCTTAAAGCCCTGGTCTCTCCTAGCCGAGGCATTACTATGAACCTGACTGCAAGCAACCTATTTCTTATGTGTCTCGCCGCTTTGGTGTTGGCCGTGGTTGCTGTCATCATCGATCGGGTGAATTTTCCGCAGAAGCCGTTTAAGGCCAAGCTGGTCAAACCAGCTCAGCGTGGCCCCACCAAAGACCGAACCGGTGCTCACATCCTCGAACAAACCGAAGAGAGCGCTAGCCGACAATAACGATGGCTTAGCGGACTCTACGTTACTTCGCGGCCCTCCACTCGGGGTGGAGAGCCGCTCGGTCACTTCCTACGAGTCTGGGTCCTCAGCATCGGAGGTTTCAGTTGTTGCGCCGTCGACGGCGTCGCCTTCGTTTTCTTCGGCTGGTTCTTCGTTGGGATCAATCGTGGTTGTGTCCCCAACTTCTTCCTCACCGTCTTCTTCGTCGATAGCCTCTACTTCTCGTACCGGCTCCTCGCCTCTTTCTGGTGCTTCAGTTTCTTCGTTGACAACCTCAACGACGACCTCTTCTCGAATCTCTGAACATTCCAGCACAACTGCGCAAATCGAACGAACGTCCGGGGCTTGGGCCACCGCGCCAGGGTCAAGGCCATAGGGGCGATAGTTGGAGGCAGCGACGCCAACGACTTTGCCTTCCCCATCAACGAGAGGCCCGCCAGTAAACAACGTTCCAACCGGGACGGTGTGCTGCAACCCTGATAGAGAGTGATCAAGTAGAACTCCAGGAGAAGCAGTTGCCCCTTGTCCCCCAACTCCACTCATAGCGAAGACTCGACCACCAACCGCTTCGATCTGAGCGTTCTCACCAGCCAGCTTTAACGGCGGTATAACTTCCTCAACCACCACTAACGCCAAGTCTCGCTCTGGGTCCCACGCCCAAAGTTGAGCTGGGATGCGCCGGTTTCCTTTGACAATGTCGATACCTGGACTCGGTGCCGTCGTAGACGCGATGGTTAGTTCATAGCTCGTGACCAGAGCGGTCCCACCTCGATGCCCAACGATGGCGAACGCGGCGCCGTTGGCGATTTGGCCATCTTCGTCACGAGTCTCCAACATCCAGACTGACGGACCGATGTCTTTGGGCAGGGTAATTACCCCTTCAGCATCAGTTACTTGATCCTCAAGCGGGCCGAGTTCTGTTCGAATCTCTTCGACCGCGCCGACACGAAGATCGTCAAGAGCTCCGGCCGCATCGGTGAACTGCTGGTCAAACCCCTCAACGAATCGTGCCACCGTACGTTCGTTTTCAGCCAACCGGTCGTCGTAGTAGGCATAGAAAGCAGCACCGCTGAAGGCAGCACCAATTCCGACACACATCAGCATCGTGGCGATCCCAATAATCGTTCGGGGCAGAATCCTGTGCCTCAGCTTCTGTTTCCCCGGGCTCAACGGAACGAAGCCCCGTTGGTTCAGCTGGCCTAATCGTGCTCGGCGGCTAAGTCTCTGATTTGGAGAGACGAAAGGAGCGACACCACCGACTCGTTTAGAGAAAAGCCTCGGCACCGAAGACCGCGCTTGTTCGCCCTTGGTGCTTGGCCGCTGCGAATCTACATCCAAATCGATTTCACTCGTCGCTTCGGGGCGAGAGCCAAGCGATGACTTTGCTCTGTCTGACCGATGCGTTACCCGCCTGGACGCTGATCGAACGGTAGCGGAAACATCTTGGGCCACCGGCTCTAACTCTCGCCAACCTCGGGCCATCAAATTGTTCGATGGCGCCGGTTTGGTCGACCCGGTAGCTGCATCAGCCTTCGGCGGTGGCGGCGAGACCGCATTGGTTACCGCATCGGCCTCCGATGGAGGAGGTGGGACTTCTCGCTCGTCATAGGTGACCGCAATATCATCACCTGAGCTGCCACTGTCGCGGTCAACCACCTTGCCAGCTACTCGCCGATCTTTGGTAGCGGCTTTGGTCTTTGAACTAACGTCGTTGGACGTGCTGTTTTTCTTTACCGGCGTTGACATTAGATCTCCTCTGAGATTGTCTTCATCGAAGTAGCTTGTGATCGGTATTCTCTTGCTGGCGCCATAGTCAAGTTGAAACGGACTCGGCAAATTTGACGATCGGTTCGTCGACTATCTGGTCTCTGGCCGCTCATTCCGAAGCCCCCGCTTCAGATGAGTTCGCGCTGGAAGAACCGTTGTTGTTCGTGACCGATGCCGAACTAGCGCTTGAAGAGCTAGCGTTCCATCCAGTCGTAGCGGATGAATCTGACGTGGCCGGTGAGCCTGTCGTCGCCGATGAGCCTGAACTTCCATTGAGGGCCGCTGGTTGTTCCGTTGTGGTCGCCGGCGCTGGACTTGATCTACGAACAGGTTTTCGAACAACTGGTTTTTGAGCCTCGGGGACCCATGGGGCTTCTACTGAACGATGTTGACAAGCCGACCCTTCACAGTTTCCGGCTAGGACTCTTGGTGTCTGCTGTTCTCCAGCCACCGTTGTCTCCCTAACTCGATACGACACGATCTCAGCCGCGGATTCTGCGATCGGAACGATCGGTGCCGGTTCAGGAAACTCGGTAACCTCTAAATCTTCGTGAGCTACCCGCATGTAATCCCGCCATGCGATAGCTGGATGCGAACCGCCGGTTACTCGGCCAACACCGTTTACGTTTTTCAACGACTCCAGACGGTCGGAGTGCCCCATCCAAACAGCGGTCGCGTAATCGGGGGTGTACCCGACGAACCACGCGGCCCGGTAGGCCTGAGCGGTGCCGGTCTTGCCTGCCGCTGGACGACCAATTTGGGCTGACTTGGCCGTGCCATCAGTTATGACGCCAGTCATCACATCGGTAACGTTGTCGGCTACGACTTGATCCAGCACCTGTTCACCCCGCCGAGCTCGATTGTCAATCAGGACGTTGCCGTCCGAATCGACCACCCGCAACACGCCAGTAGGGGGGATCCGGAGCCCGCGGTTAGCGAATGTGCCGAATGCCGATGCCATTTCGATTGGAGAAGACTCCGAACTTCCGAGGGCAACACTCGGACCGTAGCTACCGTCGGCGTCCATTCGATCTAGTCCAAGTTCTTTCGCTAGCTTGACCGTGTCGCCGATCGTGACGTCAACTACTAGCTGGGCGAAGACTGTGTTAACCGACGACATTGTGGCTGACCGAAGTGAGATGTCGCCATAGCCGCTATGGCTGTAGTTAGAGATTTTGCACTCGTCACCCAAGCAACCCGGCACGTCCCAGCTAGCTGGCGCTGGGTAAGTAGTTTCTGGACCGAGTCCCATATTGAACGCAGCTGCTAACACGATCGGCTTAAAGGAGCTGCCCGGTTGGAACCCAAGACTGCCACCAGTGGCCAAATTAACCTGACTAGAGCTGTAATCACGTCCACCAACCATGGCTACGACATGCCCAGTGTTGGGATCGATCGAGGTCAGAGCCATTTCGATCGGGGACTCGGTATTTTCCAGTCGACTTGCAACCGACTCTTCGGCCGCAACTTGCAGATCTGGCTGAATGGTTGTTTCGATGGTCAATCCACCCTGGTACAACATGTCTGGACCCAGCTGCTCCAATAGGTCAGCTTCTACGTAGTCGACAAAGAACGGAAAGTGACTGGCGCCCTTCTTTTGCCTCGGCACTAGCGTGGTAACCGGACCATCAGGCAACCCGCTATCGGTAACCGACCACAGCCGTCGTACTGTTTCGCGCTGAAAGTCTTCCTTGTCGATCAATCCTTGATCGAACATTGCTTGGATGACGAGGCGGCGGCGCTCCTCAGCTGCTTCCCGATTCTCAAACGGCGACAGACTAGTTGGGGCCTTCACTAAGCCAGCAAGTGTCGCAGACTCTGAGATATCGAGATCTCGGACATCTTTCTTAAAGTAGACCTCGGCAGCGGCGCCGACCCCATAGGCTCCAGACCCGAAATACGACGTGGTCAAATATCCGAAAAGAATCTCTTCTTTAGACATTCGCTTTTCGAGTTCGGTTGCAAGTAGCGCTTCTTCGACTTTGCGCTCAATCGTCTGCTCACCCGACAAGTAAACGTTCTTTGTATATTGCTGGGTTATCGTCGAACCGCCCTGGGCGATGCCACCAACTTCCAAGTTGGTTCGAGCAGCTCGAGCAATACCTTCATAGTCCACACCCTCATGGGTCCAGAAACGCTGATCCTCTATCGCAACAACTGCGTCTTTTAGAACCTGCGGAATATCATCGGGAACCACTTCAACAGTCCGGTCAAACCCTCGAAACAGACCGATTTGGCGACCAGTCGAATCGTAGACGACCGAGGGTTCTGCTTTTATCGTTGGCTTCTCGTCGGGAAGATCCCCCACCGGAAGCGGTGCTTTCATGAGCGTTGCTACCGCGACCCCGCTCGCCACCGGAGGAACTACGACCAGAGCTACGACACAGCCCATCAGGACCCGAAGCCCCATCGACAGCACGCCATAGGCCCGCTCCGACCACGGGTTCGTGATCTTGGAAACATTCGGATAGAGATCGGAGCGTCTACTCACTGTCCGCTCCCACTGTTGTTTGTTTGGTTTGACGTTGGAGTGGTTGCCCGAGCCGTTGAGGTCGAAGCGCCGCTGGCCGCTGGCGCACTCGAAGAACTACTAGCCGAAGGATTTACTGGCGATTGGGCTGGAGCCAGCGTTGTCGGCGGAAGCGTCGGCGGTGGTGGAATTGCTCGGCATCCGGGAAGCGGGAACGACTTCACGATAAGCCCGTAGCGGACAATGACGTTGCCGTTTCCAATCCGATTGCAGCGCAGGGTAAACCGAGCGACACCTTGTTGATCGGTTAGTGCCGCTCGACCTGTGGTCGAAGAAACTTCAGAACTGGTCTGGATCGAAATAGTTGCACCCGAGATCGGGGTAGCCAGCACCAAGCCGTCAGGGTCAACCACCCGTTGAGAAACACTGACTCCGATTGTGCCGGTTAGCCCTTGGTACATGGGTCCGCCATGAACGAACTCAAGAATTGGTTCAGGGTCAACCTCGACCAAATCGAAGTCGAGTGAAACGACACCATCGTCTTCGACAAAAAACACTTCGGAGTGAGTCATCGTTGCTCGGCCTGGCAACCAAGCTCGGACTCGATAGCGGCCGCCGGGAAGTCCGTTTACTCCCCAGCCACCGCTAGCGTCGATTCTCGTATCTAGCTTGCCAATCCCGTCAACGGTGTGTCTTTCCAACCGGACGACCCCACCAAACGCTGGCTCTGAAGGACCGTTGGCCGAACCTTGAATCGTCGCGTCACCACCGTCCATAGCAATGACTATTTCTTCTTCGACCTCGTCTTCGGTAAACAACACTGCCATTGGCTTGCGTCGAGTGTCGTCAGCCCGATCGACAACGAACGGCGATGGATCGATCGGTGTTTTTTGGATTCGGAGATCAACGCCGCTGAGGCGGATCTGTTCATTGTCGGGAGCGGTCGAATATGCGGCGGCCACATAGTCTCGGCTAGACCAAACAAACCACATAGATACAGCCAAAGCCCCGAAAAGTATTGCTTTTACCAGTCGCACCCTGAACCATCGGCCCAAAATCCGAAGAACTGAGCCTTTCGGCCCAGTTCATAGGTCTTTAGACTAGTTTTATGACCGTCCAAACTCGGTGAACGCTCGACCAACCGATTTGTGTCGGTCACCCAATTACTTGCGTGGGTTACTCTGGCGCTTCGATAAAGATGCACTCGCCCGGACATTCTTCGGCCGATTCAATGACTCCTTCAAGGCCTCCCTCAGGAATCCGAGCCATGCCTTCCGCCCCAGCTGGGTGGGCTTCTCCGTCAAAGAGTTTCTCGGCGCCAAAATTCTCGGTCGCTTCCTTCACGTAGTAGAGACCATCGTCCATGCCAAAGAACACGTCCGGCGCGATTTCAGCGCATAGGCCATCTCCGGTGCACAAATCTTGATCGATCCAGACTTTTAGGTCCGACATATCTACAGCTCCTTGCCGTGCTTCAACACGTGATATTCAAGACTATTCCGATGCCTAGCCCAAACTTGGCATCAGTGTCATAGTTCCGATGGCTTTATTCAAGACATCTTTTCAACGACTTGAAGTTTATCGGCGCCAAGTCCTCAATTCGTTAGTCAACTAGCGTCAAACTAAATTCGTAACCCGCGAATAGTTAATGTAATTGGGGTGAAAGGTCGAGGCGATGAACCCAAGGTTCAGACCGATCCGGGCGCTGTTCTAACCCAATCTCGCCATCTCTGGTATATAGAGGCTATAGCCAGTAGTTTTACGACCGTGGATCATTCGTCTCAAGCCGCCATTGACAGTTTTCCCGAAGCGTACGCTCGTACCCAACGATTCGCGTCTGGGTTACCAAGGAACTTCTCGATTCTGTCGCCAGTCAAGCATCGCCAGAGCGACCGATCCGCATCAGATTCCGGCGATGCCCGCATCCTGTTTCTTCGAGCGGCCTCATCCGAGGATGCCACCCTGTGTCTCTGGTTGTTAGACCTCGCTACCAAAGAAGAAACGTTGCTGGTCGGCCCCGGAGAACTCGATGAATCTGCCCTGACTGACGCTGAGAAGGCTCGTCGGGAACGGACTCGAGAATCGGCGTCGGGGATTGTCGCGTACTCCCTCGATCAGGCCAAGACAACGGCATGCTTGGTCAACGGCGGCAAATTGATGGTCGTCGACTTGGATTCTGGTGTAATCCAGACGCCGCCGACCGGAGGGACCGTCTTTGATCCCCGACTTAGTCCGGATGGAAAATATGTGGCCTACGTGGATGGCGACACACTTAGAGTTCTAGAACTAGATCGACCGGGATCAGACAGAGTGCTAATGGCCGACTCAATCCCCGGAGTTAGCTATGGCCGCGCCGATTTTGTAGCGGCCGAAGAAATGGGAAGACGACGAGGATTCTGGTGGAGCCCTTGCAGCCAACGGCTTCTCGTCACCAAAGTTGATGAACGACCAGTGGATGAATGGTGGATTGGAGATGCCGCCTTTCCTGACCAGAAACCATCACCGATCCGATACCCCAAAGCTGGCACTCGCAACGTTCAAACCGACTTGCTCCTAGTCGACCCTGAGACCGGTGCATTCAACCCGATCGATTGGGATGCCGATGATCACTACGAATACTTGGCCAATGTTGTTTGGACAACCGACGCACCGGAAGATCTCAAGCCCGGGGAAAAGGTCAACCCGATAATCGTTCGACAAACTCGAGATCAACGAGAAGTGTCCATTGCCGAGCTCGAGATGGACAGCCACTCAATGCGGAGCGTAGAAACGTTGTTCGATGACATCTGGGTCGAGCTGATTCCCACTTCTCCGACAGTGTCTAAGTATGGGATTCTGACCATCGAAGACCTTTGGACCGAAGCCCCACCCCACGATGACGGCCAACGGTCGATCGTGCTCAACGGCGCTGCTATCACCAGCAAGACCCTGAACGTCCAATCGATTATTGGGTTGTTCGGCAGCTATGTGCTTTTCAGCGCCTCGCCCGAAGCGACCGAAGTTCATATCTACGCAGTTGATCTAACACCAGCAGTTGAAGGGACCGCCAAAGCACCAGCTCAACAGCTGACAGCCACCGCTGGCGTTCATAGCGCTGTGATGGGCCATACCTCAACAGACGATACAACGATACTAATTACTTCAGCTTCCGCCGATGTACCGGGCTCTACATCGGTTGCTTACAAGCTCAACGTCGATCGGCGAACCGGCGACCGGCTGACCATGTCGGCCCCCATCGCTACCGTCGCTGATAGCAGCGAAGTACCACCCATTTCGGCTCGACCGCTATTTGTTAATCTTGGAACCGACCAACTCCCGACTGCTCTGTTTCTTCCGTCGAACTACGACGGATCGAGCCAGCTTCCAGTTCTCCTCGACCCCTATGGCGGTCCTCATGGCCAACGGGTTCTTAAATCACATAATCGCCACTTGGTTTCTCAATGGTTCGCGGAACAAGGCTACGCCGTGATCGTGACCGACGGCAGCGGCACCCCCGGCCGGGGTCCAACATGGGAACGTCGAGTATGGGGCGACCTCGCTACATTGGCGCTCGAAGATCAGTTAAACGCTCTTGACGCAGCGGCGTCTGAGTTCGAGGGTCTCGATCTGAGTCGGGTTGGTATCCGAGGTTGGTCGTTCGGTGGGTACCTGGCTGCACTGGCCGCCATACGAGCCCCAAGTCGAATCCATGCCGCCATCGCTGGGGCTCCAGTAACAAGCTGGCGTCTGTACGACACTCACTACACCGAGCGCTACTTGGGTCATCCAGATCAGTACCCCCACCACTATGAACAAACCGATCTCATAGCCGCAGCGCACGAGCTGACCAGACCTCTACTTCTCATTCACGGCCTCGCTGACGACAACGTTGTTGGCGCCCACACGCTGAGAATGAGTTCGGCATTGTTGGCAGCTGGAAAATCCCATCAGGTTCTACCACTTTCTGGGGTCACCCACATGACCCCACAACGGTCGATAGCGGAGAACTTACTGTGGCTCCAACTCGACTTTCTGAACACCAACCTTCAGAACCAATCATCTAAGGCCGACGGATCAGCAGTGGTCAGCTCCGGAGCCCTGTAGTGTTAAGCCAAGTCATGGATACTAATGCTCGATGATCTAAGCCGCCTAACACCATCGCTGACATCGCTAGGTTGGACTAGCGACCACGATCAATGGGCTGACTCGGTCGCATCAGATCGGCAAATCGCTCGAGGTCGAATTGGCCGCGTTAGTCGAGGCTACTGTGTTGTATTCACCGGAGGGGATGCCATCTTGGCTGCTTCGGCGTCAATACGGTCCAACACCGGCACCGCTCCGGCCACTGGCGACTACGTCGTAGTTGAAGACGACCCAGATGACGGCCCTAGTTTGGCCGCCATCGCCGATCGCCGAACACAGCTAAGTCGTCGAGCGGCCGGCCGCTACCCGGAAGCTCAGGTATTGGCCGCCAACATCGACCACGTATTCGTAATGGACGGACTCGATAGAGACGTGAGCCTTCGCCGGATTGAGCGCCAGCTAGTTGTTGCCTGGGATAGCGGAGCGCTCCCAACGGTGCTGCTAACCAAATCCGACCAAGTCACCGACAGCGAACAGCGAGTTGCCGAGGTGGCTGCGATTGCCCCCGGCGTAGACACCATTGCTATATCCAGCACCGAAGGCACCGGAATTGACGAACTCAGAGACAAAATTGCTCCCGGCAACACGGTGGCGCTAATGGGTCTCAGCGGTATTGGCAAATCAACTCTGGTCAACGCGTTGTCGGGCGGTCATGTGCAACGAACCGGAGAGGTTCGAGCCACCGACCGTCGGGGTCGCCACACCACAGTAACCCGTGACCTGATCCCACTACCAACGAATGACTCGCACATTCAAACCGCAGACGAACCGGTAAGTTTCATAATCGATACTCCAGGAATCCGTGAAATTGGTCTCTGGCAAGCGTATGACGGAATGGCCCGGGCCTTCCCGGAGATCAGCGAAGAAGTCGATCGTTGCCGATTCGCCAACTGTCAGCATGGCGGCGAGCCCGGCTGCGCCATCCAACAGGCTTTAGCCGAAAACTCGATTCAGCCTCGTCGTTTGGAGCATTGGAACGATCTGATGGCCGATCTCACCCTCCAAGAAGAGCAGCTCGAAGACCTCGATCGCCGTTCAGAATCACGAGATCGGGCTGACGCCGAGCGCAAAGAACGAGGCGAGCGTCGAAGCAAAAAGAATAACACTACCGGCAAGCGTCGGTCCCGTTAGTGACGCATCTGTCAACCTGATCTAGCCACTTGTTGAAGAAACTTCACCAACATCATAAAAACCGTCCCGGTTGTTCTGTTAATCTCTCGAAGGTGGATCTACTTGCGGCGGTCGAAGCTACCTTCGGTCGGAAAATTCAAAGGCGAATAGCAGCTCAATCTCCAGTGACGGTTGGTGCCAAATCAATTCTGTTTGCGCTCGTAATCACGTTCGCCGTGAGTTCTTGCGGTCGTTCTGCTCCTAGCGACGGCGTGGTTGCGGCCCCCACGAGCGTCCCGGCAGACAGTTCTGTGGTCGAAGATGGATCCGGTACCCAGTTGAACGAAACTGCTGATGTGCCCTCGACCGAGCAGATGGCTGGGGTTCGGGTCATAAGCGACGACCAGCTAGTAACCGCCACCACGGCCCAAACCGCAGTCCAGACTACTTCTACCACTGAGGCACCGACGACTGCGGCCAGCACCTACGTTGTTCAAACCGGTGACACGTTGTCGGTTATTGCCGAGAGGTTCAGCGTGCCGTTGTCTGAGTTGTCGGCCGCAAACGGAATTGGCGATGTCGACACCATCAAGCCAGGGCAAGAACTAGTTATTCCAGCTGTCGGATAGCCGTTGCCATTGGCTAGAGACTATCGGTGACCTGTTGCCCTGGTTTCGACCCGACAAGCTCCCAAACCGTTTTCCAACTCTTTGGGTCCATTCCAGCGCGTCGCATTTTCTGCCCAGCGCCCTCCACATCACCTAACGTGAAAATGGCGGCCGCCAAAGCCACGATGAGTCGAGTTGTTTCATCATCGGTCTGTCGTAGTTCGCTACTAGCCGCTTGAAGCGCCTGGGCGACGCCGACCTCATCGTCGGCTCGAGCCGACACGCCGGCCTTTGCCATCAGCACAAAGACACGGTCCAGGTAGGTCGAACCGTCGGCCAACACGCTACTAGCGGCTTGTTCGACCGCTTCGGGTCGGCCTTGGACAGCGGCGACGATAGCCCCGACTGCTATGCCGTAAAAGTCCACGGTGTCAGTTGATGTTGGCTGGCTCCATGAAAGTTGAGACGCCGCTTCGTCAACCGACCCCCGCT
Source organism: uncultured Acidimicrobiales bacterium (assembly GCA_937922805.1). Taxonomy (GTDB): domain Bacteria; phylum Actinomycetota; class Acidimicrobiia; order Acidimicrobiales; family SZUA-35; genus JAHELU01. The sequence goes on along the minus strand of CALAJV010000011.1, from coordinate 123,788 downwards.
GCAGCATCGCCAGTGCTAAGGAAACGACGAGGTCAGCTTCGCCTACTACGTTCGGTTCTTCATGGATGTCATCGAATCGAGCAGCCCATCGAATGGCCCGTTCTGGCTCTCCTAGTCGAACCGCCGAAGCACAGTTTGAAATTATCGCAATTCGGCGGCTGGCTCGATCGCCAGCACGATCGGCGGCAACGAACGCCTCTTCCAACGCCGCTGTTCCCTCCGCTATTCGCCCCAACGAAACCAAAGCTCGGCCTTGAAAGGCCCGAGCTTGCACGGAGAGGTTGAGCGACTCAGCCCGCAGAGCTTTCTCTTCCGCCTGTTTCGTTAGTTGCATAGCTTCCGCCGCTTTGCCTGACCAAAGAGCTAGAGAACCGGCCAGGTTAAGAATCAAAGCCTCACCCCAAGGGTCACCCTGACGCTTAACTTCCGGCAGGATTCCTTCGACCAGGCTCCTGGCGACCTGCCATTGCCCAGAGTGGAATGCGACCCAAGCTTGGACCCCTTGGGCCCAAATCAAACCGCTCTGATCGCCAATCTCGACGAATATTTCGATGGCTTGAGATACCAGCTGATTAGCGCGCTGGATGCGACCCCTAGTGAACTCATGCCACGACATACTCTGCAGAGCCCAGGCTTCGCTTCGGCGATCATTGGCCTGAGCAGCAACTTGGCGAGATGAGTCGAGTGCTTGTCGAGCTAGAGCATCATCGCCACTTGAAATCTCGTTCAGACCAAGAAGCCGTAGGGCTAATGCCTGTTGATTAGCGATGCCAAGGGCGGCAAATCGATCAGCTGCTTCCCGCAACCGACTCGATGCTCGCTGATGATCACGGGCCTTTCGGTCCACGTCACCTCTAATAAGAAGCGAAGAAGCTGACATAACCGGATCGTGACCGGCCAGGGTGTCGAGGCGGCCGAGGTCGTTTCTGGCCCCGGCGATATCGCGAACTTCACACCGCGCTTTCGCCCGGCCATACAAAAACTTGGCCAGGGTTTCATCATCGACCGCTAACTCGACCCCGAAGGTAAACCATTTTTCAGCGTCATTCGACTCGCCAACGTTGAGAGCGCGCTCTCCCGCTTGATCAAGCCAGTAAAGCGCCTTCGTCACCGCGTCAAGCCGGTCGACGTTGGGAACTACCGATAACTCCGAAACTAGTTGGGCGGCTGAACGGTAGTGATCGGCAATAGCGACCACTACCGAGTTCCGAACTTCGCCAGTCTGGGCGCTTTCTAACCAACGGGCGATGCCGTAATGCCGTTGGGCTCGAGCAGTCTTGGGGAGCCTCGAATAGGCCACATCGCGAACAAGGTCGGATCTGAACTCGTAGCGAGGACCGTCGACGACTAAGAAATCTCCAGCTACAAGACGATTTAGATCTACGTCAATCGACGTTACTTCGCGGGTTACCGACGCCAAGGTGGCAAGGCCAGCAACAGTGCTGTTGCGCCCCAACACCGCAGCGTCTTCCAACAACGATCGCTCGCTAACTTCAAGCGCATCAAGTCGGGCAGAAACGATACCGCGAAGCGTGTCAGGAAGTTCGAGTAGGGCGACAGAGCTAGCCGAGTCTGAAGCGACGTGATTAGGGTCAGCTTGGGGGTTTTCGCTGGCCCGTAGATTGTTCGCTAGCACTAAGTCGATTAGCTCTTCCAGAAAGAACGGATTGCCGCCGCTTCTGATGACGAGATCAGTGGCGGTTTCGGTTGGTAGGTCTGGGGCCAGTTCATCAACCAAATGTTCCATTGCGTCATCGCTTAAGGGCCCGAGCTGCAACACTGAGGTTCCGTATTGGCCTTCGAACAGGCTGTTGTGGGTAACTTCGCGAGCGGTCATCAACACCATTAGAGGCGATCGAGAGAGTTCGCCCAGGGTGTGGTCGAGTAAGGCCCATACCGCGTCAGCGGCCCAGTGCATGTCGGACATCAACAACACAACCGGGTTGTTGACCAAGATGTGTTCCATAACGTTGGTGAACGCAAGGAACACCTCGGACCGGTTTCTGTTTCTATCGCCGCCGCGAAGCGGAGTCTTGAAGCCCATTGAGTGGAGCAAGGCCTGCAGGTGCCGCTCCAGTCGAACGTGTTGGCGGCCACCATCCATCTTGGCTAACTCGCCCCGCAGTTTTGATTCCACCTCTACTCGATCGAGATCAAGCGGTAGTTCAAACAAGCCGCGTAGCACTTCAGCTACTGGCCACCAAACGTTGGCTTCACCGTAGGGAACGCAGCGACCGCGCAGTATTACCGCGTCCAAGTTTTCTACCGCGTCTCGGGCCACTTCTTCAACTAGTCGGGATTTCCCCATCCCCGCTTCGCCGACCACAACACTCAGCTGGGTGCGGCGTTGGCGAACCGCCATTATTGATTGGGTTGAAAGAAGCTGACGTTCGTGTTCTCGACCTACAAAAATGTCAGGGCCGGATCGGTGGGCACCCGGGAGACGGATTGACTCAACGGCTCTCCATGCGGCAAGCAGTTCTTCTCGGCCCCGCACTTCATGTTCTCCGGCCGAATCGTAGCTAATGGCTAGGTTCGTCGCGTTGTAGGTGGCCTGGCCGACCAAAATTTCGGAAGGTTGGGCTAGTCCCTGCAACCGAGACGCCGAGTTCATCACATCACCCATTGCGGTGTAGTCGCCGCCGGCACGACTAGTCCCGACTAATACTTCGCCTGTATTGATTCCGATCCGCATTTCGATGACGGTGGAGGCGACTAAAGACTCGGCTGAGGCCAGCGACGTTTGCGCCGGTTGCAAACTCTCCGCCATCGATTGCAGCGTGGCCTGCATTTTCAGCGCGGCCCGCACGGCTCGCTCCGGGTCGTCTTCATGGGCAACCGGAGCGCCGAATAGCGCAACGATTGCATCGCCAACTACTTTGTCGACTACGCCGCCAAATTCGGTGATGTCGTTCGCTAGCTGCTCAAAGCAGCGATCTACCAGATGCTTCACTTCTTCCGGATCACGGTGTTCGGCCAGACCGGTGAACCCAACGATGTCGGCAAATAACGCGGTGACGACCCGCCGCTCTTCCTCAGCTACGGTTTGGAGGGCGCCACAGTTAGGACAGAAACGGGCATCGTCTGCCACCGGTTGACCGCACGAACGACACGTCATTACCCCTAAGTTTAGGCTCTTTGCTTCGACTATGTTTGTATGGCTTGTTCGTCACCCAAACTACATTTGCTGACAGCTAGGGCACCAGTAGGTACTGCGGGCATGGTCACCATGATAGCCAGACCGGACATGGTCTTCGCATTGTCGACACCGCAGACCCTTGCGACCGTATACGGCGAGACCTTCTGGAACGGTGGTTCGAGGCCCGGCGTCCAAATTTGCTCGGAGCATTCGGTGGGCGGTCTCGACCAGCATCGTCCGTTGCTTCATCGACACCGACTCGACTGGACGTTCGGGGTGGATTCGGCAAGCAAATAGCACCTCGCTTTTGTAGACATTGCCGACACCGCAGCAAATACGCTGATCGAGCAGGGCGACCGCAATCGGTGTTGCTGCGTTGCTCGTTGCGAATAACTGAGCGGCCTTGGCCAGATCCGGATTTTCAGAACAAAGATCTGGACCGAGGTGAACAGGGCCAGTGGTTCGGGCAGACAACTTCACATGGTTGGCCGAGAAACATACAGCCGTCCAGCCCTCAGTAGTTTCGATTACGACCCGAGCAGACTGGGGTGAGCGGCGCCAACGCTCTCCTGATTTGTAGATATGCCAGCTTCCGCTCATCTTCATATGAGTCTCTAGCGTCGTTCCGTCACCGAAGTGAACGAGTAGGTACTTGCCGACCGCTTCCACTAGCTCAATAGCTGTGCCCGCCACCGGACCGCGAATCGCCAACCGCGTAGCCCGAAATTCTGCCACGACCTTGTCGTTTAAAACCGGAGCGAGTCGGGCCGCAGTTTTATGAATTGTGTCTCCCTCAGGCATACGTGCAGTATCGCCCCACGGCGTCCAATCAGCCGAATCGGAGCTATCACTCGGAGTTTGGATTGGCCCCTTCAGTACTTTGACGGGTTACGGCGTAATGAATGTGGAACTTTCTGTCTGGCTCGGACGCTATGGTCACTTGAGAGGGTCAATCTACGAGCTAGGCCAGCTCAATATGGAGGGACGAAAAAGAAATGACTGAAACGTCAATGGCACCGCCACCAGGACCACCAGCCGACTCAAGTAACGCCGCGGCCAACGCCGTCGCAGCCCAAAAAGTGTACGGCAGCGGCGACACTGCGGTTCACGCTCTTCGAGGCGTCGACGTAGTGTTCGAAAAGGGCCGCTTTACCTCGATCATGGGTCCGTCCGGTTCTGGCAAATCAACGTTAATGCAGTGCATGGCTGGCCTTGACCGCCTGACTGGCGGCGAAACATACGTCGGCGGCGTGCCGCTTTCGACCTTGGACGACAAGGCGCTAACCCAACTTCGTCGTGATCGGATCGGCTTCATCTTTCAGGCGTACAACCTAATTCCGACTCTCAACGCTCAAGAGAACATCACGTTGCCAATGGATTTAGCTGGGGCGAAGCCGGACGATGCTTGGATGCAGCAAGTAATAACCGCTGTCGGTCTCGGCGATCGCATGGACCACCGACCGAACGAACTATCCGGTGGCCAGCAACAGCGAGTGGCAGTCGCCCGGGCCTTGGCTAGCCAGCCCGACATCATCTTCGGTGATGAACCAACCGGAAACCTCGATTCCAAGACAGGCGCCGAGATTCTTGAATTCATGCGCAAAGCAGTAGACGATCTCGGTCAAACGATCGTTATGGTCACTCACGATCCGGTGTCGGCTTCATACTCAGACCAAGTCCTGTTCTTGGCTGATGGCCAAATCGTCGATCAAATGATGGAGCCAACAACTGACGCGGTTTACGACCGCGTTCGTTCTATGGGCGATTAGTCCATAGAACTGTTTGCCCTGCCCGCAGGCTCTGTCCTCAGGCCCTGTCTTTAAAAGTCTCTTCCAAGCACCTTTTGGTAGACCCACTCTGTCCGATCGCCCAAACTAGTTACTTGTTTTCGGAGCACTCCTGTGACCATTTTGAAACTTGCTATACGTGGTATCCGGTCCGCATTCGGCCGTCTGCTACTGACCATCATCGCCATCGTTACCGGCGTTGGCTTTGTCAGCGGTGCGTTTATTCTCGCTGACAGTCTCAGCAACAGCTTCACCACCGTGTTCGAAGAGGGTTTTGCTGACACCGACGCCCAAGTCATCCAACCTTCGGCTGGCTTCGGTGATTCTCAAGGTGGCCCTCAAGGCAACTCGACGCTGCCCGACTCCCTAACAGCCGAGATCGCAGCGCTTCCGGAGGTGGGACGGGCAACACCAACGGTCGCGCTAAACGATCCCGACTCATTCAATCAGATGGCAGTACTAGATATCAACGACGAACCAGTTCGGCCGGCTGGTCCGCCTATCTTGGCTTTTTCGTGGGATGGTGAAACCCTCGGCGGCATCGACAGTTTCGAAGGAACTGCACCCGGCAGCAATGAAGTGGCGCTAAGCGCCGAATATGTCGACGCCATCAACCTGGCCAACGGGTCCGATGTCGCCATCGGTGACACGCTGGTGATTACAACACCAAACGACGGCAAGGTCGAGTACACCCTCAGCGCCATCGTGACCTTCAATGTCACCATTGGCGAGTTCTACTTATTAGTTGACATCGACACCGCCCAACAGCTGTTCGAAAAAGAAGGCAAGATCGACGCCATTGACCTCGCCGCCGCTCCTGGAGTAGAGGTCGACGACCTAATCGCGGCAGTGCAGCAAGTCGTTCCCGAAGGGGCCGAAGTCTTAAACCAGGCCGACGTTTTAGCTGACCAACTAGCAGCATTCGATCAAGTCATTGGCATCATCCGAAACATCCTCCTCGGCTTTGCTGGAGTTGCGTTGTTCGTGAGCTTGTTCATCATCTACAACACGTTCGCTATTCTCGTCACTCAGCGTCTCCGCCAAATCGGGATGCTACGAGCCATCGGCGCCACCCAATCTCAGATCAGGTGGTCGGTCGTGATCGAAGGCTTCTTTGTCGGCATCATCGGGTCGCTACTAGGTTTTCTAGCCGGGTTCGGTTTTGCTTTCATGATCAAAGCAGCGTTCCAGGCCACTGGTGGATTTCCCGAGACCGGTACCGTCGTCGAGACGCGAACAATTGTGGTGGCGTTTGGTGTAGGGATATTGGCCAGCGTTTTCTCGGCACTGTTACCAGCAACAGTTGCGGCTCGGGTTACCCCAATCGCAGCCATGCGTAACGAGCCGCCAAGCCAATCGAGTGTTTCTCGTCGTGCAGCCATTGGCGGCGGCGTATTCATACTAGGTGCGATTGCGCTCGCTCTCGGATTGACCGGTACTGGCGGCGAGTTCGACGCCTTAGGAATTTCGCTTTCCGAGGTTTGGGTTGTGATCATCCAACTTGCAATTGGAGCAATACTCATTTTCCTTGGCGTGATCATGCTGAGCGTTCTATTCGCCGGACCGTTCGTGGATACCCTCGGCCGGTCCTCGGTCTTGGGTGCAGTCATGCTTGGGCTCGGAGTCGGACTGCTCGCCCTAATGTTCTCAATAGGTGACGGGGTCCCTCAGTCAGTAGGCGAAGCCGATCAAGCATTCTTCGCCGTAGTTAAGTGGATCAGCTTCTTTGTCAAACTGTTCGTGGCCACAGTCGCCATTGTCGTTGGGTTGTCGATTCTGATATCGAAAGCCCGAGGAGGGAAAGCTACTGGCATCGGTGGATCGGCGGGCGCGCTCGAAGGCAGCTTGGCTCGTCAGAACGCGGCCCGCTCCCCTCGTCGTACCGCAGCTACCGCCGGGGCGCTCGCTATCGGCATAGCCCTGATCGCTACCGTAGCGGTGATGGGCGAATCGCTTAAGAAAACGTTCGCCGACAGCCTTGAGGTCACGCTTAAGGCCGACCTGTATGTCTACAACCCGGAAACGTTCGAGAGCTTCTCCGCTGACATTGCGGCCGAAATTGAACGAATCGACGGTGTGGCGGCGGTAAGCGCTGGTCGCAACAGCACGGTCAAGCTTGGGGTCGACGAGGAAGGCGAAGACGACCTAGTTGGCATCTACGGTTTCAACGCAGCTACTGGAACGTCAATAATCAACCCATCAATAGTCGGCGATTTCGATGGCGTCCTTGGTGCCGGCGAAGTAATGTTGTTTGAAGCCGAGGCAGAGGATCGCAACCTAGGAGTTGGCGACTCTTTGGATATCGCCTTTGACGGTGATGGTTCTTCGGAAGCTTTCTCGATTGTCGCCCTGTTCTCTGACAACGGTTCGGTCAACGGCAGTTCGATAATTGTCGACCGATCAACGTTGGTTACGTATGGCAAAGACGACGTCGACGACACCGGCGTGCTTTTGCAAGAAGATGTCGATGTCGAATCGGTCAAAGCAGAGGTCTCAACAGTCGTGCGAGAAGTTAGTGCTGATTTGGCTGTCGAAGATCGACAAGAGTTCGTCGACACCGTTTCGGGACAAATCGATGGCCTTACCACCCTCATCAATTATCTGCTCGGGTTCACGCTGTTGGTTGCTTTCGTTGGGGTGATCAACACAATCGTGCTATCGGTAGTTGAACGAACTCGAGAAATCGGGCTGCTTCGAGCGGTCGGCACAACCCGACGTCAGATCCGATCGATGATCCGATGGGAAGCGGTGATCGTCTGCGTCTTTGGCTCGGTTCTCGGGATTGGCATGGGGGTGTTGTTCGCTTGGGCTGGCATCTCAGCTGTCCCTGAAGGCTTCATAAAGTTGGCAATTCCGTATGAGTCGATTCTCTTCACCATCTTGATTGCGGCCTTCGCCGGGGTCCTAGCTGCAGTTCTTCCTGCTTTCTTCGCTGGTCGAAAGAACGTTCTGGAAGCAATCTCGGGGTAAGGCTTCGCTGTTCCAATAGCTCGGATTCGGTTCGGCATCCGATCACAAACTTCTGTTCCGTTTTTGCGTAGTCTCTTGGAATGGCTTCACAACAGAATGGTTTCTCTATAGACAAGTCGTCCGAATGGGCTGAGCTCAGTCGTCTGAGCTCAGCCATAGACGAAACATCTATCCGAGCCTTGTTCGAAGCCGACCCAGATCGAGCAGCAGCAATGGCCATCGAAGCGGCCGGGTTCTACGTTGACTATTCGAAGCACCTTGTAACCGGGGAAGTCCTCGACCAGTTGGTTGCGTTGGCCGACCGGGCGGACGTGGTCGGCCAACGCGAAGCCATGTTTGACGGAGCTGTTCTCAACACCACCGAAGGTCGTCAAGTGCTTCATACCGCTCTCAGGCGTCCCGCCGCTGAGGCCGTCATCGTCGATGGCGAAGATGTAGTACCAGAGGTTCATCGAGTGCTCGACCAGATGGCAGTGTTCGCTCACCAGGTGCGCAGCGGTTCTTGGCTTGGTTCGACCGGCAAGCCAATAACTTCGATCGTCAACATTGGAATCGGTGGCTCTGATCTGGGTCCGGCCATGGCGTATCACGCCCTTCGCCCATTTTCTCAGCGAAACCTCGAGTTTCGGTTCGTCTCCAATATTGATCCAACAGCGCTTAGCGAAGCCTTAATCGGGCTCGACCCGGAGACAACGATGTTCATCGTCGTGTCGAAAACGTTCGGAACAGTTGAGACGCTCACCAACGCAGCAACGGCCCGGGCCTGGCTCGCCGCCGCGCTAGGACAACCGGCAGTGGCCAAACACTTCGTGGCAGTGTCAACCAACAAGCAACGGGTTGCCGAGTTTGGCATTGATACAGACAATATGTTTGGGTTCTGGGATTGGGTTGGTGGCCGGTATTCCGTCGGTTCCGCTGTCGGTCTTTCGCTAATGCTTGCCATCGGCAACGACGGCTTCCGAGATTTCTTGGCTGGAATGCACGACATGGACCAGCACTTCCGGACCGCTCCGTTGGCTCAGAACCTTCCGGTGGTACTCGGGTTGTTGTCTATTTGGTACACCAACTTTGGGAACGCCCAAACTCATGCGGTCCTACCCTACTCAGACCACTTGGCTCGATTCCCGGCCTACTTACAACAGCTTGATATGGAGAGCAACGGCAAAGGAGTAGACAAAGGCGGTCGAACGGTGTCGTATGCTACCGGTCCAGTGGTATGGGGCGAACCAGCGACTAACGGTCAACACGCGTTCTATCAGCTAATCCATCAGGGAACCCATCGGATCCCCGCCGACTTCATTGGCTTTATGCGACCCACTGGCGAGACCAGCGATCCGCTTTGGTCCCATCATCTACGCAACCATCACGACCTCTTGATGGCCAACTTTTTCGCTCAGACCGAGGCCTTAGCCTTCGGTCAAAGCCATGACGATCCACAACGACAATTCACTGGCGATCGGCCAACGACCACGATCTTGGCCGATCAGCTAACTCCTCGCACTTTGGGGGCACTCATCGCCCTGTACGAACATAAGGTATTTACCATGGGTGCGATCTGGGGAATCAATTCGTTTGACCAATTCGGTGTCGAACTCGGCAAGGTACTGGCCACCGCCATAGGCCAGGAGATCACCGACGCCGATCGACCGTTAGCTCATGACCAATCGACCAACGTGCTGCTGGATCGGTACCGGAATCAAAGGTTGTAGGAGTCTTCTCAGTTGAGGCTTTTTGTTTGTGTCGCAGATGAGCGATACTGGGGCAATGGACACGTACGAAGCCATCATTTCCAAGCGCGATATTCGGCACTACACCGATCAGCCCATTGCCGACGACGTGATGGGGCGGGTGCTGCAAGCGGGCCGGATGGCCGGAAGTGCCAAGAACCTTGAGGTCAATCGGCTGATCGTAGTGCAAGACCAAGCCGGGCAAGACGCGTTAGCGGAGGCTGGCGACTTCTCGTCGTGGATTGGGTCGTCGGCAGCAATCGTTGGTTTCGCATCACCACAAAAAGACACTCGACTATTCGATGTTGGCCGACAAGCCCAAAACATGATGATCGCTGCGCACGCCGAAGGACTAGCTACCTGCCCGGTAACGCTCCACCACCAGGATAAGGCTCGATCTGCGGTGGGCTTGCCCGCTGATTGGGACATGACCATGATCATCACGATGGGATGGCCTATTGCCGAGGTTCCTGACAGTCCGCTGAAACGAACCAGAGTTCCATTAGACGACCTTGTCCGCTATGACCGTTGGTCGTAGATAGGATCAGCTGATGGAGCTAAAACAGGCATTGACTTGGGCGTCCGGCCGACAAAACGCTGTGCTAATTACAATTCGCGCTGATGGACGTCCCCAGTCATCGGACATCACGTACTTCGTTGATGGCGACGAGCTTGTAATTTCGGTAACCGAGACTAGAGCGAAAACGAAAAACCTTCGACGCGACAATCGAGCCGTGCTTCATATAACTGACCCCAGCTCGTGGAGCTACGTGTCTCTCGATGGAGTAGCGCAGCTGTCACCACCGGCAGCATCACCCGATGACACCACAGTTGAAGCGTTAGTTGACTACTACCGAGCCTTGTCCGGCGACCACTCGAATTGGGACGAGTATCGTCAGGCCATGGTCGACGAAGGTCGGCTTATCATACGGTTCCAACCGGGATCGGCAACCGGACAAATACAAGGCTAACCGTTCGTAGCCCACCGATTGGTGTGGCTAGGATTCTGAACCTTTCGCATCGTCAGCCGAAAGGCTCGGCCGTCTACAAAGGCCGGGCTCATATCGACGCTACGTGGCGAGACCAATCATTCACCAAAGCCAAGATCGGCCATCGCTCCTTCGATCTTGGGCAGGCAGGTGTTAACCGCTGCTTGCACTTCAGGATCGTCGGGGTCAAGCCCGAGAGCCTCAGCGAATATCCCATCTCTATCGCCGAACCCGTCTTCCCGGTCGCCACCTTGAGGGTTCGCCTCGCCAGCATCTGGAGCGGCGAAAGCAGCGCCAGCTAAGCCAACTAAGGTTAGGTCTCCGACGTCAAAGCCTTCGTCACGAATGCAATCAGAGAATTCGATCAGCGCATCGTTAAACTCCGGGCTTTCAACTACCTCTCGGATCCGTTCGCCGAACCCTCCAGCTTCGATTAGTGGTTGACACACCTCGAGCGCATCCTGCACGTCAGGGTCGTCGCCCAAGTCGGTTGGAAGATCGGTGATATCAATGTTGCCGCTGCCGTCAATACCTAGGTCGGGGAAATCGGCGATTCCTTCGTCTCGCATGCATTGCGAGAATTGAAGAGCAGCTTCTTCTGGCTCCAGTTCTACGGTTGTTGTGGTGCTGACGCTGCCATCGTCAGGTTCCGATTCGTCGATGGTCTCGTCGTCGACCGTTTCATCGTCATCGCTCGAGGGAACCGTACTATCTGTTTCCTCATCGGCCAGGGTCGCAATGCCGTCGTCGGTGGTTGTGCCTTCATCAGTACCCGAAGAGCACCCTGCTGCTACTACGGTCAAAGATACGAGAACGGTTATCCAGAATTTCGGTGTCGCCATGAGCATCAAACTAGTCATAAGAGCGGCTAATCCCTAGGATCAGGCCGCCAAAGTTTAGATACTACGGTCACAGTAGAGGTCTATCCTGAACCCAATGGTTGATTCTGCCAAACCAACACCAGCGGGCCTAGAAGGCTTCAGCCTCCCGGCTGCGGAGTGGTTTTCAACTACTTTCGTCGAGCCAACACCGCCCCAAAGAGAAGGTTGGCCTCGGATTGCGGCTGGCGAAAACACTCTGATTTTGGCTCCAACCGGTTCAGGCAAGACGCTATCTGCGTTCTTTTGGGGTCTTGATCAGCTGAGTAGAAAACCTCCACCGGAAAGTAAGAACCACAGAACCAGAATCTTGTACATCAGCCCGCTTCGGGCGCTAGCGGTTGACGTCGAAAAGAATCTTCGCGCACCGCTCCAAGGCGTGAGACTTGCGGCCGAGCGATTGGGCGAAGAGTTTCATGAGCCTTATGTGGCTCTACGAACCGGCGACACCCCATCCAATGAGCGTCGCAAGTTAGCTAAAGAGCCACCCGACTTGTTGATCACCACCCCAGAGTCGCTGTATCTGATGTTGACGTCTCAGGTCCGAGAGACCTTGGCTGGCGTCGAGACCGTCATCATCGATGAAATCCATGCGCTAGCCGCCACTAAGCGCGGGGCTCATATGGCGCTTAGCTTGGAACGTCTAGAACGAATAGCCGATCAAGCGCCGCAGAGAATTGGTCTGTCAGCTACCCAACGACCGTTGGAAGAAATTGCCCGCTTCCTTGGTGGTTTCGACAAAGCCAAGCCTCGCAAAGTAAGCATTGTCGATACTGGCATTCGTAAAGAACTCGACGTTGAAGTCATTGTTCCGGTTGAAGATATGGGCCGGCTAGGCGAAGTGATTACCGACGAACCTGTTTCGGGCCCTGCCGCCGCCGGACCAGCTCGACGCAGCATTTGGCCATCAATGCATCCTCGCTTGCTTGAGCTGGTGCAGCAGCATCGCTCGACCATTGTGTTCGTCAACGCTCGCCGTCTAGCCGAGCGGCTAGCTACGAGACTGAATGAGTTGGCCGTTGAAGGCGAGAACAGATCAGCTGAAGCTGAAGGTCGCCCGCCTGAACCAGGCCAAGAACTGGTGTTGGCCCATCATGGTTCACTCAGCCGTGAGCGTCGGCTAGCAATTGAAGATCAGCTTAAGCAAGGCACCTTGAAAGGTCTGGTCGCTACCTCGTCGCTGGAGCTCGGTATCGACATGGGGGCCGTTGACCTCGTTGTCCAAGTGGAGTCGCCGGGCGCGGTGAGTCGAGGTTTGCAGCGAGTAGGCCGAGCTGGTCACCAAGTTGGAGCCCCCAGTCGAGCGAAGTTTTTCCCTAAGCACCGGGCCGACCTGTTAGAAGCTGCGGTTGTTGTCGATCGGATGCATAAGGGCCTGATAGAAGAGACCCACTACCCTCGAAACCCGCTCGATGTTCTAGCCCAACAAATCGTGGCCTCGTGCGCGCTAGATGATTGGCACGTCGATGATCTAGCAGCAATGATCCGCGGTTCGGCAAACTACGCCGACCTCTCCGATGAAGCGCTGAACGCCACACTCGACCTTTTGGCCGGTCGTTACCCGTCGGACGAATTCGCCGAACTTCGGCCCCGAATCATCTGGGACCGAGTAGACGGCATGATTCGTGGCCGTCCTGGAGCTCAACGGCTAGCCGTTACTAGCGGCGGCACCATCCCTGATCGAGGTTTGTACGGTGTCTTTCTGCCTGATGGGGTTCGGGTTGGCGAACTCGACGAAGAAATGGTGTACGAATCACGACCGGGCGAAACGTTCCTGCTCGGCGCTAGCACCTGGCAGATTCAAGACATAACCCATGAGCGGGTCATCGTCACCCCTGCTCCTGGTCGACCAGGCAAGATGCCGTTCTGGCACGGAGATGGCCCCGGCCGTCCACTGGAACTTGGCCGGGCTATGGGGGCTTTCTCTCGAGAACTCACCTCAATCGACCGACCAGCTGGGTTGAAGCGGCTGAAAGAAAACGGGCTGGACAAATTGGCAGCCGAGAACTTGCTGCTGTTTTTTGATGAGCAACTTGAGGCTACCGGCCGAGTCCCTGATGATCGAACCATCATCGTTGAGCGATTCCGCGACGACATCGGCGACTGGCGAATTTGCATGCTCAGCCCGTTCGGAGCCCAGGTCCACGCCCCGTGGGGCATGGCCTTGCAACACCGCCTAGCTGAGCAGTGGGGCTGGGATGTGGAGCTCATGTGGAGCGACGATGGCATCGTTATCCGGCTTCCGGAAGCGGTCGACCAGATGCCAACTGATGAGCTCCTGATTGATCCTGACGAGCTCGATGAGCTGTTGATTTCTCAGCTTCCACAAACCGCGATGTTCGCTTCTCGGTTCCGAGAATGTGCCGCCAGAGCATTGTTGTTACCTCGGCGGAGGCCCGACCGTCGAACCCCGTTGTGGCAACAGCGTCAGAAGGCCGCCGACCTGCTCGCGGTTGCAGCCAAATACCCGAAATTTCCAATACTGATCGAAGCTAGTCGCGAATGTGTCAACGACGTATTTGATGTGCCCGCGTTGCGCCAAGTCTTGACTGAACTGCGTAGCCGAAAGATCAAACTCGTCCCAGTCGACACCCAAACGGCATCACCGTTCGCCCAGTCTCTTCTGTTCGGATGGATCGCCCAGTACATGTACGAGGGCGACGCCCCGTTGGCAGAACGCCGAGCGGCTGCCCTTTCGCTCGATCGAGAACTACTTCAAGACTTACTCGGAGCCGAAGAACTACGAGAGCTGCTCGACCCTGAGGTTTTGGCTGATTTGGAGAGCGAGCTTCAGCGGTTAGCTCCCAAGTGGCGAGCGAAAAACGTCGATCAGGTCGAAGATCTACTGCGTTGGCTTGGGCCATTAACAACAGACAGTATTAGCCAACGGGTGAACGATCTGGACGCAGGCTCCGCCGTAGATCAGCTTCTTGATGAACGCCGCATCATTCCAGTCTCGGTAGCAGGACAACAAATGGTGGCCTCGGCCGAGGATGCGTCACGACTCCGTGATGCTTTAGGAGTTGCCCTTCCACCTGGTTTGCCAGCAGCCTTCACCGACTCGGTAGAGGATCCGTTGACCGATTTGGTTTCTCGATTCGCTCGAACCAACGGCCCATTCCTGACCGCCCAAGTTGCGAACCACTTGGGGTTAGAGCCAGAGCGAGCTTTTGGCGCTCTTGAGCTGCTGGAGCGTGAAGGTCGAGTCGTCCGAGGCGAGTTCAGGCCCGATGGCATCGAACGCGAATGGTGTCACGCTGATGTACTGCGCGTATTACGTCGCCGTTCGCTGGCAGCCCTCAGGAAAGAAGTTGAGCCGGTTGACCAGGACGTTTTAGCGAGATTCGTTCCAGCCTGGCAACATGTCGGGTCAAAACTCAGTGGCGTAGATGGTTTGGCCGAAGTTCTGACCACGATGCAAGGAGCGGCCCTTCCAGCCTCAGCGCTTGAGACCGACATTCTGCCGAGTCGAATATCCGGTTACCAGCCAGGCGATCTTGATACGTTGCTGACTGCGGGGGAACTTATCTGGGTCGGAGCGGCCCCTATCGGTCCTGGCGACGGTCGCATTCGGTTGTTGTGGCGAGATCAGGTGGCCGGACTTCTTCCCGAACCGGACGACTTGCCAGAAGGTCCAATCCATCTTGCTCTCCGAGAACACCTCAACGAACGCGGTGCATCGTTTTGGCCAGAACTAGTAGCGGCGGCGCAAGAGGCTGGTTGTGAGTACACCGATCAAGCGGTGCTGACCGGTTTGTGGGATCTAGTATGGGCCGGAGAAATTACCAACGACTCGTTGACCCCGCTCCGGGCCCTGATCGCCGGAGTCACGCCCAAAAAGCCGAAAGCCCGACCCCGCGGCGGCCGCGCCGGACGTCCCAACTTGCGAGCCTTGTCTAGGTTGGGTCCGGCCTCGGGTACCGGTCGGTGGGCCCCGGTCGCTCCCATGCGGTTGCCGGCTATTTCAGCGACTGAAGCCGCAACCACCCGGGCGCTGCAGCTGCTGGAGAGGTACGGAGTGTTAACTCGTGAGATGGCGTTGGCCGAGGGAGCCGAAGGTGGCTTCGCTGGGGTCTACCCCATATTGAAGGCGATGGAAGAGCGTGGTCAGGTGCGGCGCGGCTACTTTGTTGCCGGTTTAGGAGCAGCCCAATTTGCTCTTCCGGGGGCCGTAGACCGGCTACGAGATGAGCGCCGAGATCAACTACCAACCGAGTTGCCAGCCCCGATTCTGCTCGCCGCTTCCGACCCAGCTCAACCATACGGCGCCGCTATCGGCTGGCCCGAAACTGAAGGTCGTCCGTCTCGGTCGACTGGAGCCTATGTCGTCTTGCGGGACGGCCACCCACTGGCTTACCTCGAACGAGGGGGTCGGAGCCTGACCCTATTCGAGCGAGCTGACGATGATGCCAGCTGGATAGAACCACTACTCCACCTCGTACGGTCCCGGGTAATAAAGGGTTTGGAAATCACCAAGATAAATGGCCAACCACCAGTTGAAAGTCCTGAGCTGCGAGATTTACTACTCGAACACGGATTCAGACCGGGGTACCGCGGGCCAACGTTCAAGCGGTAGATTCGCACAGCTAGCGGAAACGTCGACTCGGATCGCGAAGACTCTACCAACTAAGGTGTGGCAATGAAGCTAGTCGAATCGGAATCCTTGGCTCGGTTAGCGGAACGGAATCACGGGGTCCTAGCAACGATTCATTCTGAACGTGGCGTCGACGCGGTGCCAGTGGTGTTTTCAGTCGATGATGGATTCGTTGCTGTTCCGATTGACCGGGTGAAGCCCAAGTCGTCTTCGAAACTTCAGCGAGAGCGAAACCTCGAAGCCGATCCAAGAGCAACGCTTCTGATTGATCACTGGGACCCTGATGACTGGTCGCAGCTTTGGTGGGTTCGAGTTGAGCTGCGCTGGGAAACCGATGTAGACGATGACGTGGCGGTTCGGCTAGCGGACCGGTTATCGAAACGGTTCGCCCAGTACAGTGATAAGCCGTTCCATCGGCTACTGGTGTTTCGAGTGCTCAACGTCAGCGGTTGGGCTGGCAAAGGCGAATAGCTATGGGTGAAGCGCTCGAAGCCCCGCGCTTATGGCTGAACCGATTGTTGATGTGTGGGACTCGCCGGCTAACACTTGATTCGTTACCGTCAAGTTGGGGTAGTTACGACTCGATAGGGTCTGGGCCAAATCAGCGCTATTGCCGATCATGTTGAACATCGCTTCTAGCTGGGTCAACTGATCTGGTTGGTACACCCCAGGCTGTTGTTCGACAAGGTCGGCCACCAGCCCCGCTCCAGTTTCGCGTTCTCCACTAGAGATAAAGACCGAAGCCGCCAAATCCTCGTTGGCGTCGGCGTAGCGTTGCTCGTAGGCCAAGATAGTTCGCTGATCCCACCAAATCGATGGGCTAGCCAGAATCCAGTTATCGAACAGCGATGGGTCTTCGAAAAGCATTCGCAGTCCAAACAAGGCTGAGAAGCTATGGCCGAAGTACCAGCGGTCGGCCACCGTGTGTTCACTGCCAAGGCTTACCAATAGCTGATCTTGGACAAACCGCATATGTTGATCAGCCCGGCCACATTCTTCCGCCGCCACCCCTTTGACCCCTGATGCTTCTGGGGGTTCCCACGGCGACGGCGAGAACCATCGGGCCCGTTGCCTCATGTACTCACTCATTCTCGGCTCGGCGAAGCTAACACCGACGACGATCGCTTCTGGCGCTTCTCCAGACATGGACATAATCCGAATAGCGTCAACCATGGTGCCGAGCGTCCACAATCCATCCATACACACGATCAGCGGCATGGGTTGATTCTGGTCATAGCGAAACGGCAAAGCGGTAGACACCAGCATCTCGGTTCCTGTGTGCTGGCAGGTCACAGGCTCGGTTGAAATGAACAAAGAACTTACTCCGAGCTCGCCGCTGTCCACTGGTTGAAGTGAAGAAACTTTTCCACTGACTGACGCTTAGCGGGCCTAAATTCGGTGCCGACTGTGTAAGCCACCGGGAATAGTCCGGCTTGCGTCCAGTTTTCGTAGTCGATGCCGAGTAGTTCAGCCACCTCTTTTTCGCGGGGCAGATGCAGCGTTGTCCACGCCGACCCCAAACCTTTCGACCGCAGCGCCATCATGAAACTCCAGGCTGCGGGCAGAATCGAACCCCATGCCCCCGCTTGCTGAGCAACGTTGGCCCCCTCGAGCCGACCGGCGTGCAGTGGAATAACCATGGCCGGAACCCGTTCAAAGTTGGTTGCTAGGTGGTCGGCCGACTCGCTAACTCGGATCCGATGATCCATTGGTCGAGTAGCTGCTTCGTCTCGATACGGCCAATAAACCGCTCGATAGTGATCGGCAATTGCCGCCTTCTTGTCTGGATCGTCGATGACCATCCACTGCCAGCCCTGGGCGTTGCCACCGGTCGGGGCCTGCAATGCCATCTCGATACACTCGGTGATCGTCTCCCTGCTGACTGGCTTTTCCAGATCGAGTCGTTTCCGAACCGATCGGGTGGTCATCAAAACTTGTTCCGCGCTTAAACCAATGCTCTCAGTCATGGCTTGACCCTAGTGCACTGCCACTATGGCGAACCAGACCAGCCAGCCGATGAACGACTATCGACTGGAAACTCAGCGTTACGCCTCGTCTCGGATGACCTGAATTCCGGCCGGATCAACGAACGAGCCGTCGTAGGTCAACCGATTGTGGCTGTGACCAACATGGTGCAATCCAAACGCTGATTGCAGCGCAGTGTAAAGACCCATAGCGTCCACTGAATTGTTGACGGACTGCTTGGCCGTAGTTAGACCAAACATTGGGCGCTTGGCGATGTGGCTGGCTAGATCTAGAGTCTCTTGTTCTAGGTCGTGGCGAGGCACAACGCGATTGACCATGCCATGTTGTTTAGCTTCGGCGGCCGAAACTGCTCTTCCTGTAAACAGCATGTCTTTGGCCAACCTAGCGCCAGCCTCATAAGCATGAGAAAAATACTCGGTTCCGTTTACGCCGAGAGCCACAACAGGGTCGGAGAACGTTGCGTCTTCGCTGGCCACTATCAAATCCATAGGCCACACCAACATCAGACCGCCGGCGATGACTTTGCCTTGGACCGATGCGATGGTTGGCTTAGCGATGTTTCGCCACCGCCAACAAAGCCCTAGATACATCTCCGCCTCACGGGCCATATACCCTTCGGCTCCGTCAGCATCGAAGTGGCATTGTGTTCCGACGGTCGCCATCTCCGACATGTCAGGATTGTGGTCCCTGAGGTCGTGACCAGATGAGAAGTGCTTTCCATCGGCTGCCAACACGATGACCCGGATACTGTCATCTTGCGCGGCCACATCAAAAGCTTCGTTCAGCTCAGACAACATCTGGTAATCCTGAGCGTTTGCCGCTTCTGGTCGAGCCAAGGTAATCCGAGCGACTCGTTCCCGTGGTTCGTCGTATCTAATCCGCTCCCAACTAGTGTCCATGAGCTAGGTATATCAGGTGGGTTCACGTCAGTCACTTTGGCCATGGTGAAAGGCCTAGGGTCGCAACATCTGCCTTCCATCCTGCCGTTTTTGCTAATAGGTAGCTTGGCCAGCGATACTTGTTCTGGAATCCAACCCCTGTACCTGAAACCCCATCCCCTAAAGAGGAGTCTTCACATTGGACCAGCAGCGACATCGAGACGTTGTGGTGATTGGCGCTGGCGTTTCTGGTATCTATCAGATCAAACGTTTGATTGACGCTGGCTTCGACGCCGAACTTTTCGAAGCGGAAAGCGATCTTGGTGGCACCTGGTATCGAAACCGATACCCCGGATGTCGGTTCGATTCCGAAAGCTACACCTACGGGTACTCATTCTCTCAAGAACTTCTGGACGAATGGCATTGGAAGGAACGGTTCTCGGCTCAGCCTGAAAATCTCCGCTACCTGAATTACGTCGCTGACAAATTCGACCTTCGACGCCACATGCGGTTCGACGCACGAGTCAATGAAATGACGTGGGACGAACAAGCGATGCGCTGGCAACTCAACTTTGCCGATGGCGATAGTTGCACCAGCCGAATCGTGATCACTAGCCTTGGCCCGCTCTCCATTCCGACCGTGCCTGACTATGAAGGAATGGACGATTTCCAGGGTCAGTCATTCCACACATTCCATTGGCCCAGCAATCTGAAACTCGAAGGCTTGAGAGTTGGAGTCGTCGGCACTGGCGCAACTGGTATTCAAGTAATTGCCGATATCGCAGACAAAGTTGGCGAGCTGAAAGTATTTCAGCGAAGGCCGAACTGGAGCACCCCACTTAACAATTCTCCTATCTCGGATGATGAAATGGCCGACATCCGGAACCGCTACGACGAGATCTTTACCAACTGCTCACTATCACCCGGTGGTTTTGAACATATGCCCCGGTGGGGCTTTTGGGATCTGACCACCGAGGAACGACACGCCGTTTGGGATGAGCTCTACACCCAACCCGGTTTTGCTATTCTGGCATCCAACTTTGGCGAGATTTTTTTCGATGAGAAAGCCAATCAGGAGATGTCAGAGTACGTTGCCAACCGGATTCGTCAGCGAGTCGATGATCCTCAGGTGGCGGAGAAACTAATTCCGACTGATCATGGGTTCGGATTGCAGCGGTTACCGTTAGAAACGAATTACTTCGAGGTCTATAACCGGGAAAACGTCGAGCTGGTTGATCTGTTTGAAACACCAATCAGGCGGGTTACCGAGTCTGGCGTTCAAACCACCGCTGCCGACTATGAGTTAGATGTGCTCGTTTGGGCCACCGGGTTCAACGCTATTACCGGTGGTTATGACCAAATTGATATTCGAGGAGTGAACAACGTTTCACTCGCGGAGAAATGGAAAGAGGCCTCGTCGACCTACGTTGGTTTGCTCACGAGCGGCTTTCCGAACTTACTCATGGTTGCTGGCCCCCAAAGCGTTTCCGGGTCATCAAACTTTCCTCGAGCGATCGAGACCGGCGTTGATTGGATTACGGATCTGCTGGAGCACGCTCGATCTACTGGCTACAACCGCATCGAAGCGCAGATCGAAGCCGAGCAGGCATGGCATGAGGAAGTAGTCAAGGCCCACGAGCGAATGCTGTTTCGCCGCAGCAAGGGTTGGTTCACCGGATACAACTCAAATGTCGCTGACCGCCAAGAGGGCACTGTTCGATATCATGCCTACTTTGGTGGAGCTCCCCGGTACTCCACCAAAGTGGACGAAATAGCCGCCGCTGGGTATCCGGGAATCGATCTAACCTCCGGCTCTTAGTAAGTCCTGCACCGATCTGACAGCGGACTGTTGCCAATTCCTCTTCGACAATGACTGTTTGACTGGGTCAGATCATGTCAAACAAGTTGGGACAGGACCTTTTCAAACTCGGCCCGGAGGTCTGGGTTCGAGATCTCGCCGGCTTCAGCATCGAAGTTCTCACTGCCCAAGAACAACAAACAAGATTCCAACTACCGTTAGCGCGATCCCCGGAAGTTGACTGCGAGTTGACTGCTCTTTCCAAACGTAAATGGCGAGAAGCACCGACAGGACCGATTCGATTTGGCCAACTGCTTTCACATAGGCCACGAACGACAGCGAGAAACCCCAGAACCAGCCCAAACTTCCGGCGAAGCTGGTGAAGCCAATTGCTGTCAATCGCTTAATGTTCGGCTTCACTAAGCCAAAATCACCCCGGCTGAACAGTCCAATCCAGCTAGTGAGAATCACCACTTCGATCCACGTGACATGCAACAGCGTGGTGGCGGCCAACATGAACGTCCCATCGATCGATGGGTTAGCCGAGCGCAGTTCATCAGTAGCCAAGGAAATACCAAAGCCGGCGACAACAAGCAAGGCAGCCGCGACTAGAGCCAAAGCGCTACCGCCGTTCGCTTGCACCAACGATTGAAGGTTCACCGATCCCCTATTGCCGTTCTTCGCCTCCCTGCTTCTGGCAGTGGCGAAGCCAATCATGGCCACACCGACCGCGCTAATACAGATTCCGACCCAACTCGCCGCCGACGGCCGTTGGCTGAAGAACACCAGACCAGTCAACGCCGCCAAAGCAACTTCAGTTTTGTGAATCACAATCGATTGGGCGAACGTTGATAAAGCAAACGACTTGATCAACACGATATTGCCGAGCAGCTGACCGATTCCACCGATCAGACAAAGAGCAAAGAACCAGATGGACAGCGATGGCCAGCCTTCAGCGCCGAACACGTACAAACCCAAAGCGAGGGTGGCAGCGAAGGGCAAATTCAAAGCAAACCTCGACCAGCTCAACAACGAAGCTGGCAAGACTCCGGACAGGCTACGGGCTAGACCGTTCCTGGCGGTTTGGAGCGTTCCCGCAGCTAAAGAGATAAGTACCCACATCCGCTGTTGAGGGTACTGCCGATAGTGGCTCGCTGTCGGAATGCGTAGGCTTGAGGTCCATGACTCACCCATTCCGTTTTGGCGTCCAAACCCGCAACGCAGCTTCTCGATCAGACTGGGTCGCCCTGGTCCGAAATATCGAAACGCTCGGCTACGACACCGTCACAATGCCGGATCATTTCGATGAACAGTTAGCCCCGTCAGTGGCGCTAATGGCAGCAGCTGACGCGACCGAGACGCTTAGGGTCGGAACGTTGGTCTGGTGCAACGATTACCGACATCCAGTAATGCTGGCTAAAGAGGCAGCCACGCTCGACCTATTGTCGGACGGTCGACTCGAGTTTGGTATTGGCGCTGGCTGGATGCGCAGTGACTATGACGAAGCGGGGATGACATACGACCGACCCGGAATTCGAATCGAACGAATGGTTGAAGCCGTTGAAGTAATAAAGGGCCTATTCGGCGATGAGGCATACAGCTTTGTTGGCGATCACTACACGATCGCATCTATGAACGCCACGCCAAAACCAGTCCAGAAACCACATCCTCCGTTCCTCATCGGCGGAGGCGGACCTCGCTTCCTGCGATTGGCGGCGGGCATGGCCGACATAGTCGGGGTCAACCCTAATCTTGCCGCCGGGGTAATCGACGCCAACCTGGCCCTAGACGTGACAGCCGAGCGTTACGAAGAAAAGCTCGGCTGGGTAAAAGAAGGGGCTGGCGATCGGTTCGACCAAATCGAGCTACAGATCCGGATTTTCATGTTGAACGTCACCGACGACCGCCAAGGTGCAGCCGAAGCGCTAGCTGCTGGATTCGGCATGACAGCTGAACAAGGGCTCGAGTCTCCAATGGCACTCGTGGGAACACCAGCCCAAATCGCTGAGGATATTCGTGAACGCCGAGAGCGATACGGGTTCAGTTACATCGTGGTCGGTGAAGATCAATACGAGGCCTTCGCTCCGGTGGTAGCCGAACTCAAAGGCTCCTAACTGCGGTTGGTGCCAAGAGCAACGACAGCGAAACATGTACGCTGGGATCACTCCCTCACCCAGAAGCTCAACCCGAAACGCTGATCTAGTGGCCGGACCTATCGAATGAACCAAAAAGCATGGAACTAAACTACGACGACCTTGAGGCAGGAATATCCGAGTCTGAGCAAGCGTCGGGGCTAAAACGGGGAATCCAGATCGGATCTGGGCTCTTACTAATTGCGGCCGGAATTGCCATGCTGGTCTTGCCTGGGCCCGGGCTAGTTGCAATTATGGTTGGGCTAAATCTGATCAAACCTGACAACGCGATCGTTCGATGGATGCGACGCAAAATCCCTGGAATACCAGAAGAAGGGGCGGTCCCGAAAAAGTACTTGGCTCTCGGAGCCGGATTTCTAATTGCCGGTACCGTCGTCGGTTTGCTTTATGGGCCCGCAATAACTCAATGGATCCGCGATCTTGTTGGGATCTGACACCGCAACAGGCACGAAGCATTAGCGTGAAGGAATAGCAGGTCAAGAAAATGTTCGGTCACGAAGAGGCCGAGAAGAGGTCGAGAATTCGTGAAGCTCATTGGGATCGATACCGGCGGCACCTACACCGACGCTGTCCGCTACTGCGAAGAAGCCGGAGTTGAAGCGACAGCGAAGGCCAGAACCGAGCTTGACCTTACTATCGGTATTGGTTCAGCACTCGATCAAGTGGTAGCCGACCCGAACGACGTAGCACTGGTTTCGTTGTCGACCACGCTCGCCACTAATGCTCTTGTTCAAGGCGTGGGCGGTCGGGTGGCGCTGATTTTCGTCGGGTTTGAAGACGGAGATCTCGATCGGGCTGGACTTCGCCAAGCGTTAGGTGATGCGCCTGTCATTTTGGCCCAGGGCGGGCACGATTCCATGGGAACCGAGTCGGCGCCGCTTGAGCTCGACCGGGTAATCCAGGAGGCATCTGCCCTAGACGTCGACGCCATCGCCATCACCAGTCGCTTCAGCGTTCGCAACCCAGCCCATGAACAGGCTCTACTCAGTGCGCTTACCCCGCTAGGAAAACCGATTGCCTGCGGACACCAACTCTCGGCCAAGTTGAACGGACCAAAGCGAGCCTTAACTTGCGTTCTGAATGCCAAGCTCATCGGGTTGATTACTGAACTCTGCGACGCGGCCCAAGCAATGCTAACCGAGCGAAATATCAAGGCGCCGCTTATGATCGTCCGAGGCGACGGATCGTTGGTAAGCGCCGAGTTCGCCCGTCACCGACCAATAGAGACCATTCTGTCCGGACCAGCAGCCAGCCTTATCGGGGCCGGACATCTTACTGGTGCCTCAGACGTTGTCGTTAGCGACATCGGCGGGACCACAACAGACATCGGCATTCTCCAGAACGGAAGGCCACGAGTCACCGCAGCTGGAGCCACCGTAGGTGGCTATCAGACCATGGTCGAAGCAGTGGAAATGTTCACCTACGGGCTAGGCGGCGACTCAGAGATAGCTGTCGACACTCGGTCCCATCCGGCCGCAATGGTCCTTGGGCCTCGGCGAGTCGTGCCTCTTAGTTTGTTAGCAGTCGACGAGCCGACGCTCGTTCATGAGACACTGGACAGCCGATCGTTTCCGGTCCGCCCGTTCCACTGCAAGTTTGTTCGCTCCACAGGCCGGGCTGGGGCGACAAGCGAGCGGGAAACAGACATCATTGCCAAACTGGGCGGCCGGTGGCAACCGCTCGACGCAATAGCCTCTACCGGGCTCCAAACGTCGGCTCTTGAAGCACTAATCAGTCGTGGACTAGCTCAGGTCAGCGGTTTTACGCCGTCCGATGCTGCTCACGTGCTCGGCATCTACGATGCCTGGGATCGTCAAGCGGCCGAGAAGGCGGCCCACCTATTGGCATCGATGAGCGATAGCAGCGGCAACTCGGTGCGAGTTGACGGAATAGCGCTCAGCCAATGGATCATCGACACTGTGATCCGCCTGTCGGCCGAAGTCGTCTTGAGCGCCACGTTCAGCTATGACGGCATCCCGATCGATGCCATTAAATCTCCGCTAGTACAGCAATCGATCAACGAACGGCAGATCACGACACCAACGGGCTCAGCTGGCCCCGAGCCACTGCCACAACCGGAAAGCCCGAAATCCAGACCGGCCACCTCGGTATCGATTGCCCCCAACTTCGACATCGTTGGACTCGGCGCCTCTGCCGCCACCTACTACCCTTGGGTAGCTAGCTTGCTCGGCGTTGACGGAGTGATACCGGTCCACGCCGAAGTTGCCAATGCGGTTGGCGCCGTCGTTGGCCAAGTGAGAATCACCAACCAGGCCACAATCACCCAGCCATCGAAAGGGCAGTACCGGGTCCACTTACCCGAGGCTGAAGATCGAGCCGAGTTCGACAACGCTCTAGCCGATGCAACAGCGCTACTTCGAGACCGGGTCGAGAAACAGGCAGCCGACGCTGGAGCCGATCAAGTTGTTTTCTCCACCAGTGTCGATAAACGGACTGCAGTGATCGAAGGAAAAGAAGTGCTTGTTGAGGCGACAGTTGTGGTAACCGGTTCGGGCCGCCCCCGACTTCACAGCTAAGGCGCGGCCGCCCTAGTCGGCAATTACTGCCGGCAGGGGCTGTTGGTGAAGTAACACCAACCGTTTGGTTGCCCTAGTACAGGCGACGTACAGCGATCGGTACCCTTGAGGCTCCTCGTCGAGGACGGCTTGAGGCTCGACCACCACTGCAACATCAACCTCGAGACCCTTCACTAGGTTCACTGGCACCGCCGTTATCTGATACTGCAACCCGTCACGAGGAGCTCGCCCGATCTCGACTCCGGCTTCTTCGAACGCCGACACTACCGCTTCGTATTTCGATCGGGGGCAAACTACGGCGACGTTTCCCGTTCCCCTAACCTCGGCTTCTGCTTTGATCACTGCTACCAGCTCGGCCATTGCTGAACCCGAGTCGCCAGCTAATTGCTCAAGGTCAACAAACCGTGGCTCCACGCCCTCGGACCGAACTGATACTGGCGGAGCCAAGTCGGGAGCAGCGTAGGCCAAAACCTTGGCCGCTAGATCCATCGATGGACCCGGGATTCGGTAGCCGACCGTAAGTTCGGCTCGGCGCGGCTCTTTTCGGTCGGGCAGATGTTCGAGAATCTCGTCCCAGTGAGAATGGGGCCATGCCCCAGTGGATTGAGCAATGTCACCAACAATTGTCATCGATCCGTTCAACGATCGGCGGGTAAGCATTCGGAGCTGCATCGGTGAAAGATCTTGAGCTTCATCGACGACGATATGGCCATAGGTACGAGGTTCATACTCCGGCCCCTGCTTGGATGTGCGTCCTAGAATTTCGAAGGCTTCGTCGAGTACAGGGACGTCATCAACAGTCCACATGACCCGGCTAGCATCCATTTCGTCTTGCCAGGGCCGATACAGCGATTCCTTCTCATCATTCGACAATCCATGGCCAGCGGCTTCGATCAGCGACCTAGAGCCGTACAGGTCGTGCAACAAATCAGCTGGGCTCAGCGTTGGCCACATCCACAGCATGGCTTCACGGACTTCGACGCTGCCGCCGACCTGCTCCTTAACCACAACCGGGTCCACCTCATCAGGGTGATGCTCGGCGATAGCACTAATAAGCGCCGACATGACGAATTTTCGTCCAGGGTTGTGAGTTCGATACCGACGTCGGGCGTCGTCAATTATTTCTGCGCTCACCGCGGCGGGAACTCGAACTTTTCGAATACCCATTGGCACCACTAAGTCGGCCCGTAGCGGCCGTTGACGATCCCGGAGCGCCCGTCTAACCATCTTGGCCATCCGCAGATCACCTTTGATTCGAGCGGCAACCGGCTCATCACGGCCCGACACCCGGACTTTGCCAATAAGGTCAGGCAACGCTGCCATCTCAACCCCCGCTTCGCCCAACGAAGGTAGGACCTGTTCTATATAACCAAGGAAAAGTCGGTTCGGTCCAACGACAAGTACACCTTGGCCTTCCAACGGAAACCGGTGGGTGTAGAGCAGGTAGGCGGCTCGGTGTAGGGCGACAACAGTTTTGCCGGTTCCCGGTCCACCCTGGACAACTAACACGCCGCTCATCTTGGATCGGATTATTTCATCTTGCTCGGCTTGGATCGTGCCGATGATGTCGCCAAGCTGACCAGTTCGATTTTCCTCAAGCGCGCTGACCAGGGCTCCAGTTCCTCGAAGCTCTCGTCCGTTTACGACAACTCGATTAGATGTGGCGGCGTCGCCGAAGAATTCGTCTTCTAGGTCAAGGACCGTCCGCCCCCGAGAGATGAAATGTCGTCGGCGGGCCAAGCCTTCCGAAACCGCTCCTGTCGCTCGATAGAACGCTTCAGCTACCGGAGCTCGCCAGTCGACGATCAATGGTTCTTGATCTCTACCAGCAATCGCTATTCGACCGATGTGGTAGCTACCCCCGCCGATCTCTTCGGTCTGATCTATCCGACCAAAGCACAAGGATCGATCACCCAAATCCAGTTCCGTTAGGCGATTAGCGATGTTTTCGTAGAAAACTTCTCGCTCCCATCGGGCTTGGTTGGTGCCCCCTTTGCCCACCTCGACCATCGATTTCAGCCGAATTGCTTCGTCGCGAGACTCGTCAAGGCGCTCATAGGCCAGATCGAGATGAGCTTGTTCGCTCTCAACCTCTGGGTGTTTGGCAGCGATCGAGGCGCTATGAGTCACACCATTGGCTGGTTTCTCGCTGTTTGTCTCAGCGCTATTGGAACTGTTGTGTTTAGTGTTCGACACTGCACTCCGCAGATTTTGGGGGATATCTATTCTAGTGCTTTTTTGTCATGGATCCATGTGGGTTAAACCCCAATGTGGCTGAGTCGGATACCGTTGCCATGGTGAATTCCCCGTCGAAGCCTCGATCAGAACAAGCGCCAGCTCAACCCGCTACCACCCCCGCATTGTTGCGAGCAGCACGGCAACAGCCGGGCGATCGGGTTCCGGTTTGGTTCATGCGCCAAGCCGGTCGATCCCTACCCGAGTATTTTCCGGTTCGAGGCGAGGGGACGATTCTCGATGCGATACAGGACGCTGATCGAGCGACTGAAATCACTCTGCAACCGGTGCGCCGCTACGGCGTCGATGCCGCGATTTTGTTCTCCGACATCGTCACTCCAATTTGGGCAGTTGGTTTCGGGATAGACATAACGCCTGGCGTTGGCCCCGAATGTGAAAAGCCGTTTGCTTCGGCCGATGACCTTGAACGACTTCGCCCTCTCGATCCCGACAAGGACCTGTCGTTCCAGATTGAGACAGTTACCAACCTTGTTTCTGAACTCCCAGTTCCCCTGATCGGTTTTGCTGGAGCACCATTCACGTTGGCCGCATACCTCATCGAGGGAAAGCCATCGCGTGACTACGGCAAAGTGAAGTCGTTGATGGCCAACGACACCGAACTCTGGCACAAACTTTGCGATCGCCTAGCCGACATTGCCATCGCTACTCTACGGTCTCAGGTCGATGCTGGGGCGGCCGCAGTCCAACTGTTCGACTCCTGGGCTGGAGCACTCCACCCTGACCACTATCGGCGCTACGTTGCCCCTCATAGCGAGCGAATCATGTCGGAACTGGCCGACCTTGGCGTCCCCCGATTCCACTTTGGGGTATCGACGGGTGAGCTGCTCGATCAGATGGCCGGTGTTGGCGCTGACGTTGTCGGCGTTGATTGGCGAACATCAATTTCGGACGCCCGAATGCGAACTGGCGGCAAGGTTGCCCTGCAAGGCAACCTCGACCCTGCGCTTTGTTTAGGATCATGGGAGACAGTAGAGCGAGAAGTTCGAGCGGTTCTGGCGAACAACAACGGACACCCCGGTCACATTTTCAATTTGGGCCATGGCGTGTTGCCCCAAACTAATCCAGAAATCCTAGAACGGGTGGTGGCGTTGGTCCACGAAGAGGGAACCGCCAGTGGGTCGACTGCGGCGTGAGCGAAGCCCGGTCTTCTAGCCCGAAAGTAACTATTATCGGCGGCGGGATCTCTGGCCTGTGCGCTGCTTTCGATTTGCATCGCGCCGGATGGCATGTAACGGTTCACGAGTCGACTAACCGTTGGGGCGGAAAGATCCATTCCAGTCTAGTTGGCGACCGAATGGTCGACGCCGGGCCCGACGCGTTTCTAGCTCGAGTACCTGACGCCATCAACCTTTGCCGAGAGCTTGGCATTGATGACCAACTCACAAGCCCGATCGCCCCGGTCCCGGCATACATCTTCTCGGAGGGCTCGCTTCACCCGTTACCGACCAAGACCTATCTTGGAGTCCCGACTGATATTGAGCAGCTAGCCAACTCAACCTTGATTTCCGCCTCCGGAGTCGAGTGCGTCGCTCGAGAGCCAGAACTCGGACCTTCGGCAACCTCTCCCGACCCATCGGTCGGCTCGATATGTCGACAACGGCTGGGAGACGAAGTGACGGCCCGTCTAGTCGATCCGCTCATCGGGGGGATTAACGCGTCCGACATTGACCGGTTAAGCCTGGCCGCCGCCGCACCTCAGCTCCAAGCCGCTCTGGAGAACCACGGATCGTTAGTAACCGGCCTCGGCCAACTGTTGGCGTCGGCCGGCGCGGCAGCCCAAACTCTTGGGACATCGGAACCAAACCCAGTCTTCTATGGTCATCCCGATGGCGTTGCCACCATAGTCGATCGCCTGGTCGACGAACTTGCTGACGCTGACCTTCGGCTCAACAGTCCCGTTACTAGCCTGGTCGACACAGCCACCGCCGACACCTATGGTGTTGTCTTGGCAACCCCGGCGTTCGTTTCAGCCGGACTGCTAGCAACTTTGAGCCCCCAGGCGTCGACCGAACTGGCAGCAATTGGGTACGCCAGCGTTTCTCAAGTGACGGTCGAATTCCCAGCCGACGCCGTCCACCCGGTGCTCGATGCGTCGGGGATCTTGTTTCCCCGGGCCGATGGCGGGATCATGACCGCATGCACCTGGCTCAGCACCAAGTGGGCTCACTATCATCGCAGCGACGCAGTCTTGCTACGAATGACTTCTGGCCGCTACGGCGACGACCGAGCTAATGAACTCTCCGACGAAGCGTTGACGTCAACATTGTTAGCGGAACTGTCCCAAGTGATCGAGATCGATGGGCAACCCCTCGCCACTAGAGTTCAGCGGTGGCCTCGGGCGTTCCCCCAGTACGAACCAGGTCACCGGTCAAGGGTTGACCGAATTCGCCAATCGCTACGCTCGTCGACGGGGTCGACTTCTGAGATTCCAACCGTAGCTCTCGTCGGGGCTGCATATGATGGCATTGGCATTCCCGCTTGCATTAAAAGCGGACGCTCAGCCGCTCAACTACTGATCAACCAATGACTAACATCCAAAAACCGGAAAACCAGTTAGCCGAAAACCATTCTGGTGAACAAACCGTCGCTCCATCGTGGCGGTGGTATCGGGTCCTACCCATCTGCATCGGCAGCGGGTTCGCCCTAGCCGGGTCCATTCCGCCCTGGGGGTGGTGGCCGCTAGCATTCGCCGGAGTTTTCGGACTAGATCGACTGCTAGCTGGACAATCATGGAAACGCCGATTTCGACGAACTTGGCTGGTAGCGTTCGCCTGGTTAGCCCCAGCCGTTTTTTGGGTCTGGGATTTGGCCGGACCAGGGTTTGTGATCGCCGCTGGCTTCTACGCGTTGTACTTCGCGGTCGCTGCCGCCCTAACTCCAAACGACGCAAGCCGCCGGCTCGTTCTGCCTGGAGCCTTTGCCGTAGCCGAAATTGCCCGGTGGAGCTGGCCCTTTGGAGGTGTGCCGTTAGCTCACCTGGCCTTGAGCCAGGTGAACACCCCGCTGGTATTGACTGCTCGCCTGGCCGGACCGTTGCTCGTGGTGATCGTCGTCGTCGTTGTCGGCCAAGCCCTGTCATCTCTCTATGAACGCCAGTTCATGGCGGCCGGGATCGGGCTAACTGTTGTAGGAGTCCTCGTTGCTGGTGGATATGCCCACCCACGATCCGACGTTGTTTCAGAAATTGACGTGGCGCTCGTTCAAGGCGGTGGAGCCCAACGAACCCGAGCGTCATCGGACCAAGAACCGACGGTGCTGGCTCGCCATATCGAAGCATCAAACGAAATCACTGACCCAGTAGATCTAATTCTGTGGCCCGAAAATGTGGTCAACCCAGGCCGCTATCTCGATCAAGAGAACGCATACCAACTGGTTTCTCAAGTAGCAGCCGATCACGATGCTCCGGTATTGGCCGGTTGGTTTATGAAGGCATCGGACGATCACAATGTGAACTACCAATCGGTGATTACGCCTGATGGCAATGAAGTCGACCGATACGACAAAGTTCGGCTGGTACCGTTCGGCGAGTACATTCCAATGCGCGATTTCATCGTGTCGATAGCTGGCGATGATGTGCCCCTACCAGCTCGGGATTCACTGGTTGGAACAGCGGAGCCGGTTCTCGACACCGAGATCGGTCCGGTTGGAGTTTCCATCTCATGGGAAGGTTTCTTTGAACATCGGGCTCGACATGCTGTGCGCGAGGGGGCCCAGATCCTCACCAATCCAACAAACGGCTCATCGTTTTGGCTCACACAGGTTCAAACTCAACAGGTTGCTTCGAACCAACTCCGAGCTATTGAGAATGATCGATGGGTTTTACAGGCAGCCCCCACCGGATTCACTGCTGTAATTAGTCCTGACGGTGACGTTGTGGCTCGAACCGGCACGGAAGAGCGCAAGACGCTTCAAGCCAAGGTCCAGATGCGCGAAGGTCGAACTCTAGCCAGTCGAGTTGGCTGGTGGCCAGCAGTTATCTATGGACTGATCGCTTTGGTTGCCAGCCGGCTTCGGAGCGCAATCGGATAACCGCATCCACGTTCTATCGCTTCAGCTTGTCCGCAATCTGATCCTGGATGTACATCGCCGAGTTACTGGATGCGAACAGTGCAAGTTGCGCCGCTTGCAAGAAAATCGTCAGCAATAAGTAGATGCCGAGGCCTGCTGCTGACGGGAAGAAGTCGGTTATTCTT
Organism: uncultured Acidimicrobiales bacterium; assembly: GCA_937922805.1. Taxonomy (GTDB): domain Bacteria; phylum Actinomycetota; class Acidimicrobiia; order Acidimicrobiales; family SZUA-35; genus JAHELU01. The sequence continues at coordinate 91,903 of CALAJV010000011.1, read as the reverse complement.
ATTCCGTCGCTGAGGTTTGGTTCGACGCCGTTCAGAAGAAGTTGGCCGCTATTCGTTGTCTCGAACGGCAGGGCTGCGGTTAGAACAATGTTTGCTAGCGAGTTCCCGATCAATCCCACGAACATCGCCGCAAAGTAGATGACGATGATTCGTCCCAGAATAGGCCAGAAACGGCCTTTGGAAGCTCGCCACGAAGCGGCGATAAAGCCTTCACCCTCGGGAGCAACAGTGGCTACTAACGGGACGTACACCAGCCGTATTGCTACATACGTCATGGCGAAGAACAACAACGTTCCGGCGAGGCCGACCGCAATAACGATCGGGACATTGCCATCGCTAGCGATTCCAATGGCAACTAAGGCGGCGAATGCAAGTCCAAATACCACTAAGAACGCAAACATGAACAGCAGATACTTTGGAACTGCTTTCAGTCCGGCACCGAGTGAACCAACGAACGATCGGGTCCCGCCCATATGAGTCTTGTACATGTAGTGATGGCCACTGATTACACCGGCGTACTGAAGTATCGTGCCGATGGCGACGACAGCTCCTAAGCCATAGAGGGCTGGGCCAACCTCAAAGCCTTGGATGTCCAAATCGCCGAATGCATCTTCTCGGAGTACCACGCCATCGAGCAGTGAGTAGCCAAGTCCGACTAAGAGGGCCCAAAAAATGCCTCCGTACAATGCCATAATCCCGACGGTGGCGATAAAGCCCTTTATGTAAGCGGAGAAGGTTGCTCCAAGCCATTCACCGAAACCAGAACCGACCGGCTTTCCGCTACCACTTTCTAGCGCTGCGTGGGGCTGCGCATAACCTTGGCCAGGTTGGGGGCTATAGCTTTGGCCGTACGAGACCGGCGGCTGTTCCTGAAGGCCTGACGCTGGTGGACCTTGAACTTGTTCGGTCCATTGCACACCATCCCAATACCGTTGCCGGTTTGAGTCTGAAGGATCCTGATACCAACCTGCACTAACCATTCCTAGCCCCTCTCGAACGAGTCGGAGCACGATCGAATGCTGGATTCGAGCCCCGTTCTCTGCCGCCTAGTAACGCCAGGAACGCCTAGCTGGTTCCCGCCTTTTGGAGCTTAGTCGACTTACCCCGATGGTTTCTTGTCGCCAAGGCGCCGATTGCGATCGTCGCAGTAGCGCTCGCATCGATTTCAGGCCAGATCCAGAGAGAATGTTGCCGGGCCACTATTTACCAACTCGACCTGCATCATTGCTCCGAAGGAACCGGTCGCCACTGTCGCCCCGAGGCTACGAAGATGATCGACAACTTCACCTACCAGTGGTTCTGCAACTGCAGAGTTTGCGGCGTCGACATACGACGGCCGATTACCCTTTTTCGTGTCGGCGTACAAGGTGAATTGGCTGACAATTAGAAGCTCACCGGCACTATCAGCGACCGACCGATTCATTCGACCGTCGTCATCATCAAAGATCCGCAGCTTCCACAGTTTCTGAGCTAACCGCTGAGCAATTGCAGCTGTATCACTATGAGTAACGCCTACAAGAACGCACAGACCAGGCCCGATGGCGCCAACTACCTCACCATCGACGTGTACCGATGCCCGCTCGACTCTTTGCACTAGCGCTTTCATTCCGACCACCTGAGCCCTTAAACCACCGTTTACCTTAGCTACAAAGGCAATTGGAACGGTCGATTATTGTGGTAGGCCCTTAAATCACTCATATCCTTGTGACAGCACCGTGCCCTTACGGTGTCTATAGAGGCTGGTCAATCCACTAGCCGTAGCTAGGAATTTACAATGGCATCTGAACTATCAGCAAGTGATCGCCCGTTGCGTCTTGCGTACTTGTCTTACCGGTCTAAGCCGACGGTAGGTGGTCAAGGTATCTACACTCGCCACCTCACCAAAGCGCTGGTCGATCTTGGTCACTCGGTCGAAGTATTTTCCGGTCAGCCATACCCTGTTCTCGACGAACGTATTGCCCTAAATCAACTACCAAGCCTCGATATTTTTAACGACCAATACCCAGGACGATTTCCTGCCTATTGGGAGATCAAATCGGTGGCCGATCTGCTCGAAATTGGCACCTTCTCAACCGGTACTTTTCCGGAACCGCTGGCCTTCAGCTACCGGGCATACAACGCCTTGAAAGACCGCACGAACGATTTTGATATTGTCCACGACAACCAGTGCCTCGGTTACGGGATGCTAGCGATCGACAAAATCATCCCGACACTGGTAACGCTGCATCACCCAATCACGGTTGACCGTCGACTAGAAATCGCAGCGGCACCAAACTGGCGCAAACGGATGAGTGTCAGCCGATGGTACTCCTTCGTCAAAATGCAGGGCCGAGTTGCTCAGCGTATGCCGCGGATCGTGGTTGTTTCCGACAATTCGATTGACGACATTCACAACGACATGGGCGTTGACCGTGACCGGATGCGTCTGGTTCACGTCGGCGTCGATCCCGATCTGTTCAAACCGATGCCGGAAGTAACCCGAATCCCGGGTCGCCTAATAACCACGGCCAGTGCAGATGTGGAGATGAAGGGTCTACGGTTCTTGTTGGAGGCGATGGCTAAGCTTCGAACCGAGCGAGATCTAACCCTGACCGTTATCGGTCGAGCCAAGAAGGGCGGCAAAACCGAGGAGATTATTGAACGGAACGGGCTCGCCGATGCCATCGAGTTTGTGTCCGGCGTACCAGATGAGCGGATCGTCGAACTGTACGCAGAGTCAGAGCTCGCCGTTGTGCCCTCGTTGTACGAAGGTTTCTCGTTACCAGCGGTAGAGGCAATGGCAAGTTCCACCCCCCTTGTCGCTACAAGTGGCGGCGCCCTTCCTGAAGTAACCGGAGTCGATGGTGAAACAGTTCTTCGATGTGAACCAGGCGACGCCGACTCCCTAGCCGCAGCGCTCCGGAGAGGTCTCGATGATCCCGAACTTCGAGCCAAACTCGGACCGGCTGGCCGCGAGCGAGTGAGCAGGCTTTATACCTGGCGCCACACCGCGGTCCGGACCGTGGATCAGTACCGAGAAGTTCTAGCTTTGAAAGAACAAGCTCGCCTGTCCGACACTAACCGCAAGCAATAGAACTACCAGAAGCTGGATTTAGCTGTGCTAACTGTTGACTACGACCGCCTCCATGTTCAACCGGGCATGCGAGTTTTAGATCTTGGCGCCGGATTTGGCCGTCACGCTTTCGCTACCGCCCGGCTAGGGGCTGATGTGGTTGCCACCGATCTGGCCCTTGACGAGATGACCAGCACCAAAGACACCTTCGCTGCGATGTACCTCGATGACGAGATCGAACCGACGGTCAGCACCACTTGTGTTCAAGGCAACGGGCTTTCATTGCCGTTCGCCGATCAATCGTTCGATCGAATTATCGCATCCGAGGTTCTCGAACACGTTCCCGATGACCTTGGAGTCATGGCAGAGCTGTTTCGAGTTCTGAAACCAGGTGGTCGGATTGCGGCAACAGTTCCAGCAGCCCTACCAGAACAAATCTGTTGGTGGTTGAACGACGCCTATCACGCCCCAAAGAGCGTCGGCGGACACGTTAGGATCTACGCCCTGCCAGAACTACGAACGAAGCTCGCTTCGATTGGTTTCGAACCGGGAGACAGCCATCGGGCCCATGCGCTGCACAGCCCGTATTGGTGGCTCAAATGCGCCGTCGGACTTGAAAACAATACCAACCCAATGGTCAAGGCTTACCTCAAGTTTTTGACCTGGGATATAACCGATGCTCCTACGCTAACCAGAACTGCTGATCGAGTTCTGAACCCTGTCCTCGGGAAAAGCTTGGTGATCTACGCCGATCGTCCAGCCAATTTTCCTGCCCTGACTCTCGTCGATTCGGATGTTGCGAATGGTTGAGCAGGCTCCGACCACCAGCGAAGGATCAAAACCTGTTGTTCCGTTCGTCGACGGCGTTATCAGCCAAGACGAAATCGTTGCTACTGCCGAGACCATCGCTGAACTCCAACTAGCCTCCGGGATGATCCAGTGGTTCCCGGGAGGCCATGCCGACCCTTGGAACCACGTCGAGACCGCTATGGCTCTCGCTACTGCCGGGTTTATCGACGAAGCTGAAGCTGGCTACCAGTGGCTTGCCGATATCCAGTTAGGCGACGGGAGTTGGCACAACTACTATTTGGCTGACGGCATTGAAGATTCAAAGCTCGACACCAACTGCATCGCCTACATCGCTACCGGTGTGTTTCATCACCTGTTGGCGACTGGTGATCAAGGCTTCGCCGAAACGATGTGGCCGGTAGTCGAACAAGCGATTGAATTTGTACTCGAACTTCAACGGAAATCAGGCGAAATAGTCTGGGCTAAAAAGACCGACGGTATGCCGTGGAGCTACGCTCTGCTGACTGGTTCATCATCGATCAGCCATAGCCTCCGATGCGCCGACTTACTAGCAACGAGCTTGGGTTATGAACGTCCTAGTTGGGTCGATAGTCGAGATCGCTTGGTCGATGCCATTGTCAATCGACCAGATGTTTTTGAGCCGAAAGATCGATGGGCTATGGACTGGTACTATCCAGTGCTGTCAGGTGCCATGATCGGTAGTGACGCCGAAAAACGGATGCAGTCTCAATGGGACACGTTCGTCATGGACGGCAAGGGCGTCCGGTGCGTCTCTGACCGTCCGTGGGTTACCGCTGCGGAAACATGCGAATGTGCTATCGCGTTGGCGGCAATAGACGAAACCGAAAAAGCCCATGATCTGTTCCGTTGGGCTAACGCTTTACGTGACGAGCGAGGCGCGTACTTCACTGGAATTGTTTTCCCCGAGTTAGTCAACTATCCGGGCGAGGAGCGAAGTAGTTACACGGCGGCAGCTATTATTTTGGCCGCCGATGCGTTGTTCGGCCAAAATCCCACTAGTTCGCTTTTTACCGATCATTCGTAGCACTCGACGAGTCATCGCACCAGCTGTGCCCCAAGACACACCACTACTTATGTAGTAGTGTCGATTTATGGCAAGGGGCCGATTGCAATCCCAGGCTGGACATCAAGAAGGGTCCGAACCAGGATTTGCTGACGTTGGTGAGCCGGAATTGCTCTCGCCTTCTGAACTCTCGTTCGACCAGGTTTATGTGGCTGAGCCGCCAGACCCCCCAGCCGTGCAATTCTCCGGAGTTTCTAAATGGTTTGGTTCGTTCTGCGTGCTGGACAATGTCGACCTGACCGTCGACAACGGTGAGACCCTTGCCGTCATCGGTCCCTCCGGGGCTGGAAAGTCAACGCTGATTCGATGCATCAATGGGCTTGAGCGCTACGACGCTGGTGATCTTTCGGTTCTAGGCGAAACTCACCATCAAACCCGAGAGGACTTGCTCCGGCTCCGGCGTCAAACCGGAATGGTATTTCAGGAGTTCAACCTCTTCCCCGACTACAGCGCTCTCCTTAATGTGGTGCTTCCGCAACGACTCGTGCTTGGTCGGTCACGAGCCGAAGCCGAGGCAGTCGCGGTCGACCGGTTAACCCAGGTTGGGATAGCCGATCAGATTAACAAGCCGCCTCATCAGATGTCGGGAGGCCAACAGCAACGGGTCGCCATCGCCCGGACCTTGGCCATGGAACCAAAAATTCTACTCCTTGACGAGATAACTGCATCGATCGACCCCGAGCTGACCAAGGGCATCATGGAGATCGTCCGGGACGTGGCCACGACTGAGGTAACGATCGTCGCGGTCAGCCACGAGCTTGGGTTTGTAAAAGCAACGGCGGACCGCGTTGCATTTTTTGAGCACGGTCGACTAATAGAACACGGCACTGCTGCGGCTGTTTTGGAGTCGCCCCGTCACGATCGAACGAACGCATTCCTCTCGTTAGCTTTCGATGAGAAACCCGAAGCACCGAGCGATGCCGAAATCCGACAACAGGTTGACGGTCAAGCCTGGTTTGAGTCCTAATCCGAACTCTGACGTTTCAGGATTCGCAGAGATCCGGTTTGTGAAAGCTCCACAAATTGGCCTGAATCGAGAGCCGGAAGGTAGATCTGTTCAAACGGCGGTCGACCACCGTCGGCAGGATCAGGAAATACGTCGTGGATAGCTAGTAACCCGCCGATGGCAACGTGAGGCGTCCACAACTGATAGTCAAGTCTCGCAGGTTCAACCCCGTGGCCGCCATCGATGAACAGCATCGAGAGCGGCGTGCACCAGTGCTTAGCTACTAAAGCCGAGATCCCTACTACCGCAAAGACATTCTGCTCTAGCCCAGCATCGTGGATCGTTCGCCGAAAATGCGGCAACGTATCCATCTTGTCGACTGCTGGGTCAACGAGATCTGGTTCATGCCATTCCCACCCTGGCTGATTCTCTTCCGAGCCTCGGTGATGATCAACGCAGTACAAGACAGTGTCAGACCGCTTTGCAATTGGTCCGAGGTAGCACGCCGACTTGCCGCAATAACTTCCAACTTCGAGGAAGGGACCTAAGTCAGCGTCCGCCATCTCGGCGGCCGATGCCAAAGCCAGTCCCTCATCGGCTGGCATGAACCCTCGAGCTTGTTCCGCAACAGATACTTCTTGAGGAGTCAACGTCATTTGGCCACCAGCGGTTCAGGAGTGTCTTGGCTTGATCGGGTAAAGAGAAAATTGAGAACGACGAACTTGAGAACCCAGACGATCAGGTAGCCGAGCAAACTTGCCGCCGATACAACCAAGGCGCTGTCGCTGGCCCGGTCAGCCCATTCCGCCATAACCGTCGACACTGCGAATCCCACGGCGGCAATAACCCAGAACGGCACGATCTCTGCTTTAACCTTGGATGGCCCTGAAACTCGCCATACCCAATATCGGCTGAGGAAATAGGCCGGGATAACGGCGATTACAGCGGCGAACCCATTCGAGACACCGCCGCCCCATCCCCACCATCGAAGGGCAGTTTGAAGCAAAATCTGGTGATTGATGACATTGAGAATAGAAACGGCCACGTAGCGCCCGAGCAGACTGAAGTTATCGACGAGATTACTGATCATCTTGTTCACCATTGAGATTTATGTGTCGATACCTAGATCGGGCGATTAGTCGGCCACCTAAGGCCAGCGTCGCTCAGGGTATAGGATCAACAAAGCAGAACCGTCCATACTCGGCCACCAGAAGCAAATGACCGAAGGAATACTCTTGTAGGAGCTCGAGGCTACGCGATAGAGCCTAAGAATTGTCAGAGCGAGACTCTAAACTGGAAGAGCAACTGACAAAACCAATTGAAGCCAAGAATTGGCACCAACAACAAGCAACAGGCGGACTACGCACTCCACTCGACGACTAGCGGTTGGACTCGAATTCGCTCAAACTAGAAACATTTGATGTGAGCACGCGAAGCAATGAATAACCTCAGTCGGAGCACCTGGTCTGGCCCTTCGGCAGCGAATAGAATCGAGCCAGAAGTACGGCGCGCCCCTCGGCCATTGGGCCTTCTCTCACTCTTGTTGACCCTCTCGCTGCTGGCTGTTAGTTGTTCAACCACCACAACTGTGTCGAACACCGAGGGACCTACGACTACTGAAGATGTAACTCGCACTATCCCTGAAGAGATGACAACCTCAACCGCCCGACCAACTACATCGACCTCGATCGATCTCGGCCCGCTACCAGATCCGATTTGGGCTGACGAGCCATTGGTGTTGCAGCCCATTGTTGAGTTGATCGAACCAATCGCAATTGCTCATAGATCAGGCGACGACGACATCTGGATAGCTGAGCGAGAAGGCCGCATTCGTCGAGTTCGTCGACGGCTAGAAAACAACGGTCGCCTGGAAACAATTGAGCTTATGAACACCGTCGCTCTTGATATCCGGTCGGAGATCAGTACCCAAGGTGAAGGCGGTTTGCTCGGCTTCGACTTCTCGACCGACGGGAAGCTCATCTACGTCAGCTACACCAACACTGACGGAAATTCGGTCATCGCCGAATACCGAATTGGTCCGACCGTTACCGAACCGAGTAGCAAGCGGATTTTGCTTGAAGTAGATCAGCCCTTCACTAATCACAACGGGGGCCAAATCACCATCGGGCCAGATGGCTACTTGTACGTCGCTTTCGGAGATGGCGGTTCCGGCGGCGATCCTGAACGCAACGGTCAGGATAGAACAACGCTGCTCGGCTCTATTCTTCGAATCGACCCGACTATTCCTGGCGAAGATTTGCCTTACACGATCCCAGCTGGAAACCCTTTTGTCGAAGATGAACCATACCTTCCAGAAATCTGGCTTTGGGGGGTTCGTAATCCTTGGCGGTTCTCTTTCGATCTTGACGGAGGCGACCTTTGGATCGCCGATGTCGGTCAAAACGAAATTGAAGAAGTCAACTATCTTCAGAACAGCCGACAATTCCCCGCCGGGCGGGGCGCCAACCTCGGTTGGCGAATCTTAGAAGGCGACGAGTTCTTTGACGGCGACACCTTGCCCGCAGACTACGTTCCCCCAATCTTCACGTATCCCAACGGGAGCGGACGCTGCTCGGTCACCGGTGGTTATGTGTACCGCGGAGACTACGTCCCAAATCTGCAGGGTGTATATCTGTTCGGCGACTACTGTTCCGGCGAAGTGTTTGCCATAGAAAGACTGGAAGATGGTCGAGCGATCGTAGGTCAGCTGACCTTCGATGAACAACTCTCAGAATTGGTTTCGTTTGGCCAAACCGCTGACGGCGAAATCTATGTAATGGAGCGAAGCGGAATGGTATGGCGCATTCAGCCACCCGGATTGAGAAGACCGACCACCGAGCGAATAAGCGATGGGAATCGAGTTGACGATACGGCCGATGCAGAAGCCGACGACGAAAACAGCTAGCCCCGAAGGGCTACCTCAACTATCGGCCAAGTTGAATCGATAGACGTTCGTTTCCCGTTCTACAAAGCCGAGTCGCTGGTACAACCGATTTGCTGCCTCGCGGCTAGGTCGTGATGTTAGGTCGACAGTTTTAGCCCCGCGAGCCTTAGCCATAGTTAGCGCAGTTTCGTTCAGCAATGCGCCAACGCCTTTGCCTCGAGCATCACCATCGACGACGACATCTTCGATCCAGGCCCTAATTCCAGTCGGAATCGGAAAGACCACCAACGTTAAACTGCCGAGGATCATGCCCTCTTCGGAAGCAATCAACAAGATTGACGAGTCAGATGACACAATTGCTTGTAACTCGTCGCCGGTCGGAGGCGGGTTCGACGATGATAGTTGGGGAGTTAACCGATCAAAAGCGTCGATCAATTCGTCTGTGACTTCGCTTACTTCAATGATTTCCACCGCCCCAGTATGGCGGAATCAGCACCAACCCGGATGCACCTGAACGCAAAGTCGAAACATGTCGACTCAAAACTCCAATGTTGTAGCCCATGGCTAATATCGGCATCGTCACTACGAAAATCGAGAATTACGATCTATTTGACCTCGCAACGCCAGGATTCAATGATCTCCTAAGGCTCTTCCGGGTGTAACGTAGAACCAATGGAACATGTTCGTTGGACGGACGATCGCCCAGAACTCCAGCGGCCGGTAATGATCCTCGCTTTCGAGGGTTGGAACGACGCGGGTGAGTCAGCGTCGACTGCTAGTCGCCACATTCGCGATCAGTTCGCCGGCGAGGAGTTTGCCACGATCGATCCGGAACTATTTTACGACTTCAACACTACTCGGCCCATAGTTTCACTCGACGGAGACGGTCGAAAGATCTCTTGGCCTGCCAATACCTTCGCCGCTGTCTCGAACCCAGACATCGGGCGCGACCTGATCGTGATGGTTGGGGTGGAGCCTCAACTCCGGTGGAGAACCTATACCGATCAGATCTTGGCTATGGCAGAAGAATACGATGTTGAAATGGTCGTTTCGCTAGGCGCTCTTATCGCCGATGTAGTCCATTCCAGGCCAGCCACAATTTACTCTGCTGGCTATGACGCTGGACTAATCGAAGAACTCGACCTCGAACCTTCGAGCTATGAGGGTCCAACGGGCATCGTTGGGGTTATTCACGATGGGCTTCAGTCTTCAGGTTTCGGATCTGTTTCGCTGTGGGGCACCGTGCCAAGCTATGTCCCGCACGCCACTTCGCCTAAGGCAGCATTAGCACTAGTCAATCGGGTGCAACAACTACTCGGTATCCCGATACCGACTACTGCTCTGGAAATTGCGTCGTCAGCCTACGAACGGCAAATTAGTGAACTGATCAACGACGATCAGGAAACACTCGAGTACGTAGCCAACTTGGAAAATGAATACGACAACTCAATGAGACCTGAATCAGGAGACAAACTGATTCAAGAGCTAGAACAGTTTCTCCGCGATCGGGACTAATCTCGGTTGCCTCGGCCGCTTACCCTGCGCCTAGTTTGTTTGTACCTCTGACTAGTTCTGGCCTCGCCAGACCGGTTCCCGCGGTCGGTCATAGTCGACCCCGGAGAAATCACCTTCAATAGCTGCAAATGCAGTTTCCCCCCAACGCTCGTAGTTGGCCAGCGGCGAAGGCAAGTCGTCAGGACCGAACCATCCTACGTCCAGGCATTCTTGCGGATGGCTGGCCAACTCCCCGCCTACCGCTCGACAGAGGAACACGAGGCTATAGAGAGGCACTCGACTGAACCCAGCGCGCAGCCCGTCCAAGATAGCCAGCGGGCGGATGACCTCGCAACGAATTCCTGTTTCTTCGTGAACTTCCTTTATCGCTACTTCCGATGGTGAATAGCCCACGTCGGCCCAACCAGTTGGATAGAGCCAAACTCCTGAATCAGCCCGTTGGATTAACAGCAGTCGGCCAGCGTCGTCGCCTACCACTGCACCGATAGCGACTTTGGGCGTAACGTAGCCAGGAACGCCAGAGCCCACTGATCGCAACCACTCGGCATGAAAGACGTCGGGAGCGGCGGCAACCGACTCACCGGTTGAATCCGATGCACTCGCCTTAATGTCAGCAGCGATGCCCAATATTTCTTCGTACCGTTCAGCCTCGTAAGAGCTTTCAGTAAACCCAAGACCAGTTCGAGCGATACCAGCGAGTGCCTCGGCCCAGCGGGTTAGCTCGGTCGCATTCGGAGAACTCGGATCAGAAGCCATCAACAATCTCCATCATTCAGTCGCGCTGTCTATCGACCGGAGCACATCTCTCAGCGCCGATTCCAGTTCATGGACAAGGTCGCTGTCGGTAACTTTTTCTCCAGACGAATCTCGGACATAAAAGCTATCAACCGCTTGGGGTCCAAAGGTCTGAATCTTCGCTGTTCGAATATCAAGACGCAATTCACGTAGCACGTCGGTCAGTCGGTAAAGCAGGCCGACATCGTCGGGACCATGCACTTCAACCACCGTTGCGTCGTCAGAGATGTCGTTGTCGACAAAAACCTCTTTCTTCGGCGGGTCGGCCGACAGTCGCCGCCGGTAGCGGGCGTACTCATTCGCTCGGCCATTGAGGCGGGCTTGAAGCGCCACTCGCCCATCAAGAGCCTGGTGCGCCAACTCTTCGACCTTGTCCCAGTCGGCTGGACCTGATTGGGGGCGCTGAATCGTAAACCGGCTAGCAGCCATCGGCGAAGACAAAGCGGTTCGTTCCGATTCCCGTAGCTGAGCATCATCGATTTCTTCGGAGTAGGCCGATGCATCGATTACTTCCAACCCGCTGATAGCTAAGACACCGGCCATTGTCGAGAAGGTGCCGAGTTTTTCTGGCACGACAACAGTGAACGTGTCGCCCTTGCCTTTGATCGACCGTTGTCCGAGAGCGATCAAGTGCTTGACCTCATCATCTGGAAACTCCATCGTCGATAGCTCTTCGGGACTTCCCCCTTGCAGCACGTGAGTGGTCCGATCAACCAGTTCCCTCAACAACCGTTCTTTCCAAGACCCCCAAGCTGACGGCCCAGTGGCGAGGGAGTCAGCTTCAGTCAAAGCGGCTAACAGGTCCAAAAACTCAACCGAATCAACAGCGGCCGCCACGGCAGCGATAGTGCCAGGGTCTGAAAGGTCGCGCCTAGTAGCGGCGTCTGGCAAGAGTAAGTGGTGGCGACATAAGTCGACGAGCGTGGCGATGTCGTCTTGTGGGTAACCCATTCGTTCCCCAATATCGACGATAATTTTCATCCCTACTTCAGTGTGATCCCCGGGATACCCTTTGCCAATATCGTGAAGCAAGGCGCCCACAACCAATAAGTCGGAGCGCTCCACTCGATCAGCTAGCGCCGAAGCATTGACTGCTGCCTCGCACAAATGACGATCGACAGTAAAAGTATGCATGACGTTTCGCTGCGGGCGACACTCAACGGCTTCCCACTCTGGGACGAGACGCGACATAAGTCCAAACTGACCAAGATCTTCCACTACTCGAATTGCGGGTCGCCCAGAAAGCAGCAACTCGGCGAAAAGATCTCTGGCCTCCTGAGACCATGGATTAGGCATCTCGACTGCGGCTTCTTGCAGAGCGGCCAGATCTTGCCTGCTCATTACTAGGTCGTGTTTCGCCGCTGCTGCGGCCAAGCGGAGCAACAACATTGGATCTTGACCAAGGTTGGCACGGTGGGACTCTGACACACAGAGCAGTTCTCCATCGATTCGGAAGCCTTCGATCTCAACATCTTGTCGAGAGGTATTGACTCGATTCCGGGTGTCATCGGAAGTCGCATGCGAGACGGAGAGGCTCTGGTGATTCCAACGGCGCCATACCTCATCGCTGTACCATCCAATCCGACGGCCAGCGTTCGCAAGCCGGAACATTAGCGCCTGTCCGTTCTTATCTTGGAGAGCTTCGGCAACGTCATCTTGATCATCGAGACGAAGCACATCACCGGCCCGACCGGCCAATCGATGCAGCTCTACTCGGGCCTCCAACAGAGTTTCGATGTCAGTCTCTAACGCATCCAAGCCATCATCGGCGAATCCCGGCCTGGCTACGGTGGCCCAACCCATGGCGTGTACGTCGCGTAACCCTCCCCTGCCCTCTTTCAGGTGTGGCTCAAGATTGAACGCCACATCTCCCCGGTTGACATGTCGAGATCGTACTACCTGCGCCAGCTGCTGCATTAGTTCAGATTTACCAGCTTGCCAGCGCTCCTTGGTGAGCTCTTGAACCGATTGGTAGAGATGTTCAGCTCCGGCGATGAGTCGAGCGTCAAGGAACGAGGTGGACCATTCAAACTCTTCTTTCAGCAACGTTCGAGCCTGGTCGATGGTGACCACGGCATAACCGAGTTTTAGTCCTCGATCCCAAGCCGGATACCAGATCGCCTCCGCCGCGGTCGCTCCGTCGACATTTTCACCATGAACCAAAACAACGTCGACGTCGCTGAAAGGGCAGAGTTCACGGCGCCCGTAGCCACCGACTGCCAGCAGCGCTATGCCACCATCTTGTAGTCCAGCGTCGACGACGACGTTTCGGAACCATTCGTCGGTTACTTCGCTATGAGCCTCGGCGTAGGCTCGCCCTTTGAGATCAGGGGCGACAAGAAGCGGTTGGCGAGATGGCGTCACTCCACCGAGCTTAGTAACTCCGGAAGCCGTTTGAAGAACACAGATCGAGAGAGCACTTCTGTATAGCCACTTTCTTCGGCCAATTGGTAGAGCGACGTGTCAACGTGGGGCCCGAATCCAACTACTATTGCCCCTTCGACGTTGAATCCTGGAACGTCTTCGCATCGATCAAGGTCGACAATCAGCAACGAAGGCTTGAGATCTTTCGCTTCATCTGCAGTCTCGACGAAGGTGACTTGACCTCGAAATCGGGAACGGTCGAACAAATTGGGAACGTGGGCAACAATTGTCATTGGCCGGCTTCTTTCCGGCGGCGGAGATGAATGTGGGCTTTGGCTGCACCCCAGCTGATGCCGAGATCTTGTAGTCCTGGTCCGAGATCAGCGAACGAAGCGGGAGTCAATCCGTAGATGTCATCAGGGTTGGCACGCTTGGAGTAGTCATCTCGTTCGACCGGTGGACAATCAAGCGACCTAAGGATTTCGGTTGGATACTTGGTTCCGGTTCGGATAATTGCCAGCGGATTCGTCCACTGATCGTCGATATCGAGTTTGAGGAGATCCCAAAGACGAGTGCCGATGTCGTCCGCGGCGGCAACTCCCGCTTGAGCCACACGGTCGGCCAGTTCTTGATTGTCGGCAATGCTAATCCGGTTTTGCTGGCACCTAACCTCTACTGCTCTCGCCACCCACGAGGGCATGGCCGAACGGACCCCGTCAGCTAACGCTGACGCGTGGCTGGCGATGGCTTGCAGATCGGTCAGTTGGTCTGATCCCGAGTCGCCCTGACTTGTAGAACACACATCTATCAGAGTGCCACTTTTCAGCGCCAGGCAGCCGGATCTTGTTTAGAACCAAGATAGTTAGGCCGCCAGACCATGGCAGAAACCCACCATTTGAGCCGATCTGACTTTCGGAGTGATAAGGGCCGTAAGTTGATTTGCCTACCCTTGATATTCGGCGGCGCGCCGTATCGAGAGTTCCAGTCGACGACGCTTGGTATCGATCGACAGTACTTTTACGCCAACAACATCGCCCGGAGTAACAATTTCCTCGGGGGCCGAAACTCGATACTCGGCCAGCTCGGACAAGTGAACCAGACCTTCAAAACCTTGAACAAGGACGAAGGCTCCAAAGTCAACCAACCGTGTGACCGGCCCATTCAAGATCGAGCCAACCTCAAAGCTTGAAAGCGGATCGTCGGATGTCTGTCGCAACGACAAGCTGATCCGCTTCTTTTTTGCTTTGACATCAAGCACCTTGACCTCGACCTCTTGCCCGAGGCTTAACACGTCCGAGGGTTTGCCGACGCGGTCCCAGCTGAGTTCGGAAATATGAGCTAAGCCATTTACGCCTCCAAGGTCGATAAAGGCACCGTAGTCAGCGAACGAGCTAACTTTACCGGTACGTATTTCTCCCGGCTTGATCCCGCTAATGAACTCTTGGATCTGTTTGCGTTGCTCCTTAAGTAGAGCCGACCGTCGGCTGAGGACTAGCTTTTCTTTCTGGGCGTCGACTTCGAGTACCTTCAGCTCGAACGACTGGTCGATGTAGGGAGCCAGATCAGTAACCGGGTCCAGCTCTAGGTGTGACATTGGAACGAATCCTCGCACGCCAACGTCGACTACAACGCCTTTTTTGCTACCGGAGACAACCCGGCCAGTCAATGGTTTACCTTCGGTGGAAGCGAGCACGATTTTGTCCCAAGCTTGTTTTTTCAAAGCCCACGATCGAGACAGCACAACTCTAGATTTTGGATCCTCACGGCTTAGTTCAGCGCCGTGGGCTCGATCTCCGATTGAAAGCACCGAGTCTGGAGCCTCATCGTTTAGTCCAAAGTTACGTCGAGAGATGAATGCTGGCCGCCCGTCGTCAAGAGTTAATTCGACTCCATCGCCGGTTACAGCGGTGACAACACCTTCGACAATCTTGCCCGGATCGCCAGGCGCTCTGGAAGACACTGGCTGAGGAGGTAACTCACCACTTGCGACATCCCCCGGAGAAGGCAAAGTGGCATCAGCACTAGGCTCACTCGAACCCTCCGCCAAAGAACCCTCAGCCACAACCATAGGCTCAACCGCAGGTGCTGGCTCGACCGCGGCCTCAGACGAAGACGCCTCAGCCCCAACACCAGGCTCACCCGAACCCTCAGCCACAACCATAGGCTCAACCGCAGGTGCTGGCTCTGCGACTACCAGTGGTTCTGACAATTCTTGCTGATCGATAACGCTTTCCGCCACAACGGTCGATTCGGCATCAGTAGTGGCTTGGGCGATAACCAACGGCTCGCTTGAGATCGCGTTGCTGGCTGATTCAGGTTCATCGCCACCGTCAGCCGGTGCGCCATCGCCAGAGTCAGTGGTCGGTTCAGTTGGTTCAGCGATCACCATTGGGGTACTAGCCGATTGTGTCTCGGCTGTAGCCAACGATGCGTTAGGAGCTTCGGACTCGGCAATTACCGTCGGCTCGTTGTTTGGTGGCGCATCAGCAATTGCCATTGGTTCATCCGACTGAAGGTCGAGATCGGAGGCGTCGACAGTCGTAGTTGCTTTTTCATCGATGACTAATTCGTCGGCTAAAACTTCGGATGATTCGGGCTCTGTAACGACCATGACCTCTTGATCGGCAGGTTCAACCGAATCGAAAGGCGGAACAGCCTCTGTTTTTGACGATTCGACCGGAGGTTCTGTTGTGGCTCCAGCGGCTACGTCATCGACTGAGTCAGCCGGCAACTCCTTTTCGTGATCATGCGTCGCGGCGCTATCAGTCGGATGTGGATCCTCTGCAGAGTTACTGGCATCACCTAGACCACCCATCTCACTACATTAGGCGCTCGAAACCCGCACGCGTCGAACTTTTCTTACGAATCCGGCAAAAAGTGAAGCGCTCGACGGTGCCCGCACCAACGCGAAGCAGAACTACGAGACCAGACCGATTCGATCGAGGACGTCAGCAGGTTCAGCCACAACGCCAGAATAAAAGCGACCGAACTCGGCAAAGTCGGCTGATGCAGCGTCAAATCGCATGGTGTACACAACTTCTTTCAAATCGTCTGGGGTCCGACCGAATAGTGTGACGCCCCATTCGTAGTCGTCTAGTCCTGTTGATCCGGTGATTAGCTGAACTATTCGTCCGGCAAATTTTCGACCGGAAACGCCATGTTCTGACATCAGCTGCTTGCGTTCATCGAACGATGTTGTAAACCAGTTCTGTCCTGGCTGACGCCGCTTACTCATTGGATAGAAGCACCAAGCCGGTTTACCTTCCGGCGGAAGCTGCGGGTACAACTTGTTCTGCTTCATTTCTTCTGGAAGGCCGGCCGCATATTCACTCAGCTCGGTCAAAGACAAGTAGCTGTCCACAAGTCGAAGGCCAGCACTTACTAGCTCGGTTTGCAGCGCACGAAGCTCCCAAAGATCTGAACTCAGCGCCATCACAGCCAGTTCCGCTTTGTGTCCCAACATAGCGACGGAAATAATCGAGAGGCGATGCCCTGAGCCCGGTTGGGACGAATCGCTCGGAGTCAATGCCGCCAAAATCCGATCTCGGTCAACCTCACCAGTTGACGAGTCAGAGAGCTTGAAGAAAAGGTGCAGAACACCTAGGCCTTCGCTTGGGGCTACTGGGTTAGTCACAAGCTGAGTCTAAGTAGGATCCACCGATTTGGCTCACCACAAACTCGTTAACTGTGTTACAGAGCCGGACTCGCTGAACTTAGACAATCCAGTCTGGACTGTAGAAGTTGGCTTGGTTGGCTCGAGCAAAGCCGACCACGGTCAAGCCAGCCTGACGAGCAGTCGCAACCGCCAAGGCCGACGGGGCCGAAACTGCTACCAGAGCGGTGAAACCGGCCGCCCACGCTTTTTGAACCATCTCGAACGACGAACGACCGCTGACGACTAACGCCAACTCATGTGCTGGCAGTCTGCCGTCGAGTAGGAGCCGGCCGATGACCTTGTCAACTGCGTTGTGTCGACCGATATCTTCGCGAATCACTTGCATCTTGCCTGATCGATCGACTGCTCCGGCGGCATGCACTGCTCCGGTTTGATCAAACAACGGCTGGTTGGACCGAAGTTTGTCGGGCAGTTCGACTAAAAGATCATGATCCCACGGCTCATATTTCGGAAGCACCTGTAGCCGAGCAGTTAGCTCCTCTATTGCTTCAGTGCCACATATTCCACAAGCCGATGAGATTGACCCGAGTCGAGCTTTAGGCTCCGGGGCTTGTCCTCCAGTTTCAACTGAAACAACATTGAACTCGCTCTCAACGGGTGCGCCGGTTCCGCAGTAACGAATCCCAGATACCCACTCAGGCTCTAGTACGCCTTCGGTGTGAAGAAAACCGGCGGCCAGTTCAAAGTCATGCCCTGGTGTCCGCATAGTCGACGACACGACAGCATCGTCGAGGCGAATAGTTAGTGGCTCTTCGACAACCAGGTCGTCCGGAACGCGACCACCGAGACCTGACGGTCCGGTCTTTGAACCGTATTGACGGGTGAAAACCGAGTCAGTGCGGGATCTAGCCATCGCACGGACTCATCAGCAACGGTTTAAGATCAGCGAGCCCGGCTCGCAGATCAGACACGTCTGAGCTCGGCTGACAGATGATGGGTGTGAGGCTGGCCTGCCGCCGCCATCGCAAAGTCGTAGCTCAAAATGTCACCGGCAACGGTGATAACTCGGCTGGTCGAATCGACTGGAACCGAAGTCGCTGTTCCGACTACCTCAGTTGATGCCAGATCGAATAGGCCGCCCTCGTGACCGTCAGCAGAGTTGGCTTGGAACGAGCCGGCGAGCGCTTCCAGAATGCCAGTTGGGTGAGCGAGGACTACCTCTACCTTGGCTGGGCTGACCAAACGCAGATAGCCAGACTCAGCGTGCAGGGGCAAATCAGTTTTTCGGTCTCGCGTCTTTTGGGTGTAGCTCAGAAACGGTTTACCGACGTGGCTGAACGTGATCTCTTCAACGTAGCCAAACGACGAAATCGTTGGATACGAACCTTGACCTTCGCCCCGCCAGGTTCCCAAAAGGAACCCGACGGGGGCGATCGCTTCGTGCAGAGAAGCTGCGGAGGACGTGGCTAGTCCTCTTCCTCTTCAGGAACCGCATCGCTGACCACAGCTTCGGTGGTCAGGAACAACGCGGCAATCGATGATGAGTTTTCGACTCCAGACCTCGTTACCTTGGCCGCATCGACGACGCCGGCGGCCTGGAGGTCTTCGTATTCCCCAGTAGCAGCGTTGTATCCATGCCAGCCCTCGAGACGTCGAACTCGGTCAACCACGACGCCACCTTCTTCGCCGGCGTTAATAGCGATTTGGTGGAGAGGCTGTTGAAGCGCCCGAGCGACGATACGAGCTCCTGTTGCCTCATCTCCGGAGAGGGAGTCGGCGACGTTCTGAACAGCTACTTGTGCTCGTAGTAGGGTGACTCCGCCACCAGCCACGATGCCTTCTTCGACGGCCGCTTTTGTCGTGCTAACGGCGTCTTCGATTCGATGCTTTTTCTCTTTCAGCTCTACTTCGGTAGCAGCGCCAACTTTAAGAACTGCTACGCCGCCTGAGAGTTTCGCTAGCCGCTCTTGCAGTTTCTCTTTGTCGTAGTCAGAGTCGG
Source organism: uncultured Acidimicrobiales bacterium (assembly GCA_937922805.1). Taxonomy (GTDB): domain Bacteria; phylum Actinomycetota; class Acidimicrobiia; order Acidimicrobiales; family SZUA-35; genus JAHELU01. The sequence continues at coordinate 72,838 of CALAJV010000011.1, read as the reverse complement.
TATTTTCGATCTCGGCTCGAATCTGAGAAATACGACCTTCGACATCGCTCTTGGCCCCAGCTCCCTCAACAAGAATTGTTTCGTCTTTACCGACCGTCACCTTGCGAGCGGTCCCGAGTAGATCAAGGGTCACTGCGTCAAGCTTTAAGCCGACCTCTTCAGAGATAACCTGCCCGCCGGTTACGATCGCCATGTCTTGCATCATGGCTTTTCGTCTATCGCCAAACCCTGGGGCCTTTACCGCAGCAACGTTTACTGTGCCTCGGATACGGTTGACTACGAGCGTGGCGAGCGCCTCACCTTCAACATCTTCGGCGATGATAAGAAGTGGCTTGCCGGTTTGCATCACGGCTTCGAGCGCTGGCACCAATTCGCGAACAGCAGAGATCTTTGATCCGAAGAACAAAATGTATGGCTCGTCGAGAACTGCTTCCATGCGGTCCTGATCGGTCACGAAGTAGGGCGAGATATAGCCCTTGTCAAAGCGCATGCCCTCGGTGAATTCCAATTCCATGCCGAACGTGTTGGACTCTTCGACCGTGACGACACCGTCTTTCCCAACTTTGTCGATGGCATCGGCAATCAGTTCGCCGATTTGACGGTCGTTGGCTGAGATCGCAGCGACCTGGGCGATCTGTTCTTTGTCTTCAACCTCAATTGCCATGCTCGCAATAGACGCAACAGCAGCTTTAGCACCCTCTTCGATGCCCCGCTTCACGCTCATTGGGTTAGCGCCAGCAGCAATGTTTTTCATGCCTTCGCCGACCATACTCCAAGCCAGGACGGTGGCAGTTGTTGTTCCGTCGCCAGCGACGTTGTCTGTTTTTTTGGCAACTTCTTTAACCAGTTCGGCACCAATGTTCTCAAGCGGATCTTCCAGCTCGATTTCTTTGGCAATGGAAACGCCATCGTTAGTGATAGTTGGAGCGCCCCACTTCTTGTCCAAGACCACGTTCCGGCCTTTCGGGCCAAGCGTGACTCGTACAGCATCGGCCAGGGTATTCATCCCAGCTTCGAGCTTACGACGGGCATCTTCGTCAAATGAGATCGACTTCGCCATGTTTGCGGCGTCCTCCAAGAGTAAGGGTTACTTTTACGATTTAGCACTCTACCCCTGAGAGTGCTAATTGACACCCTCGAACCCCAGGTTCTGCGGCTACGGTCGCGGATTGAGTTGATGGCAGAGTTTGTTGATGGTTGTTGGACAATTACAGATCCAAAACGGGTGGATTGAAAGCTGAACTCTCAGGTTCGCGAGACCGAATGGATGAGCACAGGAGGACGACACGATGTCCATGATCCTTAATTCCCAAGCTCAGCAATCAGCCCGTGATGTTGTTGCCGATCGTTCGAACCCAATCGAGGCTGAGACGACATGGCCCAATGCCGCTCAATCAAGGTTGGCAGCATTGATCTACTTGATAACCGATCTCACGGTCCCCGAGTCAACCCGAGCGGCTAAAGTCGCGCTAGACAAACGCACGCTAGCTATTACTATCGATGCGTCTAGTCGCAGGCTTAGCGATCCGGAACTGATTGAGAAGCATTTGGCCGAAGTTGTCGACTTGGTGGCCGACGCTGTCGTTTCCCGTCCGGGCTAGCTCCCTAGTAACGCCATCAGCTGTCAAGACCCTGCTGGTCGCCCTTTGCGAAGCAGATACTTGGCGACCCAAGCCATTACGATGAGAGCAACAAGAACCATAGCGATCTGAACAATTGTCACGACCAGGGTGGTAACCCACTGGCTGATCAAGATGCCCAGCACAATGATGGCGCCAAGCACGAGCAGGGCAACTCCAATTGGCGGCTGCTTTACAAGCGAGTCAGAGGCCATGTATCTGATTGTAGAACAACCGTCGAACAAATAGGAACGCAAGGTCGTAGGGTCCGGGCCCTATCTACGCCGCTCCCCATCTGCAGGGTCGGGCGAATTAGTTGGTGGCCAGCAGTTCAATGATCTGGTCTTCGACCAGGGTGAGAGTTTCGCGTTTGGCTCGTTCTATTCCATAACGATCAGTTAGTGAACGGACTTCCAATCCGGTGGGAACCTTGCTGTCGACTTCGCAGTCACCAACGACTGCTGCGGTGGCGACGCCAAATGACGTAGCCCACCGGTGGACACCGCCGACTACTTTGCCTTCGAATGAACCGCGGTCGAGAAACCCTTCGCCCGTTATTACAAGCGACGCCGATTCGAGGTAGCGGTCAAGCTGCACATGCTCAGCTAAAATTTCGAATCCAGACTCGATCCTGCCCCCAGCAGCCACCAGCCCGCCAGCCAATCCGCCGGCTGCTCCGGCCCCGTCGATCTCAGCCACGTCGACGCCGTATTTCTCGGTATACATCTGGACGAGACGTTCAAGACGACGAGTGAGCAGCGAGACTTGGGCTTTGCTGGCACCCTTCTGCGGCCCAAATACTTCAGCGGCCGCAGTGAATCGGGTGGTGACGTCAGCTGCGACTACCAGATCGATCTCCTTTAGCCGAGCTGCTCCTGGCAGTGCAGTAAGAGCTCCTAGTCCTCCGTCGGTGCTAGCTGAGCCCCCTAATAATACGTAGACAGTTCGCGCCCCTAGCTCGATTGCCTTAGCAATAATCTGACCGGTGCCGGTGGTATCAGCTTGGACCGGGTCGTTTTCGTCTTTGCCTCCGACGAGCGACAGTCCAGACGCCGAGGCTATCTCGATGAAGGCCACATCACCTTCGAGACGCCATCCGGCCTTCACCGGAGCGCCTAATGGACCGGACACCGTCAGCGTCTTGTTTGCGCCACCCAACACATCGATGGAGCCTTCGCCCCCGTCGGCTAACGGAAGCCCGACAGCGTTCCAGCCAGCCGACTTTGCCGCCCGTAGACCGACCTCTGTTAGCTCTTGAGCCGTTGCTGTTCCTCGAAATTTGTCGAAGGCAAAGACTACGGTCTTATCCATAGCCAAAAGCCCTGACTATGAAATCGGGATGATGTCGTCTTCGCCGATAATTACGATCACGTTGGCGCTTTGAATGTCATCAATTGGCGGATTGGCCGCATCGTAGGGCTGCACGATTCCAGTCAGGTCAGGACCGAAGGTGTTCGCAACAGCTTGGGCCTCAGCTTGATAACCGTCGAGGTAGAGAATTAGTGACTGGGCTGTCGTTTTGGTGGCGTTCTTTGGTGCCGCAGTGTTGTAGCTCGCCGCTTTGAGCACTTCGGTTCCGCTGGCCGCTACTCCTTGTCGCTGAGCTGCACCGTTCAAAACCAGAACCCGTACCTCAGCCGGCGACCGCAAATTCGGATCAGCGGCCGCGTTATCGCTACTTTCTTCCATAGCTTCGCCTTCGGCTGCCTCATCGCTTTCAGCCATCGCATCGCTATCGGCGACAGTGTCGTCGCTCGCGGTACCATCGGCGGCAGCGTCATCGCCAGGTAGAGGGGTTGATTCATCTGCTCGAGTAATGCCGGCGGTGGTCGATGATTCTCCGACTTCATCGGTCGTGGTGGCGGCTGAATCTTCAGCGCCCGCAACAGCAGAATCAGCCGCGGGAGCAAGCTCGGTAGCCACCGAATCAGATTCAGCCGAGTCCTGGGTGAGGCCGCGAAGCATCACGAAGCCTCCGATGAGCATGGCTAGACCAATAACAAGCCCACCTCTAAAGATGTCGGTTCCACCTAGCCTTGGCTCTTCCACTTCTTCCTCTTCTGCCGTCGTTCCTAGTTGCGAACTCGAACGATCCTCCAAATTGACGGTCACGATCAGCTCCTACGGCTAAGAATAGGCGAACGATTGCCTCGGTTCAGCGCCATAGCATGGCCACAACCAATACCGAGAGCGTAGCCGTAGTGAAGACTTCGATCGAGGCAATCCCGCGCAAAGACCGACGGCCAGACAGCGAGCGTCAGATTCAGCCGACGACCACTGGGCTGAGGCGAATCCATCTAACCCGTGGTTCCGAAAGAAGTTGAGCCCGGGACGAGAATCGAACTCGTGACCTTCGCTTTACAAGAGCGGCGCTCTGCCAGCTGAGCTACCCGGGCGTATTCATCAATCCTAATCCCAATTTGCGGAGTCTGACTCGATTACGAGCCAGACTCAGCAAAGATCAGGAGAGATTGTGCTAGTTCGTCCTCATGTGAGCTCGGCCCTTAACCTCGCTCGATTCAATGCCGAGCAAGACATCGGTAGATCCTCCCGGCACGATAAAGCAAACGTCGCCTTCTGTCTGGCCGTTCACATCAACTGACATGTCTAGATTCAGAGGATCATCGCTAAACGGGCATTCCTCGGTGATTACTTCCCCGTCGGGGGTGACCATGGTGAACGTCAGCTCCGATAGCGGTGAGGCCGATCCGGCGCTTGCCTTGTTGGTGACGCGAACCCGAGTCGAGACCGAGTCTGCGAACCCAGTTTCAACGTCGATAGCGGCCGGTTCAACAACTTCGATATACCAGGTCTGTTCAGCCCAGAAGATATCGACACCAGGTGAGCTTGGATGAGGATCGCCGAGGCTGCCAGGACCTGTCAATTCAACTTCGCCACCGCCGAATAGCGCCCAAGCGCCATACGACAATCCAGCGAGCAACAATACGCCAAGACCGATGAGTAAGAACTTCATCATCGATCCGCCGGACTTTTCCTCTACCGGTGGGGCCAAGATCGGAGACTGACCTTGCGGCGCGTTCATCTGCGGCGCCGGCGCGTTCATCTGTGGACCGCTACCCGGAATCGCCCCTGGCGGAGTGTGCGGTGTGTACTGCGGTGGCGAGAACGACCCTTGCGGATTCGGAGCAGAAAACTGACCTCCAGCCGGACCCGGCATTTGACCAGGAGGAGACATCTGTCCCGGATGGGTGGCCTGTCCATCAACTGGCATTTGCCCTTCGGGCGGCATTTGGTTTTGGGGAGGCGCAAAGCCCGGAGAAGGGGCCTGTCCAACGGGCGCTGCCTGGCCGATCGGCGGCATTTGGTTGGGAGGTGGCATCTGGTTGGGAGGTGGCATCTGATCTGGCGACTGCGGTTGTCCCGGAGGCGGCATGTGCCCTACCTGTTGTCCCGGAGGAGCAAACTCACCAGCGCCGGTTGTCGGTTGAGCGTTTGAGCCCGGAGGCGGCATGTGCTGAGTCGGGGCATATCCAGTTCTTGGGGGTGCCACGTCAGGCGGACCTTGGCTTGGAGCCGGGAACTGAGCGTCGCCATTTGGGCCGTTAACGCCGACCTGACTTCCCTCGAGAGCACCGCCGTAGCTTGGCTGCTCAGCAGTTAAGTCCGGCGACACCGATACGCCAGGAGGAGGCGACGACGGTGGCGGCACGATCTGTGTTTGTGCGCTGTCGACACCAGGATCGAAAGACCTCTCACTCGATTGAGGCACCGCATTTTGAACCGAATCCCCGGCATCGTCAACCGCATCCTTACCAGAACCGCCAAGACCACCGGCTACATCACCAGCTACATCACCCAACGCATCCTTACCAGAACCGCCAAGACCACCGGCTACATCACCAGCAACATCACCCAACGCATCCTTACCAGAACCGCCAAGACCAGCAACATCGCCCAACACATCCTTACCAGAACCGCCAAGACCAGCAACATCACCGGCTACATCACCCAACGCATCCTTACCAGAAGCAGCAAGACCACCAGCAGTAGCCGCAGCGGCGCCCAAAACGCCAGCCCCGGCTACACCAGGTTGTCCGAGGCTCGGGCCGTCGTTGCTATTGTCGTTGTCGGCGCTGAGTGGGCCGGGAGCCTCGACGTCACGGACAGTCGGCGTCGACTTCTGCGAACTCGGAGCTGCTCCAACAGACTGAGGCGGCATTGTTGCGTACGGGTCGCTGTGGACCCCTGAGTCTGGCGCTGGCGTCGGACTCTGATCCATCGCTGGCTGCGGGCTCGGATCAGTCTGCTCGGCCACCGGGGCGGGCGCAGGGTCGGCTGTTTGAGCCACGACTGGCTCTGGAGCCGCCGGTGGAGGTGGACCGTATCCCTCTGGCCACCATCGTTGATCGGATGCTTCGTACCACCCAACTGGCGGAGGCCATTCGTATGATTCCCCATCCCACGCGGTGTAACTCGCCTGTGTCACGGTAACGCCTCCCTAGTCACGTATCTGACATCAGCTTAGTCGGGGGCCCAGTTAGGTACTGAGCCGCAGGCGGTGGTAGGTCCGCCGGTCCGACTAGCGTTTTTACTTCGAATCGCTTTGGTGCCGTAATCGCACCACTTCAAAACATGCTACGGCGGTTGCCATCGCAACGTTCAAACTGTTGAGGTTACCTCTGAGAGGTATCGACGCCATTATATCAACTCGCTCCCTCACCAATCGGCTTAAACCCTGACCTTCGGCCCCAAGAACCAGCGCAATTGGGCCGCTGGCCGCAACTGGCAGGTCAAAAACGGACCGATCACCGCCCCCGTCCAATCCGACCGTCAGCACCCCGGCCTTCTTTAGATCAGCTATCGCAGTTGGAATACCGCCTACTGCTGCGACCGGAACGTGTTCAACCGCACCAGCTGCTGCTTTGGTAACAGTCGGGGAAAGACGGGCAGAACGATGGCGACCGAGAACAACGCCAGTTACGCCGCTGCATTCAGCCGTTCGCAGGATTGTTCCCAAGTTTCCGGGGTCGGTAACGCCATCGAGAACGACGAGAAATCCCTTTGGGTCAGAACAAAGCTCAGAAAAGTCGGCTGGCTCCACCGCTTGAGCTCGTGCGACCACGCCTTGATGAGATTCGGTGAGCGCCTCAGCAGATAGTCGGCGGCGCGAAACTGTTCGACACGGGACACCAAGCTCTCGACTTAACCCCTCGATATCGGCGATGATGTCGCTCTCAGCCAAGTCTTCGGCAATAAAAATCTCTCGCACTGACCGACGGCCAGCCAACAACAACTCTCTTACCGCCTGGCGGCCCTCCACTTGATCTCCGCCGAGACCTTTACCGGCCCGGGATCCACCTTTCCGCCCTCCTCGACCATCTGATACTGACCGCTTGGCCGGACCTCGCGGTGATCGACCCGAATCGTCCCCACTACGACCTTTCCCACTGCTGCCTGCCCTACCGCTCGGAGATCGTTCGCTACGGCCACGCTCACTGTTGCTTTTCGCGCCTCCCCGACCCCTAATTGAGTCCGCGGCCGGGCCACCCCGACGACCGCCACCTTTTTTAGGGCCAGCGTTTGACCGCTTTCTCGGGCCTGCCATCGATATTCGCTCCTCTAGTTGACGCCTACCCTCTAGTTAGTTAGAGCCGAGGCCTACGCAAAAATGCTTCTACTTTAGAGTTGAGCCGCCGTTGCGCTGGCTCAACTATTGTTTAGCTACTGAGGGTGACGCTTTCCAGCAGAGCTACAGCATAACAACGCACGCCCTGCTGTAAGTCAGACAGTCCCTCGGTCCGCTTTCCCTTCACCGTAACTGGGGCCCCGACAGCTACGGCAAGATTCTGCTCCATCTCGCCCCGTACCGGGGCAATCTTGGGCTCGTCAAGCACAACAGTGCAGTCGATGTTTACTATTGCCCAACCCGACCGGACGACTTCTGCCGCGGCCAACGCTAAAAGCTTGATGCTGTTGGCCCCTGCCAATCGGTCGTCGGTGTCTGGGAACATTTGTCCGATATCACCGATGCCGGTCGCTCCTAGGATCGCATCAGTGCAGGCGTGGGCTATAGCGTCAGCATCGCTGTGGCCAGCTAACCCAACATGATCTGGGAACGTCACGCCGCCAAGAACAAGTCTCTTTGCTTGGTCCTCGGCCCACGGGTGAACGTCAAATCCTTGCCCGATCCTCATCGTGCCTACTCCAGTGCTCCTTGATCTAACTGCGTTGTCATTCGACGACTCAGCTGACGCGTTTGCTTTGTCGCTGTTCAGAATTGTCGTGGTTTCTCGCAGCCCGAGTATCGTCTCTGCCACGGCCAAATCAGCCTCATACGTAATCTTAATATTCTCGCTGACCCCCTCAACGTGCACAACCGTGGCGCCGCTACGTTCGACCAACGATGCGTCGTCAGTAGCAGTCTCGCCGCTTTGGTGGGCGGTGACTAGCTGATCAATAGTGAACCCCTGAGGCGTCTGTACCGCTACAAGGTCATCTCGGTTAACGGTCGCTCCGTTACGGCCACGCAAGGTATCGACTACCGGGACGACCGGCACGACCGCCGACGACCCAGATTCAAGCGACGCAACTACTCGGGCCACTACCTCGGCGGTCACGAGCGGGCGGGCCGCATCGTGAACCAGTACATGGGTTGCCGACTCAGGCAAAGCATCGAGACCAGCGCGAACCGAGCCAGATCGGGTTTCGCCGCCAGGCACAAGGGCGTCAGCTCCAAGGGTTTGGGCCGTCCCCAACTGGTCGGACCCAACAACAACCACGCCAGAGACATGAGGCTTCACCATCTCAATCGAGCGGTCTATCACTCTGCGTCCACCGAGGAGCTCTAGCTGCTTTGGTCGGCCGAACCTAGTCCCCGAGCCACCCGCAACAACGACAGCCCAGAGCTCCATAGACCGACCATACCTGGTCTACTAAGCGCTGGAGGACAACTCAGATCAGACTGGCTCTAGCCGAACTTGGTTGGGAAGCCAAAATCTGGCTCAGCCAGCAGCCGGATCGACGAGACGTTACCAGCACGCGATCGACCATAGACTGTAAGACTCGGGTCTAACGAACTAGGGATATTGCGGCAATTGATCGACACATCGTTGATCCTGATACCAAGTATCGGGATCACAAGTGTGGCCTGTGTCTCCACTGGGCCCTGTAATGGTCTAGCGTTCTTTATATGCCCCGCATTGATGAACTGAGGACCGTAACTCTTTTTAAGGATCTCGACGAAGCTAGCTTGCTTGAACTCGAGGCTAAAACTCGATCCATTGAACTTCGACGCGGTGATTTCGTCTTCAAGGAAAACGACGAATCAAGGGAACTATTTGTAGTAGTCCACGGTCGACTAGCGATGGTAAACCGCTCGTTTGATGGACGAGAGTCGGTGGTGGCGTTAATGCAACCGGGCGACCTGTTCGGCGAAATGCCAATGTTCGATGGCCAAAATCGTTCAACTGATGGACGGTGCCTCGAACCATCAGAACTCGTAGCGATTCCCTATGAAGCAGTTATGAAGATCTACTCCGAGCGACCAGCGATGCTGTGGCGAGCAGTTGAACTCCTAACAACAAGGCTACGCAAGGCGGACAGCATTCTGGCCGACTCCGTTTTCCTAGATGTGACAGGACGGACCGCGAAGCGATTGCTGGAAGTGGCCGGCGACGCCAACGACTTTTCTTTGCCAGTCACACAGGAAGAATTAGCCGGAATGATAGGAGCCAGCCGAGAGCGAGTTAATAAGGCCATCGCTTCGTTCGTAAAACTAGGCTGGATTGAACAACGAGATCGCAGATACTTCATTCTCAACCGCGACCAGTTAGAACTTCGCTCCCGATAGCTACGCCCGACTATCGAGCAACGAGATGAGCATATGCTCGAGACCATGCGTCAGCCGCGTCACCGGGCCGGTAGGCCGGCCGGGATGGATCATGGACGAACCCATGGTCGGCTCCTTCATATCGGACTACCTGAACTCCTGTTTTTTCTAGATCGTCGACATCATTAGGTGGGGTGTAATGATCTTCAGTTCCTACAATCGCCAAAATCGACTGGTGGTTGTCGGAGTGCTTTAGCAAAGCCAAAGGCTCTCGCTGATTCGGCCCCTTCCAATGTTCTGGAAGTCGAATCATCCCGTAGAAACTGACAATTCTGTCGAATCGATGGGATGCCGACGCTTTAAACGAATACATGCCACCCATGCAAAACCCAACGAGTCCAACTGGCTCTACTTCGAGCCGGTTAGCTGCATCGACCATGTCGCCGACGACATCGTCGTCGTTCATCTCTGGCATCAAGGCGTGCCGTTCCTCTGTACCAGAGGTGGCAAATTCCCGACGACGAAACGGTTCTATAACGATGACGTTCCATGCCCTAGTGGTTGCCATCGATTCTGCCATCTCGTTGTAGAGCGGCCTCCTGCCCAACATGTCGGGCACGATTACAAGTCCGCGGGTGGCACCAATGCAGGGATACAGGTCGGCGGGAGCGCCCGACGCTAGCTCAATTTCCATTTTCCGATACCTCTAGACCCAGTCGTCTCGAAGCTACATTCGAGACACCTGACGTTGTCTGGTCAACTGCTAGGAAGCGCAGCCATAAAGGGCTGTGCGCTCTAGTATCGGTCGATAACCGACTCTTCCGCCAACCGAACAGTTCCTTGCTTAAGCGCCTTGGCTCGACTCGGAGCGATTCCGTCAACCGCTTCGAGCTCAGACGTTGACGCGTTGAAAACTTTTCGAAGGCTGCCGAAATGTTCTACCACGCGAATTACGTGGTCATCGTTGACCCCTGGCAGTTTCGACAGAAGGCGAAAGCCACGAGCTTCAGTGGGATCATCAACGTCGGTATCTCGCTCCACAAAGTCGAGCGCTTCGGCCAAGCGTTGATCATCAAACAATGCGTTGTCATCGAGAGCCCCGAGCGCTGCCATTGCTTCTTTCACCGACATCGTCGACCAGGGTCGAATGTAGTCGAGAATCAACAACCGTCGGTCATCTTCTACCCCACCCATGAGCTCTTCAAGCTGTAGTCCGACAAGCCGACCATCGGTTCCAAGCTCGACAAGATTTTGTTCAATCTCGCCTGAGATTCGGACCACTATTTCGGCTCGCTGCAGAACCTCGGTTGCATGTCGGGTCGTCACGAGGTCTTGGATTTCCAATGCTGACAGTTTTCGAGCAACGACATCCAGCCGGGCCCGATAGCGCTCTAGCGTCTTCAAAGCCTGGTTTGCTCGTTCCAGCAAGTGGCTGGCCGATAATACCTGGCGGGTTTGATCCCCCACGTAAACCTGAATCGCCTTGCGCGATTCAGACACGGCGATGACTGGACAGTTCAAAGACCTAGCGACTCGTTCTGCGGTTCGATGTCTCGTGCCCGTTTCTGACGTCGGCACATTTGGGTTTGGCACCAGGTGAACAGCAGCTCGAGCAATTTGCGATACATCATTGGAAAGAATGATGGCGCCGTCCATTTTCGCCAACTCGGATAACCGTTGTGGTGAAAAAACTGCTTCCATTAGAAAGCCACCAGAACAGATATTCAGCACATCTGGGCTATTCCCAATGACTATTAGAGCCCCTCGACCCGACTGAAGAATTCGATCAAGACCATCCCGAAGACCAGTGCCGGGCGCCGCTTGTGCGAGCGCACGGTGCAGGGCTGGCTCAGGCTTAGGGTCCATCACCTCCATAGTAGACCATGGTTTCAACTAGGGGCTTGTCCAAAGCCTCAGAGGCGAGGTTTGACTAGACGAACATGCTGAAACCAGTCGCAAAGACGAACTCCACAATCATCTGGACCGTGAGGTTCAGATCAGTTCCCATCACGCCGCCGCTGCTGCCGCTGGCTGTCCCGAAGCCAATCCGAGAGCTATGGCCTCACTCACCGTGTCGACTGCGATGACTGTTAGCCCAGTTGGGCCTTGAGCGGCCGCCGACGGCGCTATTGCAGTTCTGAAACCCATCCGGTACAACTCTTGCAAACGGTGTTCGAGCTGTGGCACGTTGCGGACTTCACCGCCGAGACCTAGTTCTCCGCACACTGCGACATCGGGACTAAGCGGCCGACCTTCTAGGGCTGAAACCAGGGCCAACGCTATAGCCAGATCTGCGGCCGGTTCATCAATTGACGCTCCACCAGCAGCGGAACAGAAAACGTCATTTCGGTTGAACGCACGCCCAGCCCGACTAGCCAAAACCGCGCTTACCAACGAAACTCGTTTGTGGCTCAGACCTTGGACGCTCAGTTGCCCCACAGGCCCGGCCAGTGGCCCCACTAACCCTTGAATCTCGACCAAAACTGGTCGCCGGCCATTCAGGGAAGGAAACACGACCGACCCGGCAAGACCCGCTTGTCGGTCTTGTAGGTACCGATCAGACGGGTCTGGAACGGCTTGGAGGCCCTCAGCTGTCATCTCGAAAACTCCGACCTCGTCGGTTGGACCGAAACGGTGTTTGATAGCCCGCAAAGAACGGAGGCCGCCGTGCCGCTCGCCGTCGAAGCTGAGCACCGTATCGACAAGATGTTCAAGAACTCGGGGCCCAGCGATCGCTCCATCTTTGGTGACGTGGCCGACGAGGAGAAGCGAGACCCCAACCGGTTTCGCTATGTCGAGTAGTTGGCGTACCACGCTTTTGACCTGTCGGACTGAACCTGGTTCGTTGTCGAGGCTCGAATCGCGCACCATCTGGATCGAGTCGACGACGACGAGTTGCGGCTTTTCCTGTTCGATCACAGCTCGGATTGCGTTCAAGTCGGTGTCTTCAACCACGAGCAGCGACTCAGGGACTGGACCAAGCCGCGCCGCCCGCGCCGCGACCTGTGATGGTGCCTCTTCTCCGGCGATGAGAACAACGGTTGCCCCGACCTGCGCCATCGACAACCCGATCTGGAGCGTGAGCGTGGATTTACCTATCCCGGGCTCGCCAGCGAGCAACGAACACGATCCGGGGGCGAACCCTCCCCCGAGCACACGATCGACTTCGGAAACACCAACGGGGAAAGGTAGCGAGAACTCTTGCCCAACTTCGGCCAACGGCCGGGCCGCGTTCGTGCCAACTGATGGCGTAGACGCCGTCACAGCTGCTTCCCCCACCGAGGCCCATTCGTCACAGCTGTGGCATTGTCCGGTCCAAGAAGGGAATTCGGCCCCACAGGCACGGCAAACAAACACTTTTCGACTTTTAGCCATGACGAGGAGAATAAGGACCTGCTGTGACGGCCAAGCAGCGTTAAACCGGACAATACTCGGAGGCCAAGCGCAAATAGGGTCAATACGCATCCATGTACGATGAGTCGCCATGACTCCGGTGATCGACCTTGACGACCCCCAGGCCGACGAACAGGTTATCGAGGCCTGCCGAACCACAGGGTTTTTCGCCGTTCGCAACCACGGTATTGCCGAGCAAAGCCTGCGGGCCATGCGCCGCTTGTGTATTGACTTGTTCAGTAGTGACGCAGAAACGAAACGAGCCAACTCGATTACTCCCGACAACTACCGAGGGTTTATTCCGCTCGGCTTTTTCTCTCCCAATCGCCCGGAGATAAACGGTGTTTCCGCCGACGGCTACGAGGGTTTCAAACTCCATTGGGAATGCCCTCCAAACCATCCGGTCTTGGGTCAGTCGCCGCTATACGGAACAAATCGATGGGTCTCCGAAGTTGCTCAAATGCCAGAGACCGTGCGCGACTATTGGCGTGCCTGCGATCTTCTCGCTGACCGGCTCCTCAATTTGGTGGCCGATTTTCTAGGCGTCAGCGGCACAACGATGAAGACCTGGCACGAGGCGCCGCTAACCAACATGACGCTGCTCCATTATCCGGCTTGCAGACCAGGTGAAATCGAGGCCAGCATCCATCCACACAAAGATTCAAACGTGTTTACGTTTCTCTACCCCGACCCCATCGGGGGGCTTGAACTAAGAAACCTGGCTGGCGGATGGATCGAGGTTGAAGCGCCACAAGACGCGCTCCTCGTCAATACTGGCGAGATGCTCGAACTCTGGTCGGGTGGCCATATTGTGGCTACTCCCCACCGGGCTACAAATCGCAGCGATCAGTCCCGCTATAGTTTTCCATGGGTCCTCGTTCCGAACCATGACGTAGTGGTCGAACCGTTGATCCGGCCTCGGGATGGGTTTACTCGACCCAAAATGCCGGTCGGTGCGTTCTCCGCCGAGGTGTGGGGCACCAACTGGCCTGATGCAGTTCCTTCGGATGCCGGCCACGATCTCGGTTCCCTCGACCGTTAGGGACAGCCACTCAAACGAGCTGACACACCCGTGCCGGCAAAACCAAGGCTTACAAAGCCACGAGGTCACAGCCGGAGATAATCTTCTACACGAACTGCGGTACAACCAACAACAAGATGCTAATCCATGATTCTGGATGTTTTTGAGCTAAACGTCTACTTATCTAGCAATTTTTTATTCATACGGATACAAAAGCGTACTCTTACTAGATGTTAGAGATTCCTTCTGCAGTGCCGGTCACCCCCGACAATTACACGCTCGCTAGTAAATACCTCGGAACCTCAGGCGACGTTTTTCTGACCGGAATCCAGGCCTTGGCTCGTATCCCGATTGAACAACTACGTCGAGATCGTCTAGCTGGCCGCACTACCGCCGCCTTCGTCTCCGGATACCCAGGTTCACCGCTAGGAGGATTCGACCTCGAAATGGTGAGGGCTCGTGCTGCGATCGGCGACGAACTCCCAATTGAACATCTCCCAGCGGTAAACGAAGAACTCGGCGCGACTGCAGTAATGGGTTCTCAACTAGCGTCAGGGCGAGACGATCTTCGCTACGACGGCGTCGTCGGAATCTGGTACGGCAAAGCACCGGGACTCGATCGCGCCACCGACGCGCTTCGACATGCCGTCTTTGCCGGGGCGAGTACAAATGGTGGGGCGTTGGCGCTTGTTGGCGACGATCCCTCGGCCAAGTCCTCGACGATGCCATCCTCCTCGGACGCTGCGTTGGTGGATTTACATATGCCGGTGCTATACCCGGCCAACGCCTCGGAATGTCTTGAACTCGGATTGCACGGAATCGAGATGTCTAGGGCTACTGGATTGTGGTCGGCACTCAAGGTTGTTACCGCCGTGGCCGACGGTTCCGGAACAGTAACGTTGCCCGTTCTCGACGCCGACCCGGTCTACCCGCTAACTGACAACGGTGAACGGTGGAGCAGGACTCCTTCGGCCCAATTCCTTGGACCTCGAATGGTTCAGGTAGAGCGAGAGTTCCATGAAGTCCGAACTGGTCTAGCTCTACGCTACGGCCAACAAAACAACTTGAATCGAGTCGAAACCAACCCAAACCGTCCGTGGCTTGGCGTTGTTGCCACCGGTTTTACCTTCGGTGAAGTGATCGAATCGTTTCGGCGACTCGGCTTTGCCACACTCGACGCGATCGAGGACGCAGGGATCCGGCTACTTAACCTGCGGATGCCGATTCCATTTGATGCAGAATTGGTGACTCGATTCGCTCACGGGCTTGAGCACCTTCTCGTGGTAGAAGAGAAGAACCCAACTCTAGAAACACTGGTTCGAAGTTCGCTCTATGCAACCAACTTGCGACCATTCATCCACGGAAAGATCGAGAACAGCGGAACCGACGCTAGTAAGCCATCGCAGACACTTCCCGCCTATGGCCGCCTCGATGCCGACGCTATCGTTCCTATGCTGCGATCCCAGTTGGAGAAACGTATCCCCGAAAGGCTGCCGCCACCGCAGGTCGAGCCTCGGCAACTGATCCCGTTGACAGTTCAGCGAGCACCATTTTTCTGCTCAGGGTGCCCGCACAACTGGGGCACCAAGGTTCCCGACGATGCCGTTGTCGGAATGGGAACCGGATGTCACGGCATGACGCTCCTCATGGACGAAGAGCGAGTTGGCGACAGCATCGGCATTACCGCCATGGGTAACGAAGGGGCCCAATGGCTCGGCATGGCTCCTTTCGTTGATACCAAGCACATCTTCCAAAACTTCGGCGACGGAACGTTCATGCACTCGGGCCAACTCGCAGTGCAGGCCGCAGTTGGAGCACAGGCAAATGTGACGTTCAAAATCTTGTATAACCACACGGTCGCAATGACTGGGGGTCAAGATTCCTCCCATGTGGTTGACCCGGCCAAGATGGCGACGATTCTGTTGGCTCACGGAGTCTCCAAAGTTGTGATTACCACCGACGACGTATCCGGTTATGACAACGCTCAACTTCCGAGCAACGTCAACGTTCACGATCGATCGCGCATCGTCGAAATCCAGGAGCAGTTGGCTGCCATCGAGGGAGTCACCGTTCTAATCCATGACCAAGGTTGCGCGGCGGAACTGCGTCGAGACCGAAAACGAGGTCGGGCAGAACAACCGAAGCGAAGAATAGTCATCAACCATCGAATATGTGAGGGTTGCGGCGACTGCGGCGACGTGAGCAACTGTTTATCAGTTCAACCAATAGACACTCCGCTCGGTCGCAAGACCACAATTGATCAAGCCAGCTGCAACTTTGACTACAGCTGCATTAAAGGTGACTGTCCTGCGTTCATGACCGTCGACGCCAACGCTGATCTCGGGGCCGTCTCAGCCAGCTTAGACAATCTTCCGGTTGAAGTGCCATCACAACCGCAGCGGGACACAACGGTTGTTCGGTTCGCCGGTATCGGAGGTACCGGCGTCGTTACTGTGGCCCAAATTCTTGGCACCGCAGCCACACTCGACGGGCTGATGGTCGCCGGGCTCGACCAAACCGGCCTTTCGCAGAAAGCAGGGCCAGTCATTAGTGATCTAACTATCTCGCCCTCTGATAACCTCCCCCGCTCTAACGCTCCCGGGGCCGGCCAGGCCGATGTCCTTTTGGCCTTCGACCTTTTGGTCGCCGCCAGTGATGGAGCGATCCACGCCATCGATCGTGATACCGCCGTGTTCGGATCCACGTCGATCACCCCGACCGGCCGCCAGATCACCGCCCCCGACCTGACCGGGCAAACACCAGCGGAATTGGCGAGCCGCATAATGGCTCGCACTGGTCGACCAGTCGATCTAACGGTTGATACCGCCAAAGCGGCTGAAGCGTTTGGTCAGCCCGGGCCATCGGCGAACATCATGCTTCTCGGTGCTGCGATTCAAGCTGGCGAGCTCCCTATCACGATTGAATCTCTGCGGTCGGCTATCGAAATGAATGGGGTGAACGTGGCCGGCAACCTTGAGGCGTTGGAATGGGGTCGCCGACTATTTGCCCACAAGGAGGAAACCAGTCGCCTCATCGAAACGCTGAGTCCATCGAAGATGATCTTCACGACGTCTCCGCTCCCCAAACGAATTGAGTCGCGGGTAAAGGCACTCGGATTGTCCACGACCGACACCTCAGATGTTACCGCTCTAGCTGGCGACCTAATCGACTACCAAAACGTTGCCTACGCCAAACGATTCCTAACCCTGATCGAAGTCGCTCTCACCCTCAATAGCGACGAATTCACCATGGCGGTTGCTCGAAGCTCGCACAAACTGATGGCCTACAAAGATGAGTATGAGGTGGCCCGACTCATGCTGCATCCTGATGGATTAGCTGAGGCCGACCGAGTTGGCACCAATCGACGGTGGCACCTTCACCCCCCAACACTGAGCGCTTTGGGCCGAAAAGAGAAAATCGAGTTCGGGGCCAGCTCTACCACCGCCTTCCGCTCGTTAGCCAAAGCCAAGAGACTTCGTGGCACCAAGCTCGACCCATTTGGCATGACCGCCATGCGTCGGATGGAGCGGTCGTTGGTGACCGAATTCGAAGCAACTATTCGATCAGTCGTGGCCAAGGCCTCTGATGTCGGTGATTCTTCGCTTGCGACGGCCATCGCAATCGCTCAGCTACCAGACATGATTCGTGGCTATGAGGATCTGAAAGTTCAGCGGGTAGCCGACTACCGAGTTCGTCTAGCAGATCTGCTGGACGAACTGGCCCGAGCGTAACCAGACCTGGCCAGTTACGACGTTTGCGAACGAATAGACGCGTCGTCTTCTGGGGTCATCCACACTGGTTCCCCGATCTCAGCAATTTTGATGCTGGCGATCTCTTCGAAACAATCCTCTCCCTCTCGAGAGGGGTCGATATCGGCTACATCAGGAGTGCCGAAGCTGTTCGATCCAGGATCGCCTTCAAACATGGCGCCTACGTCGTGAGGCTCGGACCGTAGAACTGAGCCGTCAGTAAATTCAATGTCGGCGACTACCGAAACTATCTCGGGCTGTTCGTTCTCAACGCTGATCCAAACCCGACGGCGTAGGCCGTCATCCAGTACATCAGGATCGGTTATCTCACAGAGGTTTGCCCGAATCGAAACATCATCGGTCGTGTCCGATGGGCGATCTTCAAGCGGATTGTTCTGTTCTGATTGCTGAACGGCTTCGGCAATATCCTCTTCGGTAACCCCGCTATTACCGATCTCGGTTTCATCGCTGGAACAACCAATAGCCATTACCGCGATACCAAACACCACGACCAAACTGACCCACTTCGAGTTACCCATGGCGACAGTCTAAGCGTTCTTACCTCACCTGTTTGGTCAGCTAAGGATTCGACGCTTTGGCCGAGATTCACTGGTCAAATAAAAGCGGCCTTTGACGGCATCCGGGTAGCTAATCTCGAGAATCTGCTGCAGAAAAGCAGAAGCGGAAGCACTGGTAGTGCTGTACAAGTCGGCTGCCAATTCGAACGCTTCGTCGCCGATCCAAGGCGACGGCAACAGCTGAACGGGAACCACCGCGCCGCGCAGCCGGATCCGTCGAAAGTCGTGGACGACCATGGTCCGCAGCCCGAAGGCATCGACCGATTCGAGTCGCTCTGGGTCCAAAGTCAGCGAACCGTAGTCGTCAATAAAGTTCGCATAGGCCTCCTCTTGCTCATCGAGAGCGAACCCGGAACGAAAGAACCCGGTGGAAGCCAGTTGCTCCACATCGTCGAACCGGGCTTGGGCCAAAGGAATCGGCTCATCAGCGCTCACGAGTCGACACAGCTCCCGGGTCGAATCGATAGTGGCGGTCGGCGATGCGAGTATCCCATCGGCGATCTGGGAAAATCCGCGCCACTGCAAGTGCCGCTGGAGAACAGCAGCAGCACCAGGCTCAATCTTCGGGTTGCCAACGAACGCTAGAACCCATTGCCCGTCCCAGTCATCGGTGGCTTGGGAGTAGATCTGATCTTCGGCCTGAGTTGATTCTTCAACTGCCAACGCCGTCAAGTGGTAGCGGCTCACTCGTCCCACCCGCTCGTTCTCAAGCCACCCCTCAGAAACCAGTCGGGCCACTGAGGTGCGGATCAGTCGCTGGTTGAACCCGAAGACATCGGTTAGTTCGAACAGTTGAGAGAGCCACACAACATTAGTGATTGGCAGGATGGTGTCACCAAAAATGGTGACGAGGACTGACCGGGCGCTGGTAGCGGACTGAGACGCCCACCGTTGGATTTGCTTCCGATGATCGACCATCAATTGCTATTCATCAGGGCGCTAGCGATAGGGCAAGGATCGATGGCAGTCACTACCAGACAGCCTGTGGGTCGTAGTCGATCACTTCCCGCATCCGATCCATCAAGGTTTGAAAGTGGTCCGATCGGACATCGCGGCCTGGGCTGTTCGAGATGTCGGCCGTGATCGACAGCGTCTGCTCGAACCGATCAGCCACTCGTTGTTCCAACAGCGGCGCGATAGTCGTAATCGAGGCTGACACCACTCCTTGAGCGATAGCTTCAGTTTCTCCCGCCACCGGAGCGAGCAGATTGGCGATGAACGGCGTTAGCGAATCAAACGCTGCCAGTAGTACTGGCCGAGCGACCGGTGAGGCCAGTAGCGAATCGAGCAGAGCATCGGCGTGGCGACGATGAAACCGTTCTTCTCGCTCAACTCTGATCGCTATTTCTGCTAGCGCCGTATTTGAAGAACCGACAACAAGTTCCCACCGGAATTGTTCAACCGTGTCATAAAGCCAGTGACGGAGCAACGCTTGAGCCCAATCGGTGGTTGCCAGCTCAACCAGATGGCTAGATCGATATTCTGACGCTCCCCGGTCGTAGGCCAAAGCGTCGATTGCTTCATCGGTTGCCTCAGTCTCTCGTAGGCCCAACACGACTTCATACAACAACACCGCGTGGCCTAGCTCGTCTTGGCCGATGCTAGAAAAGGCTAAATCTTCCTCAAGGAACGGCGCAACACCAATCCACTCTGTGTGTTGTTGACCGATCAGGTGTTCATCGTCAGCGAAAGAGAAAATGAACTCTTCGATGGGATTCATTGGGACTCCGAATCGTCGGCGATGTCGGCTTGTTCTCGAATTGATTTGCGACGAGCGGCGACCGCTGCGCCGTCGTGGTGGCGATGAGGCTTATCGGCGTTCGGGGCGACAAATTCGGCGTCAGCCACGAGCACATTTGATCGCTCGACTAGCCAGAGCCGATCGCCTTCAGCTCGACGGGCATACGACTCCCGAGCCATTACGAACGCCAACTCGTCATTGGCAGCATCAAGGGCACCAGCGTGGCGGAATTCGTCTCGCCCATCCTTTTTGAGAAATACTTCGTAGATAGCCATTAAGAACGCATCACCTCGACAGTCTCCGAACAGTTACTACACCGATGCACGCTGCGGCAACGGCTTGGCCCGAACATTGATTGCTCGACGGTAGCGGCTCCGCAACGAGGACATCTCGGTGCGGCTCCGCTGTTAATTTGGACCGCCACGGTGAATTGGTCGGCCAATATAGCCCGGGCCTCAACGCTGACCCGAGCAACTGACCATGCTGGCGATCGAAGCCACGAGACCTCGACTGATTCGACCCCGACAACCGAACGTACTGCGGTGGAAACGTCTTGACCGATCATGGCCAAGGCTGGGCAGCCGGAGAACGTTGGGATTAGGCCAATATCGACATGGCCGTTGGTAACAACCAGCCGCTCTAGCAAACCGAGATCAACGATCGAGATCCCGGGGTACTCAGGATCGTCAATCGAGGCCACGGCCGCATGTACTGCCAGCTCGATCGCTGTGGCCGAGTTCGCAGCACCGGTTATCGCTCTCATGCTGGCACCGGGCTCGGGTTGCCAGTTTTTTCGGGCCCTGATTCGGGGGCCGATTCCAGAGCCGATCGAACCCAGGCTGTTCGCTGCCAGTTGTCTAGGGCCTCACCAATCCGTCTAGCCGAGTCTGGGCCCCCTTGGGCCAGGGTCGCCTTTAGCGGCTCCCAGTCGATTGGGCCAACATCCCACTGCTTGGCTTCTTCGTCGTAGCGCAAATCGGGAGCGGGAATGGTAAACCCGTAACTGTGTAACATCGGAACAAACTTTTGCACCCATCGAGATCGAAGCACTTCGTTGCGCTCGGATTTGATATGCCATTTGAGTAGAACATCATTTGGTTTGGAGTCCGGACCAAACAATTGCAGTGCTGGCCAGAACCAACGATCCAGCGAGTCTTGAAACAGCGCCCGTTGTTTTTCGGTACCTTGAGCGATCCGCATCATGCGATCTTCGCCCAACCTCATATGGAAGCCTTCTTCGCTAATAATACGTTTGAGGATTCGCCGATACGGACCATAGGAGCAGTTCTTAAACACGGCCTGCTGGCTGGCCAATGCGGCAGCATCGACAAGAAAAGCAATCGCCACTTGATCGCCCCATGTTTTGGCTTGGTAGTGAAAGACATTGTGAAACCGGCTTCGGCCGGCAAATAGGTCTTCCAGCATTTCGGTGCGGGTTTTTACTCCCATATCGGCCGCCACCATGTAGAGAAGATGGCCGTGACCGATCTCGTCTTGCGTCTTGGCTAGTACCGACATTTTGTGCCGAAGACCTGGGGTTTTGGGTATCCAATCTCGTTCGGTCAACCCGCCCATCAGCTCGCTGTTGGCGTGCATCTCGATAAAGGCAAACACTGCCTGTCGGTATTCGTCAGGCATTGCGTCGTCAACTTCGACGATGCCGCCGTCATCAAGGAAAGCCTCGAATTCCTCCAAAGACTCCCACGTTCTCGACATCACGCTTGGCATGGTCCTCCGATGATTCTTTGCTGGCGTAGCCAATATGATACACAACGAAGCACGTTTTGACTAGTCAACGTATCACTTAAAGGCCCGTTGTCGCTATCAGCAACAGGCGAAAATAGGTCAACGTCAGCCGGAGCTACCGTGCTCGATCTTGACTCGTTAGCTCCCCGTAGCACCTATCTGAAATCGAGCTATCGATTCAGCAGTCCGCAGATGTTGCTCATCACACTAGGATTGACAACTACATGAGCATCTCGCGCGACGAGGCTCGCGAGATCGCGATCGCGGCCATCCTTTTAACTATTGTGGTTCGTCTTACTGCCGGTCTACTTCAGATGACTGACGAACTAATCGGTTCTTGGACCTTTGGCTCGCTCGCCGACCGGCTCTTCGCCCCAGTTGGTTCCACTATTGGCATGCTCGCGTTAGCGGCGGCAATGATTGTCGTGCTTTCACCCACTGGTAGCGTTGCCATCGGCGTCATCAAGGTAGTCCGATGGACGGCGGCCGTGGTCGCGGTGGTTGGGATCCTCGCCGCTCTGCACACGATTACCCGGGCTAACAATAATGTGCTCGCCGGGGTATGGTTCGCCATGATTAACGGCCTAGCAGCTGCCATTTTGGGCGGGACAGCATGGTGGATCCTTACCAATTTCAACGGAGACCGCTAAGTAAATCCGTTTCTGCCGCCCGGTGAGCCTGAGGATTCGACCTACTCTTCGAGGTCAGTTCTCGACCTAACCCAATCACTGATCTCATCCAACCTACGCATGTGTTCGGAGTCGAGAATCAAATCGGAGTTCAGTAGCGGTTCAAGCTGCTCTATTCGACTAGCTCCAACAATGGGAGACGAAACGACGCTTTGGGCCGACAACCAGGCTAACGCCACCTGATTAGGTTGTACTCCCAAGGTTTCGGCGATGTCCACGACAACTTCAATCGTCTCATAATCTTGGTCGTTCACTCGAGACAGATTCTCTTCCGCCCTTAAACTGTCGGGAGTCTGCTGTCCCTTTCGGTAGGCGCCAGTAAGCAGACCTCCAGCTAGCGGGCTGTACGGAAGCACCCCAATGCCGTAATGAGCACAGAGGGGACCAAGTTCGCGTTCAAAGTTGGCTCTTGTTCGACTCAATAGGTTGTACTGCGGTTGCAGACTGACGATCGATTCGAATGAACCTTGATCGGCGGCCCACAGCGCTTGCATGAGACGCCAAGCCGAGAAGTTGGAAACTCCGATGTAGCGAACTAATCCACGTCGAACCAGGTCAGTGAAGGCCGAGAGTGTTTCCTCGATGGGAACAATCGGATCGATAAAGTGGGCTTGGTAGAGATCGATGTGGTCGACCCCGAGACGTCGCAAGCTGTCCTCGCAGGCTCGATGTATCCATCGACGGGAAAGCCCTTCTCGTTGGTGGGCGGTCGCCCGATTGTCTACAAACCCGACACCCATCGCTGCCCGAACTTTGGTCGCCACGACCATGTCATCACGGTTGTTTCGCTTCGCCATCCAACGACCAACGATTTCTTCGGAGACACCGCCCGGATTTTGCGGGCCTCCCATGCTGTGAGACCAGGCGGTGTAGCAATCGGCAGTGTCGATGAAATTGCCTCCTACCGATGCGTAGGAATCGAGCAACTCAAACGATGTTTGTTCGTCGGCAGTCCAACCGAACTGCATAGTTCCTAGCCCGACTTTAAAGACGACCAAACCGCTCCGGCCCACTTGAACGTACGGGTCAATTGATTTTGGTGACAAGCTCATAGTCAAGATCTAATCACCTGGAGTGCACTCCAGGTCAAGGCAAGCAGCGAAATTGTCCAAGCTCGGCGGGCCCAGCCGTCTCTGTCTTTAACGGACCACGCTCTACACTCGGCGGTATGACCCCATCGACCAAGTCAACGTTGTCACCGGCCGAGATGGCCGAGCAGTGCCAAGTAACCGTCGATACCCTTCGCTACTACGGACGGGAGAATCTTCTAGACCCGGTGGAACGAACCAGTGGCGGCCAACGTCGATACCAGGCCGGAGACGTTGCCTGGGTTCGAATTTTGCGGTGTCTAAGGGCCACTGCACTTCCGATACGAGAGCTGCGCCGCTTTGCCGAACTCGTGAAACAAGGTGATGACGGAATAGCTGAACGATCGGCTCTGCTACAGAATCACCGTACGCAGGTAGTCAAACAAATCGGTGAACTCCAGGAAGCTTTAGAACTCATCGATCACAAGATCGAAACCTATGCAGTTCATCTTGATGCGATACCTGCTGTCGAAGGCACCGAGATCAGCCACTCTCGTACTTTGAACGGACAAGGGGCGACTTCAAACCAGCTGTAGCACCCGGCTGAAGCGGGCCTTCTCGCTTGGAAACTTCTCAGCGAGGAGCCGCCGGTTCGACGTTCTCTGAATTCGGAGCTTCGAATCGGAAACTCCCTGATAGCACCACAGCACCAAGTAGTGAAGCAACTGCGGCTCCGATCCACACCGGCTGATACGAATCATATTGATCGATTACCCACCCAGCCAGCGGAGCACCGACACTTAAACCACCTAAGAATCCGAGCATGACAATTCCTGAGGCCCGGCCAGCTGATGATTTAGTCACGAACATGATTACTGCAAGCATCGCTACCGCGTTCCAGGCCCCAATCCCAATAGCAGCCAACACGCTGGCCGGCCATAAGAGCCAAACCGGTAGCGGAGGCGTAAATACAAGAACCAAGCTATAGCTCGCTCCGAGAACAGCCAAGATGCTGAGCAGCCTAGGCGCAGAGGCAACCCGCTCAGTTACGCGACCGGCGATAACTCGCGCTCCGATACCCAACAAGCCGCCGAGCGCCACCAATAGCCCGGCGGCGGTAGTGGACATGCCTATTTCTTCGTGAGCCCAAAGCGGTAGGAATCGACCGATTGCGCCACCACCGGCTCCGAGCAAAAATCCGTACAAAGCCAACAACCAAATAAACCGCTTCACCGAGGGAGAATCTGTGGCCGGCTCTGGAACGCCTAACACCGAATCAGTTTGGTGTTGAATCGACATTGGCGGCCGATGGTCTCGCGTGCCGATGGCCGAGGATGATGAACGCTGTTCAGGTCGCGAAGTCTCATCAGTTCCTGAGCTGCTAGTGAGATCTAACTCGTCGTCGGAGCCTAAGGTGAATCGAACGAACAGAGCGAGCAAGGCGAACACCACGGCGTACACCCACATCGCTCCTCGCCAGCCTAACAAGGCAGCCAAAGTGGGCAGGGTCAAGCCAGAAAGGAAGATGCCAAATTGAACGCCCGACTGCTTGAGTCCAGTTATTGTTCCTCGCTGTCCAACTGGTACTCGACTTGCGATGAGCGCGTTGGTTGCTGGATTGCCCCACCCTTGGGGGATTCCGGAAACGACTGCGGCGAGTCCGAGGGACCACCAGCTTCCGCCTACTGCTAACAACCCCATTCCCACCGCGCTAACGACGAGAACCATAACGGTAGAGCGACTTGCCCCAATCCGGTCGGTGAAACGCCCGATTGCGGGGGCAGAAAGCGCTCCAACCAGCGTGTTTACCGAACCAAGAACTCCAAGAGCGGTGCGACTCACACCAAGGTCATCAATAAGGTCGACAGCGAGAACCCCAAGGGCGAAAATTTGATAGGACGAAGCTGTCATCGTCGCTAGCAAGGTAGTGACGAGCACTGCCTTTCGCTGGGTTGTCACCGCCGCATACTAACCGGGTGCTCGTCCATAACCCAATCCGCTTTCCGGACGACGCCGACGGGGTCGTCGCTACAGATTAGCTTTGCACTACTGGTGGTGGCGGCTCGGGTGTTGGTTCCTCATCGAGAATATCGAATCGACGCCATACCTCATGGCCTCGTGCTTCAGCTCGAGTGCCGTGTTCATTGAACCAACGGGTTCCGAACCCTAAGGCCCTCGCGGCGTCCAACACGTCGAGATCATCATCGATGATTAGGATCGCCTCAGGCGGCTCTCCCGTGACTCGTCGCAAAACTTCGTAGACCGGTGCGTCAGGTTTGCGAACCCCAACCGAACCGCTAACAACCCATGGATCGATTAGCCCCTCAAGACTATGGCTGGAGCGCAGCTTCATGGCCCACGTCGCCGAGTCATTGGTAACACAAGCAACACGAACACCACGATCACGCAGTCGTCGTAAATATTTGACCACGCCCGGCATCAACTGGTGGCCAGCGATGTAGGCCGAGTCTAAAGACTCGGCATGGCCAAGGACACCGATTGACTGCCAAAACTCCGCAGTGCTCATTCGACCTAGCGTCAACCGATGCGCTTTGTCTCGAATTTCTTCCACCGATGCGGTTGACCCATATTGTCGAGCGAACGGCACTAGTAGCTCACCGATGTCGTTGCCTTCTCGATAGAGAACGCCCATCCCATCAAGGGCTACAACCCGATGCCCAGGATCGGTAGCAAGTTCATCAGCAACCCCCTCTGGGTCTACCTGGTTTGTCTGCAACGTCTCATGGGCGGGCGCCACTGGAGCTCCGAGGGCATCGACAATTTGTTTGTTCTTTTGAGCCGGAGGCTTTCGCCGCTGTGACGAGGCTACGACACGAAGCAACTGTCCGAACGCGACCAGCGCAGCAAGGACACCAGCGACTACCGCAATCCCGCGAAGGACTTGGGCGGTTGCTGACCGTCGGGTCGTACTGAGAGAAATCGCAACCGGTTCGCTATCCGAAAGGGTTGTCTTCCATTCACCTCGAACCTGACCCTCACTTTCCTGAGCGTTCGGGCTCGACAAATCCTCGGGGAGATCACCTGGCAACATAGCGCTGACAGTGAAACTGAAATTCTCTTCAGCTACCGAAAACCGTTCGTCCGCCGCTAGATCAGCGAGCGATCGTCCAAGTGTGGCTTCTAGTTCGGTATCGCCAAACGATTTGAACCCAGCTGCAGGGTTTAGTGTTCCCGTAATCGTGTAGTCGAGCTGGCCAAATGTTGGTTCGATAACAAGATCAAAATCTTGAAAAACCCCTTCCGGACCGGTTAGCTCATCCATGATCTCCGAGAACTGAGCTTCGTTGCCAAACGCCTTTTGGGCCCGGAGGACCGTCCCGCCATCTCGTTCTTCGGGAAGTTCCACTTCCCAACCGGCCTGAGCCAAATCGGCCAGCCTCAGTCCGTCAGAGCTCAGATCAATTAGCGATTCAGTAGCAGCCCGATCAAGCACCGCAGTCACTCGAACAACTCCGGAACCATCTTCTTCCACGTCAACCGCAGCAGTGAAGTCGGCCCGGCAGCTTGTCAAGAAGAGCGCGGCAAAGGCAATAACGAGGACCCAAATCCTCCAAGCACGATCGGAATCACGATTCGCCACCGCTCCACACTACCGAACGCCTCGACGTTCGGTAGTGCACAACAGCCTGTTTTATTAAACTGCTCGAGCAAATACGAGCGGACTGGCTAGTAGCGAAACCTAGCTATTCACCAGCACGTTGGCTAGCTATTCGCCCGCTTCAGCAAGCTCTGGGGTAGACGGAGGCTGGAACCCTTCATGAGGAGTGAAGGTTAGAGCCTTCTCCCCTTCTTCATTCTCCGCAACATCTACAACGATGATTTGTCCCGCCCTGAACTCTTTATACAGAAGCTTTTCTGACAGAATGTCTTCGACCAATCGCTGAATAGCTCGCCGTAGCGGCCGAGCACCCATGGTTGGGTCGTAGCCTTTCTCAGCCAAGAAGTGCTTGGCGTCTTCGGTAAGTTCCATACCGATGCCTTGAGCCTCAAGCTGAGTCACCGTTCGAGCGATCATGAGGTCAACGATTTGGGTCACTTCGGCGAGACTTAGTTCATGGAACACGATGGTCTCATCGATACGGTTCAAGAACTCCGGCCGGAAGTGCACCTTCAACGCCTCGTTGACCTTTTCTTTCATCCGCTCGTAGCTAATAGCCTCGTCGTTCTTTGAAAAACCGAGAGTTGCTTTGCGGAGATCCCGGGTTCCGAGGTTAGAGGTCATGATTAGAACGGTGTTTCGGAAATCAACCGAACGGCCTTGGCTATCGGTGAGTCGTCCCTCTTCAAGAATTTGAAGCAGGGCGTTAAACACGTCAGGGTGGGCTTTTTCGATCTCGTCGAACAACACAACAGAGAACGGCTTACGTCGAACCGCTTCGGTTAGCTGTCCGCCTTCCTCGTAGCCGACATAGCCGGGAGGTGAACCGACAAGGCGACTAACCGTATGTTTTTCCATGTACTCAGACATGTCGAGTGTGATTAGTGCCTTGTCATCTCCGAAGAGGAAATCAGAAAGTGTTTTTGCCAGCTCTGTCTTTCCGCAGCCGGTTGGTCCGAGGAAGATAAACGAACCGGATGGCCGCTTCGGATCTTTCAGGCCAGCACGGGTTCGGCGGATTGACTGAGAGACGGCGTGGATTGCGTCTTCTTGGCCGATAACTCGCTTGTGTAGCTCGTCTTCCATGCGAAGAAGTTTCTCGGTCTCTTCTTCGGTGAGTTTGTAGACAGGAATGCCAGTCCAGATCGAGAGAACTTCAGCGATCGACTCTTCGTTTACTTCGTCGAAGAGATCAACGCCAGAAGCTTTGATCTCTGACTCCATTTCTTCCTTCTTGCCTAACAGTTCTTTTTCAGAGTCGCGGAGTCGACCGGCTTCTTCAAAGTCTTGTTGGTCGACGGCTTCTTTCTTCTGTCGAACAACTTCAGACAGTTCGCTCTCTATCTCCTTAAACGCAGGCGGGGTGGCCATGCGCTTGATTCGAAGTCGGGAGCCAGCCTCGTCGATAAGGTCGATCGCTTTGTCGGGGAGGTGGCGGTCCGAGATGTAACGATCGGCCAAATTGGCCGCCGCTACTAATGCTTGGTCAGTAATGGTGACTCGGTGATGCTCTTCGTATCGATCGCGAAGCCCTTTGAGAATTTCGATGGTGTGCTCAACCGTTGGCTCTTCAACTTTGATCGGCTGGAACCGGCGTTCGAGGGCCGCGTCTTTCTCAAGGTGCTTTCGGTACTCATCAAGAGTGGTAGCACCAATTGTCTGTAGCTCGCCTCGGGCCAACATTGGCTTGAGGATGCTGGCAGCGTCGATCGCGCCTTCGGCCGCTCCCGCCCCTACCAACGTGTGGAGCTCATCGATGAACAAGATGATGTCACCACGGGTCTTGATTTCTTTGAGTACTTTCTTGAGCCGTTCTTCGAAATCGCCTCGGTAGCGACTACCGGCAACCAGCGCACCCAGGTCGAGGGTGTACAACTGCTTACCGTGCAGTGTTTCCGGCACTTCGTCGTTGGCGATTTGTTGGGCCAACCCTTCGACGATGGCAGTTTTACCGACACCAGGTTCACCGATCAGAACTGGATTGTTCTTGGTTCGACGAGAGAGAACCTGCATAACTCGCTCGGCTTCGCGAGCGCGGCCTATGACCGGGTCCAAACTTTTCTCTCGCGCCAACTGAGTTAGATTCCTGCCGAACTGATCGAGTATGAGCGACCCCGATGGGGAGTCAGTTCCGCTACCTCCTGAGGTAGCAGAAGTTTTGCCGCCCTCTGGTGTTGTTCCTCCCTGGCCCGATGGCCCGGAGTAGCCAGACAGAAGCTGGATCACCTGTTGACGGACCCGTGATAGATCGGCGCCGAGCTTGACCAGAACTTGGGCTGCCACTCCTTCGCCTTCACGGATCAGGCCAAGCAAGATGTGCTCGGTCCCGATGTAGTTATGGCCGAGCTGTAGTGCTTCCCGAAGGGAGAGCTCTAAGACCTTTTTTGCGCGCGGCGTAAAGGGGATATGTCCGCTGGGTGAAGATCCACCCTGTCCAATGATCTCCTCAACTTGGCTGCGTACCGCTTCCAGCGAGATAGAAAGCGACTCAAGAGCTTTAGCGGCCACGCCCTCACCCTCATGGATTAAACCAAGCAGAATATGCTCGGTCCCGATGTAGTTGTGGTTTAGAAGGCGAGCTTCTTCTTGGGCGAGAACTACTACTCGACGGGCCCGGTCGGTAAAGCGTTCGAACATTTGCGTCTCCCAATAGGGGATAGAGAGTCGGTCGGGGTGGAGAGCCAATATTGCAGCTCTGACTGCTACTAGGTGGTTATTTTCAGGTCAATATCTATACACGTTTGGACAACTAGCCTACTCGGCATGGGCGGATTACTTTAGCCGAGGGCGTAATTAGTATTCGGCATTAGAGCGACCAATAGTGAGCCCAGAGCCTCAATAACCCCGTTTTACCTCGAGATATTCGCGCGTTCTTCGAAAAAATTGGCACCATCCGAACCAACGCCACTCTACGTACCCAGGTTTGCGCCAGAGAGTGACAGCTTGCCGCTAACTGGCGTGGATTAGACAAGCAATTGGTACCACTACGTTTCTTGACTATGAGCGAGAGACGCCTGGCCGGCAACGTCCACAGCTTCTTTGAGCCCCTGAATTGGTCCGAGCCGAGTCAAAAATGAGTGTTATTTGGCTCTTGCTCGGCTCTAGTAAGGAAAGGTTGGCCCGGTTGAGCCCACGAGCTTGAACTGGCCTAGCGTGGACTTGTGGCTGCATCCCCGCTTTCTTCTCTCTCAACAGCACAAAACAACACTGCTCGGATCGAAAACTGTCTCCTAGACACAGTCAAGATCGATGGCAACGACTATCTCAGCGAAATCGCCTCCCATTTGATCAAAGCCGGGGGCAAGCGCCAACGTCCACTGTTCACGATTGCAGCCGCCTCGACTGGTTTGCCTGACGGCACCGAGGTGCACGAGGACGTGGTCAGGGGCGGTGTTGCCGTCGAACTGGTTCAAGTCGGATCGCTCTATCACGATGATGTGATGGACGAGGCCGAGATCAGACGCCAAGTACCGAGTGTGAACGCTCGGTGGGGAAACCTACGGGCAATTCTCGCGGGCGACTTCCTCCTCGCTAAGGCGTCAGAAATTGCAGCCAGCCTAGGAGTCGAAGTTGCCGGCCTGTTAGCGATGACTATTGGCGAACTCTGCAAGGGACAGGTAGCCGAGCTTCGCACGCTCTACGATGTCAGTCGCACTGAGGAGCAATACTTTCCTTCGATCGCAGGCAAAACGGCGTCGTTGTTTTCCGCTGCCACCCGAATCGGCGGAATCGTGGCCGAGTTTGATCGAGCCAGAATTGATCAACTGACCGAGTTCGGGCGACTGTACGGAATGGCGTTCCAAGTAGTTGACGACATTCTCGATGTCATCGCTACTGATGAACAGTTGGGCAAGCCTGCCGGCAACGACATGATTGAAGGGGTCTATTCGCTCCCAGTCATTCACACACTTGCTCACCCTGACGGTAAACCGCTGCTCGGACTGCTGAAAGATGGACTGACCGAAGCTAATCGGCAGGCCGCGATCGAATGCGTTCGCAACGGCCCCGGAATTGAGTCAGCGCTAGAAGTAGCAACCGATTTTGTCAATCAGGCCCAGGCTCAAATCTTGTCGATCTCAGACAACGAAGCAGCCCACTCACTTGCGGCGACCGCCCAGCACCTGCTCGATAGCGTCGACGTTGTCCGAGGTACGAGCTCTAGCTCGCAGCTACACTCAGCCCGTTCGTAACAATCGAGAAGGGCTGAGTGCATCCGCAAGCGTGGTTGATCCGGCCCGGCCAGAGCTAGGCCGAGCTGGCGCTAGCCGCTCAACTCTGCGCTACTAAACGCTGCGACCAAGGAAGGCGGCTAGCTGCGTTGCTGCATTAGCGTCTTTGGGAGCTTGTTGTTCCATGCCGAAGATCGAGCCTTCTTCACTCCGAAAAGCTGGCTGAATAGATTGTTGGGATGCGGCCAAAAGCTGAGATGCGATCTCAGGGTTCAGATTGTTGTCCTGGCCAGTAGCCGTGGCAAGATCCCAAGCATGCTGGAAGGTGTCGGTCATCATCAAGCCAAGCATGGCTGCGCCTGGCATATCACCGAAGCCTGGATTGACCATCTTTTCCAGCGCTCCTTCTTCAGAGAACGCGGCGGTGCAAGCCTGAGCGGCCGCCTGGAACGTAGCGAGGTAATCGCCTTGACAAGACCCGCTGCCATCCTCGGTTGGAGGCGTGCCTTCCATGGCGCTAAGACCCCAGTGTTGAGAGCCAACCAGATGATCGATGAGCTGTCCTACATTCCAGTCAGCGCATGGGGTGGCCATTTCCATTTGGTCGGCGCTGACGCCAGACAAGACCTGGCTGGCGATCTCTTGACATTGAGCGAGTGCTTGCGGGTTCATAATCTCTCCGATTCAAAACGTATTTCGATGCGGGGTCACATCTGCTCGAAACCTACCGTCTAGAACTAATCACTCCAACGGAACAGAGCCAACCCATCGACGCGTTGAGGTTCCAACCAATCAGGAACGCTGAAGAATCATGTAACCACCTACCAACCGGTCTAACGTTAGTCTGTGGCCGGTCGCGCTGAGCAGGAAAGAGATCCTGTCTACTTCCCCATCTTGGGGCGGCTGTACCCGGCCCGTATTTCCTCGGCCACTCGACACGGGCTAGCTCGCGGTCTCCTTCACTATCGCTGGCTAACTTGGCTTTGGTTGTCAGCCATCTACAGCTGGGAGGTGTACCGCCGCAACGTTGCTAAGGACGCTCCAGAAACGGTCGCTCACCCGGTCGCCGGGTTTGCGTTAGTTGGGCTGATGTTGGCCTTTACTGTCTACTTAACGATCAACTACCGCACCGACCCGGATCATTTTCTGAAGCGTCGAGTGATCTTGACCGAGATAGCGATCTGCGCCCTTGTACTGACCGCCGATGTTTGGGTCTATGGGTTTGCCGACCATGCCCAATCAATTCCATCGATTTGGGTTGTCGCCTCCGTATTCGCCACGGCCATCGCTGCTGGTCAGCGGGCCGCAATTATTACCGGGATCGGGCTTGGGCTAGCTCGCTATGTCGGCTGGCTACCGTTCGCTGCCCCCGAGGAGGACTACTTATCCTTAACTCGTCTGGCCACCATGGTGCTACTTACCGTTGCTGCATGGACCACTGGCTACTTACTCAAGAAGCTCGAAGCCGCAGATAACTCGATCACAACCTTTCGGGCCCGAGAAGAAGTCTCTCGAACTCTTCACGACGGCGTTCTCCAGACTCTGGCGGTTATTCAGCGGCGAAGCGAAGATACCGAGCTGGTTGAGCTCGCTCGAACCCAAGAGCTTGAGTTGCGTGAGTATTTGTTCGGAGGCTCCCCAGTCGACGATGATCTGGCCGCTGGCCTTAGATCGGCAGCCCGCAAGGCTGAGCAACGATACGGGATTCGAGTTGAAGTGATTACCGCCCCCGACCTACCTCGAGGGTCTACCCAAAGCGTCCATGCCTTAACCGGTGCGGTAACTGAGGCGCTAACCAACGCCTCTAAACATGGCCAAGCCAATAAAGCTACGGTCTATGCCGAACCAACTGATGCTATGGACGGAATACTCGGACTAGCCCGCAGTGGCCTAGAGCTCGTTAATGAAGGAACCATCGGGTTGTTCGTCTCGGTCAAAGATGACGGGGTCGGGTTCGACCTGGAGAAGATCAAGGTCGGCCAAGGCCTTTCTCGCTCAATTCAGGCTCGCATCGAAGAAGCGGGCGGACGGGTGGAAGTAGATGGTCGAGTCGGCCGAGGGGCCGAGATCCGAATGTGGGTGTAGACACTACTGTGCAGCTAACCAGGCAATCGCCCGATAGATAAGAAACAGGGAAACGGGAGCAGGAGCAGATGACGGCAGACAAACCTAGCGATGATGGCACCAACTCTGAAGACGACAAGGGTTCGAACACTGGCGGATCAAGTTGGAAGACCAATGTGACAGTTGTGCTAGCTGACGATCACCCAATTTGGCGCTCCGGAGTCCGAGCCGATTTGGGAGAGAACTTCCATGTCGTGGGTGAAGCCAGCGATGCCAAAGAAGCTGTGGCGACTATCAAAAAGCACAAACCAGATCTGGTTGTTTGCGATCTCAACATGCCTCATGGAGGCGGAATTAAGGTGGCGAAAGAATGCGGTGAGATGACAAACATCGTGATGTTAACGGTGTCGGAAGCAGAACGAGACCTTCTTGATGCGGTAGCAGCTGGCGCATGCGGATACCTGGTCAAGTCAACCCCTCCAGACGAGCTTCGAGACAAACTATGGCGAGCCGCCCACGGCGAGCCGGTGTTCTCAGCCCAACTAGCTGGGTTAGTGTTGGGCGAATTTCGAAGAATGAGCAAAGACGCTGGTGGCGTGCAGCCGATATCTGAGCGGGAACGAGAAGTGCTTCAATACGTTGCTCGTGGTCATACCTACAAAGAGATTGGCGAAGAACTGTTCATCTCGCCGAAGACCGTTGAAAACCATGTTCGGAACATCTTAGGCAAGCTGCATCTAAACCGGAAACAAGAACTGGTCCGATACGCGCTTGAGCACGGAATCGAATAGCTACGTCGCGGAAAGCCATACCGAGCCCCTGGGGTCAGACTCGACAGATTCTAAACCCCAGGGTCACGCATCAACAGCCCGTGAACAGCCCGATTTTCGGAGCGGCAATTTCACAACGGCAGTTCACCCGCTTGCTACCAGACTGATGATGGGGCCGATGCTTCCATCGCTGCAACCTGTTGGGCCAGAGCCAAGGCCAGGTCCGAAGCCGTTGTTTCGATGTCGGGCAAAATAACCGCTTGGACTTGGCTGGAGACCATAGCGACAGTTGCTTCCTTCTCGGGCCCCACCCACTCCGACTCGCCGATCGCCTCGGGCCCAATAGTGTTGTAGTAATTGCTGATCTGCTGTAGATGCCGACGGATTTCGCGTTGTAGCGATTCCATATCGGTAGTTTCTATTCCGTACCCTGCACCTTTTTGAGCCACAGCTTTTTGAGCATTGGTGATGTCAATAGGATTTGGCGGGGGCCAAGCCTGACCGCCAAGCTTCGTAACCACCACGTTCATGTTGGCGGTAACTGAGCGCAGAAGCTCGTCTAGGTTCAACCGTTGAGTGGCCACAAAAGCATCGACTTGAACATTCATTTGAGTTGCGAACGCTTCTGCGTTTTCACCCACAAAGAACGTGTTCTCGACGTTGGCATTCATTGCCACCAGTTCTTCCATGATGCTATTGACTTTTGCATCGACTCGAAGCCTGCAGGCTTCTAAGTCATCTAACTTGACCATGTGGAGCGTCATCGCTGCCTTTCACGACAAATACTGACGGTCACCAAATTTGGTTGACCGAAAGTAAGAGTTCGTCAATCAAGACGCTACTGCGTCTTGTCGTTTAGAGGGGCCGAATTGCCAGCCATGAGGCTGATATCGGTGGCGAGATTCCCTAGTGGCCCGACTCGCAACAGTTACTCTAGCCTAAGATTTTGACGCTGCACTGATCACAGCTGAGCGTCGGTGGAGCGTCGATGGCGAAGACTCGAACAGTCATCCCGATCTCCCAACTCGACTGGTGACGATTGAATCGAACCCCAGATCGGTCAAAACCGGCAGTGGCGATCTTTGTACCGTTCACCACGATCCACGAATTGTCTCGACAGTCTGGAAGGGGTTGCGACGTTGCGTCGCCTCGGTCTCCAACCGGACATTCGTGAACAATTTCAGAGATCCGGCCCGAGATAACCGATGTGTTCGTTCCCGTATCACCAACTGCGTAATAGCTACAGCCGTCGCATGACAAACTAAGTGTGCCGTACTGATCCTTTGCCGTCTTTACTTCTACGATGGTGCCAGGCAGGATCTTCTTGTGCTTGTTGAAATACCCTGACATCACGTTTCCGGCCTCGGTCCGTATCCGGGTGTTGTTTACGAGGATCCAGGAACCGCCATCGCAGGTCACCGGCTCGTCACTCACAACAGGATTACCGTTGCGGTCAAGAACCGTCAAAGCCTGACAGTCGGCGAACGATTCAGTAAGCAAACCTCGAATCGTGATGATCTCGCCACTACTCGAACCTTTGCTCGTGGTGGTCGTACGCTCGTCATTGGTCGTGGACGACCCTTGGGTGATGTTGGTGAAATCTGTGGGATCGGGCGTCGTCGTCGTAATCGCCTCAGTTGTCGTGGTTTCTTTTACTGTTGTGGCCGTAGTTGATTCCACCGTGGTGGTCGTGACCTTTTCGTCTCGATCAGAATCGTCGGTGTTCGGTTTCTCGTCTGAATCGTCGTCATCGTCGGATCGCTCAGATGATTCATCAAGCTCGAACTGCTCTGGTTCAGTTACGGCGTCGTCCGATTCGTCAACCGAGTCATCATCGTCAGCTGCGAATTGACTTTGGCGAGAACCGTCTTGTCCATTTTTACCAGTCGCTCCGTCGTCGCCGTCTGAGGTGGCCGCCGCCAACTCGGTGGCTACGTCTGGTCCACCACCGTCAGCGACGGTGGTGTCGGCCTGTCTTGTTAGACCCCAGACAGCCCCGGCAGTAATTACTGCGAACAGAACAACGGCTGCCATAGACACCAGATGCCGACTTGCGGGTAACGACTCGGATAAAGGGCGGCGGCTCACAGCCGCAGCGTGAGGTCCTGCGACCGATGGCACTGACCGCAGATCAGATTCGAGCAATTGGGGCTGAATTGGCTCCGACATCGAAACCGTCTCGCTAGTTTCTGCCACTGGAGTCGGACCAGGCTGAACGACTCGACTCCACACGTCGGGAGGAGTAACCGCGTTGAGAGCAAAGAAGCGAGAAGCGGTGTTGACGTCATAGTCGTTAACCATGCCAGTCGAGTCCTGATCGTTAGCCGCATCGCCAGCCGGACCTTGTTCTTCGTTAAGGGGCGATTCCATTATTAGAGCTTCTTTCTAAGATGGCCGTGAGAGCGGTGGAGTTGAACACTTACCGCCGACGGTGATGTATCGAGCAGATCGGCGATTTCTGACGGTCGGAGTCCAGCGGCATAGCGAAGCACAACGATCGCTCGCTGCTGATCGGTTAATGTTTCGAGCATTGAAAGTAACTCGACCAGCGGGGCGTCCAAGTTGGCAGCATCAGGGACTGAATCGCTGCTTGCTCGGTTTCGTTGCCCCATCATCCCGGTGGCGATGCGGAAGGCACTACGCCAAACCCAAGCTGCTGGATCTCGTAGTTCGTTGCCTCGGGCTAGGGCCTGGCTAAACGTCTCGGCTTCTGCGTCGGATGCAATTTCCGGATCGCCGGTATAGGCCAGCAGAGATTTCCATAGCCGTTCGTGATCCGAGCGGTAAACCGCTTCAATCGACTGCCGGCTTGTCAATACTCCCCCGTCACCAACCAACGGAGCGGGGTCGGCAGAAGGCGGGGCTGGTATTGCCTCACTTGCCGGGTTCTCAGGATGCTCCATAGGCAAAATCTTCATACTGCTAATACAGGGAGGAAAACGGCCCAGATCCTTAACAAGGTTCTCAAGGTTTTCTGTCTGCAAAGCGACAATCGGCTTGATCAGTAGGTTTAGCTGGCCGAATTTGACCGCCAATTTGCTCCGAACCAACCAGATCTCTCCCGCTAGCTGATGAATTCTCCTTATCTACGACTAATTCTGTCGACCAATCGGGTCGGGTAACGACACGTCGACGGCTACTACTCGACCTGGCTGGCCGTATCCGCGCTGCTCAATGCCCTCAACAAACGAGGTTACCGCTGGGTCCGGGCTGGTTCGGTTCAGGTAGCGCGAGTAGTGGTCAGGATGATGACCAAAACGGTCCGCTCCGCCTTCGAACTCGGCCAACACGACCGATTGGCCTATCTCTTGCACCCGATCTCCCTTGATCGGAACGTGGCCGAGACCAACGGATAGACCGAGCACGCGTTCACCTACTTCGATGGCGGCCCTTCCGACACTACGAATTCCCGAACCCCGGGCCCAGCTTCGGTCGTTCCATGTCTTTGGCCTTAGGTCAGCCACGACTCCTTCGGCGATTACGGGAACATCGTTGATATTTTGAAGCACGGCAACCTTGGTTGAACCGGTCACATCGCGTAGCTGGGGCTCATTATGATACCCGGCAGCGACGACATGAGTCACGTTTACTAAACCCCCATTGAATTGGCTTGACGCCGCCAAATCGAGCGCAGTATCGGCGCCAAAGCTGTGTCCGACGATAAGTACGTCCGCTCCTTGCTTGATGAGTCCGTTGGTCACCCCATCGGCAACAAAGGCTGCAACCATCTGGCCATAAGCGTTGTCGTCTAGTTCTGAGGAGAAGGCAGATCCGACGGCGACTTGGTCGAGGTCGCGACTACTTCGACTAACCGGATCGTAGCCCAAGTGGGGTCTCGACAAATCAATCACGCCGGGCAGCACCAGCGTGACGTTTCCGTTGGTATGAATAATCGCTTCAAACTCGTCAGCTGCGATCTGAGTGTTGTCGGCTAGATCGGTAAAGCTTCGATTGAGGACTGCCAAGCCTGCATCGTGACCGCTTTCCGTTTCCGCCTTGGCCCCGGCAAAATTTGCGTTGTCTCGCCACGTTAAACTTCCACCCGCATCCGATGCCACGCCGCCTTCACCGGTGTTGGTTGACCAAGACCAAATCGGCTCCAACAACCCGCTGTTCAGCAGCGCTGGCTCGATCCGGCGATCGAAACCTCGAGCAACCGATCTGACAAACCGGTTTGTCGTTCCCGCCGCAAACCACAGTGCTGCCAGATTGTTCGCTGCGTCCGGCCCAGGTTGATAGCCGGTTGCGGCGTAGGCCTCGTTCTTCGCTCGTCGATGCCGTTGCTGGATCATGAGCAGTTCAGCCTCATACTGGCGGCCGTGATCCAGAAAACTCTGCAGCCGGTCTATGTCAACAGCAAAGCAACTACCAGAAATCAACAAAGGCTCCTTCCGGACCTACGGCGTCAAGCCAGAGGCCCACGTATTCCTTCGACCGAAACGATCGACCACGTATTGCGAAGAGACTGAGTCTCCGAGAAGCGTTAAGGGAGGATTCGCTGCTTGGCGGCACAAGGATACGAAGCGCACCGGACAACCGGAGCTGCGACTTGTTGAACGTACCGGCTAGACGGTCCAAAACCACAGAAGCCGGAGGCGTTGCCTCCGGCTTCTCGTAGATTTTGAAACAGTAACCGGTTTCGGTTATGCAGCTCCAGGACCCATGATCTGAACCTGGGTGTCGATTGCCTTAGCCATTGCCGCTCCAGTTTCTTGGATGTTCGGCATTACGACGGTGGAAACCTGCTGAGTAACATCTTGAACAGTCGCTTCTTGTTCTGGACCAATCCAGTTTGACGAGTTCAAAGCACCCGGGCCGATGGTCTGGTAAGACTCGGCGATTCGATCCATGTAGCCCTGCAACTCGGTTGCGTAGCTGGTCAAGCCCTCGGTATCGATGGCTTCTTGGCCCTCTTCGGTAGCTGCCTTAGATTTCGCTTCGGCACCCTTGACCAGTTCTTCAGCCGTAGCGTTGGGGAGCGGAGCGCCGCCCAACTTGGTGATAACGACGTTCATGTTGTTGGTAACAGTC
Source organism: uncultured Acidimicrobiales bacterium (assembly GCA_937922805.1). Taxonomy (GTDB): domain Bacteria; phylum Actinomycetota; class Acidimicrobiia; order Acidimicrobiales; family SZUA-35; genus JAHELU01. The sequence continues at coordinate 33,832 of CALAJV010000011.1, read as the reverse complement.
GAAAGAATTTCGTTCAGGTTACCCATTTGAGTAAGAACGAAACCATCGACGGTGGTGTTGAGATCGAGAGCAAACTGCGTTGCGTTTGTACCGATGAAGTGCTGGCTCTCAACCGATGCGTTTAGGTTTGAGAGTTCGGTTCCGATCTCGGCGATTGTTGCATCAACAGCTTGCTTGCACTTGACAAGGTCACCGGGACTCACTGAATGTATAGCCATTTTGCTACCTTTCTATCTTTCGTTGACTTGCGTTGTGGCCCCTTCGACGATCGCAGGTAGCCGTCAATTGCTTATGTGAATAACCTACGGCTTGAGCGTCATAAACAGAAGGGGGACGACTCCCCATCGAAGTCCCCATTCGAGGGCTGAACTGGACCGAGGATCCCCGGATACGGCCTGCAACCGAGCTATGCGGGATCTGACAACCGCCGGACTGCTAGCTATCAGTCTCGTACTCAGCCGGCGGAGTAGGCGGACTTGGTCGCGGATGATCTTCTATTTCGCTGGGGTCGTGGCCTGGTACCACGGTGTCGGCCTCCGACGAGCTAAACGGCGGAAGGACTGTCGATCCGCCACCAGTTGGCGATGGGGGCATGGGTGGTACAGCTCTATCGGGAGGACTGCTTGGATTTCGGATTGGGCCTGGAGTAGGCGGCACCGTCATTGCCTCGGACGACGGTGCCGGTTGGGCCGTCACAATCGGATCTGTTCTAAAGTTTTCCGCCGAGGGTGGCGGGCCATTGTTTATCGACTGATTGGCGAACTGGTCGTCCGGTGTTGCTTCAGGCGGCTGTTCCGGCGACTCGTCACTGGCTCTTGTCGGTGCTGTCGAGGTCTGGTCTTGAGCTAGCCCTAAGAAAGCGTCGCTGAACTGCACCATCTTGGCTTGACGATCGGCTGAGAGGTAGCCCCTACCCTCGCCCATTGGCAGCCCAGGTTGCCAGACCGGCAGAATGCCGAGCACTTCTTGGGCGTCTCTGGCGTCGGTCGGCATTAGGAAAATGAGCGAACGGGCCTTCTTGAATTCGGCCAACAGTGGATTGGATGCATATCCCCGAACTCGCTCGCCCGATGCGATGTATCGAGTAGACCCAAGACACTCAGTTACTAACCCGATGAGTTCTCGGTCGGTTTCATCAAGCAGGTCGAAATCGTCGAATACTAAAAGGCGATTACTCTGAGGCGATGTTTCGGATGCTTCCTTTAGCTCGGTAAAGAACTCGGTTAGCGGCTCTCCCCCGTCGAAGCATGTTTTGGCCACCCCGGTTAACCCAACCAGTCGAGATGATGGTGGAGCAATCACCCACACCTCTCCTCCGGCCGATGCGACTTGGCTAGCTACGGTCGCCAGCACTGTCGAGCGGCCAGATCGAGGATCGCCGTACACAACGGTGTCGTTGAATGTGAGGTCCAAAACCGACGGAGCCAGCGACAGGTTGGTTAGTCCAACTACTGGCTTCAAAGGGTCGGGCGATGGGAGCAACCCGACCTCTGATGGCAATGCATCGTTGACGACCTTTGGATCAACGTGTCCAGTTAAGGCTGATGCCAACTCGGCGAAGCGTTCCCGTTCGGCCAGCTCTCGTTCTTCTAGAGACTCGTCACCAGTCAGATTCGGATCGGTAACCTTGGCTATCTGAATCATCGTCGGATCGTTGTAGAAGCCCTGGCCTGGATCGAGTTCAAGCCCCTTTGATTGAGCCGAGCTGATCCCTGCTTCCTGATAAGCCATTGCTTCGGCTTGCCGCAGAGTAATTCGATCGGAGATAGCGGCCATGATGGCCTGGCGAACCGCGGTTCTTCGCGACGCGGTCATGATCGGATAAATCCCAACCTGTCGACCATCAGCGATCAAACGCAACGTCATCTCGTAGAACCGAGTCAGGCCGCTAGCTGCGGTCGCGGTTTCAAGCATCGCAATCATTCCATCGATGCCATCAATCAACAACAGGATCGTCGAATGCTTGGGTGGGGCCATCGAGCGGGCGACTGCGTCAGCCAGGGCGTCGCGGCGCCGCTCAAACTCATCGGTCAAAACGGTAAGGATCCGGGTTATTCCCTCGACGTTGTCGCTAGCAGCAACGCCTCCACATTGAGGAAGCGAGTTGAGGGCGCCAAGTCCGCGGGAAGCAAAGTCAAGACCGAAGATGCTTAAATGACCGCCACCAAGATCGGAGTCATCCATCGCCGCGGAGATAGCAGCAGTTTGGAGCATGGTAGTTTTACCAGTTCCGCCGGTACCAAAGCCAATCATTCCCCCGGACCGAGCAAGGTTGAGAATCAGCGGGTATTGAGCCTGGGCTTCTGGATTGTCGACCATGCCGATTGCTACCCGTTCACCGGGACGCAACTCGTCGGAACGGTCGATAACGATCTTACGAACATCTTCGATGGGGAGAACTAAGGGCAACGTGTCGAGCCACGGTGCTCGGCCCCGCTCGTAGCCAAGTTCGTTGGCCGCCTCGACAATGCAGTCGAGCAACGCATCGATCTGGGTCCGCTCGGGACCGTCGTCTTCGTCCAACGAATCCTTGACCGACGGGGCATGCAGCCGGGCTAAGGCCAATGGGGGCAGGGGTGTCCGCCCAAACGGCTTCACCGCTACTGGAGGAACACCCTTAGCTGCTAGCAACGGGGCGCCAGCCCACGCCGACTGAAAGGCAACAAGCTCGCCTGGGCCAAGCCGAGCGTATCCTCGGCCTTTCAATGGAGCTGGCAATGCCGCGGCGTCGCCGGTTCCGATCACCTGTTTCGATTCGGCCGAATCGAGCATTCGAAGCGAGATTCGAAGGTTGGTGTTGGCCTTAATGTTCTCGTTAACCGAACCGGACGGACGCTGAGTGGCGAGTACCAAGTGAATTCCGAGGCTTCGTCCTCGTTGCGAGATATCAACGATTCCAGCCACGAAGTCTGGGATCTCTTTAACTAAGGTGGCGAATTCGTCGACCACAATAATCAAAGATGGAGGAGCGTCTTCCGGATATTTTTCGATCATCTCAGCCAAATCTTTGGCTCGGCCCTGCATCAGGTCCATTCTTCGGTTTAACTCCGCCCGCAACGAGGTGAGGGCCCGCATGGCTAGTAACCCGTCGAGGTTAGTTACAAACCCAACGGTGTGGGGCACGTCTTTGAACAGATCGCTCGATGCTCCACCTTTGTAGTCAATAAATAGAAAGTTGATTCTGGATGGCGGGTTATGAGCTATGAGGCTGGCCACCATTGACATGACCAGCTCACTTTTGCCGGCGCCGCTAGTACCGCCGATGAGGCCGTGCGGACCATGCTCAACCATGTCAAGCATTAATGGACCACCTTCGGCCATCCCAATCGGACCCTGCAGCGAATAGCCGCGGTCGATGGCCCACTGTTGAGCGACCCAGTTTGGATTTACCGAGTCGATTCCGAAGGCAGAAAATAGCGGCACCACCCGGGGCAAAGCGGTGGCGGCGTTAGCTGAAGAGGCGTCGCGCAGCGGAGCTAACGCCTGACCGGTTCTGGTCGCCTGGGCATGATCGACCCGATCAATGTCCATGTATTGATCTTCAACTTCTGGGTCGGTGAACATCACCCGAGACATCTCGCCGGTGAGCGGCGATTGACATTCCACGATGGCCTGGGCTTGGCGCGGAACCCGCTCGCGAGTATCGGTTAACCAGACAACCGAAATGCCGACGGCCGGACAAGCATCGAGGAGCCGTGAAACAACTGCAGCGTCAGGCTCCAACGCTCGATCCAGAAACAACAGAAGCCATGGGAATTTGTTGTCGGTGTCTTGAGAACTAGAACGGCTGATCCGATCGGCGGCCACGCCGGTTAGGTCTCGAACCAGGGCGTCGGCTTGCTCTTTGGTCGAGACCAGGTGGCTGCCTCCTAGCGGAGACGATGACGATCCGCTATGCGGCATCCATTTCAGCCAATCAAGAATGTCGCGGGCCGGGGCAAGCGCAGCGAAGATAACTAGATCTTCGGGGCTGTGCAACGTCGCCGCCTGCACTGCCATTGATGCCGCCATGGATGAGGTTTCCGAAGCCCGACCGATAAGCCCGACGACGCCTAACTCGGCCAGGTTCAGAGCAACCGGAACGTCGGTCACGACGTCGGTGACGCCATAGGCAGCCAACATCTGATCGCGAAACTTGATGTCGCCTGAGTTGGAGTCTTTGATCTTTATCTTCGACGGAACGTTGCCGACTCCAACTCGTAGATTCAAGAAATCGAACGCGTTCTTGTCCCGCACCCAAAGGTCGATCGAGCGGTTCTGGGCCCGTCCATTGAGGTCGGCGATATCGGGGGCTCCCGTTGTCCTTCGCCAACGCTCGACTTCTACCGCTCCACGAACCTCTACCGATTTCAAGCCAAGGTCTTGATTGAAGCGTTCGATGGAATCTTTGTGTTTGTTCCCCGATCGACGCTTTTGTTCAAAGTAGTTTCCAACCACCATGACCGGAGAGAACACCGCGAACATCAAAAAACGAGGACTACCGATTATGAGCGCCAACGAAACACCCATCACGATCGGGAGTATGGCTGACAAAATGGCAAACCGGGCCTTTTCTGGAGCCGACGGCACGTCTCTCATGGCGTCGATCTCGACCTCTTGAACCGGCGCCGCAAAGTATGGGGTCCGGTGGAAAGGCACCTGCCCGAACGCATCGATTCTGGTTCGCTGCATGACTGGCTCATGACGAACGACCATTGTGGTTGCCCCAAGTCGGATCAGTTGCCCTTTGGCCAACGGCTGAACCTCGGTCACCGCTCGGCCCGCGGTTCGCACCTCATTGCGATCTGGGGCCAGCGACTCGATCGTTAGATTCCCAATGCTGTCGACGATAAGTCGCACATGCTGACGAGAAACTTGTGGGTCGCTAAGCGTTAGGAAACAGCTGGCGTCCCGTCCGATGATGAACGTCCCCGGGGTAAGAACCTGACTCGTACCTGAGTCGGGGCCCGAAGCAATCACAAGGGACAGTTCCCCGGGTGCCGTTTCGGGCAAATACCTGGCGATTCCTAGTATGAGCGTCTCACCCGACACTACGCCCGCTTCGCTTATCGAGAGATCGGGTCGAAGTTGACCGGTTTCTGGCCTTGAAAGCGGAACCGCTGATCTAGAGTCGTACCCGAGGAAATCAGCCAACGCCACTGCGACGTCTTGGATGGTGTGTGAAGCCTCGACTCGGACCTCGACGTCGGCGATGTGAGTTCGTTGTTGATCTTCTAGTCGGAGATACAGTTCCACGCTCTACACTCAGGCTTTGGTAGGTGGCAACCATTTGAGCAGAATCCGGTCAAATGGCACTAAATTTTTAGCTTCGGCTAGTAAACATACAAGTCTTACGGACCCGCCCTGCTCTAGGCAACACATCGGATCTGATAAAATTCAGAACCCTTAGCCAAAATTTTCCAATCTAACCAGCTTCTGGGCTCTGGTTCTACATTGCACCGCCTCATTTTAGGCGATTTGTACTGGATCGAGGTAACGGGCCGGATTCGCTAGGGGACTCGTCCCCATTGGAAAGCCTGACCGTGGCAGCAAAAATGTCACTACGTCGCACGTTTCGACCACTCGGCGAGTCGCCTCCTTGAGGGTCCGCTTGTACGCACACATCAAGAAAGAACACCGGGAATTAAGATGGCAGTTCACGCATACCACGATCCAGGAGCGCTTGAGTCGGCGCTGGCCTTAGCACGAGTTCTTTGGTCAGCAGCTGAATCCGTTGGTAACAGTCGTACCGGCAGGACTAGTGCAAGCGATACCGCCACCACGATGTGGATGGGTCCGCACAAAGACACCTTCGTCGGCTTATACGACGACGAAGACCAAAAGTCGATCGCTACCGAGGCGGCGCTTCGGGCCGAAGCGGCCGAGTGGGCTTCTTTCTGGCAGACCTGTACAAACATGAGACAAGATCGGCTATACAACGAACGGGTCAGTCGGTGGCACGCTAACCACACGTACGACCCTGAAACTGGCGTGACATATTCGCCCGGACCAGCGCCAAGTCGACCTACTGATGCATCGCTTCCATCACCTCCCGCTTATCCCCCAGGCAACGCTGCGTTCTACTAAGTCATTCGACTCTGATCTGGGTTCAGATTAGAACAACCTTGTCGTCGTGAGCTCTGATCCGGGCTAAACCAATAGCCGGATCATGTCGATGACTTGAGGGTGAAGAATGCGCCTTCGAGAGCAGTTATCTGCTATTCAAAGAACGAAATATACGCCCGGCTTGCCTGGCTTCTCCAACCGGTTCGCTATAGCGAGACCGGACCTTTAGCTATGGTTGCTATTCAAACTGACAACGAGCCGTGGAACATTTCAAAAACCGCTGCCAACGACTCAGCGACATCGACAACGTCATCGACATCGACATCGTCGGCCTCGGTTGATCCTTTCGCCGATGAAGCCGCCGACCTCCTGGCCGTCGGTCACGACCCAATGGTCTCGCTCATTGATCAAGTCCTACACTCTGTTGGCGAAGATCGGGATCTCATTTGCTCGTTGGGTAACAACATCTACGGTGTTCTACGGGCGCCGATTACTCGACCGGCAGAACCCGAAGCCTTCGCCCACAGCCTCGCGGCTGAGCTCACTAGGCGAACCTCAATCGCTTTGTGGAGCGGCGTTGCTGTTTCGACTCTCGGCGATACCCCTGGGCTTCTACTTACCCATTGCGATCATGCATTGTCCCAAGCGCGACAACTTGGTAGTGGGCAACTCGCCGTATTCGATGAAGTCGATCGGTCAGTCGTCCAGATGCAGCTGGCGGAAGAACAAACAATCGAATCAGAACAAGGTGCTACTTCGCCAGCACCTGGCTCAGCCCGGCCCGACAGTGCATCTGCTGAGAACCTCGACAGCGATGAAGAGTTCGAGCCCCTAGTAGCCGGTGCGAAACTGCAGGCCGACAAGGCTAACAAACAGATCCATCGCTGATCTGCGGTAGGTTAGAACTGTTCGGGGCGTAGCGTGGGAAACAGCACAACATCGCGAATGGTTTGAACATCAGCTAACAACATAATTAGTCGGTCGATGCCGATGCCGAGACCGCCGGTTGGGGGCAGGCCATACTCCATAGCTCGGAGGTAATCTTCATCGACAACCATTGCTTCATCGTCGCCTTCTTCTTTTTGCTTCGCTTGATCTTCGAAACGAGCCCGTTGCTCATCCGGATCGATCAACTCGCTAAAAGCATTCGCCAACTCTCGACCAGCTACGACCGCCTCAAACCGTTCGGTGAACCCCGGTAGTTCCCGGTGATCGCGCGACAGCGGAGATACTTCTTTGGGGTAGTCGGTAACGAATACAGGATTCCAAAGATCGCCCTCTACTGTTTTTTCGTAGAGTTCGAGGATGAGCTTCCCGGGGCCGTAGGAATCTTTGACTTCGACGCCGTGGTCGCGGCACGTTTTTCGCAGGTCGTCCATCTCAGTTTCAAGCGAAACCGAGACCCCTATTTTCTCCTCGATAAGGTCAACCATGGAAGCTCGCCGCCATGGGGAGCTCAGATCCATTTCCTTGCCGTCATAGGTTATTGTTGTTGACCCATGGATTTCGGTTGCTAGATAAGCGATTAGTTCTTCGACCAAGGTCATGATGTCGGTGTAGTCGGCGTAGGCCTGATAGAGCTCAAGCATCGTGAACTCGGGATTGTGCCTGGTGCTAATACCTTCGTTACGAAACACTCGACCCAGTTCGAAGACTCGTTCGAAACCGCCGGCGGTTAGTCGCTTGAGGTAAAGCTCAGGAGCGATACGAAGGAAGAATTCTTGATCTAATGCGTTGTGGTGAGTCGCAAACGGGCGAGCCGCCGCACCTCCGGGGATCGGGTGAAAGATCGGTGTTTCCACTTCCATGAAGTCACGATCTTCTAGCCACCTTCTTATCAGCGATACGATCTTCGATCGAAGCACGAACACTTCGCGGCTTTCTGGCGTGACCCAAAGATCCATGTACCGCTGCCGGTAACGAATCTCGGCATCTGATAGACCGTGAAACTTATCGGGGAACGGTCTCTGTGCCTTGGCCAACACGGTCCATTGTTCAACTTTGACCGACAGCTCGCCTTTGCGAGTCTTCATTACTTCACCGGTTACCCCAATCCAATCGCCAAGAGAGAGCTCACAGAAGTCGGCAAAGTCGGGGGTCACTTTCCCGGGAGCAAACAGCTGGATCCGCCCCGCAGAGTCCTGCAAGGTTCCGAACGCCAATTTTCCTTGCACTCGTCGAAGCATTAGTCGGCCGGCGATAGTGACCGTCTTCCCAGTCTCGGTGCCATCGTCGATTGAATCGAAATCGGCTCGAAGTTGACCGGAGGTGGCGGTGGGTTCGAAGCGATACGGGATGGCTGTTTCAGGCACGACTGGCTCTCTAACTACTTACTAGCGGGTGATGGAACGAAAGGAATATTTGGCAAAGATTCGGCCGCGCAGGCCGACCGTAGCCTACTGCTGTGGAACAACGTCGAGGCCGATATCTAGGACTGGGGCCGAGTTTGTGATTGAACCGGACGAGACTAGGTCAACGCCGGTGCCGGCATAACCCTCGAACGTCTCTAGCGTTATGCCACCGGAGGCCTCCAGGAGCGAACGCTTAGCGTTGTTCGTTTCGGCCCACACATCGGCTTTCGCGACCAGATCTTTCAGCTCATCCGGAGTGAAGTTGTCAAGCAAAATGATGTCGGCTGAGGCATCAAGTGCTTCGAACATCAACCGTTCGCTGTCCGCTTCAACGTGGACGGTTCGACCCGGCCAACGCTTTCGTGCTTCCGCTACCGCGGCGGCGATTGTAGTCCCGATCAGGTGGTTGTCTTTGAGCATCAACCAGTCGGAAAGGTTGCCACGGTGGTTTGCAGCGCCGCCAGCACGGACTGCGGCTTTTTGTAGAGATCGGTAACCGGGCGTTGTTTTGCGAGTGTCCCAAACGATCACTCGACCGTCGGCGATCTCAACCCAGCGGGCCGCGTTGGTGGCAATGCCCGATAGGTGGCTCATGAAGTTGAGTGCTGTCCTTTCGGCCGTCAACAACGTGGCAAACGACCCTCGAGCAACCCCGATTACTCCGCCTGGCTCCACCCGATCCCCATCGGTTAGATGCCATTCGACCGACAGGGTCGGATCGATAGCGGCAAAGGTCTCCTCGACGCACAGACACCCGGCGATAACTCCGGCCGCCCGAGCGTTGAACTCAGCGGTCGCCTGAAGGTTAGGGTCGAGCAAAGATGACGTCAGATCACCGAAGGGGGTTAGATCTTCAGCCAACGCTCGCTCGACCAGAAAGCGGATGTCGGCCACTGGTGGCTGTAGGTCTTTGCGCACAGAAACTCCCGTTCCGATTTTTTACTAGAACTCGACCATCCTGGGTCTAGCCGACTCATCATATAGGAACCAGATATCTGGACCGACCACAACCGAGCGGGACTAGCAATGGCTACAGCGGGCCTACTTTAGTTACCGCTCCGATGGCTGATTCCGGGTCGTAGTTTACTACCGCCATGTCGGGGGCCAGATCGAGTAGTGGCTGCATCACAAAGTTCCGCTCGTGCATCCTGGGGTGAGGAACAATCAAGTCGGCTTCGTTGACTGTTTCGCCTTCGATGTAGAGCAGATCAACGTCGAGCGTTCTCGGCCCCCAGCGAACCGTACGCTCCCGATTGGCTGCCTGTTCAAGTTCGTGACATAGGTTAAGTAACTCTCTAGCCGTACGCCAAGTTTCCAACAACACGACGATGTTAAGAAATGCTCCCTGTTCTGGGCCGCCCACCGGTTCCGACTCGTACAGAGGCGATACCGCGGCGAGCTCTGGAATTGCCGATACCGCACCCCGAAGCTGGGCTAGCCGATCTCCAAGATTCGATCCAAGCCCGAGGTAAACAGCGCGGAGGTTCACCGGTGGTTCAGATTCGGTGTCGCCTACCAACTCGGACCTACCGGCAACGGTGGATTCGGACCCCCGTCGACGCGACGTGGGCCGCTACCGGGGGACGTAGTTTGTGAATAGTCACGGTTACCTCTTGTACGATCTGATCTTCCAAAACAAGCTCGGTTGTTCGGGTTGCTAGCCGCTCTAGCAGCTCGAACCGTTCTTGATCGAGCGTCGACGTTAGGTGATCGATAACGGCGCCGTAGTTGGCGGTCGTTGACAAGTCATCGCTCTCCCCCGCGGTTTGCAGATCGAGGTACAGATCTAGGTCGAAGCGAAACGGCTGCCGTCGGGTTTTCTCCTCATCGAGAACGCCGCAATACAGCAGCATCTCCAGGTTCCGGATTTCTATTCGATCATCCATTAGCTACCCAACTGCCGACGACAGGTGTCGAGCTTTGTTTGCAACTACGCGTCGCAAGTTTGCTCGGGGATGACGCCAGCGGCGTTGTTGAACGTTATGCCGGAGTCGGTTCCACCGGCCAGCGATAGAGATGGGCGACCGATAAGTTCTTCTTCGTCGGCTCGATCAACTGGGGGTTGGTTCGGGTCTGCAGTCAAGCTCGCCTCGGCAGCAGCGACTATGGCTCGGCCAGTCGGTCCAAGTTGGTGACCAAGAATGCTCTCCATTACGGTTATAGCCTCGAACGTCACCGGAACCATGCCAGTCCACCGGAGGTAGCCTGCCATCAAACCAGTTAGACGATCGCCCACCTCGTCCATGTGGAGAAGTAACTTCTTTCCGTTACCGAGTTGAGCCTGCAGCTCGGTGTAAAGCTGGGGAAGGGCCACCTCAAGGTCAAGGCTGGGCGCAAACGACCAGTGTTTCCATGGCATACCTTGCTCGTCGTAGCTGTGCAGGTTGTGGTCTGATGGCAAAAGTGAGACCACGAACGAGAAGCCGTTTTCTCGAATCCAAATAACTTCTTCTTGCCGACGGACTCGGCGGTGATTAGTGCCGTAGCCACCTGGTCGTTCGCAAATCGCGAGCTGCTCTTGAATTATCCACTGAAATGCTCTGGGGCGGATTCCCTGCGCCCATTTTCCTTTGGCCATTCTTATTCACTCCCGGGTATTGCCACAGCTACTTTCGCTATGGCTGTCCTGCGACAACTGTCGCTGCTTGCTTGGCCGCCTTTACGTCATGCACTCGAATTAAATGCACTCCTTGCAGCATGGCATATGTTGCGCTCGATACCGACCCATCGAGGCGTTCGTTTATAGAAACTGGCTCAGTTACACCATCTGACTTGGCGATCAGTTGTCCGAGCATGCTTTTGCGACTAGTTCCAATGGCAACTGGCCAACCGGTGGCTACAAGAGTGTCGATGTGTGCCAGTAGTTGCAGATTGTGTTCCAAGGTTTTCCCAAAGCCGAATCCAGGGTCGATCCAAATTTCAGTAACGCCCTGCGCCGCCCCTTTTTCTGCTTGAGCTACTAGTTCGTCCCGAACATCAAGTACCACGTTTTCGTAGGTCGGATTCGTTTGCATCGAGCGCGGTTCGCCCTTCATGTGCATCGCTATCCAACCAACTCCGAGATCGGCAGCAACACCGCTAAGTGATGCGCTGACGTCGTTGATAATCGTTGCTCCGGCCTTCACCGCAGCGTCGGCCACGTTGGCTCGACGGGTATCAATAGAAATCCGAAACGGCGACGTGTCTTCGTTTGCTATCAGCTCTCGAAGACCGAGAACTACCGGTTCCACTCTTGCTATCTCTTCTTCTTCAGTTACTGGTGCTGCCCCTGGCCTAGTCGACTCTCCACCAACATCAATTATGTCAGCCCCTTCTTCGATCATCCGACGAGCCTGGGCCAAGCTTTTTTCAGTGGTAGCGAACTGACCGCCGTCAGAAAAGGAGTCAGGCGTGACATTGAGAATCCCCATGACTTGGGCTGGGGCCTCCAAAGCCGTTGGAGCTGATGCCGATTGTGGGTGTTCGGTAGTCACGGTCCACCCATCTTACACCTCATACTGGAAAGCAAAAAAGCGACTAATGCCACCCCAATTTGGTCGTACCTACCGTTTGGGCCACCGTTGATGGCTAAGAAGCTGGATCGACCAGGCGAAGGACGCTGTCGGTACGAGCTACTCGTCGCCCTCCGGAAAGTTCGCAGGCCGTAACTTCGTGGCGGGCAACTGCCATTACCCGCTCGAGTTCAGCTGTACTTGGCGGATGCCCGTCGCTGTCGACCAGCCAACGCCGCAAGGCTTGATGGGCCAAACTTTTCGGCAGGGTTACGAGTTCTTTGGTTGAGGTTGCATCAATACCGGCCGCCAACAACTGCAGATCGTTGTCGATTTGGCGGGCGTGCATGGCGGTTCGGGCCAACAGCGGCACTGGATCTCGATTGGCAACGTCGTCAAGCAAAGGGATAACTTCGTGACGAATTCGGTTCCGGAGGAAGCGTCGGTCATCATTTGACGGATCTTCTACTGGAGTTAGTCCGAGCGATTGGCACAACGCTACCGTTTCAGTACGACGCAAGTTCAGAATCGGGTGGCGGTAGGTGTCAGAAATGCCAGCCATTCCAGAAACCCCGGCTCCTCGTAGCAGGTTGATTAGCACCGTTTCGGCTTGATCGTCGGCGGTATGGCCGGTCATTAGATAGTCAGACGAAGCAGCGTGCTGTTCGAGCACTTCGTAGCGGGCCACCCGGGCCCGTTGTTCTAGATCAGGGCCGGGGTCTATCTTCACTCGTTCGGTTAAGAACGCGGCAGTAAATCGTTCGGACGCCAACCGAACGACGTCGGCTTCAATGGCAGACTCTGGCCGCAACCCGTGGTCGACGTGAACCACGGTAATCATCAAACCGGCGGCCCGGGCTAGGGCGAGCAGACTCAACGAGTCGGCACCACCCGATACGGCGCACGTCACAACCGAACCGGCTGGCGGAAAATTGCATTTGCTAAGAAGCTCTTCAGTGCTTATTGACATGGGAATCGGCGTTTTCGCTATGGATCGTCAGTTGTTGAGCTTCAGATCCCGGCTGGCGCCCCGACCCTAGCTATCCACAATTCGGGACTTCGAATTTCTTCGATTGTTGGCAGAGCTTCAGGGGCGGTCCAAACTTGGTCGAACAACTCTCGCCCTCCAGCAGTTTCGACTGCGTGGATGAAACTCTCACCTTCTTCATATTGAGCCAGTTTGGCTTCCATGCCTGTTAGTCGCTGCACTAGCTTGGCGATGCCAGTAGCGTTCTTGCGACGATGGCTCATAACCCGAGCAAACCGAGGTTGGCTCGGGATGAGATGTTTGGCCGCCCGGTCCATGGTGATGTCGCCATGGCCTTCGAGCAGACTCATCAGGCCGGTTACTTTGTCCATCGTTTCTTTTTGTTCCGGTGACGCCAACAGGTTCCCGATACCACCATCTTTGATGGCTTGACCTCGGTTGCCATCGCTAAACGACTCCTTGATTGCATCGACTAGTCGAGTCGGATCGGGGTCGACGGTGTCGAGCAGTTCGTTAACCAGCGACAAGAAATAGGGGCGTAGCCACGGTACTCCAGTGAATTGTGCTCTGTGGGTGCATTCGTGAACCGCGATCCACAGCCGAAATTCGCGGGGCGGAAACCCATATTGCTTTTCTAACTTCAAAACGTTGGCGCCAACGTAGTAAACCCAGTCTTGATCTTCCGGTCGTTCGTCTTCGATAATCAGAAGGTCGTATTGACCCAGGACTCGCCCTGACATCCATCCGAGCAACGCACCTACTTCGGCGCCAGCGACCTTTGGGCCTACGGTTTCCGAAACTTGGCCAGCCACCGCTCCAACAGCATCGCCGACTGGTCCGAGCAGATCGCCAACGGTCCCTAACGACTGCAGGAACTCTCGTTCTGAGAATCGCGTCTCGTCTTCGCTTTCAGCGTTGTTCATCCGTCCGATTAATGGACGAAGGAGACGGTCAAAGCTAGCAAGGTTGGCATCAACCCAACCCATTCGATCAGTGACCTTAGCTTTAGCTGGACCAGCGTTCGACACCAGCCCGGTTTCTAGTTGCACTAGCTCTTCTGCTTGAGTAGTTAGCTCAAGCAAGTCGGATTCTAGAGACTCGGCGTGATAGCTATCGGCGAAGGAATCCTCGTTAGAAAACCGTTTGGCAACTGTCCTTGCGAATTCCCAATCTACGTCAGCGTTCACGGCTGCCTCTTCATTCTTGTATTCACTCTTACTATGAGGGACTTACTATGAGCGGTGGACTGGGACTTTCAAACCCTGGCCACGACCGCTACTAAATGCGGTGCTAGCTCAGGGCTTTTTGGGGTACTGCGGAGCCTGAACTTTGATGATATATCCGGCTATCACTGCGGCCAGAAGGCCAATGGCGCCAACGCCTAGAAGTAAGCCCATCCAAAAATGCCATACCACTGCGAGATTCAACATTAGATCACTCTATCCAGAATCAGATCTCGAAGGGCCCACGTTTAGGGTCCAGGGGAGACTGGTCTTGGCTGTTTCCTAGCAAACTCTGCTGGTCAGAGCTCAACCCAAGGATTGAACCGAAAACTCGGTTTGGTAGCTCTTCTGGCATTTCTGTCCGGCCAAACTGACCCACGATGCTATGCAAGTGGTTGTGAAAGTTGAATACGTCATCGCACCCTGAGCAGGAGGCCAAGTGTGACTGAATACTCTGAGCTTTGCCTTGATCGAGCGCACCGTCGAGATAGCCGTACAACTCCTGAATTGAAGCGTCACAGCTGACCGGGTCCAGATTCGCTTCTTGGCTCGGCTGCCGGTTCTGCTCGGGATATGTGGGATCTTTTGTCATAAGAGAGATTTACCTGGTTAAGGGCGGGCGATTTATCTATGTCTCTATGCGATGTTTCTACTAGATACTTCTACTACGTGACTTATTCAGCAGCGACTGTGGCCGCGGTTCCGGCGAAGCCAGCTGCCGCTGCGTAGTCGTATAACGCTTTCTGAAGCGTTTTTCTTCCACGATGTAATCGGCTCATTACGGTTCCGACTGGAATCTCCAGTATTTCAGCCACTTCCTTGTAGCTAAATCCTTCAACGTCAGCCAAAAGAACGGCTAGCCGGTAGGCATCTGGAAGTGCTTCGATCGCTTCGATCACTTCACCTTCAGACAGCAGATCGATCAGCTCGTCTTCGGCGCTGCGGCCAATCGACGCCTGATTTCGAACCCTTCGGTACAGGTACAGGTCTTCGACGTCTTCTAGGTCAGTTTCTTCCGGCCGGCGTGACTTTGCCCGGTATCGGTTGATATGGGTGTTGGTCATAATCCGGAACAACCACGCCCGCAGGTTGGTACCAGCGGAGAACTTCTCGTAGGAGCGAAACGCTTTTAGATACGTCTCTTGGACCAGATCCTCGGCGTCAGTACGATTTCCGGTCATGCGAACCGCCGTCGAATAAAGCGACGCCATGAACTCTTGAGTGTCTTCGACGAAGGTCGCCTGATCGGCCATATCTGACCACGCTAACAGTTGTGGCCCCCATCTGAGGCGTCGACCAGTCGAATCTATGGTCGAACAAGCTCGCATGAATACTCGTGTTTCCGCCATTTCGACCAGATCTTCCAAAATAGTTTTCGAGAACCCGTATCCCAATCGGTCACCTCGGCGTGTATGGGGGTACAGCGACATCAACAGGTGGGTAGACATAATTGATTCGGTCTGACCGGTGGGATTGTGAATGCTTTGTAGTTGTTTCTGTGCTTGGTGGGAAGTCCTGACCTCAGGGCTGCAATGCGGTGGGCATTGTTCGAAGCAAATCGAAACGTAAGGACAAAATTCATGTGCATAGATAAGTTCGTAGCAAACTGGAAGAGCGTCGTAATTGCATTCGCAATGGTCGTGGGAACCGTCGGCGTCGGCCTAGCGGTAGTAGCCCCGCAGGATGCAGCTGAGGCAAATGAAATTGGAATGTGTGTAGACAGCGACGGTGACGGCTGGGGCTGGAACGGCGTCGAAAGCTGCAAGATCGGAAACGTTGAAGTTAGTCGACGAGGACGTAGCAACCCATTCGATTCAGACCGAACAGTAACCGTTCAGTGTGAAGACAGCGATGGCGACGGCTGGGGCTGGGCTGAGACTAACTCAGGCGGCAAACGACGAACAGCTACCTGTCAGGGTGCAACACACACCTTCAACATCGGTGGCTTTAAGTAAACCGATCATTTGGGGCAGCCGAGCTGCCCACTAGATCAAGTTCATAAGTTCTAAGGGCCCGACTGATCCCCGCAGTCGGGCCCTCTGGCGTCTAGGCAAACACACAGAACGCAGTTCGCCTCCGTACTTGCTCAGGCTCAGGCTCATCTCGGACGCCTTAGCTGAGCCTTTTCGCTGCACTGTTCAGTGGAGCCCGAAGCGAGAGTTGAACTCGCGACCTACTCATTACGAATGAGTTGCTCTACCAACTGAGCTATCCGGGCGGACCAGAATTATCTTAGCGGGATCGCCACCGTAGCGGGCTGTCTTTACCAGCGATCTTGGCTCGGACTGAGCTTGAGAAACAGGTCTTGCAGCAACAGAGACTCATTCGGATTACGGACCAAATTTTCAGCTGCCTGTTGTATCGCTTCCAGCGCCTGGTATGCCGTGTCGGCCTCAGGGCCAAACCCGTTGACCGCTATGGCTTGATCTCGGAACGCTCTAGCCAACGTGGCCAACCCAAACCGCAGTTCATCAGTCCGGAGTTTTCGAACCTCGCGTTTATGCCTTGCGACCAGGTCAGCCCGACCGGAACCTCGCTCCCCCAATTGTTCGACTCGGGCTTCAAGCTCCTCTACATCGGTAGCTTGGCGGGCTTCTAACGCCACGGTCGCTGCGTCCATTCCGGCCTGCATTTGTTCGACCGCATCGAACACCGCCAATCCAGATCCGTCAAGCTTTGACGGAAGTTGTCGCCAGAGTTCGGCCCGGTTGGCCAAATCATCGTCAGTGGCGAGCAACTTCGCTCGTTCCAGATCGCCGCCTGCGGCGACTGCGGCAATCGCACTTCGTTCTGGATCGATCCCGGTTCCGATCAAATACTGTTCGAGCTCGCCGATTGACAGCGGACCAAATTCGATCGGCACGCATCGGCTAGCGATCGTCACGATCTCGGGCGGCACCTCTTCGGCTAACAGAACAAACACGGTCGACGGAGGCGGCTCTTCGACCACTTTGAGCAGTTTGCCGATAGCGGCCTCTTCAATCGACTCGACTCCAACCACAACAATAACTTTTCGATCGCCTTCGTTGGGGGTCCGTTGACTCGCCCGAGCGATCTCTTCCGCCTCACTTACCCGAAGCCCGGCGCCTTCTGGTTCAACCACAATAAGATCGGGATGCTTTCCTGCGACCGCAAGCTGGATCGCTCGGAGCCGGGCAGCTTCGTCACCGTTGGTCGAGGCCAACAGCAGGCCAGCGAATCCAAGGGCGGCGGTGAAGGTTCCGCTCCCTCGTGTTCCAAGCAATAAGTAGGCATGGACCGGATTGGTCGCCGCCTGCTCTAGACGGGCCCTAGCTTCGCTCTGACCAACGAGGTGGACCCAAGGGTCAGCCGATGTCTCAGAAGTCGCCTGCAGCGATGTGTCAGCCATAGCGAGCTAGCTGAGGCTCGACCAGCGACCAAATTTGTGCTTCCACTTCTTCAACTGACTGATCGCCGTCGACTACCAACCACCGGTCAGGGTCTGCGGCAGCCATCTGACTGAACCCAGCCAGCACCTGATTATGGAACAGTTCCCCTTCTTGCTCAAACCGATCGAGCGGCCGATCAAGCCGGGCGGTCGCGTCGTCTCGGGTGATCTGAAGCAGCACAACAACATCGGGCAAGCGGTTGTAGGTGGCGAACTTGTTCACCTCCAAGACGGCTTCGATGCCTAGCTCTCGACCTACTCCTTGGTACGCAAGCGAAGAATAGAGCGATCGGTCCGACACCACGTGACGGTTCTCGGCCAACGCGGGGAGAACAACTTGTTGCATATGTTGGGCCCGGTCGGCAGCCATCATGAGCGCCTCGGCCCGAGGGCCTGGAGGGAACCCTTTGGACTCCAACAACAGTTCGCGAAGACGGGTGCCCAGTTCTGTCCCACCTGGTTCACGAGTGAGAACTGCACCCAATCGTCGAGATAGCAACCCGGCCTGGGTGCTCTTGCCCGATCCTTCGCCGCCTTCAAAAGCGATATACGTCGGCACCGTTTCTTCTCCCGCTAGGTCGACGCAACAGCGTCGACAGATTCATCAACCGATGTTGCCGAGCCAGCTTTTTTGGCCGCTACTTTCTTCTTGGCCGCCTTTTTGGCTGTCGATTTCTTGGCCGCTTTCTTGGTGGTCTTTTTCTTGGCTGCCTTTTTTGCTTTCTTGGCTGCCTTCTTCGCCGCTGTTTTCTTAGTTCCCTCTGGGTCGAGCGCTAGTTTCTGCCGGCGAATCGCTAGCAACTCCGACGCCCTGGTGATATCAATTCGTTCAACCGAGTCGGCAGTAGTCAAACTTGCGTTTACTTCGCCGTCAGTCACGTACTCGCCAAATCGCCCGTTCTTCACCACAACTGACAAGTCAGTCGTAGGGTCAACACCTAGTTCTTTCAGCGGACCAGCAGCAGATTGGCCTCGACGCCGCTTCGGTTGGGCGTACAGAGCAAGCGCCTTTTCCATGTCCATGGTCAGAAGGTCCGCTTCATTTTCAAAGCTTCGGGTGTCGGCTCGTTTCCCTTCTTCTTCTGGTTCTTTGCGCAGGTACGGGCCATAAGGACCGTTGTGGGCAACAATTTCTCGCCCATCGGACGGGTCGTTACCAATAACCCGAGGAATGGTCAGAAGTTCCAACGCTGATTCCAGCGTCATATCTTCCATGGTCATGCCCTCGAACAAGGAACTTGTTTGAGGCTTCTCATCGCCCGAACCGCGTTCGGGCATCTCGCCTCGCTGCACGTAGGGGCCGTACTTTCCGTCCCGAACGTAAACCGGAAGCGAAGTTTCTGGATCTTCACCTAGTTCAATAACGTCGGGGACGCTCATGATGTCGAGCGCTCGCTCAGGGGTTAGCTCGTCAGGAGCGATGTCATCGGGAATCGACTTGGTATCTTCGCCTCGTTCTAGGTATGGGCCATACTGCCCAACTCGAGCCACGATAGGCACACCGTCGGCATCGGCGCCGATCGGAATCGAGTTCACGGCGCGAGCGTCGATGTCGCCCAGCCGGTTGTCGACTTTCTCTTTCAGTCCCGGATTCTCGTTTATTCCGAAGTAGAACTGCGCCAACCAAGGAATGTGAGCCTCTGAGCCGGCGGCAATATTGTCGAGATCGTCTTCCATCCTGGCGGTAAAGGCATAGTCAACCAGGTCGGGGAAATGCTGTTCTAACAACGTGACCACGGCAAAGGCCAGGAAGCTCGGCACCATCGCCGAACCCTTTTTCCAAACGTACCCGCGGGCCTGAACCGTTCCCATAATTGATGCATAGGTCGACGGGCGACCAACACCAAGCTCTTCAAGCTTCTTCACCAATGACGCTTCAGTGAATCGAGCTGGGGGTTGAGTGTCGTGCCCGGCGGCTTCCACTTCGACCAATTGAGCGCTATCGCCTTCTTGGAGAGGCGGAAGACGTTTCTCGGTGTCGACCTCTTCGTCTTTGTCGGCCCCGGCTCCACCTTTGTCGTCAACATTTTCGGCGTAGACCTTTAGGAAACCCTGGTGAGAGATCACCGTTCCCGAGGTGGAGAAAATCGTTTCCTGCTTTGTGGTCGTGGTAACGCCAAGTTTCAAGGTCACCGTTTCACCGGTGGCATCGGTCATTTGGGAGGCCACTGTGCGCTGCCAGATTAGTTGGTAGACCCGAAGTTCCGGAGCGCTCAGATCACTCGCGACCTGATCAGGTGTCCGAAAGGTGTCGCCGGCAGGGCGAATAGCTTCGTGCGCTTCCTGAGCGTTCTTTACCTTCTTCTGGTAAGTCCGAGGGGCGTCAGGAACGTATTCAATTCCGAACTTTTCAGCGATTTGCGAGCGGGCGGCGGCCACAGCCGACTCCGACAGCGTCGTTGAGTCGGTACGCATGTAGGTGATGTAGCCACGTTCATACAAACCCTGCGCTACTCGCATGGCCTGAGCTGAAGATAACCGCAGCTTACGGCTTGCCTCTTGTTGATACGTCGAGGTGATAAATGGAGCAGCCGGGGTACGTCGGTAAGGCTTAGCTTCCCGGCTCGCTACTTTGGCTGGTTGATTTTTTAGGTCGCCTGCCAAGGCTTCGGCCTTGACTTGATCAAGGTGGACAACGTCATCTCGCTTCAGTGAACCGTCTTGGTTGAAGTCTCGGCCGCTGGCAACTCGCTTCCCGTCGATCTCAAGCAACATGGCGCTGAAAGGCCGCTCGGTAGCGTGCTTTGATTCGGTTGCGTCAAAGGTTCCTGAAAGATCCCAGTAGTTCGATGAGCGGAACGCCATACGTTCCCGCTCTCGTTCGACCACGATTCGGGTAGCTACACTTTGAACCCGCCCAGCTGAGAGTCGAGGCTTGACTTTCTTCCACAAGACCGGTGAAACCTCGTAGCCGTAAAGCCGGTCGAGTAGTCGACGAGCTTCTTGAGCGTCGACGAGGCGGCGATCAAGTTCTCGAGGACTATCGATGGCTCGTCGAATTGCTTCCGGCGTAATCTCGTGGAACACCATTCGCTTGACCGGAACCTGAGGGTTCAAAACCTCGAGCAGGTGCCAGGCAATCGCTTCCCCTTCGCGATCCTCATCAGTTGCGAGTACCAATTCGCTCGCTTCCTTGAGTAGCTTCTTCAACTTCTTGACGTGTTCCCTCTTTTGATCTGAAACTACGTACAACGGCTTGAAGTCGTTGTCGACGTCGATTCCCATCGACGACCACTTTTCCTTCTTATACGCCTCGGGCACTTCAGCCGCCTTGGCCGGAAGATCGCGAATATGACCTATCGACGACTCGACGATGTAGTCATCGCCGAGATAACCGGCAATGGTCTTGGCTTTGGCTGGGGATTCGACAATTACCAGTGGCTGGGACACGTTCGGCAGGCTAGGAACAAAACGGGGGCTTTTGCCAACAATCCGGGAAAAAATATTTTTGTACTCTATATATGCGGTCGAGTTTACGCCAGGTCGCCGAACCTCTAACACCAGTGTTTGAGCCGGATCAGGCCCACTCTTACGACGTAAGATTTACTGTGAAAGAAATTTGGCCATATATGTCGAAATCGAGTGATGCCGCACCCTAGTCCTCAAAGGTCAACTATCGCTGATGGCGGCTCTAGTGAGTCTGTTGAACCGGAAGATCTGCTTGCGGCGTACCAGCTTGGTTGGCGGCCGCTCGACGCAGCGAGAACCATCCAAGCAAGGTTGCCAACACCGAAGCAACAAGGATTCCCATGATGGCCTCATCGAGGAACGCTGCCGGCTGGCCGTTGTCATCAACGAAGGCCAGCTTGGCGATAAACAGTGCAACCGTGAACCCGATACCGGCCACTGCGCCAGCACCAAACACATGTTGCATCGACACCCCTTCAGGCAACGACGCAACATTTAACCGGACAGCCAACCAAGTAGCGAACCAAACCCCGAGCGGCTTACCTAGTACAAGGCCCAGAATTATCCCGAGGGTGACTCTCGACGACAAGGCTCCCGAAACTGAATCGCCCGAAATCTTGATACCGGCATTCGCCAATGCAAATATCGGAACAATAATAAAGCTGGTCCACGGGCTTACCAGCGAAGCCATCCTGGTTGTGACCGCTACTGATTCCCGCATCTTCCAGTTGGCATCAGATACCGCAGCAGGCCCAGCCAAGTCGCCCGACATAACATCTTCGATGCTCTCGAATGCTCGCTCGCCAAGCAAAGGCCGAGCTGGGGCGAGCAGCCCAAGAGCAACACCGGCGATAGTGGCGTGAACTCCCGACTTGAAGGTCGCGTACCAAATGACGATGCCTACTACAACGTAAATTGGCGTGTACCAGACCCGGAAACGCTTTAGCAGCATCACTACGAGCAGGAGACCAATAGCTAAGCTCAGCCAGTCGAATCTAATGGTTTTCGTATAGAAAACTGCGATAACTAAGATGGCGCCGATGTCATCAACGATGGCAAGGGTTAACAAGAACAGCTTTAGTTTGTGCGGAACCATTGGGCCGAGAAGAGCTAAAACCCCGACGGCGAAAGCGATATCGGTCGCCATGGGGACACCCCAACCGTTCACCCCTTCGCTTCCGGCGGTGGCGGCAACATAGAACAGTGCCGGAATTACCATGCCGCCGATTGCTGCTATCGCTGGCAACGCCGCTACTCGGGCATCGCTCAAATCACCAACAACTAGCTCGGACTTGATCTCAAGTCCAACAACAAAGAAAAAGAGCACCATAAGCGCGTCGTTAACGATTTTTTCGAGCGACTTGTCTAGGACTTCCCAACTGCCAATCGAGAACTGCAAATGAGTTTCCCAGAGTTGGGCGTACGATTCACCCAGACCACCGGGCAGGTTGGCCCAAATCAGGGCGATTGCCGTCGCTGCCAGCAGCAAAACTCCCGAGGCGGCTTCTTGGCGAAGGAACCTGGCCATCGGGCGGGCAACGGCCTTGGCGACGATAGTATCGCCACCGCTCCAAACCCCTTCGCGTACTTTTATTGAACCTTCAGAAGACAACCCAATCGCCTAAACCGCGTCCAAAAGAACGCCTCGAGAAACAAGGACGTCTTCGATCATATCGAGGCCACCAGTTTACTGGTGTAGCTCCATCTGAACAGTTGTGCCGGACTCAGCAGAGGTAAATGTCACAGCCGAGCTCAAACGCTCCATTAATGGAACGCCAAAGGCGCCTTCAATGTGAAGTCGATCAGGGTGCGTCATGTCAGGGACTTCAACCGGACCAGACATACCTGGACCCTGATCTTTAACTGCCAGGCGAACGATGCCGTTTTCCACTTCGCAGGTAACAACCACGCGACCAGAAGCGTTTTTAGACAAATTCGCCTCGATGGCGTTAGTGATAGCTTCAGACGTAACCCATCGAAGGTCATCGATACGATCGCCTGAGAGCGCTTCAACCGCATTTGTCGCCGCGGCGACCACCATGCGCACCACAGCGACTAGGTCGACGCGAGACGGAATTTCTATCTCGACGACCCCGCCGGTCGGTATAGCGGTGATGGGTTTCACTAGCTCCCACGATAGCGCATCGTGCACGGGAGATGTTGAGCCGAAGAGCCTAGTTTTTCGACAGCCGTGCCAGAGGTTACCAATCCAATTGTTTACGCCAGGTCGAGAACGATCCGATTCGACCGTCATGGGGGTCATGCAACCAAGGCCACGGATGAATCTCGACCAGGTCGAGTTTGGGCGCCAGTCGATGCCAGCCCGGCACCGGAGCGAACGTCGTTGCCAACGGCCGACCCTCCAAAGCAACCGCAGGAGGGCCAAGAACGATCTCCAGAGGCCGACGAGCGGCCAGCTCGGCCAACGTCTCAACCAGAAAAACTAGCCGTTTAGAAGACAGCTGGAGTTGTTTCAGCAACGGCCGGTCGAATACAAACACCGCTGGCAAGTCAGGGTTGGCGACCAAGGCAGGGTCGTAATGGCCAAGCGATTCAGCAGTCAGCCATACCGCCGATGGGGTGCCAAAGATCTCAACCGCTCGGGGTCCGCGAGTCCGCACCAGGTTGGGATCGCTTACCAAAAGAGGATTGGTCTCTATTGCTTGAAGATCAGGGTCTGTCGGCCATGAATCGATCGGGCAGTCGGCCACGTAATCACAGCTCGAGCAAAGTCCCGGAGCCCGCCGCTCTACTTGCCACCGAGAGAATCCGTACGACCGGGTTGAGCCAACACCGGTCGTCCACTGCCAACCAAGACGATTCGCTGCCCGTGACCCATCAAGCAAGTGGGAAAAGAAGTAGTCTTCGCCGTCTTGCCATTTGAGACCAGCTCGAACGACCCAATGGCTGGCAAACCACATTCGAGTTTGGTTAACCAACCAACCATCCTCTTCTAGCTCTTCGGTGATCGTCTCGATGCAGCCCATGGACTCATCCCATAGAAACTCAGCTGCGCCTCGAACAGCCAATCGATTTCGAGTTGCTGTCGCCGTTCGATGCCCTAGTCGGGCATACCAATGGCGAGCATATTCCTGCCACAAGAGTTCGTCGCGAAACTTTCGAACATCTCGATGATGAGACTGCGCTTGGCGCTCAACCGAGGTCCAAACGTGGCTTAGGGTCAAGAGGCCATGCCTTATATAGGGCGAAAGTTTCGATGCCCCTCGAAGCTTCGCCGGATATACCTCGTTGCGGTTCGCCCCGTATCCGGCCACCTCAAACGATTCCAGTGCATTCGTGGCGGCGCTTTGGCCGCCGCGAAACGCCGGAGAGGAAACGACATACTCTTCGCAAAAGAGGTCAGACAAATAGTTGGTGACGAAGTCTTCTGCGGCCCGTCGACCGGGGGCTGGGTTTGGAAGCTGGCTTACAGCATCGGACACAATCTGATCCACAATCTGCCCATCGGCCGGGCTTCGGTCGGGTTGAATATCTCCAATACTACTTTCGGCGGTAGAACGCCAGGTTGAACCTAGCTTCGAAACAACTCGGTCGACCAGTCAGATACCAACAGCCACTTGCCAACAGTGACCCAACAACAGTGAGACAACAGCAGCCACATACCAACAGTGACACAGCCGTCGACTACGCTGGTTTCCGTGCGTGCTGCGCCAGCAGTTGATCCATCTATCGAGGTTCCGACCTTGAGCCAAGCGACCACTGACTTCCCCGGCTTCTCGCTGTTGGGCAGCGAGCTAGTCGATGACGGAATCGCATCGGCCGTGTCGTCGTTCGCTGCTGACGGCCGATTGGTCCACCTTGAACGACTACCGTCTCGGCCAGCGATCATGGGCGATTTAGCAAAGCCTCTCCCCGATTCAATCGCTCACGGTGTGCCCGACAATGGTTTGTACTCTCATCAGGCTGAAGCCATCAACCTGTTGCGGTCAGGAGCATCAGTGGTTGTAGCGACCGGAACCGCATCAGGTAAATCATTATGCTTCCAACTTCCGATAGCCGAGTCGGTTGTCTCCGGGCTTCGTTCCGGCACGTCACTTCTGTTGTACCCAACGAAAGCTCTAGCCCAAGACCAGCTCCGCTCGTTCGGCCAACTGGAAATCCCTGGACTAAAAGCAGTCGCCTACGATGGCGATGCTTCTCGAGAAGAACGCACCTGGGCCCGGGCTAACGCCAATGTCTTACTCACAAACCCTGAGATGGTCCACTATGGATTACTGCCTCATCACACAAAGTGGGGCACCTTTCTAAAACGACTGGATTATGTCGTCATCGATGAGCTCCACGTGCTTCGTGGCATCTTTGGAACCCACGTCTCCCATCTTCTACGACGTTTGCGACGGTTGTGTGCTCACTATGGCAGCGATCCGACATTCGTTTTTTGCTCAGCCACAATCGGCGAACCGGAACATCTGGCAAGCGAGCTTTGCGGCAAACCAGTAACCGCTGTCACCAACGACGGCTCGCCCTGTGGCGACAGAAACGTCGCCCTAATCCAGCCGGCCTTCGTTGACAAAGAACGAGGCGTTAGACAATCTCCGGCAACAGAGACTATCCGGGCGGTTACCGAACTAGTTTTGGCTGATCGTCGAGCGATTGCGTTTTGTGGAAGTCGATCGTTAACCGAACGAGTAGCGGCCGGCGTAGCACGAGCCTTACCGCCAGAGCTTCGAAACTCGGTGCGCCCTTATCGAAGCGGCTATTTGGCGGCCGAAAGACGAGAGATTGAATCCGAATTGGCAGCCGGGTCGCTCCGGGCAGTAGTGGCGACAAGCGCGCTCGAACTCGGCATCGATATCGGCGGACTCGACGCCACGGTTCTGTGTGGATTTCCGGGCACCATTGCGTCGATGTGGCAACAAATAGGACGAGCGGGCCGAAGCGCCCAAGCGTCCCTGGCCGTTCTGGTAGCTGGAGATGATCAGCTTGATCAGTGGTTCGTAAGTAACCCAACCGACCTTTTTGAACGCGCCCCCGAACCTGCGGTGGTCAACGTTGAGAACCCGAATATTCTCGATCCGCATCTAGGTTGCGCTGCATACGAGAAACCACTTAGTCATACCGATGAGCAATGGTGGGACCTCGATGATGCGGTACACCGTTGCGTTCTGAACGACCAGATGAGAATCAGGCCTGACCGGCAGCGCCTACCTCGAGCAGTTTGGGATGGCGGTGGCGTACCGTTTCATCGGCTCAGTTTAAGGTCGGCGTCCGGTGGCGAAATCCAGATCGTCGATGAGGACGAAACGCTAATTGGCACGGTTGAAGCGAGTCGGGCCTGCAACATCGTCCATCCCGGAGCCGTCTACCTCCATCGAGGGCAACCCTGGAAAGTGACCGAACTCGACCTTGCTGGACGGCTCGCTTATGTCGAACGAGACGATGGGACCACATGGACGCAAGCCAAATCAACGATTTCGATCGAAGTGCTCCGATCCAAAAAGACTAAACAAGTCGGATCTGCGACCTTACATCTGGGCGAAGTCAACGTCACCTCACAGGTCAACGGATATCAGTTGAAGGAAGTGGGGAGTCGATCGATTCTAGCTACCGAAGATCTCGAGCTGCCCCCGGAAGAGTTGAAGACAACCGCAGTCTGGTACGAGTGGCAAACAAGAAGTATCGGCGAGGCTGGTATCGCCAACTTTGCATTGCCGGGAGCGTTACACGCAGCTGAGCATGCCGCTATAGGGATCTTGCCGCTGTTCACGATTTGTGATCGTTGGGATGTTGGCGGCGTGTCAATTGCCGAAGCACCACAGTCAGGGTTGCCGTCGGTGTTTATCCACGATGCCTACCCCGGTGGCGCCGGTATCGCCGACTTAGCTTTTGCCGCCGCCGATCGGCATTTGGCCGCCACCGCCCAAGTTCTGGATCGATGCCCTTGCCATGCTGGGTGCCCGTCATGTGTCCAATCACCTAAATGTGGCAACGGCAACGAACCTTTGGACAAGATGGCTGCTCTCGCCCTGTTGAGGAATACCTTGGGAGAAGCAGAACCGTTCTAGGACAACCGTTCTAGGACAACCGTCAATCTATTAGGGTTCTGGCCATCGGTCTGGTAGTCCGACGGCATTCAGGTTGGACGAAGTGTTTCTGACATCTTCCACAAAACGGTTAGCCTCAGAGTGCAGTTCCTTGCTCGGAGCCGACCGGTCGTTACTGTTGGCAAGGGCTGCCTCTAGCGCCGCCGCTTCGATTTGCTGTTTAGCAACGAGGGTGCTTCGAGCTTGTCCGAACCCATGGCCTCGGAGCGGACCGTTAATGAGATCTTGCCACTGCTGGAAATGAACCTTCTCCAAGTCCGCTGCCTGGTCAGTCGTCACTTGACGTGACACCGCCAACTGATCGAACGACTCTGTTAACCTTGCGCTGGCTTCGACGAATGCTTCCCGATCTAGTTCCTGGCGCTGTTTGAATGTTTTAAGAGCCACTGTTCTACTGGGAGTAGCGCTATGAAGAAGCGAGAGGCGAAAGTCTTGATACATGTCAGCCTGCTGCTGATCGAACCAATCGACCCGATACTCTTGTGACGGAATGCCGACTCTTTCGGTTTCGGAGCCGAACAGACTACTCCAGCGATTCGATTCGATCGGGTTAGATGTACGGTAGTTGAGCACCGGCGGCAACCGTAGCTCCTCCCGAATCTGGTTCTCGCTGTAGTCCGACGGATTCGGTTGTAGAAGATCCGGCGAGAGGGTTACGGCACCATGGCGACCCTCAGGATCGTAGGGAAGGCCCATAGCCCGCAACTCGTCGTTCTCACTAACTACTGGATAGCCCGTGCGCCGGTCTACCAGCGCATTACCGTCGACATCCAGTTCTACCGACCGCCCCGGGGCCGCTGTACCGTTGACATGATCGTCGGCGTGGACAAGTTCATGAGCGAAGCTCGAGATCGGAAGCAACTCCATGCTCGGATCACCGGAGGGTTCGGCGTATAGGCCTACGACGCTGTCGGTACCCTCACCCGGCGTTCCATCAGGTTGCAGCGAGGAGGATTCTTCCGACGTTCGCAGCCTTGACAGGTACGTCGGTCGAGAATAGGCGTAGGCACTTTCTTGGGATGACGGAATCCCTGGCAGGATATGAACGGTATGGCCGGACTCCGCAATGCTATCCAACAAGGACTTGCCAGCCGGGATCGAAGCAAGTGTTACCAGGTCCGACTCGACTGTTGCGCCTATGTCGGTTGTAGCGTCGTATCGAAACGGTGAATCCGAACCGTCCACTATCTCGATCTCCACCGAGATTCGCTCATCACCGGCCGACAAGGCCACCCGATCGGTTTCCTCCGCGTAGGTCCGGTCAGGGTCAACATCGATGTCGGCGACTAGGTCGCTGCCTGGTCCGGTAACTACGGTGTCGCTCCCGGGCCCAGGATCGATGCTGTCATTATCGTTGCCGCCGATCACTACATCGTCGCCCGGGCCACCCAATACATAGTCGTTGCCTTCGCCCCCGTCGATGTAATCGTTCGCGCTGCCGCCGAGCAGAATATCATCACCTCGGTGCCCGTAAATAAGGTCAGCGTCTAACCCTCCCGACACCACGTCGGATCCTGCGCCAGCGAAGATCCAGTCAGTACCCTGGTTCCCGGCAAGGTAATCGTCCCCGGGACCACCTCTTATGAGATCGTGGCCTGGGCCACCGATGAGTATGTTTGGTGACAGGTCAGTCGAGTTCTTCACCAAGATCCTGTCTGACTGTCGACCGCCAGCGACAAAGTCGCTGCCACCACCAGGCAAGATTGTGTCCGGGCCGTCCGAGCCGATGAAGATCTCTGACCGGTCGGAACCGATCAGTAGGTCGGATCCGCCGTTACCTATGACCACCAACCGGTCAAGCTGGTCTTCATCAAGCTCATACGGTTTGCCGTTGATCGTTACTCGATAACGGCTCATCGCCCGCTTCGAGATGGCTAGCTCATCGTTGTCTTGACTTCCGATTATGCCGGTTCCAAACGAGTTGGTGTAGAGCCCCGGGTCCACGCCATTCATCGGGCTTCCGATATCACCGTGCTGATCGTTGAGGCCGAGCGAATAGTTCGCTTTCATCGATTGCGCCTCAGACATTAAGTCGGCGACTCTGGCCTCGGAGTGGGTGTCGTAGTTGTTTCCGAATGCGTCGTAGGGATCGGGGTCATCGTCCACGATCGTTTCGTCATCCTCGATTCCCGTCGGTGCTACCGGGCTGGACGTCGGCTCGGTCTTGGACGTGACTGCTGCTCCGGCCTCCTGAACCGTCTCAGGTAACCCGTGATACAGATCCAAGCCACGCGGCGCTGATTGTCCGGTGGCCTTTAGCCGCTGATCGGCAGCGGTGAGACCAATGTTGGCCTCGTCGAATTCCAGACGAGCTTGCTTCTCGGCTGCGACATGCTTCTCAATACGAGCTTCAAACTCCTCGGGCGGTATGTCCTCGGGAAGCGATTCGATGAGTTCAGTTAGCTCACGGTCTTGATTGGCCGAGAAAGCGTCTGCCCTTCGAGCTTGGTCGCCTGGGAGGCTTGACTCGCTACCGCTAGTTGCATCGGCCACAGCATCTCCGGACCCACCAAATGCTTCCAGCGGGTCGGCAGCATCTGGGCCGGGTTCGTAGCTATCTAGCTTCGGCGCCGATCTTGGAGTGGGCGTCGATATCTGGATTTGATTCGACTCACCCGCTTGTTCGTCAGAACGGCTCTGGAAGGATGGCCTGGATTCAACGGCCTTAGTAGCTGCAACGTCGCCAGCACTATTGCCGACGGTGCCGTTACCTTGACTTCCAATCTGATGACCGAAAGCGGCCGAGTGGTAGTCAGCCTCAACCGGTGCTGATACTCGGCTAGTTCCCGAATCAACCGGCGTTTGCTCTAGTGATTTTCTTTCGGTTTTTGGCGAAGAAGACTCTGCGGTGCCCGAATAGGTCGGTGCACTGGTGTTCCCGTTGCTGTCGGAATCTTCCGGTTCTGGTTCCGGCTCTGGTTCTGGTTCCGGTTCCGGCTCTGGTTCTGGTTCTGGTTCGCTGTCGAAGCTTTCGATCTCGTCGACGCCGTAGTCTGGCTCGAGCGCTGCTGCGGGAGTGGCCGCTAAAACTCCGCCGAATCCAGCGAGCGCCAGGCTGGCCGAGATCGCTCGCCGAAACCCAAAGCTGCGACAGTTGGGTCGGCTGCCATTCGGGCGACTCGGATCATCTTGACGCACACCAAAATCGGTATTGTTCGAAAAACACTTTGCACACATCGAGACCCACCCAAGCTATGTCTACTCGGCACCGTTATGACGGCGACCTTCTAATTCTACCTTGCTCACACCTTTTCCGAAATTTTACGTCTGATCGCTCCAACCACTGATTGAAGCTGTTTGAAGCCACTTGGCGGCAGCGTCGTCTTCCTCAATCAAGCTCTACCGGTTGAGCCGGTCAGTAAACATGGCTCTATTCTCTTTCACGCTACGAATGTAGACGTCGGTGTCATCGAAGTTGCCGCGTTCTTCAACCGATCCTTGCCCCTGGTAGTAGTAGGCAAGAGCTTTGTCTACGTCGCCTTCAGCGAAATCGATCAGGTGTCGAAGGTACCGGGCCCCCATTTGGATGTTCTCATCCTGTTTCATCGGGTCTAGGCCCGGCTCATTCAATAGCTCCTTGGCCACGAAGTCTGAGGTTTTGGGCATTAGTTGGGTGACTCCTTGAGCACCATCTTCGCTCACGTCGCCGGGTCGCCACTTCGACTCTTGCCAGCCGACTGCCATAAGCAGGTCGGTTGGTATGTCGTTCACCGCAGCCCATTTTTGAAATTCAGGAATAAGGTCTTGCCGATCTCCGATGTTCCACTCGACTCGCCAAGGCAGGTTGTCGTAGTCATCGACTGGAATAGAAACTATTGGTCGGCTAACCGGGGTGGCAAATGGGTTCGCAACCGAGCCTTCCGAGGAAATAGGGATCTTCAGAAATTGGTCAACTTGTATCGAGGCTTGATCCCCAAGACCGTTGGCATCGCGTAACTCTTGGGGTGTGACGTTATTTCGGGCTGCAATTCCGATAATGGTGTCACCCGGCTCGACCACATCAGCATAGAATTCTGGCTCGGGTCGTGGGCCACGATGCTCGGGATAAAGCAGCTCCTCAAGTCGATTAGCTGGTTGCTCCGACGCACCTATGGGAGTCGGGGAGGAGTCTTCATCGTTTGCCAACGCCGGTGCTGGGCTCGCGGTCGCCGGTGGTTCCCCTCCAGGGATTTGGACCACTTGGCCAACTTGTACCTTGGTCCAATCGGACACTTCTGGGTTGGCGTCCCTGACCTCTTGTTGCGTTGCCCCCGTCCGGTTGGAGATGCCCCCTAAGGTCTCACCTGACTGAATCTCATAGGTTCTAGCACCTTCGAATGGGATCTGAACGGTTTGTCCAGCCCGGATATTCGTCCAGTCACCGATGCTGGGGTTGGCGTTCCTTAGAGCATCCATTGAGACATTGTTGCGGTTGGCTATTCCGGAAAGTGTCTCACCGGATTGAACGTTGTAGTCCCCCACCGATGTAGGGCTAGAAGAGTCCGTGTCGTCAATAATGGGACCGTTGCCAAGTTGTGCGACCGGCACAGAAAATGTTGGGTTGTCAACGAAGCCAAGCGTTGCTGCTGTTATCGGCTCGACTAGTCCGCCGGCTCCTCTGAACTCGTACCCAAGAATGTGATCATCGATGTCTTCCTCACCTGATAGCTGTCGCCACTTTTTGGCATCGTCGTGCTCCCCCTGAATTCGCTTGATTCTGGCGTCTTGATAGTCGTCCAAGGCCTTTTGATAGTCGTTCTTGGCTTCGGGGTCGGTCGGATCTTGGTCGACTGCACCCCGAGCGTTGTCAAGGATTCGCTCAGCATCAAGTTCTCGCTGTTTCTCGGCTATGCCATGTGGCCGTCGTCCGTTCTTAATCTCGTTGTTTCGGAAAAGTTCGGCTTCTCGTTCGGTTTTTGTTTTGGGCGGTGTCGACTTCGATTGCGGACTGGACGTAGTAGAAGGACCCGAACTATTCGAAACGGGATCTTGCTGCGGATCAGGACTAGACGTCTGGCTATTTGGTCTGTTTCGTCCGAGGAGGTTGTCGGTGAAATCCTTAAGGCTTTGTTTTTTCTGATCGTCCGAAGTCTGATCGTTGGATTGGGCAGAACCAGTGCCCGTACGTCGAAATGGTTCGACTCGGCGAGGCTCGGCGGGGATGATCTCTCCTCCCAGTACCCCCTCGGGTACCGGATCGGGCGCAGGATCTACCCACGGGCGGTTACTCGGACGAAAACCTGGCTCGATGTCATAGTCGTCCGGGGGACCAGCCATCGCCGACGGCTCAACGCTGCTACCGGAGCGTTGAGCATTCGAAGAACCTTCGATCGTTGAACGTTCAGGTGACGCTGCGCTTCCGGACGAACTAGTCGAACCACCATCATCGGGATCTGTGCCCTGCTGAGTTTGAAGGTTCCGCCAGTTCTCGGCCTCCTGGTTCAGTTGCTCGTAGTGACCGTCTTCTCTTGCTTGTAGCTCTTCATGTGAGGTTCCATCTGGCCACTCGTCATAGTCGGGGGCATAGATCCGCTCGTCGGGCTCGATGCCCTGATCGTTCTGATGCTTGCGCCAACTATCGGCATCGCGAAACAGTTGGTCATACGTACGCTGAAATTCGATAATCTTGGCCATTCGCTCAACCTCTGCAGCGTTTACGAAGCCAGAATCAGATTGGGCGTCCGCCTTTGAAGCGGGTGTCGGAGCAGAACTATCCGTCGAATCAGCATCAGACGCAGGGGCAAAGCTGTCCGTCGAATCAGCATCTGAGTCATCTGTTAGTCCGGTATCGCCGCCGTCGGTCTGTTCGGTCATAGCTAGCGGTTGGATAGCTAGTGGTTGGATAGCGTTGGCAGTACCTTCCAAGGTTAGGGAACTGGTACTAGACGAACCGCCATCAGAACCACCGTTAGGATTTACCCCCCGCTGCCGCTGAAGGTCACGCCAGTTCTCGGCTTCACGGTTCAGCTGATCGTAGTGCCCCTGCTCCCGTCTACTTAACTCATCGTGAGGGGTCCCATCCGACCACTCGTCGTAGTCTGGAGCGTAGATACGCTCCTCCGGTTCAATCCCCTGCTTCCTCTGATGGTCACGCCAACTGTCGGCGTCGCGCAATGACCGATCATACTCACGCTGGAAATCGGCAATACCGGCAGCTCGCTTAACCGTGTCCTGACTAACCAAACCAGCATCGGTATCGGTATCAGACTGCGAATTAGCACCGGCATCAGTATCAGGCTGCGAACCAGCACCGGTATCAGCACTGATGTCAGTATCAGGCTGCGAATTAGTACCTGGATCCGGCACCGAACGCCGACCGGTAAGGTCGTTAATTCGCCGAGCCGGAGCCGGAATAATTTTATCCCCTAGTGGTCCAGAGAGAGGTTCCGCAGGCATGTCCCTGCCAGACCGATGACCAGGCACGAACGGTCGAGCAACCTCGTCATCATCATCTTCGTCTTTATCGGTGTCGTCTTTCTCGGACTTGGTTTCGTCGTCATCCCCGGAGTTCGTTATCTCGGGCACCGAGTCCGGGTTGGCTGATTGGTCGCTGTCCGGGTTGGAAGGTAGAGGGACGGGCGACGTAAGATCTTCGTCGGAACCGGGAGCTATTGGGGACGCCGGAAGTGATTCTTCACTGTCTGGCAGACTTGAAGGGTCTAGTGGATCACCGATATAGGGAGCTAGGTCTGGAATTACTCCAGACCCGCTCCCTGGTTCTGCGACGGGCGTCTCTGGTTGGGTTTGTGGGTTCTGACCTGGCTCCTCTGTTAACCCACCCGGAGCATCAGACCTACCAAGAACCTCAGGAGTGTCAGAAACAACAACAACACCCGCACCAACCCCAACCGCACCTAACCCAACAACAGTCCC